>NZ_JBIXJX010000002.1:0-748505 GCF_052871955.1 Bradyrhizobium sp. CAR08
AACACGCCACCGACCGCCGTCGCGGACACGGCGAACGCCACGGAGAAGGGCGGTATCAACAACGGCACGGCCGGCTCGCCCGGCACAGGCAATGTGCTGACCAACGATACCGATCCCGACGCTGGCGATACCAAGACGGTTACCGCGGTTAGTTTCGGCTCGACCTCCGGTACACTCGGTGCGGCCCTCAATGGCGCGCACGGCAACCTGGTCCTCAATGCCGCCGGTGCGTTCACGTATACCGTTAATGAAACCGATGCGGCTGTGCAGGCTTTGCGGCTTTCGACCACTACGCTGACCGATGCCTTCAACTACACGATGAACGACGCCGCCGGTGCGACATCGTCGAGCACGCTAACCGTCACCATTCATGGCGCCAACGACGCGCCAGTGCTGGCGAGCCAGACCGCCAACCAGACCGCGACGGTCGGCACGGCGTTCTCCCTGACGCTGCCTGCAGGCACCTTCACCGACGTCGATTCCGGAGATTCGCTCGCTTACTCAGCGACCGGACTGCCCTCCTGGCTGAGCTTCAATGCCTCGACCCGCACCTTCAGCGGTACACCGACATCCGCAAACGTGGGGACGGTCAGTATCAACACCACGGCGAGCGACCTCGGCAGTCTCGCTGCGAGCGAGACGTTCAATATTACCGTGACGACCACTGCAAACACGCCACCGACCGCCGTCGCGGACACGGCGAACGCCACGGAGAAGGGCGGTATCAACAACGGCACGGCCGGCTCGCCCGGCACAGGCAATGTGCTGACCAACGATACCGATCCCGACGCTGGCGATACCAAGACGGTTACCGCGGTTAGTTTCGGCTCGACCTCCGGTACACTCGGTGCGGCCCTCAATGGCGCGCACGGCAACCTGGTCCTCAATGCCGCCGGTGCGTTCACGTATACCGTTAATGAAACCGATGCGGCTGTGCAGGCTTTGCGGCTTTCGACCACTACGCTGACCGATGCCTTCAACTACACGATGAACGACGCCGCCGGTGCGACATCGTCGAGCACGCTAACCGTCACCATTCATGGCGCCAACGACGCGCCAGTGCTGGCGAGCCAGACCGCCAACCAGACCGCGACGGTCGGCACGGCGTTCTCCCTGACGCTGCCTGCAGGCACCTTCACCGACGTCGATTCCGGAGATTCGCTCGCTTACTCAGCGACCGGACTGCCCTCCTGGCTGAGCTTCAATGCCTCGACCCGCACCTTCAGCGGTACACCGACATCCGCAAACGTGGGGACGGTCAGTATCAACACCACGGCGAGCGACCTCGGCAGTCTCGCTGCGAGCGAGACGTTCAATATTACCGTGACGACCACTGCATCAACCGTCAGCTTGTTCTCGAGCTCGGATACGCCGTCAGTGCTGTCGAGTTCCGACACGTCACAGGTCAACCTTGGTGTGAAATTCACCTCGTCCGTTACAGGTACTATTACTGGGGTCAAGTACTACAAGGGTGCCAGTGATACGGGTACGCACTCCGGCTCATTGTGGAGCAGCACGGGTACGCTGCTGGCGACAGCCACGTTCAGTAACGAGACCAGCAGCGGCTGGCAAACCGTCACGTTCAGCAGTCCCGTGTCGATCACGGCCGGTACCACCTACGTCGCTAGTTTCCATAGCAACGGTCGCTACACCGCCACGCCCAGCTACTTCACCACTGCGCACAGCAATGGGCCGCTGACGGCTCCAGCGAGCGGCAATGGCGCTTACACGTATGGTAACGGAAATCTGTTTCCGACCAGCACCTTCAACGCCACGAACTACTGGGTCGACGTCGTGTTCAACGGCTCTGGCGGTGGTGCCAACCAATCGCCAGTCGCAAACAATGACAGCGGCTTCAATGCCAGCCAAAACACCCCACTTTCCATTGCAGGGACTGCATTGCTCGCCAACGACACAGATCCAAACGGCGACATCCTGACGATTACGGGCGTCAGCGGAGGCGTCAACGGCGCCGCCGGCTTCAACGTACAAAACAACACGGTGACGTTCACCCCGACCAACGGTTATACCGGACCGGCTTCATTCAACTACGCTATCTCGGATGGCCGTGGCGGTACGGCCAGCGCAATGGTAGGCGTCACGGTTCAGGCGGCATCGTCCAGCACCGTGAGCTTGTTCAGCTCGAATCCAACGCCGAGCATTGTCTCCGTCAATGATCCAAACTCGGTGGAACTTGGCATGAAATTCGTGGCTTCCACGGCAGGCGACATTGTCGGGTTGCGCTTCTACAAAGGATCGAACAATACAGGCACGCACGTCGCCGATCTCTGGAGCAGCGCTGGCACCTTACTGGCCACTGCTACCTTTACCAACGAGACAGCGAGCGGCTGGCAGCAGGTCAACTTCAGTGCGCCCGTGACGATAGCGGCGGGAACGACCTACATTGCTTCCTACCACACTGCGGGAAGCTACTCCGCAGATCCAAATCTCTTTGCTGGTTCGGTCACCAACGGGCCGTTGACCGCACCGTCGTCCGCGTCCAGCGGTGGCAATGGCGTGTACGCTTACGGGACCGGCAGCCTGTTCCCGACCAATACCTTCAATTCCACCAGCTATGCGGTCGACGTCATCTTCAGGCCGCAGCTCGCAGCATAGGAGCCATAGATGCACGCCGAGATTTATACCGATGGAGTGGACGAGATCACAATCGGTGGGTCGATCGTACGCGTCGATCTGATGAGTTTCTCGCCCACGGAGCGAGACGCCAATCACGCGCCCAAGAAGGCCTTCTGCCAGAGGCTGATCTTTTCGGTGGAGTCCTTCGCGAACTCGGTTGAAGTAATGCAGAACGCGCTGCAGGGCCTGATCGATGCTGGGGCGGTGCGGCGCGGCCAGCCGAGCACATCGGCGGAGCCTCCGCACAACATTGCGCCCGTGGAGCGCGGTCCCTCCGTGATGAACAGCGCACGGTCGCCGAATGTCTCAAGTAATTTCAGCTGAAAGCCCCGCCCCGGAGGCGGCGGTGGCGACTTCTTCCGAAGCGCCGCAGTCGGCTGCCTGGACCGCGCTGGAATGCCTTGCCAAAGTCGCTGCTCATCACGGCATCGACCTGCCCGTGGATCGCCTGCGCCACACCTATGCCGTTGACGGCAAGTGCTTTTCGACAGACCTGCTGCTGCGCATGGCACGCGAGGCTGGACTCCGGGTGAAAACTGCGCATCTCGATTGGGGTGCGCTGTGTCGTCTGGGAGAGGCATATCCGGCCATTGCTCGGCTTACAAATGAGAACTGGATTGTTATCCTTGGCGCCGGAGCGGAGGGTGCCGGTGCCGAGACCGTCGCGACGCTCGATCCACTTGCCGACCGTAAGAACGAGCCTCTGATCGTTGCGAAAGACCGCTTCTGCGCGTGCTGGACGGGAGAGGTCATCCTGTTGAAACGCGAACGTCTATCGTCAGACACAGGGAGGACGTTCGGACTGCGGTGGTTCGTACCGGAACTTCTCCGGCAATCGCGGCTATTCGGCAACGTGGCGGTTGCCGCGATCGTTCTCTACGCGCTGGGCCTCGTGCTTCCGATTTTCTTTCAGTTGGTCATAGACAAGGTTCTTGTGCACGAGAGCTTCACGACGCTCTACGTGCTCACGGCCGGCGCGGCCGCCGCGCTCGCGTTTGACGCAATATTTGGATTTCTGCGGCGTTACCTTTTGATTTACGCAACAAACAGGGTGGATATCCGGGTTGCGACGAAGACATTCGGTCATCTTCTCCGATTGCCCGTGACCTTCTTCGAACACATCTCTGCGGGCGTCCTGGTGAAACATATGCAGCAGGCTGCGCGAATCCGCGAATTTCTGACCGGGCGACTGTTCCTCACCACGCTGGATGCGCTGTCGCTATTCGTCTTCATCCCTGTTCTGGCGCTCTACAGTGCCAAACTGACCTGTGTGGTTCTGGCCTTCACCGTGGTTAGCGCGATCGTCGTCGCAGTGCTGATGGGGCCATTCCGACGGCGCCTCTATGATCTCTATCAAGCGGAAGGCGCACGGCAGGCGCTCCTAGTTGAAACTGTTCATGGCATGCGCACGGTGAAATCGCTGGCGATGGAGCCGCTGCAGAGCAGGGTGTGGGACGACCGCTGCGCGCAGTCGGTCACAATGCGATTCGGAGTCGAGAAAATTTCAGCGGGCGCCCAGGCGGTCACCGGATTTCTCGAGAAGATGATGACGATCGGGATCATCGCCCTGGGCGCACTTGACGTATTCGGAAGGGAAATGACGATCGGCGCGCTTGTCGCTTTCAATATGTTGGCGGGGCGGGTCTCGGGACCGCTGGTCCAGCTCGTGACTATGGTGCACGAATATCAGGAGGTCGCCCTCGCAGTTAAAATGCTTGGTGAGGTGATGAACCACAAAGCCGAGCGTGACGGCAAGAGAGACGGCTTGCGCCCCGACTTCGCCGGAAAGATAGAGTTCGAAAGTGTCTCGTTCCGTTATGGATCCGAAGGCGCTCCGGCGCTCGATCAAGTCTCCTTCTCCATTGCGCCTGGCTCCATCTTCGGGATCGTCGGCCGGAGCGGCTCCGGCAAGACGACGCTCACGAGACTGATCTCGGGAATGTATCCCGTGCAGCAGGGACTGGTCCGCATCGACGGATATGATGCCCGGGAGCTGGATCTAACCCATCTGCGCCGGAATCTTGGAGTGGTCCTGCAGGACACTTTCCTGTTTCGCGGAACCGTCCGCGAAAATATCGCCTGCGTAAAGCGGGATGCGACTTTCGAGGAGGTTGTGAGGGCAGCGCAGCTCGCGGGTGCGGACGAGTTTATCGAACGGCTACCCCGGGGGTTCGACACCATGCTCGAAGAGGAGGCGTCGAACCTCTCTGGAGGACAAAAGCAGCGGCTTGCCATCGCGAGGGCTCTCATTGCCAATCCGCGCATTCTGATTCTCGACGAAGCGACGAGCGCACTCGATCCCGAGAGCGAGATGATCATTAGGCGCAACCTGCGCCGCCTCGCTGCGGGAAGGACCGTTATCATCGTTTCGCACCGCCTCTCCATGTTGGCCGAAGCGGACCAGATCCTTTTGATCGACCGCGGTCGTATTGTCGACGTGGATCACCACGACCGGCTGCTTTCCAAATCCACTATCTACCGCCATCTCTGGAATCAGCAGACGAAGCAGTTCGCATGAGCAAGGTAGAACAACTGCGTGAGACATCGAGAGCGAATACGGTCCCGCGTAGGCGTCGAACCATGTTTCGCCCGGCCCCGCGGCGACCGCGCGTCGTTACAGAATTTCAGCCTGATGCAATCGAGGTTGAGCAGCGAATTCCGCCACGGCTAGCTCATGTGACGCTCTACCTTGTCGTTGCGCTGATCGCCGTCGCGGTTGCGTGGGCATCGGTATCGCAAGTGGACATGATCGTTACCGCACAGGGGAAGTTGATCACGACGCGTCCAAACCTTGTGGTGCAACCGCTGGAAACGTCGGTGATCCGCGAAATTCACGTCAAGCCTGGCGATCGAGTGAAGCGCGGCGACTTGCTGGCTACGCTCGATCCGACCTTTTCGCAAGCTGACGTCGACCAGTTGCGCATCCGAGTCGCCGCCTTCGAGGCGGCTATTGGCCGGCTCCGCGCCGAATTGGATCGAACCGAGTTCGTCGTCAGCAACGCCAGCAATAACGACGAGCAGCTCCAGCATAAGTTGTTTCTACAGAGAAGGACCGCCTACGACGCCCAGATCCGGAACTGCGAAGCGCAGATCGCTTCAGCTCAAGCCAACCTGAAAACAGCGCGTGACGAAGAAGCGGTCTTGGTTCAGCGACTGGAGACCATGCAGTCGATCGAGACGATGCGAAGCGCGTTGATGGCTAACCAAGTCGGTTCAAAACTGAACCTCTTGTTGTCGCGTGACGCGCGGCTGGAGGTTGAGAGCAATCTCGCGCGCGTCCGGGGCAATATCGAAGACAACCGGCATCGTCTGGATAAGGCCCTGGCTGATGAAAACGTGTTCGCTGAGGACTTTCGTCGTACCGTTTATCAAGATTTGGTCGAGGTCACCGGCAAGCGCGACGGTGCCCTTGAAGAACTGAAGAAGGCCGAGCTTCGCCGGCAACTGATCGTGCTGCAGGCTCCCGCAGATGCAGTTGTGCTCGAGATTGCCAACCGCACCGTTGGCTCCGTGGTCCGCGAGGCTGAAACGTTATTCGTGCTTGTTCGCCGGGACGGGCAGCTCCAGGCCGAAGTCAACGTGGAGGGGAGGGACATCGGCCAGGTCGCGGTAGGGCAGCCGGTGCGGGTAAAGTTCGAGGCATTTCCATTCCAGAAGTACGGGACAGCCGTGGGTGAGGTTCGGGTCATCAGTGAGGACTCGTTCTCACCGGACCCCAAGGCCGAAGGTGTGCGCCGCACGACAGCTCCCTATTATCGCGTACTGGTCGACTTGCAGGACGTGCACCTTCGGCTGCAGCTGGAACGCGTTCAGTTGATTCCCGGCATGGCGGTTACCGCCGAAATGCAGGTCGGGCAGCGCACTATCATCTCTTATTTCCTCTATCCCCTGCTTCGCGGGCTGGACGAAAGCATCCGCGAATACTGACTCGGCTTGGAATGTTTCATGAAGCTCAGTCCGGATCTTGATGTAGAGATGGACGCGCAATGTTCTCCGAATGTACTACCAATCGTGACCTGTGCTCTCCGCTGACGGGAGCGGTGCTGGCTGCCGACACACGGCCGCTGGCGCATATCCGGCATCTGGACTGGCGCGCCCAGCCAAATGATTCTTACCGCGCAGGGATGCGTTTCATACGCTCAATATCGTGCTCGGGATGTCGATCTCGCGGCAGCCCGACGGCCTCGATCTCCTGGAGAGGTCTCATCCTAAAGGTACGAAATTGTGCCGTTGGCTTGGCACGCTGGGGCCGATTAGTCGGAACTCGCCCACCATCGGGCTTTTGCAATCAGTTGTTGCAGGACTGAACATTCGGCCCCTCCCAGCGGGCTCGGGGCGATCATGCGAGCGGCCGCGCGAACGACGTCGTGGCGCAATGGGGTCGGACAGCAACATAGGTTTCTAATGTATCCAAAAATGCTATCATTTCAATTCTTTCAGACGCCAGAATTGGCGCCCATAAGCTGAAGGTAGTAAAGGTATGCGAGATGTAACTGAACGTCCGCTTCGAATTCTTGCTACGGTGACTTTTCATTTCCGGGAGTCACGGCTCCAGTATCTTTTTCAGGTCGTTCGAGCGCTTTGTGAATATCCTGTGGAAGTCCTGGATATTGTCATCACCACCAATGTCGACCGGGATGATGCGTTCAAACAGATTAGAGACGTTTGTGCACCGCTTTTCAGACCGTTTCCCGCGCGTCCAAACTCAAGCAAGAACCTTTCGATTGAAAGCTTTCCAACTCTTTCCGATCCCTGGCTCCTGCCTTGGGGCCACAAGCATCTTATCGCGGAGCAGTTTCTTAGAGCGAAAGTGAATTACACTCATTTCATATACGTCGAAGATGATGTGTTACTGTCCTTCGACAATCTCTGCTATTTCATCCATTATCGGGAAATACTCAACGAGAGAAGGTTGATACCCTCCTTTCAGCGCATCGAATACAATGACGCTGACAATCACCTGTATCTGGTCGATCAGGTCGGTGTGACTGATCTGAGCTTAAAAACCCGGGTGGATCTAGATGGGTATGCGTTCGTCAATCTGGATTATCCATTCAACGCGATGTTCATCTTGGACAGAGAGCTCGCGCTGGAGTACGTGGAAACACCCTCGTTTGACCGCCAGCGGAGCAAGCTTGTGCGACCAGAGTGGGATGTTGCTTGTCGCGCAGCAATGGGCTTGTGTTTCGAGAACCCGCCAGCAGGTTTCACTGCACGTTACGTATCGCCCATCGACCTAAGCACGCTGACGACACCATCTTGGTCCTGGGTCTACCACTTGCCTAACAACTACGCGAAGGACAGCAGTAAGCCTTTTGCCAAAACGCGAACAGATCAGCAATTCAGCTCGGAGGCAAACGTTGGCAGTTGGCGTCCGACTTCGAGGGTTGTTTCCAAGGCTATTGAGTATCTTGCGCTGATGCAGGGCAAAAAGCGTTACAACGGACCCGATTCATCATTGTGATCGGTAGTATCGGTAGCACTGACGCTTTGCTTCCCGTCAGCCCGCGATTTTCCACCGAACCTTCTGCTGTTTGAAATCGCCGTCGTTCAACTCACCGAGCAGGATATATTGCCGAGCCAGATAGTGCTGCAATAGGCCGAGGCTGAAAAAATTGAACGTTCTGGCCCTTCGTTCCATTCCGGAGATAAGGGCCTCTGAAACATTTAGGTTTGCATCGTTGAGGAGCTTGATGGCAGTGTTCTCTACGAAAAATTTAAGGTGAGTCCGATCCAAAATGCCCGCCTCCCGGTAATCGAAGCGGCGCTGGACCAGGAGCGGTATAGAAACACTAAAATGAGAAATATTGGGAACTGAAACGATCACCCGGCCTTTGGGATTCAGCAGCTTTGTTAGGTTTCGTAGGGTCTCGTCTGGATCGGGAAGATGTTCGAGAACATCAAGCAAAAGAATTAGGTCATAGGTTTTAAGCCGTATAATGATTTGGTCGACGGGACCAATAATGGCCAAATCAGCATTCACCTTCAATTCTTCTAGCATGGCTGGGTTTATCTCGACCGCAGTCGTTTCAGCCGTGGGATAGAGGCTTTTTAGCCATTTTAACGTGGCGCCGGCCCCGGCTCCCACTTCGAGTATACGGGTACATTGATCGGGCAGGAGCGGCTCGATTTCAAGTCGGGTCCAGTGGTGATAGTTCATTGTTTTGGTCACTCATTTCGAGACCGGCATTGGTGGAGTTCAATGATACTACAGGAGCATCGTCGTCACCGACGTTCGGAAAAAGCACCCTAGCATTGGTCCTCGAAGACAGCATACCCGTCCCGGAGAGCAGGGTTCTCATCTATCACACGATGCCGCCCATCGTTCTTCAGGCGCCTATATACTTCATGGATACGCACATTACTAACATCGTCGAGTAGCACGTACTTTGCCTTTCGTAGCAATTCGTGTAATGTCTCGTAAACACTCTCTCCCTGAGAGCGCACGGTGCCGTTAATCAGCAAGATATCAAATTGTACAATATTGTTGTCCTCCCTGATCCTCGTTATCGCTTTCTGAAACTGATCTCGCAGGTCGCCGGAATCAAGCGGTAATGGCCCATACCATTTTACAAGATCCTCTTCGGGTGCCTGGCCGTTAGCAGTAGCCTCATGGCGTCCACGCATTTTCAAGCATATCACGCGTGATTGTTCTTCTCGCTCACGGAACCCGGCTATAAGTGCTTGAGTTCCGCGCCATCGCTGATCCGCGCCGATAACCAGCGCCGTTGCGACTTTCTCCCCGCGGGCCAAGTCATAGATCTGCTTGTAAAATTCATCGTTTCTGCTGCTCGAAAGGTGATGCGGCATGAAGTATCCGTACTTTTCCTCAATCCTATAGATCCCGCGTTTTACCAGCTGCCTGAAGCTCGCCCGTAATTTGTCGGAGCGAAGCTTCCTCTTAAAGTGCCTTGTCGACCGTTGAGGTGTTGCTGGATGAGCGCCCCTGGCAAGTTCACTATTACTCTCGTTCTCATGGCGCACAGGGACTTGGCAGAGGTTCAGATTATTCAACATGCCAGCGTCGCGATACAAATTGTTTCTCAGCCGCTCGGCCAGTTCAGTTCGATTGCATGCTGCAAGCATGTCACACAGGTTCATGAACCACGCGTGCTCACTGCATTGAGGCAGTTGATGAATACTTCGTCGTTGTTTTGGCAGCCGGCTGTCTTCGCGAGGAAGTGAAGGGTCCCGATTAGCGAGAATCATCGTTGCGCGTCGTGCTCGATTCAATTCGTCGTGACTGAGCCAAGGAAATTGGCTGGCGGCTTCGATTGCCTCGCCTAAATCTCCGGTGCAGATGGTTGCGATGATAAAGTAAGCCCATTCAACGGGATCGGGATCTACCGCTTTGTACTCGGAAAGAGTGAATTGGATCGGCTCAGAAATCCAAGAGAGCGCCGCCTTCGCATTGCCCTTGCGTAGGTTGCATAGCGTAAGCCTCAACTTCGGCTCAGGCATCCATGGAATGTATTGTGCGCACCTCATATAAAGGCGTTCCGCGCCCTCGTAGTCGTGGTCGCGGAGTAGTGCGTCACCCTGTTGCAAGAGCTGCAGATGTAAACCACCGCACACAAAACCAGAAGCGTTGCCGCTAGACTGTGCATTCACAAGGCGAAGCGGCCCGAACGGGCCGGCCTGGACAATCTTCTGGTGGGATTGAACTACTTTGTTGAGTTCGTACCATTGAAGGATCTGGTCGCGTTGCCTTATCGTATGGAAGCGGTGGACAAACTCGAATCCTGCTTGAACGATGGCCTCAAGTGCATCCTGGTTGTCGAACAGAAAGGATAGTTTGTCCAACACGTCATGTTCGTCGGCCAATACGCAATTGACCATGTCTTTGAAGCCCGCAGCTTCGAGTGCCGAGGACGGCTCTGCTACCAAGCAGGAGTTACATGCGGGAATCTCAAAGTGCTTCCTCACGACTTCCTTTGCTAATGTTCCGCAAGATGGCACAAACAAAGATGCATTCAACATCCGAGCATAGGGCTCGCCGACCCTTATGGGCTGCTGCGTGTTCTTGGGCGCATAGCCGGGATGATTGCAGATCAAGGAGGGGTAGTGTTTCGAGAGTAGGCGGGTCATCCGCCGGCGCCAGGGATACAGCGCTGTGCTGTTGCCCGCAAAGAGGACGGGGATGCTCTTCCATTGACCATAGTCGTGGTAGATATCGGGATCGACGAAGTTGGGCCAAGTAAATAACGAATCCAAAATCGCCGGGGTGTTTTCGGCTGCTGCGGTCGCTATCGCAAAATAAGTCGAAATTCCCAATTGATCCATGTCGGACAAAAAGCCGGCGCGACCACAGCAGAACGCATCTGAGTTGAGAAGGCCGAGCTTCGGGATATGGGGATACGCGTGCGCGTGACTTATTCGTGGTTTATGGCAGGTAGGAAACGGAACACCGCTCTCAAAGAGGGTTAGATCGGGTTGATGAATATCGCAGGTCTGTTCGTAATCACAATCGTGATCGACGACCACGACGTTGAAGAACTGCGATAAGCACTTGACGTGTTCTCGTTTGTGCGCGAGCAGAAAAGCAGGCAGCCTGTCGTCATATTTGTGCTGAAAGAAGATCAGTGTAGGCTTTACACCAAACGTATCCATCTTGTCCTCAGTTTGGTCGTCTGTAGATGGTTGTTAGCTTCGCGTTTGTTAGCAGAGGAGAGGGCGGCTCTATCTTCAGACGGATCATTGCGAACTCAGTGCGTCGACTAGTGCGCGCTAGCGGCGGCGCTGAATCGCCAGGCCTCACGAAGTCGGCACGCATTTTGCCAAAACGCACAGATTGAGCGGAGTTCGATAACAACCCGCGGCCGGATACTAGGAATGGGCAGCGGGCATCGGCTTAACCACCCTTCTGAGAGCGTTCGCTACGTAGACAAGAGTCTCCTCGGTCATTTGCGCATAGAGTGGAAGCAGAATCGAATGATCCTGCGCCAGCTCCGACTGGGGCAACTTGTGATGCCGTTTTTCGAGGGCATAAGGGGCTTCGCGGTGTGCGCACATAATTCCACGGCGTGTCGCAATGCCGTGGTCAAGAAGGGTCTGCATTACCTCTCTTTGGTCCAGCCTGTCCGACAGACGCACACAGTAGCTCTGCCAGTTGGATCTGGCCCACTCGGCTTCCAGCGGCAGATGCAGCCCCTCAAGTGTCCCAAGTAACTCGTTGTATCCGACAGCGACCGCTCGACGTCGCGCCACGAGGTCCGGAAGCCGCTCGAGCTGCTTGCGCCCGATTGCGGCCTGCATATCCGTCATTCGGTAATTGTAGCCGAGAACGACGTACTCCTCGAAGATCACGGACGAGGAGTTGTGACGTACCGTGTCCGGAACGCTCATACCGTGCTGGCGTAGCAGCCTAAACTTGCGATCAAGCTCGGCGTCAGCGGTGGTGAGCATTCCACCCTCGCCTGTCGTGATTACCTTTCGCGGATGAAAGGAAAAGCAGGCAATGTCTCCATGCGGCTTGCCGATCGGCTCCCATTCGCCGTTCATCCGGATCTGCGATCCGGCGGCACAGGCCGCGTCCTCAATCACCGCGATGCCGTGGCGTCGCGCCACCGCGATGAGCGCTGCCATATCACACGGCATGCCCATCTGATGGACCGCGATGATCGCACGCGTGCGCTCGGTGATGGCTTCGGCCAGCCGAGCGCAATCCAAATTGTAGGTCTCCGGGTCGATATCGACGAAAACCGGAGTGGCGCCCTGGTATCGGATGACGTTCGCCGTCGCAATGAAGGAGTGGCTAACCGTGATCACCTCGTCGCCGGTGCCGATACCCAACGCTGCCAAAGCAAGCTGAAGTGCGGTCGTACAATTGGCGACGGCACAGGCGTGCGGCGCGCCAACAAGTGCGGCGAACTCACCCTCAAACGCGGCCACCTCCGGGCCTTGCGACACCCAGCCCGACAGCACGACCGCGCGCGCAGCATCGGCTTCTTCATCCGCAAGCAGCGGCGCCGCGATCGGAATCACGATGCCGCCGCCTGCCGCTGGGAGCCGGAACCAAGTTCGCGTTCGGATCGCCACCATTTCACGAGCTCGGCGAGCCCTTGTTCCAGCGAAACCGTGGTGCGGAACCCCAGCAAACGCTCTGCTTTGCCGGTTGATGCCAGCCGTCGAGGCACCGGATTAACGGAGCGTTCCGGCGCGAATTCGGGTGCCAGGCCGCGGCGTCCCATCACGGAGGCAAGCACCGTAGCCAGCCCCGTCAGGCTGGTTTCCGTGCCGCTCCCGACGTTGAACACCTCATCAGTGATCTTTGCCCTGGCCGCAAGGATATTGGCACGCGCGATGTCGCGGACGTGGACGAAATCCATGGTTTGATGACCGTCACCAAAAATGATCGGAGGTAATCCGGCTTCCAGCCGCTCCATCCAGCGGATCAAGACCTCAGTATACCGGCCGTGGATGTCCATCCGCCCGCCGTAGACGTTGAAATATCGAAGTGCGACGTAGTCGATCCCGTACGCATCGTTGAAGGTACGCAGCAAAGCCTCATTAAAGGCCTTAGCGGCTCCATAGAGAGTTCGGTTGTTGTACGCATTCTGGCGCTCGGTGGTGGGAAATTCCTCTGCCATGCCGTATACGGATGCCGACGACGCCGCGATGATCTTCTCAACATCGTGCTTGATGCACAACTCCAGCAGGTCGTAGGTGGCGTCCACCATGACCTCCTTGGCAAGGCGTGGTTCGGCCGCACAATGAGTGATTCGGAGCGCCGCCTGGTGAAATACAATATCAGCAGCCTTGAGCAACGCTTCCATCAGCTTGCGATCGCGTATGTCGCCATGAACCACTCTCACCGGGCCACGTCCGAGCGCGCGCCCGAGATTTTCCGGCCGGCCTCTTATCATGTTGTCGATGGCAACGATCTCGATGCAGCCCTCATCGCAGAGCAGATCAATGATGTGGGAGCCGATGAAACCTGCGCCGCCGGTGACCAGAACGCGTTTTCCCTTGAGATCAATCAAGACGCTCTCCTGTTGTGGGACCTTGTCACGAGACTCTCTGGATGCTCTGCTCGGTCGCTTGTCACTTCGCTGGGCCGCAGTGCCGCGTTCCTGAGTGTGGAGGCAACCTCGACCACCTGTTCCGGCAGCAACTCTGGATAAATGGGAAGAGAGAGGAAATCGTTCGCCAACATCTCGGTGACGGGAAGATCACCGGCACGATAACCGAGTTCTGCATAGGCAGTCTGCAGATGCACCGGAACGGGATAGTGGATCCCGGCGCCGATACCGGCTTCACGCAATAGCGTCAGCGCTTCGTCGCGCCACGGCAACCTGACCGCATAGACGTGATACACGTGACGGGCGTACGGGGGCGGCTGGGGACGCGGGCATAAAAGATCAGACAGCAGTGCATTGTATCGCTCAGCGAGCGAACGACGAGCTTCCGTCCAGCGCTCAATGTAGTTCAGCTTGACGTTCAGTATCGCGCTCTGAATTTCGTCCATGCGATAGTTGTATCCGGGAATGACGTGATTGTATTTCGTCTCCTGTCCCCAATCCCGCAGCAATGACACGCGGCGTGCCAATTCAGCCCGATCGGTTACGACGGCCCCGCCCTCGCCAAAGGCTCCAAGATTCTTGCCGGGGTAAAAGCTGAAGCATCCCAGATCGCCAATCGAGCCCGCGCGACGTCCGCGGTATTCCGCGCCATGCGCCTGCGCGGCGTCCTCGATGACTACCAGACCGTGACGACGCGCGATCTCCATAATGGAGTCCATGTCGGCCATCTGCCCGTGGAGATGAACCGGCAGGATCGCCTTCGTTCGCGGTGTTATCGCAGCCTCGATCGAACCGGGATGCATCGTCCATGTTACCGGGTCAACGTCGACAAACACCGGCCTGGCTCCGCTGTAGAGGATCGCTGCGGTTGTCGCGACGAAGGTCATGGACACCGTGATGACTTCGTCACCGGTTCCGACGCCCGCCGCCAGCAAGGCAAGATGAAGTGCCGAGGTTCCGCTGTTCACCGCGCGGCAATGGGCGGTCCGGCAATATTCCGCGAAGCGACCCTCAAAGGCAGTGACCTCTGGGCCGAGCACAAAGTGCCCGCTGCCGACGACTCTCGCGACCGCGGCGTCGATTTCCGGCTTGATCTGGCTATATTGGGCTTTCAGATCCAGGAAGGGTATCAAGATTCAAGTCCTCTATTGGACCAACATTATAATACATTTAACCCGCATTATTGTATTTAATCAATCATTAAATCTTACCGTTTATGTGGGAATTTAAAATGGTTTACGAAGCGCCTCTGCTGAGCCGCGATCGCCCAAGACCGCCGTTTCAGCCGCAGACAATACCCGAGCGGGCACTCCCGCGACGACAGCCCCAGGCGGAACGTCTCTCGTCACCACCGCACCCGCACCTATGGAGGCCCCCTCTCCAATCGTCACTCCGCACAGAATCGTGGAGTTCGAGCCGATCGAAGCTCCCCTACCGACGCGAGTGCGCTGCAGCGTCCAGTCCGACGCTTGCTGAGGACGACCATCCGCCGTCGTTGCCTTCGGGTGTTTGTCGTTCGTGAACATTACGCCATGACCGACGAACACTTCATCCTCGATCGTGACTCCCTCGCAGATGAAGCTGTGCGACGATATCTTGCAACGTGCACCTATCTTTGCCCCCGCCTGGATCTCCACGAAGGTTCCTATCTTGCTCTCGTCACCGACGACGCAACCATACAGGTTGACTAGATCAGGATGAAAGATCGTGACGTCTTTGCCGAGCTTTACGTCGCTTGTGATGGGCATCTCCGCCTCCAAAAATCGCCAGAATGCCTTATAGGGCCGAACGTGACGGCCTCAGTTTGGGTGCAACACGGGCGAGACCAGCTGCGGCGATATGGAGATGATGCAGTAGCGGGTGGCCGGTCATCAGCAGCCCTAGCCACCAGCAAAGCGCCGCAACGCCCAAGCCCGAGGCCAAACCTCCGAGCGATGTCAACATTCCCGCTTCCGTCAGCGCCGCGCAGCCGGATGTGCCGAAAGCGGTTACCACCGTGACGATACCGCTCTTCATCAACGTGCGAGTAATATCTGTCGGCTTGAGGCCTAGATGCCGCCCGATAAAATAGATCGCCACGGCCGCCTGGAAGGGCAACGTCAAAACCGCGGAGGCGGCGACAGCCTGCACACCGAAGAAGGATGCGGCAAAAATTACAAGCAGCGACGGAGGTAGCGAGATGAAAGAAGAGACCAAAGCGTCCCGCACGCTTCCAACCGCTACAAGCATGGGATAACTCAAGCATGCTGCAAAAAGCGCCGTGTTGGCGATGCAGAGCAGGCGCACGAGAGGCACGACCTCTAGCCACGTCTCGCCGAGCCAGATCGCGATGATCGGTCGGGCCATAATGGCCACGAATATCAGGAACGGCCAATGCGCGGCGGAAAGTAGCTCGATTGCCTCAAGATAAACGGCCTTCAGGTCGTCCCCCGCTTGGCGCCTGGCGACAATCACCGGCATGATTACAGGGTTCAATACCTGCGTAACGAGCTTGTCGAACGTTTGCGTCAGGTTGATCGCTCGGCTGTACAGTCCGACGGACATAAAGTCCATAATTCTTGCAAGGAACAGCTGGGGCGCCAGATTGTAGAATACGTTGATGACGCTGACCCCGCTCGAATAGAGGCCAAAGCTGACGATGTCGCGGCATTCGTGGAGCGAGGGACGCAGTGCGCCGAAGTCTCGATGACTGGCGAGCAGCGCCAGAGTCAGACTCACGCTTCCCGCCAGGGCCCCCCATACTGGGGCCATATAGCTAAATCCCGCGATCGCAAGTCCGATTGAGACCAGAGCAACCGCCACACTTGCTGCGAAGTTGCAAAGGGCCAACGTACCGAATTGCATGTCTCGACGCAGCAAGGCAGAAATTGTCCCGGAAAATGGTGCCAGAAGAAAATTCAGCGCTGAAACCTCGATGCCCCTCTTGAGGCTTTCCTCGGCAAAAAGATCTGAGAGCGCACGCGCAAGAACAAAAAGAAGAAGCGCAATCGCAATCGAGATTCCAAGCGCGACGGTGAAAGCCGAGCGAACATTGGCGGGAGACAATTCACGCTTCTGAATCAGGTAGTTTCCGCCCCCGAACTCCTGAAAGGATGCGCCAATCACCGCGGTAACGGCATTGACGACCGCATAGACACCGAATTCCGCCGGCGATAGCAGTCGAGAGAGGACCGCTGTCGCAACCATGAAAAGCACTAGGCTGCCATAGCGGTCGATTGCCGAAAACAAGATCGAACGTTGTATCGAGTTCATAGCGAGACCGTCGCGCTGTTCGCGCATTGCATGTCGCCCGCCATTGATTCAGGCCGTCGCGCGTTCCGGGACCCTGCGCTGCTCCCGTTTCAGGAGGACCGGTTTGCCCTGCTCGGCAATCGAGCGGGACGCGGCCTCCAGGACCTCGATCACCCGCAGTCCCGACATACCGCTCGAAATCGGTCGCGTGCCGCTACGCACGCAATCAATGAAGTGCTCGACCTCGACTTGGAGCGCTTCCTTGGGGGAGACGTGAGGCGCCCACATATCGCCAGCCCGGTAACCGATCCGGAATTGGTGGGCTTTGTCGGAAGGGCTATCCAGGGTGATACCCTTGTCATATATCTTGATCTTTTCGGTCGGTTCAAGATCGTCATAGACGATCATCTTCTTGCTGCCGCCAATGAAGGTCTGGCGGACCTTGATTGGCGAGAGCCAGTTGACGCTGATATGGGCCACGCATGCGCTATCGAAAAACAATGTGATGTGGGCCATGTTTTCCGGCGAGCCGGCCACATGACATGACCCTGTCGCCGAAACTGCAACAGGCTCTTCAGCCAAGATGTAGTGGATGATCGAGATGTCGTGCACCGCCAAGTCCCAGATCACATTGACATCGCTTTGGAACAGGCCAAGGCTCGAGCGTGTGCTGTCGTAGTAATAGACGTTGCCAAGCTCCTTCTTGAGTAAGAGCTCGCGGATCTTCTGCACGGCCGGAGTGTAGAGAAAGGTGTGATCGACCATCAGCGTCAGACCGCGACGGGCCGCCTCGTCTATCAGGCCCCGGGCCTGATCCGAACTTTGCGCAAACGGCTTCTCCACCAGGATGTGCTTGCCTGCCTTGAGGGCCGAAAGGGCAAGTTCATAGTGAGTATGCACCGGCGTTGCGATTGCGACTGCATCGACAGATGGGTTCTCGAGTAGATCGTGATAAGAGGATGTCGTTGCGATTCCTGGATAAAGGCGGTTGCTGGCCGCGAGCTTCTTCGGGTCGAGGTCACTCACGCCAACCAGGCGTACGGAGGGGTGAGCGGCGAAGTTGCGTACGAGGTTTGGTCCCCAGTAACCATATCCAATAACGCCAACGCCGACGGATCTATCTGACATCTTTAGCACCATTTCTCTCTATGCTGGCAACGTCTCATCGAGCCCGGCCGAAGTCAGGGATCGAACTTGATGATTATGAGACGGCGAATGGGGGAGGGTCGCTTGTCGCGTTGGACCGAACTCGCCGACCGCAGCTTTGCATGCGCGCGCGGCTGGGTCGCTCAGAGGAACGACGATCGGTCGTCCGCCTATTGATAGAGCATCCAAATCGCAAAAAGTGCAGGTATCCATAGGCACTTCCTGTAGCTCGTCAAAATCGACATCATTTAATTGTACTGCGACCCAAGTACGAAAGCTACATTTAAATGATTTTATTTTTTGAGCGATATAATGCCGCTTTGGTTAATCCTCCGTCTATTTCACGTTATGCCAAGCGGCAGGCTTTCAGGGATTTCGTCGGTTAACCCGAATCTCGTGGACGTGATTGCCGTAAGGCTGCCGGAGTCTTGCGTCCCGGGCTCCAGGACCGCGACCGGCTAAGGGTGACTATTAACATGTGCGCGTATGGCCATTTTTATGATTGATTTAAAGCCGCGGTCGATTTAAATAATACCAGTTGGCGGCTGCACGTGCACTCATGGAGTTATCCCGTCGCGCCGGTTCTCAGGGCCGAGCGAGGGGAAGGCGCCATGAGGTTAGCTGAACCTATCGCAGCCTCGAAAAGTCCGAGACCTGATCCATTCCGACCGGGCCATCAATGATTTCGATTGTCGTCCCCGCCCACAACGAGAGTTCTGTAATTGCACGGACGTTGAGCCAATGGGTCAGCACCCCGGCTTCGGACGAGATCGGCGTCGTCGTTGTTTGTAACGGGTGTACAGACGACACTGCGAATGTCGCTCGGTGCTTCGGGTCGACTGTCCATGTTATCGAAACGGATATCGCAGGGAAAACGGACGCCCTAAACGTCGGCGATCAAATCTCGGCCGCGTTTCCGCGGATTTATGCTGATGCCGATATCGTTATTACAGCCGACGCCATTCGAGCTTTGGCAAAGCGCCTTGAGCAGGGCGATGTTTTGGCGGTAGCACCCACGGCCGATATCAACCTGGCGGGCTGTTCCTTGTTGGTCCGCAAATACTACGCAATTCGATTGCTGCTGCCTTCCTCGCGCGAGGGAATCGGCGGTTCCGGCGTCTACGCCTTATCTGAGGCGGGGCGCAGGCGGTTCGGCCAGTTTCCAGACGTCATTGCTGATGACATCTATGTTCGCCTTCATTTTAAAGCGGAAGAACGCGAGACGCTCACTTCCGTCAAAGCGATGGTGTTTCCCGCGCGCACAATCCCGAAGCTTATCTCTGTCAGAAGTCGCGCCTATGCGGGGATTTTTGAAATCGCTCGTCGCTTTCCCGACCTTTCCGTGAACAGGAGCGAAACCAACGATCGAACGCTCATGCAATTATTTAGGGACTTTCGCCTGTGGCCGGGATTATTGATCTATTGCTATGTCAATATTCTTGCTCGATTTAGAGCGGTAATTCTTTCTGGTGTCAAAGGTGCCGTGTGGCAACGAGATGACACTTCACGTCGGACGTTACCCGCCGGTTCGCACTCATGACTCCTGTGCTTAAATCGATGCGGTGAGGCATCCTTCCGACAGGGGCCACCTTGTCGCTCTTTGTACATCAGTCGATTGCTGTGTCCGTAAGGGAATAAAATGACTCAGAGCCACGTCGCCGGCAACCAGGTAGCGCGGCGGATTGCTTTCGCCACGATCGGCGATTCGCGCGACGTTAAGTTTTGGTCCGGCACTCCGTTTCACATGTCGAAATCGCTAGCAGATGAAGGTCATGAGGTGGTCCATATCGGTCCCCTAAACGCACCGATTCTGCCTCTATACAAGGCGTATTCCAGAGTTCGCCGTGTTTTTCGCAGTCGCGGCCTTTCTCCATTCCATGCGGGGTCAGTAGTCGCTCAGTATGCAGCTGACTCAGAGCGCAAGATCCGCGCGGCCGCGCCCGATGTCGTCTTCGCGCCCGCCGGATCCACTTTTGCTTGGAGCGTGCCCGAGGGCATTCCGCTCGTCTATGCTTCCGACGCGACCTTTCGGCTCGTTGAGAACTACCATCCGAACTATCGAAACTTGTCGCGCGCTGCCAGGGACATCGCTGAACGCTTGGAACGCAACACGATCGCGCGCGCTAATCTGCTCCTCTACCCGTCGGAATGGGCAGCCCAATCCGCCATTAGGGATTACGGTGCCGACCGTGCCCGTGTGCATGTCATTCCGTGGGGGGCCAACCTTGATGAAACGCCGTATCGCGCCTCCGTGCTTGCAGGCCGCAAACCTGGTCCCTGTCGGCTCCTCTTCATAGGTGCCAACTGGGTGGAGAAGGGCGCGGACATCGCGGTCCGAACCCTCGCTGAGTTGAGAAACAGGGGCGTAGAGGCGGAACTCGTGATTTGCGGATGTACTCCGCGTAAACCGCTCACTCGAGATGGTTTGACGATCATCCCCTATCTCGACAAGAATGATCGCGAACAGCGCAAACGACTGGATCAACTCTATCGCGACGCGGATTTCTTTCTGCTGCCAACCCGGGCAGATTGCTACGGCATCGTGTTCTGTGAAGCTGCAGCCCATGCGGTACCGAGCATTGCGCCGGCCACTGGTGGCGTCCCCTGCGCTATCCGCGACGGCGAGACCGGCATCTTGTTGCCGCCGAATGCCACGAAGACGGACTATGCGACGGTCATCTTCGAGATTTTTGCGAACCCGGACCGGCTGGCGCGCCTGAGACGATCGAGCCGTGACGCCTTCGAGGCTCGACTGAACTGGCAGACCTGGGGACGGCGAGTCTCAGATCTGATGCGAACTCTATGATTGTTCTGAACTATCACGAATTGGTGGAAGCCTCGCCTTCGAATGCGTGGTGCCTGACCCAAGACGCATTCGACGCGCATCTTGCACTTTGCGGGGACAGACTGATCTCGCCTCAGAGTTTTCTGGAGCATTGCACCGGTCCCAAAGCCAGCGCCACCGGCGCGGTCCTCCTCACTTTCGACGATGGATTTCTTTCGGACTACACACTTGCCTATGCTCGCTACTTGAAGACCGGTCGAATTCCGGGCTTCGTGTCCTTTATTCCAGTGGATTTTGTAGGGACACGGGGGCGTATGAGCTGGGAGATGATTCAGGAGCTTGGCAGGGCTGGTATCGCGATTGGCTCACATGGCATGGGGCACGTCGATTTGACCATTGTTTCGGATGTCGAACTCGAGCGCGAGCTTGTGGTTTCGAAGTCAATGCTGGAGGATCGCCTCGGGCAAGAGGTCACTCTTTTTGCGTTTCCATACGGGCGCTTTTCCCGACGGGTTTGGGAGGCGGCTTTGGGGGCTGGCTATACGCACCTCTTTACAATCCAGCTTGGGTATCATCGCGGATTCGAATCCTTTCTCTATTCCCGCCTTTGTCTGACGAACAACATGGATGCGGAGTACATGCGACGGCACTTGCTTGATCCGGCTGCGATGCGTGGCATTGCCTGGAGGGTCAGCACAAAGCTGGGAATCTATCGCCGATTGATGCGCTGGCGCTATCGATAGCGTGATACTGGTAGACACTTGATAGACGAGTGTTCTCAGTGTCGGTACCAGTCAAAATGTCGTCACGGTGTAATCCGAACGTGGGACCCGCGGCAGCAGATGTTGACGTTGCCGGTTGGAGGCTCGGAAGCTCCTTGCTATCTTTTGACATTTTGGCGGGGAAGCCGATCGTTTTCAAACCTGAAACCGCGGGACCATTAGCTTGGCGAGAATCGGGACGCGGAATCGTGATCGTTTCGCGCCGGAGAGGCTCTGTTGAAAACAGCGTCGTAGGCCGCCATCAAGTTTGGTTCTTCATGCTCCCAGGACAGCTCGTCGCGTACACGATTGCGTCCGTACAAGCCCATATCGCGCCGCCGCAATGGGTCATTGATGAGTTCGAGGATCTTGTCACCGAAATCAGTCGTGTCGGTGTTGCGCGCGTAGAGAGAAGCGGACAGTGCGGATACCCGTCCCTCGGCTAGGTCGAACTGCACGATCGGCTTGCCGAGCGCCATGTACTCCATGACCTTGTTCATGGTCGACATGTCGTTCATCGCGTTGGGGCGATCTGGATTGACGCAGACATCTGCAGTCGAGAGTACCTTGAAAAGCGTCGTGTCGTCGATCCTGCCGGTGAAGGTGACAAATTCCGAAAGTTGCATCCGCGCACAGGTCTCTTTGAGCTTGTCCAGGCTTGGTCCCGCGCCCATGATGACGAACTGGATATCGTTGCGTCGGCATGCGGATGTGATGTGCCGAACCGCCTCTAGCAGGAGGTCAATGCCTTCCTGCTCTCCGATCACACCGACATAGGCGACCAGATGCGACCGGCCATTGCGCCACGTGTTGTCAGGAGCGAGCTCACGCACGCGCGCGAGGTTTGGCCCGGAGCGGACAACAAATACGCGATCGGGCTTCATCCCTCCGCGCTGGATGGCGACGTCGGCGTAAGACTTGTTGGTGGCGATTGATACGTCAGCCACGCTGAAAGTCATTCGCTCGAGAAGGACAAGCGCCTTCCAGACCAGTCCGCGACGTCCAAATTTCGCCTCGAATAGCTCGGGATTCAAATCGTGATGATCAAACACGAACTTCTTGCCGAATACGTACTTGTAGAACGCCCCAACCAGAAAAATGAGATCCGGCGGATTGCAGGCGTGAATCACGTCAAAACCTCGCCGCCAAAACACCTTGAGCGAATAGGCGAATTCCCACCATAGCGCGCTGCTGTATTCGGCGATGTAGCCAAGCTTGCCATTGGCTTCGATTGGCTGCGGATGGCGATAAACTTCGATGCCGTCAATCGATTCGAACGGAGCTTCTGCGAACGGACCGCGGGGACAGATCACCGTCACTTCGTATCCGGCTCTCTGCAATGATTGCGCCTCCGCCCAGACTCGGCGATCGAACGGAACGGGGAGATTTTCAACAATGATCAAGATTTTTCGGGGGCGCATGCTGCGCGTGGCGTCAACTACCGATGTCAACGGCATGATCGCCATCCCCGCGACTTACCAACATATACCGCGATAGTCGCTTCCCGTCTGCCTTTCCGGCGCGATGCGTACGAGATCGATGATAATTTTATCATGCCCCTTCAAAATCGATGAGTTCTTTAGGAACTCCTTGCGGTTTCCCACAACGAGGACCTCGGCAAAGGAGGCGAGATCGCTCATTTTTTCTCGAAGCAAACAGGCAATGTGCGGCAGGCGACTCGTCAGGTGATCCCTGTTGACCCCCGTGAGTCGGGATAGGCGAACGTTCGAATCATAGATCGCGAGCTGATAACCGCGACCAATCAATCTTTCGGCAATCTCGAGCATCGGACTGTAGCGCAGATCGTCGGTGTCCGGCTTGAAGCTCAGTCCGATGAGTCCAACACGCCGCTTCCCGGTCGCAGTAATAAGTCGGAAGGCGCTTTGAATTTGGTTCTCATTCGCCTGCAACACGGCATCTAGCAATGGCGTGTCGATATCGGCATTTCTTCCGGCGTAGCGCAAAGCGCTGATGTCCTTTGGCAAGCAGGACCCGCCAAATGCAAACCCTGGTTTGAGGTATGCCGGGGAGATATTCAGCTTCTTGTCAGCGACCAGGACGTTCATGACTTGGTGGCTGTCGACTCCCATGGCCTTGCAAAGCAATCCCATTTCATTCGCGAAGCTGATTTTCGTCGCATGCCAGGCGTTGTTTGCATATTTGACGGCCTCTGCACCGCGAATTGAAAGGATGCAAGGCTTTGCCGAAAAGTGTGCGTGAAGTTTCAGGAGCCGCCGTAGCGTTAAAGGATCGTTGTCTACGCCGATTACAATAGTTCCTGGATCATCGTGGTCGGCGATAGCCGTTCCTTCTCGCAGGAATTCGGGAAGATAGGCGACCCCGAAATCTTGACAGGCTCTTTTGCCAGACGTCCGCTCCAGAATAGGTATGACGATATTCTCCATCGTGCCTGGCAGCATCGTTGAGCGCATTACAACGGAATGAAAGTTAGTAGTATTGCGGATACTTTCTCCGATCTCCTGCGCTACCCGGCTCACGAATGATGTTTCCAGGGAGCCGTTATCCTGCGAGGGTGTTCCGACACAGACCAATGAAATGTCCGTCGACGAGACGGCGGCCAAAGAATCGGTGGTTGCCTTCAGGCGACCGGCGCGGACTACAGAGCGGATACGTTCGGCGAGCTTCGGCTCGACGATAGGCGGCAGCCCGCGGTTCAGAAGATTGACCTTGTCTTGATTGACATCGACCGCCACCACGTCGTGTCCGTCTCGTGCGAGACAGGCGGCAGAAACTATGCCGACATAACCTATCCCGAAGACACTAATCCTGAACTTGCCAGCGGCGTCCAGGCGAGCCTCTCCCTTCTTTGCTAAAGTGGGGTTGTTCCACGCCTCGCGGGACCGACTGTCAACGTACGTGTCCATGGATGATCTCTCGAAATTTAAATGCGAGACGTTGGATTAATTGATGGTTATTATATTTGACATAATTAGAATATCAATAGTAATTGAATGATGAATTTAAATGCGGGTGGCTTCCTGGGCAGCTAGAAGCCCGGTGTCGGCCTTTGGCGATGGCTCCGGGGCGCTTGACCCCGGGCTTCGCTGGAACTGGCAGTTCTGCGGTTGGCTCCCAAAAGTTGTTTTAATCAGTGCGTCAGGGTCGATTATGGTTAATTAAAACACATGGGCGGGTAGGGCTCTTGTCTCCCGGGGTGTTCCCTATTAATAATAAAATTAAATGTGGCGATGCTCTGGGCGTCACATCTTTACCTTGCGGTATCGCGCCTCCTGCCTAGCGGATGGATCGGATGGAACGCCTTGCAACGAGTGAGTCGCGTGATGTTATGGACTCGCTGGCTTTCGCGGGCGGGCAAGCCGCGGCGGCGCGGCCGAGGCGGATCCCCAAGATCTCCCCACTCATTCCTATCTTCGTTTTCGCCTTGGCTATGCCGATGCATTTCTATCTCGGCCCGACACGCTTGTCGCCCTACCGGCTGGTGCTGGTACTGACCTTCATTCCGTGTTTGATGGCGTGGTTATCTGGTTCGGTCGGGCGCATACGGCTGCCGGATATCTGGATGCTTTTGGCGGCGATATGGGGTGCGGTTATATTGGTGAGCGTGCACGGCATTGACCAAGGTCTGCAATCTGGAGGGATATTCGTCATAGAGACATTAGGAACATTCCTTTTTGCAAGGCGATTCATTCGGGATGTCTTCGCGTTCCAGCGCATGGTGGGTTCTTTGGTGCTTATGGTTCTTATTCTTCTGCCATTCGCCCTCTATGAGAATGTCACCGGCTCGCCGATCTTGATTGAATTGTTCGGCAAGGTGTTTTCCGTTTACGGTATCGCTGGCAGTGAACCAAGGTTCGGGCTTAGACGAGCTCAGGGCCCGTTCGAACACTTCATTTTATTTGGTGTCGTTTGCTCAAGTGTATTCGCCTTGAGCTTTTATGTATTTGGCCTCGCGCGCCGGGGAGGACGATTAGCAACGGGTTTGGTGGCAATAGCGGTATTCTCCTCCCTTTCCGCCGGTGCTCTTCTATCCGTTGCCGTTCAGGCCATCTTGATCGTTTGGGACAAGATCACAGCTAGCGTGGCGCGACGTTGGGGAATATTGGGCACGCTTGTAATTGCTGCCTATTTTGTCGTGGATTTGAACTCGAATCGCAGCCCTTTCACTATCTTTATTTCGTACCTGACCTTTAACGCGGACAATTCCTACATGCGTGTGCATATCTGGAACTACGCGACGCGATCAGTGATGGAGCACCCGATCTTTGGAATTGGCTTCGGTGATTGGGAACGTCCCGAGTGGCTGGGCGGCAGCATAGATAATTTCTGGTTGGTCACTGCCGTGCGCTACGGTATCCCCGGCCTTTTGTTCCTCGCTGGCGGATTTCTTTCGGTTTGCTTTGGACTGGGACGGATCAGAAATCTGTCATTCCAGGCGGCGCAATGCCGAAAGGGTCTCATTATCGCCCTTTGTGGACTAGCCCTCGCCAGTTGCACCGTCCACTTGTGGGATGCTCCTTATGTCCTGCTCATTTTCCTGCTCGGTAGCGGCATGTGGATGTTTGAGCAGGGTAACTGGGACCCTCCCGCCCAGTCCGCCGCTCACAACGCTCACTCACTTTCATCGCACGGCTTGTGGCGAGGATCGGAAGCGCCTCGCAATGAACCGCACGGTCCGGCCGGCTGGCGTGGTTGCGTGACTACGAATCGACGTCGCTCATAAGGAACACTTGACGGGCGTTTTCGCCACCGTAGCCGTTCCGACCTATGTGGCGATGTGAAAAATCGATTTGACGAATCTCGTAGAGTAATTGCGAAGCAGGGCCCTTGCCTCACGGGGTGAATCCAGCGGAAGCTCGTTCTGGCCTACCCGCAGCCGAGCAGAAAGCCATGGGCCATCTCCGAGGGGCCTCGCGGGGCTCTGCACAATGGGTCGGTTTCAACGTTTCAACACAGATAGTTTAAAGTACACTGCAGGCCTGTCAGGGGTTTGCGGGCAGGCGGGGCATTGCAGACGGCCGCGGTATGAGCTCTCCAAGGACGAGTTTGTCGCCATGCCATCCCGCCCAGCGGACGTTCTCCCATTGCACGATGTTGATGCGCCGCCCTTTGACCACGTCGAACAGGAACGCGCCATAGCGGAAGGAGCCATGCACGAAATAGACATTCTTCAGGCTCACCGAGGAGCCGCCGTCTGCCGGGATACGGAGGCCATGATTGCCACCCTCGAACAGCACGTTCTCGAAGACGTGTGAGCCTCGCCAGTTATCGGCCGACCAGTAACCCGCCGTCGAGGCTCCAGCCAGCTTGAACGTCGAGTTCTTGACTGTGACGGTGCCCGTGGAGTCTGGCGCATAGCACTGCAAGCCATCCGCGTGATCGTCGCCGACTCCCGTTGCCGCGATATAGACCCAAGTCAGATTAATATTGCCGCTGATGCACCGAACCCCTTCTCGTGACTGAATGCGAACCCGCGTGAGGCTACAGGAGCCGCCGCAGGTGATCGTCGGCTCCCCCGAGTTCTCAACGATTGACAAGTCGGTTAGGGACGATTCCGGCGACAATGCGATACGACTCGTGCCGCTCGTAACGTTTGCATAGACGGGATCATTGAAGCTCAACGGAACGCCGGCCGAGTTCTCCGGATTAGGCGTGGGATCGGGCATCGCGGCAGGAACGACCGTCACACGACCCGTTGCTGTGGTGCGATAGCTGCCGGGGTGAATCTCGAACTCTTTGCCTGGCGTCGCTAAGGCGCCGCTTCTGCAGGTCTCCCGCACGCCATTAGCATGGGGGGCGCTCGAGAGTAATGCGCCCCCGGGATCAAGGCACGTCAATTTCGCAGTTTCGACTCGCGTCGAGGAAACGGTCGGCTGGACAATAACGGCCCCTACCAGCAACAGGGTCAAGGTTATGAGGTAGCGCATGGAAGCTCTCCTAAAGCGAACTTCTGCCGAATCTCTGCCCATCCGAACCAGCGCAACGCTTCGGGAAGATTCTCCGTTGGTTTGAGGAACGCCGCATGCAGGCTGCTTGCGGGGGCATGCCGCGCGCTATCACAAAATAGCTCATAAACGCCGCTATCGAGAGCCTGATCTCGGTATCATGGAGGTGCGTCAAACTCCGACGTTCGGGGAGCGAGTTGATCTTGGGCCCGAGCGGTACTCAAGGAGTCGCCGGTTGCGGCGACCCAGTTCTCTTTTGCAATGATCGGCTAGTTCGCCGATGAGACTTTGAACATCAGCGTGATGCGCAAGAGCGGGCACAGGCGCGAGATGCCTCGCGCCACGTGCGGGATAGAACCGGGAAATCTCACAAGTCGATTCGCCTTGGGGTATACTGCGCACAGCAGATCATCCCCATTTTCATTGAAGAACAGCGTCTCGCCCGCCCAGTCCGGGTTCCAATGCGGATGTGGGTAATACAGCAGCGTATAGTGCTCGGCCGACATCGAATCCTTGTGCACGCCGCCTTCGGCACCGAATGGATAACCGTTGGCATAGCAGCGCACCAGCCGCGACGACCCGCGCACTTTCTGCCACATTGCCTCAACCAGTGGATATTGGCTCAGTTCCTGCTCGGTCTGCGCATGTCGCTCAAGCCCCGCAGTCGGCACTTTCCAGAACCCGGCAAAGTGCTTGAACCAGTAACGGCTAGCGTCGTTGCCCATATGTGAACGCGCGCCGTAAACCCAGCCCGGGCCCTGCAAGAACTCATATATCTGCTCTTGCTCGGACTTGTTCAGATAGTCGTCTTTCACTTCCACATCTGCGGCGCCGTACTGGCGCGCTTGGGACTGGAGTCCTGTTGAGTTTCCTGACATCGTTCCACTGGATGACATTGCGCGTACTCAGTCCGATGAACGCTAGTAGACGACATTGTTAGGTGAAGCGGCGCGCGCCCCTGTCAGAACTAGAATTCGCTGTAACAAGTGTGCTGTTCGAGAATTGCGGTTCTCCATGGCCGAAACAAGATGATTATGTGGCCAATTACTAGGCACGCAGCCTTCGATCGAACCAGAGCAGAAGCTGCGATTCATTGATGCTCACGCCCAAGAATAATCTGGAAGCTGGCTGTTGTTCTAGGCTGTTCCCATTTGACGTGTGTGCATAACTGCACCAATCTTGAATTAGTCGTACTCTCGCATTTTCTGATCGAAAATCAAAGCATGAATAATGACTCTGTCAAACTCGTCGGTGCGATACTTTTCTCTTTCACTGCATCCATTGCCGGGGCGCCGGCGCCTCTTTGCCGGAGCGTCGGGCCGATGTCCTTGGTTGTGATCCGCAGGAGTCCTGCGTCTCAGGGCTGGTGGCGATCAACGACAGGCAGGCGCGTGAGCAGATCGCTTTTCTTTCTGCAAAGGGGTCCATTCTCTTGCCCGGTTGCACGTTGTGGATCTCAGCATCTCCTCTGGGACGGGCTTTTGTTCGGAAGCAGCGTTCGAGCATGTGCAAGCTGCCAAGTGGGCAATGGTCGTCCGTCAGCATCGACAGAAAATGAAAAGGCGGTTTGAGCCATGTCGACCATCAGCTCCAAGATTGCCATCATAATTGTCTCATACTGCAATGTCGCCGATGTCGATCGTTGCTTGAAGTCGCTTGCTCGTTCGGATTGGGATCATTTTGAGGTCTTCATTTGCGAAAATGGCGGGGAGGCAGCCTACCGGAGATTGCTGGCGGCGCTCGTGGGACCGGACCGAACATTGCAAGGAGCATCGGATGCGCCGGATACTCTTGACCAGCCACGGAAGCGATTGGCCGCAGTGGCAAAATGCCGATTTCAGGATCGCACGAATGCTGTCCGAGTTGGGCTCGCAATTGAGAACCTCGGTTACGGGGGCGGCGTAAACGCGTGGCTTGAGCCGTTGCGCGGTGTCCCCGGTTGGAGTTCAGTGCTAATCCTGAACCCCGATACCGAAGTGGATAGCCGCGGTCTGTCCGAATTGATTGCCAAGTCTGCTGAGGGATTTGGCATGGTGGGCGGAAGCCTGGTCTTTCACGATGCCCCCGACAAGATCATCAACTACGGACTGCATTGGTCTCGAACGACAGGCCGCGTTGTTGCCGTAGGAAGGAATGCGCCAATTGGTAGTGCCCCCTCCGTCGAAGATCTTGGTCGGATCGATGCGGTAAGCGGAGCGTGTGTTCTGGCAACGCGAGCGTTCGTCGAAGACGTCGGTCTCATGGCTGAGGACTATTTCCTTTATATGGAAGATCTGGATTGGGGGCGGCGGCGCGGAAAGCACCGCATCGGCTTCGCGAGCAAAGCGATCATTCGCCACATTGGCGGAACGACCATCGGATCTGCCGTTGCTCCCGAGAAACGCTCGCATCTCTCGATTTATCTGTCTGCCCGTAACGGAATTCTCTATGCGCGGCGCTTTGCAGGATGGCGCTGGATCTGCCATTTCGGAGTCGGAGTGTTGTTCGCAGCACGATATATGGTCAAAGGCTCTGTGCCGGCCGCAAGAGTTGCTTTCGTGGGTTTGCTGGACGGCGCAAAAGGCAAGACAGGGCGGCCGGATGCGGTGCCCGGCGCGCAAGAGCTCGGTTGATCGGGGCGCCGATCCCGCCGAGGTCCCAACGCACGCAGCAGATTTTTGCCCTACCGGCGGTGGGGTCCGGCGAGTCGACTACTCGGCAATATTGAAAATTGCGTTTGGTTCATCGATTATATTTTGGTTGGTTCGATGGGATTGTCGTCCCAATATTATTAATTTGTTTTCGGGACCCGTTGACCTCCAATAGGGTTTTGTCGAACGGCAGATCGTCGGTCCAGTATTCCTAGGTATAGGTTGATGTTATTGGCGTAGCTGTTGAACGCCGACTTGATGCTTGAGTTAATTAAAGAATCTCGGATGTATTGAATTCGTGGGCGGTGCGATTTTGGCTGGGTTAGCTGGGAATTACCTTGGGTGGGCCGTCGTGTCGTCGCAAAAAAGCCTCCACCCATCGTGAAGACGAACCGAACGGCGCTGCGCTAGCAGAGTCGCACTTGGGGTATCGCCGCTCGGAAAAAGTTAAATTGGGCGCGTGCCACGGACAACCATTCGAAGCTATCAACAACCAATCGAAGCTATCAGGAGAAAATTGAATGGCAGCCATTCCTCTGAGCTGGAATGACCCGATGTTTAGCAGCAATACGACTTCGCAGGCAGTCACTCTGCAAAATGGCGGAACGCTTTCGAACACGAGCATTACCGACACCGGCTCTGTTGCGTCCGTCATGGGCAGCGGCTCGTTCACCCTCGACGAGGTTCGAATTAATTCAAGAGAAGGTGTGCGCATTGCGGGGGGCGGGGATATAAAAATCAACAATTCGTACATTGAAACTACGGGAATATCGGGCGATCACGCCGACGGTATTCAGGCCTATTCCCCCGGCGCCACCGGAAGTTTGACGATCACAAATTCGACGATCGTCTCACACGACAGTAACGCAACCGCTGGGGTGTGGGTTGCAGACGGTTACAGCGGAACGTTCACTTTCAATAATGTCGTGTTCGAGGGTGGCCCGTTTGGCCTGCGTATTGCGGCGGATGCAGACGATTGCTACGTGGCCCTCAAGGACGTGTATTTTGTAGGCCCATTTAGCGGCGACGACTTTCTCTTTCAGCAGGTCAATGCGAAGATCCACATCACGGAGTGGGACAATGTACGCTCCGCAACTATCGTGAATGGTCAACTCGTCCCGGGTGGTCTCATCGCCCCCCCTCTACCGGTGGAAGGGTCGACTGCGCCCACCGCACCGGCGACGCCGACCGCGCCGGGTGCGCCCACTATCGCGTCGTTCTCGACCGACAGCGGCACCGCAGGCGACAAGATCACCAACGACAATACCATCGAGCTCAAGGGTGCCGCTGCTGCCGGGAGCACTGTCAAGATCTACGACGGTACGACCCAGATCGGTTCGACGACTGCGAACTCGAGCGGCAATTGGGACTATATCACAAAGGTCCTGACTGACGCCAAGCATACGCTCACCGCAACGGCAACCAATTCGTCGGGGGAGACCAGCGCGGCATCGTCTGCGCTGGCAGTCACCGTCGACACTAAAGCGCCGACGGCGCCGACAATTGTCAGCCATACGGTGAACAGCGCCAATCAGGCGGTGATGTCGGGCAATGCCGAAGCGAGCAGCGTCGTAAAGGTGTTCGACGGCACGACCCAGATCGGGACCGCGACGACCAACAGCAGCGGCGTTTGGGCCTATACCACCGCCGCTCTTGCGGCCGGTTCGCACAGCCTCACCTCAAAGGCAATGGACGTGGCGGGTAATACCAGTGTGGCGTCCGCCGTGGTTACGGCCAGCATCGGTACCTCGACTTCCCCCACCACACCGACGTCCCCCACCACGCCGACGTCGCCAACTGCTGGCACGGTGATCGAGTCGGCCGGTGCGACACGTCTCGTGGAGAGTGGTGACAAATACTACCTCAACACCAGCACCGGGACGGGCCCGTCCCTGAAGTCTCACGGTGTGGATTTTGTCGACGGGTCAGATGGCACCTGGGCGCCGATTGGTGCGGAGAAGACGACCACGGGCTATGAGGTTGTCTGGAAAGAGGCGAGCACGGGTCAGTACACGGCGTGGAACACCGACAGCAACGGCAACTACGTCTCCCATGTCAGCAGCCTGACCGGCTCCACGTCGGGCGGCTCGGTGTCCGGTACGAACTCGGGCCTTAAGTCGCTCGAGACGACCTTCCATCAGGATCTGAACGGTGACGGGCAGATCGGTGCTACCAGTTCGACCACACCGACCACACCGACCTCACCGACGTCGCCACCGCCAACTGCTGGCACGGTAATCGAGTCGGCTGGTGCAACACGTCTCGTTGAGAGCAGCGACAAATACTACCTCAACAGCAGCACCGGGACGGGCCCGTCGCTGAAGTATCACGGCGTGGAGTTTGTCGACGGGTCAGACGGCAACTGGGCGCCGATTGGTGCGGAGAAGACTGCGACGGGCTATCAGGTCGTCTGGAAAGAGACGAGCACGGGTCAGTACACGGCGTGGAACACCGATAGCAACGGCAACTACGTTTCTCATGTCAGCAGCCTGACCGGCTCCACGTCCGGCGGCTCCGTGTCGGGTACGAACTCCGGACTTAAATCGCTCGAGACGAGCTTTCACCAGGATCTCAATGGTGACGGGCAGATCGGTGCTTCCAGCGTAGCTACGTCCTCCACGAGCAACAGTCAGGTCGTTGCTACTTCGAGCTCGACAGGCAGCAACACACAGACGAGCACATCAGGCAATGATCTCTTCGTTGGCACCAGCAAGGCCGACACTTTCTCGTTTGCCGCGAATTTCGGCAACGACGTCATCAAGGGCTTCGTTGCCGGCGGACCTGCACACGACACGGTCGAGTTCAGCAAGACCGTGTTCGACAGTTTCGCGAGCGTTCTCTCCCATGCGGCCCAGTCAGGCGGCGACGTCGTGATCGCGACGGGGAGCGACACGCTCACGCTGAAGAACACCAAGCTGGATGGTTTGACCAGCCACGACTTCCACTTCGCGTAGGGACTGCGTAACCACACAGAAAGTACTCAACAACGGCCTCGAGGGATCTCTTGGGGGATCCCCCGACAAGGCATGACTCAAGGGCGGCTGCCATGATGGACTTTAGACGGCGGGGGGTGATCCCCCCGCCTGCGAATCTTTTTCGCATTCCACTTCTGCACATATCAGGACTATGGGCTGGCGGAGGACAGTCGGCGGATGACGCCGAACTGCGGACGCCGCGACTGATCGGCTGGGCAAAGCGCTCGGTCGAAGTCCTGCGGCAACGGATATTCGCTGATCGATCCCGGTCGGCGAAGGATTATGACGAGCCGCAGTCAGAGATGTCCGCTTTCCTGCGGTCTTGCCGCCGGATTTTCTGGGCTCTCGCGGCCTTCAGCGGGATGAGCAATCTTCTCATGCTCACCGGCTCGTTCTTCATGCTGCAAGTCTATGATCGGGTTCTGCCCGGGCGCAGCATACCGACGCTGATGGCCTTGATGGTTCTGGCCACCGTTCTTTACCTGTTCCAGGGTGGGCTCGACCTCGTCAGGAGCAGGATCAGCGCCCGGGTCGGCCGGTATTTCGATGAAAGGCTCAGCGTTCGCATATTCGACGCGCTTGTTCGCCTGCCTTTGAAGACCAGAGCCGACGGCGATGGCTTGCAGCCGGTGCGGGACCTTGATCAAATCCGCAGCTTCCTGTCGAGCGGAGGGCCGACGGCGCTCTTCGATCTGCCCTGGATGCCGATCTATCTCGGCGTCTGCTTTCTCTTTCACTTCTGGATTGGCGTCACTGCGCTGGCCGGCGCACTGGTCCTAGTCGTCATTACGATGCTCACGGAAACGCGCACCCGAGGGCCGGCAAAGGCGACCTCGCGTCTCGCAGTTTCGCGGACCGCACTGGCGCTCGAGGGGCGACGAAATGCCGAAGTCCTGCACGCCATGGGCATGCGGCAACAGGCGGCCTTGCGCTGGCGGGATGTTAACGCGAAATACCTCGCAGCCCATGAGCGGGCCAGCGATGTCGCAAACGGACTCGGTGGCGCCTCCAAGATTTTTCGGGCGATCTTGCAATCGCTGGTCCTCGCCGTTGGCGCCGTTCTCGTCATCAACCAGGAATCGACGGCCGGCATCATCATTGCCGGATCGATCCTCACCGCGCGGGCCCTGGCGCCCGTTGAATTGGCCATTGCGAACTGGAAAGGGTTCGTCGCCGCGCGGCAATCGGGGCAGCGAGTCGATCGCCTGCTGAAGCTTCTGCCTGAGGAGGAGGAGCGGTTGGCATTGCCTGCGCCTGTTGAAACCCTCACCGTCGAGCAGCTCTATATCGGCGCGCCAAACTCGGAGAGGCCCACCGTCAGTGAAGTGTCGTTCCAGCTGCGGAGGGGGCAGGCGGTCGGAATCATTGGTCCGAGCGGATCCGGCAAATCGACGTTGGCACGTGCGCTGGTCGGGGTCTGGCCGTGCATTCGAGGCAGGATCCGGCTCGACAAGGCTTCGCTCGATCACTGGTCTTCGGACGCCCTCGGCAAGCACATCGGTTATCTGCCTCAGGACGTCGAATTGTTCGACGGCAGCATTGCAATGAACATTGCACGGTTCGATCCGCAGGCAACGGCCGCCGCAGTTCTGGAAGCTTCGCATGCCGCGGGCGCACACGATCTCATCCTCTCCCTTCCGGACGGCTACAGCACGAAGATCGGCGAGGGAGGGGTAGCGCTGTCGGCGGGGCAGCGGCAGCGTATCGGGCTCGCGCGGGCCTTTTACGGCAAGCCTTTTCTGGTCGTGCTTGATGAGCCCTCTTCCAATCTTGACGCCGAGGGTGAGGAAGCCTTGACCGAGGCGATCCTGAACGTGCGCCGCCGGGGTGGGATTGTTGCGGTTATCGCGCATCGTCCGAAGGCGCTGGAGGCCGTGGACCATGTCCTGTGCCTCGGGGAAGGCAAGGTTCAGTCCTTCGGCAACAGAGAGGAGGTTCTCAACAGAGTGTTGCGAAATCCCGTTGCGCTCAAGGTCGTGGCGGAAGCTCAAGGAGGCAGCCGATGAACGGCCAGGTGGCTCCGGCAATGCAATCCATCCAGCGTTACATGATCGTCGGTATGATCATGTTCGGTCTGGTCACCTTTGGGATCGGCGGTTGGGCGACAACGACCCAATTGTCGGGCGCGGTGATCGCCCAAGGAGTGGTCGTGGTGGATTCAAGCGTCAAGAAAGTTCAGCATTCCACCGGTGGGATCGTGGGAGAGCTGCGCGTGCGGCAGGGCGACCGGGTCAACGCAGGGGATATTTTGATCCGCCTCGACGAGACCCAGACGCTCGCGAATGCGACGATCGTCACCAACAGCCTCGATGAGCTGTTCGCGCGGCAGGCTCGTCTCGAGACCGAGCGCGATGGTGCCGAGCACGTCATGTTTCCCAAGGTGCTGCTCGACCGGGCCAAGGAGAGCAACTCCGAGGCGAGCCGTGCAATCATCGCGGAGCGAAAGCTGTTCGACCTGCGTCGTCAGGCGAGGAGCGGCCAAAAAGCGCAGTTGCAGGAAAAAAGCGCGCAGCTGGAAAACGAGATCAAAGGCCTTACGGGGCAGACCGAGGCCAAGCAGAAGGAAGTCGAATTTATCCGGCAGGAGCTGGAGGGCGTGCGCAGTCTCTGGCAAAAAAATCTGGTGCCGATCACGCGGCTCAATTCCCTCGAGCGTGATTCCGCCCGCCTCGAAGGCGAGCGCAGTCAGCTGGCAGGAATGATCGCTCAGTCGAAGGGCAAGATCGCCGAAATCGGACTCCAGATCATTCAGATCGACCAGGACCTGCGGACGGAAGTCGGCAAGGATCTGATCGAAACGCGTTCGAAACTCTCCGAGCTGGGCGAGCGCAAAACTGCGGCGGTCGATCAACTGAACCGGGTCGATATCCGGGCGCCGCAATCCGGCCGCGTCCACGAGCTGAGCGTCCACACGGTTGGAGGTGTGATCTCTCCCGGCGAGCAGATCATGCTGATCGTGCCCGATGCGGACTCGCTTGCGGTTGAGGTCAAGATCGCACCGCGCGATATCGACCAGGTCTATGTGGGGCAGACCGCGACAATGCGTTTCGCGGCGTTCAACCAGAAGACCACGCCGGAAATCGACGCAGAGGTCAGCATGGTCTCGGCAGACATCACCCAGGATCAGCGTGCCGGCACGAGTTACTACACGGGGCGCGTTCTGCTGAAGCCGGAAGAGCTGGCGAAACTCGGGTCGGCCAAGCTGTTGCCCGGCATGCCCGTCGAGGTCTTCATCAAGACGGGAGGTCGGACCGCGTTGTCCTACCTGCTCAAGCCGCTGCAGGATCAGGCGGAGCGCGCATTCAAGGAGCGCTGACTCTTCGCGGGAAGATAGTACGGCTCGACTGCGCGAATTCGGGCTGGCGCCCTATCCGTGGGCGCCAGCGTTGCGATTAGCCTCTGAAGGAAGGCACGGCTGGGCGGCTGGAAGCATCCGCAGCGGGCGTGGCTAGCCGACGAGTGCGCGTCACAAGCCAGGACGGAGCCTGCGGTCTGGTTTGAAGGCTCGACCGCGGCGTTCTGGTAATGTCTGGTCGTCGCAAGAGATTTGGTGGGGCGAGCGCGGTGAGATCGACCCACCTCCTGATCAACTGCAATAGATCGCGCGGCTTTGGACGGATCGACCGCAGCGGATGCCTGTTGTCCGTGGACAAGGCTACGGACCGCTCGAACGACCGTCCGCTCAGACGTCCATTCGCCTGACGTACAGGGTCATCGCCGCGACGAAGACAAGTATTGAAGCCTCAGCCCCCAGGGATGACGAGTAGCTCACCTGGCATATGAAGTAGCTCACCTGGCATATGACACTGTCCTGCTCGAGGAAGCACCGTTTGACGACCTCGGTGGATGATTAAATCAACAAATCATGGTGGCGCGCTAAATTGTTGCCTGACCCTTGGATGCGCGAAGCACGTTCCGTGCGGCGCTTGACGGACCTCTCCACCGGGACACCCGCGCCGATCAACCTCCCGCTCCGTTCATTCTTCCCGTCTCTCCCTCGGCAGGGCCGCTGGCGCGACGACTCCTTGCGAGCGACTTTTGCATCAATTTAATTGTTATTTATTCTTGCAGGTCGAATTAAATCTAAATAGTATTAAATATTATAATATGAGAGATAATCGTCCCCGCGGCCGGGGCCGCCGCGCTGGGCGGTGAATCCGGGCCTCAGCTTGGCGTTCGCAGGGGATCGGCAGATGCAACGAACCTCCGGGCCAGTCGTCGCGGCAGCCATAGCTGTCATGATAGGAGGCGCTCCGTGCGGGCGAGCGGCGTTGTTGACCATGCCGACGGCTCCGCAGGCGGCTCTTGCACATATCGAGCTGGGGCGCCCGACGCTTCCGCCCTTCAGCTACACGGTGTTTTGCCAGCGCTATGAGACCGAGTGTCGCCCGCGGCGCTTCTTCCGCGGCGGGCCGGTGCGGTTGATTGAGAAGCGATGGGCGGACCTGAGGGAAATCAATCGCACGGTCAATTCGGCGATAGCGCCGGTTCGCAACGAGCTCGGACTCGCTGGCGAGACCTGGATCATCAACCCCGCTGGCGGCGATTGCAATGATTACGCAGTCAGCAAGCGCCACGAGCTGCTTCAGCGGGGCTGGCCGGCGCGGGTCCTGTTATTGAGCGAAGTCGTGGTCGGCTCCGGAGAGCACCATTTGGTGCTTCTCGTGCGTACCAGGAGCGGCGATGTGGTTCTCGACAATCTCACCCCGCAGATCAAGCCTTGGTGGCGGACGCCCTATCGCTGGGTTCGGGTCCAGAGCCCCGGCAGGGACGGGCTGTGGGCCGTGGTTGGGCGGCTAGGGGCATGAGCTCGAAATCAATGAATTTAGATTGCGGCGCGGCACGCTTGTACGAGTTAAAGCGTTAGGGAGAATCAAATGGAGTTCCGGGGATCCACGGAGGTGGAGACTGAGGGATTGCGAAGGGTGTGGCTGATTCCACCGTCGGAAAAGGATGTGGGTCCACACTTCGACTTTCTCAATCAAACGCGATCCAAAGGAAAACCTCATCGGCGCGGACAATGGCACTATCCGGTGGTGTGGTATGCCATGTGTGTCGTGCTGCTTTTGCTATTTCCAGTACTGACCTACGGGATGGCATTTTGGCGGCTTCCTCCTGCCCAGTCGCTTCCATTTGGCTGTCTTATGGCGTCTTTCGTCCTAAGCGCCGCATGTACTCTCTTGATTAGGCCCTCATCACCGGGGCGGGGATTGGGTGGGACAATCGCGTCCACAATGGCGATTTTTGGTGTGGTCTTCTTGGGGTTTGTCCTCACCAGAACCGATTACTCCCGCGCCATCACCCTCGGGATTTTCACATCTGCCCTGGTGCTCGTCCCCGCCCCGTACTTCGTAGGAACTGCGGCGCTGCACCAAGCTCTGGCGCTTGGCGGGCTGCTGGCAGCGGCGGCCGCGGGGTCGTTCGCATTGCGGGTTACACCCCAGGTAGCAGTGCACAGTAATACCTTGATCAAGACTGAGTTCTACAATTTGGACGTTCATACTTATTCGAACGCGTTTCCAAGATCTGCGGTGCGCGGCGGAGCACTGGCCCGGATCGGCGATCGTTATCTTCTCGTGAGCGGAGACGGCCATCTCCATGTCTTCTCCTGGGAAGCGGTCGACCACATGACCGTCCACACGCTGCCGTATCTGGTACCGATCAACGGCGAGGCGTTTTCCGCGGCTGCAGGCCGTCCATGGGCAGACCGCTCCGACTGGGTGCCTCAAGAGACCCAGAGCAGAGAGGCCGGACACGAGGTTCTTAATCCTGAGTGGTTCCGAACGTATGACCTGCTGGTTCAGGAGGTCAGCGCCAGTACACGCATTTTCGTCTCGCACGCTTACTGGCATGTTGGTCAGGAATGTTGGACCGAACGCATCTCCGTCCTCGAGGCGAACCGCGCGGCATTACTTGGCGGGGAATCTGTCTCCGGATGGAGAACCCTATATGAGACCTCACCTTGCCTGCCAACGCGCGGCGAACACCGCCGCCGCGGGATTCCTTTTGTCGGTTATTTTGGTGGGGGCCGGATGGCTCTCTTAAATCCGGAAACGCTGCTGTTGACCGTCGGTGATTTTGGCTTCGACGGGGCTGCCTCGGTTCACGCCTATGCACAGGACCCGGCAGCCTCGTACGGCAAAACACTGGCCATTAACATTACGGATGGAAACACTCAAATTTTTACGATTGGTCACCGAAATGCGGAAGGCCTCTATATCGATCGGTCTGGAACGATTTGGTCGACCGAGCATGGCCCGCAGGGCGGCGACGAACTCAATCAGCTGGTCCGGGGCGCCAATTATGGTTGGCCATTTGCGACCTATGGAACAGACTATGGTTCGTTCTCGTGGCCGCTGAATAAACCTGTTGCGGAGCAGAAGGGCTATGAAGCTCCAGTGTTCGCTTGGGTCCCCTCGATCGCAGTTTCTAATTTAGTCGGGGTGGAGCGTGGATTGTTTGCGCAGTGGCAAGGTGATCTCCTGATCGCCACACTCAAGGCGGCGACGCTGTTTCGCGCGCGTGTGCGGGACGGTCAGGTCAAATACCTCGAGCCGATCGCGATCGGGAGTCGCATCCGCGACCTCATCGAGGGCAATGATGGCAGTCTCTTGCTATGGACGGATGAACAGAAATTGATCTCCCTTCGTCCCAAGGAAGGTGCCACGGGTGAAACTCTTTTCGCGGAGAAGTGTAGCGGCTGCCATCAGCCGAACTTGATGATTGGCAATCGGATCGGACCAGATTTAGTCGGCATTGTTGGTCGTCAAGTCGCGTCGGTCACGAGCTATCCGGATTATTCATCGAGTTTGCGCCGGGTAGGGGGCACATGGACCGAAGAGCGCCTTAACGAGTTCCTCAAAGCACCAAGCGTCTTCTGTCCTGGAACGAGAATGGATTTCCCCGGTGATGTCAGCGCGACAGAACGCCGAGCCATCCTCAGTTATCTACGTACGCTTTGACGGAGTACGTCGTGCCGGCTTTGTAATTTTGCCATGCCTGTGAGCTGTGTCCGATATTCGCCCCAACGTTAGTCTTTAACGAGAAGATCTTTGGTCCAGAACAAATCCGCCTGTGCCATCGTGGACTCTAACGCAAGATGTGTGGATGTGTGCGCGGGTGGACACAGAAAATCGGCCGTACGTTGCGGCAAGATGGATTGTCTTGATCGTGTGACGGCCTATTCGATGGCCACAAGCCGGAGCTAATTGTGCCCGACTTCAAGCGCTCCGTGAGCGGCATGGCGACGCCCCTCGACGCATGGGCCCGCTTACGAGTTTCCGGATCTCGTGGAGCAGCAACATGCGCTTTTGTCTGCGCGGCATTGAGTAAGCCGTCGAACAGGACCAAGAGCTCGCGCGCCTGCGCGTAGACTTCCGTGTTGATGGCGTCGCATCGAATCCATAGGACGCAAGACGCGCGTTGATCTCGAACGTAGCGATTGGATCGATCCGCCAGCTCAGCGCGTTTTGCAGCGTGTAGTACACGGCCTTGTCTTCGAACTCCGAGGCGATCACTACCATGCCGATGCGGCGGAGCGTGGCCTCAATCGCCTTTTGGCTATAAGTCTCAAGAAGCTTGTGGCGCAGTACGCGGTAGCGCTGAATCTCCCAGGAGAGTTCGGCGACTGAACTCCGCCGGCAGCGCGGGCGCGCCGTTTGGAAGGCGCCGTTCATAGCGGCGAGGCCTCCTCCCCGGTGCGTGAGGGCACGGCCGCGCTCAGGACGGCGGCACTGGACGGGCTGTGGACTGGGCTCGCCACCCACAAGTCCTGCGCCACCGGCAGCGGCGCGATCTGCATATTGGCCCACCAGGCCCGTTCGTTGCCATGCCGGTGCAGCTCCTGGTGATGGGTGCGACACAGGGGGACGGTGAACTCGTCACTGACCTTGCGGCCGAGCGCCCTAGGTTGGGCGAATTTCAGATGGTGGGCATCGCACGGGGCTCGCTGGCAGACGAGGCAGGGCTGCTTGCGGACGAACAGCAGGTGGGCCTTGCTGCGCTTGCGGGGAGGCTCTTTGGGATGAGCGAGCCCCGTTTCGGGCGCCGCTGGCAGGGCCGGCTGCGGCGTGGTCTCGGTGCCCGCAACTGCTGCCGGCAGCGGTTCTTCTGCCAGGCTTGGCTCGCGATCTAACGCGTGCGCTTGTTCGACCCTGCTGGCTGCGGGAGGGATGGCGTCCTCGAGCTTGCTCTGATAGGCGGCCTCGACCAAGCGGGCGTCAGCCTCCAGCAGGCTGTTCTTGAGAGGAAGGCTGGCCTTGGCCCAGGCAAGCAGGTCAGTGCTGCCAGACAGCTCTGCGAGCTGGCGCAACAGCTGCTCGCGGAGCTCGGCGGACCTTGGCGGCCCCAGCACCGGCGCGCGGTTGAGCACGCCCTTGGCGGGCTTGGCTATCGCGCCAACGGCTGGTTGCGACGCCGCAGCGGGCGGGCCGGCTAACGCATCGGGGGCGTCCAGATCGTCTTCGCCGGCAATGCCGACCAGCGTGAACAGCGCATAGCGCCGCGCATAGGTCAGCGCCGCGCCCATTCGGTGCGGTGCGGCGGTGTCGGCGACCGGGCATACCGGCCAATCAGAGGCAATCCATTCGCCCGAGGTGTGGAGCAGGGTGGTCGAGAGCCTGATCAGCCCGGTGTCGGCATCGATCGCGGTGGCCTGCACGGTCGCGATCTCGTATCTGGTGAGGCACTTGCGCACGATCTCAAGCCCGCTGGCAAGCGAGGCATAGCGGAAGGTGCGGTTTTCCTCGCGCGGGAACAGCGACACGATGGTCGCGGTTAATAACTTTTCCGGGTTTTCCAGTTCGGCCTGCGCCTTGGCCAGCGCGCCGGCGATCTGGCTGATGGTCCCGCTGCAGCGCTGCATGGCTATCTCCACTGCTTGAGGGTTATCTGTCATTCAGGAGGTCGAGCTGGGTGGCCAGCATGAGTCCGGCGATGACCAGCTGGTTCTCCAGGTGACGGATCACGGCGAGAAGGACGTAGTCTTGGGCGGAACTCGCCTCAAAGCCGCGCAGTTTAGCCCACAGTTCAGCGAACAATTCGAATGCCGCTTGGTACGAATGCGGCGGATCACAGGAGGGATCGAGGTGGATGAAGTCAAAGGGCGGCAGCATCGGCAGAGGCTCCGAAGCGGGTGGCTCGAGCTGGGACAAGCGGCAGCCGGGGCTGAGCTTGGCGGACGGATTATGCGGCGTCGACCATGTCGAAGCTGATCGCGCCCGCCTTCGAGCGCTTGGCGCGCAAGCCGTGGCCGCTGGCCTCCTTTGCGTCTTCCGGCACCAGCGCCTTGAGCTCTGTTTTCGCCCGCTCATGCTCGCGCGCTACGGCGTTGGATTTGCGATAGAGCGCCGCAAATTCAGCCCAGGCGTTCGATCCTGTCATATCGACCACACGCACCGCCGCCAGCCGCGGCCGGGGCGGTTCGACTCCAAACAGCTGCGGCGCCTCGCCATTTTGCACACCGCGCCAGAATTTCTTCTCGGCGGTGAGCAGCAGGTGTTGATAAAGCGGATCGGCATGGATCTTGATTTCGACCCACCGGCCACCACCGGTGATGATCGACAGCACCGCGGTGCCTGCGGCGACAACCCACATGTTGTGCTGCAGCTGGGCCATGTGCTTGTCGGCCGCCGCCTCCTCGGAAAAATTCCAGGGCAGCATGAACTTGGCCTCAAACACCGCGGCAGTTTGGTGTACCCGCCCATCGAGAGTCGCGGCCATCCACTTGTGCACGGGGTGGAAAACCCGCCGTTGAATGTGCTCGATCGCGTGGCCGGTTTGGCGCTCGTACCAGGCGCGGTTGAGGTGCTCCGTCGCGGTGCCGAGCTGGACGATCATATCGCCCGACAGGTCCGCAGGCTCGACCTCGCCACGTTTTTCCTGCCAGAGCCGGAGGAGCGCCCCCGCGTCGCTGCCCATGATTATGCGGGCATCCGACCCGCCGATGAACGAGCGGCGAGTCACTGAATCAGGTATTCGTTTTGGCGGAAAATCCATCTGAAAAGTCAAGGGCGTGCATGGGACTTTCTAGTGCTCAGCTCCGCGCTGCTCGTGCCTTACTGAGGTGGAGTGCGCCCGACTTGGCTAAGGCCTCAAAGGTCGGCGTAGCGACTATCCGCCGGGTAGAGGTCATTGACGGAGAGATCCCGGTCACCGCTGCGAACGAGCAGGCCCTTCGACAAGCTCTCGAGTCCGCCGGCGTCGAGTTCATCGACGAGAATGGCGGAGGTCCCGGAGCCCGCCTCCGGAAAGGAGCCAGCGAAAGACCACGCTCATAGCTCAGACATTCGAATGGGCCTTCGCTGTCAACTAGCGCGTGCGGATAAGCATCTCGGCCTCGAGCCCGAAGCATGGGGTCGCTGCATAGCTCGCGCAGCGAGAATCGAAGAACTCGTTAGGCCTGTTTTAACCCCCGGCCTGTCAGCCTTGTGGTGACGCGAACTTCCACGATTCGGATTAGCGTTTTCCCAGTGGCGGTGTTTTTCCGGGAAGCAGCTCGTCAGACATCAAGGTCGGACGAATGCAATCTCTTATGCGAGAGGCAGGGAAAATGACCGCGCGATCAAACTTTAGTTGTCTTCAGCTGCTTTCTGCACGGCCGGTGCTCACCAGTGAATCGCAGGAGGAGTTCGACGCGCTCGCGATCGCTATGATCGAGTACATCAAGCCTGATGACCCGATCCGAGAAAGTTGGGTCATGGACGTGATCCAGGCGACATGGGAGATCGTTCGGTACCAGCGCACTCGAACAGCTTTGATCCAGTCTCAGTACCGCAACGCGCTTTCGAATCTGCTGCAGCACGTTGCGGATGTTGATGAGCTAATCGCTCTGCATCTTGCCGATGGGTGGTTCGGCACCAGGGCAGGCAAGCAGGAAGTAGCCAAGCGGCTCGAGCCGTTTAGCCTTAACGAGACCGCCATTGAGGCCGAAGCGATCAGAATGGTTTTTCCGGATCTCGAAGTGTTGGACAGTCTGCTGACATCGGCGCTGAAGCGACGCAACAAAGCGTTGCGTCTCCTCTCGGAAAGTGAAGCGCCGCTCGCGAGGAGGGCGAGGGAAGTCTCAAACCGAATCATTGCCGAAAACGAAGCGGAGGGCCGCCGTTCTGAAAGGGCTGAATAGAAGATGGCGAGCGCAGGGCAAATCGCCGCCAACCGCCTCAACGCCCGCAAGAGCACCGGGCCGCGGAGTGCTGCAGGCACATGGCGGACGCGAAAAAACGCCAGCCGGCATGGCCTGGCCGCGGTATTCAGTTGCGACGCGCTAGCGGAGATCAACGAGCTCGCGCGGCAATTCGCCAACGAAGCCGCCGATCCGATGCTGCTCCAGCATGCGCTTGACGCCGCGCATGCTGAATTTATCTTGGTGCGGGTCAAGCTATGGCGCATTGCCTGGCTCGAGCGTACTTACGCGACGGGATCGCCGCAGGATGTTTCCGACGTCGTTTTTATGCGTGAGATGAGAGTATGGCTCGGCAGCTGCGGTGAAAAGCCGCTGAATCTGCCCTCCGAGACAATGCCGCCGCCAGGGCGGGATCGATGCACGGAAGCCATCCGTCGTGCCCTACCCGAGCTTGCCAAGCTCGACCGATACGAGTCGCGTGCGCTGGCGCGCCGCGACCGGGCCTTTCGCGCGTTGCTCCGTCCAGGCAAGACAAGGTAGCGCGAATTTCTGCAGAACGAAGCCAATTTTGTTGAGGAGAATCAAAGCAGGTTTCCAAATTCATGGCGTCCTCTATCCTTTCATCTTCCGAATGCGCGCCCCCTGCGTGGGGTGTCGCTTCGAAACGCTCGCGGGAGGCAGGGCCACCCCACAAAGAGGGCCATCCATTTGCCGCTACGGCACGGTCTCCATCAATCGAGTGGGCGTGCCGGCCAGGGAAAAGCCGGTCCCGGGGTTGCGGAGCTGTTCAACTGGGTGGGGGCGATACCGGCCGGCTGCGCCAAGGAGCGTTCCCCAAGCACCATTGCCGCCACTTTACACTTGTATCGGAGGCTTTGTTGTCCTCTAGTTGGTCATTGCTGTTATGAGCCAATTATGCATTCACAGCACGATCCCAGAATGTCCGATGACCGCCTGGATCAATGGCTCGCATTTGCGCGCGAGTTCTTGCGGGCTCTCGCAATTCGCAAGAGGGAGCAGTTCGACCGGAGGGTCCCGATCGGAGACCTTCTCACCGAACGCGACGAAAACGCCGCAGCATATGGCTTCGGCGAGGGGACCACGATGTACGACAACGTGCTCGTGCTGGGATCTGTCAATGTCGGACGAAATACCTGGATTGGACCAGGATGTATCCTGGATGGCTCGGGGGGAGATTTGCAGATAGGGGACTGGTGCTCCATCTCCGCTGGCGTCCAGATCTACACACATAACACCGTAAATCGTTCTATTTCGCTCGGCAGGGACCCGATCGATTACGCACCCACCTGGATCGGCAATGGAGTATATGTGGGCCCTAATTCCGTGATCCAAATGGGTGTAACGATCGGCGACCGCGCGATCGTAGGTGCAAATTCACTGGTCAACAGGGATATTCCTACAGGTGCGAAGGCGTTTGGCTGTCCTGCGCGCCTTCAGCGGCCCTCAACGTCGAAATAAATGCAATCCGCGGCCGGCCCAAGTTTCCATTTTCGCCGCAACTCCGGTCTCCACCGATCTAATGGCAAATATCAACGGGCAAGCTGAGGAATAAATTACTGCATTAACAAATTTAAGTTGCTCTTCCGCTAGTTTGACGTACCATTTAATTGAGGGCTGGCTGTTGCAGGATGATCCCATGACCCATCTCGATACCGACGGCGAAGATCGTCGTGAGTTCTTGAAGAGCTGCGGAAAATTTGCCGCCGTCACCCCTCCTGCCATGACGCTGTTGCTGTCCACCTCTCTTACGTCAACCGCGATAGCCAGTTCAGGCGGTCATATTGTTCATGGCAACAATGGCTACGGCAACGGCGGCGGTGACGGCAGTCCGAACAATAAAGAGGATCGCGATCGCTAGATGTTGCTGTGGACAGCCGCGCCATAGCAGTGTCTACGGCGTCGCGACCGTCGCGGGGCTCAACCGGTGCGGCGGCGCTTGTGGCTGGATGAACGGTTGATCAACAAATCGTTCAGCTTCTTGCCGGCTCGGAGCTGCGCCTTCAGCCAGCGGGGTTGCTTGCCACGACCGGACCAGGTCTCGGACGGGTTTTTCGGATTTTGATACTTCGGCAGCACGGGCGGGTAGGGGCGGCGCGCACGTTCCCCGTTGGGGGCCCCGGAAGTTCCCTCGATCCTGCGAAGCCGCTCTTCGAGCTTGGCTTTTTCCGCAATCATTCTCCGACTAAGAACAGTCGTCACTTCATCGTAAAGCCGCCACAGCTCAGCTGTGGTCGCGGATGCCCACTCTTCGTTCCCCATGGAAGCCGTCCCCACTACTTCCGATTTGAAATAGGAGGGGGGCTTATCAGGTCGAAGCCCCGTCGGGCAAGCCTGATCGGCCCGCGCACAGAACTCTAGTGTGCAGTGCGGTACTTCTTGGCGCTACCAGCCGGGCCTGTGCCTTCGACCGGCCGGTCGCCTCCCAGCCGGTCTCCGCCGGCGGACCCTTCGCATCGGGCCGAGCAAGCGCTGCTCGGCCATCGACACGCGACTACGTAAATTCTGCAATTCGGTGAATTGAACGATCAGAGATTCATGCGTTTGCCGCAAAACAGCCGAAGAATACATATGACCACCTACTCATTACCAGCGATGTCCCGTGACCGCAGATTGAAGTTTGCCGGGTTAGCGAAAATGTCGCCCGAACTTTGCTGACCAGGTTTTCATCGGTGCTACTGCCGAAGCAGAGCCGTTATCGTTCGCGACGTCTGATTAATGGTTGGAAAATTTCCACTCCTCATATTGATGTTGGATGAATAGTATTACTTTTTGAGCCTCCTCTTCGTGTTATGGGGCGAGGCTTTCAGCTGCCTCGCTCCGGTCAAGTTTGTCGAATGTTAGATTTGAATCGTGAATGTGACTATATATCGTTCGTAATAAGTGGTCGGTGATGAGCTTGATGGCGGTTAACCAATCCTGACAGGCAGCCACATACTGGACCGCCAGATCTGCGGGAGAGTTTTGCAGATCATAGCCAGGAGAGAAGGCGCTGTTTTGTAGATGAATCGACTGCTTCGGATTTTCCATGGAGGACCGCAATCCTACGGTGCTGCACGCATTCTCAAAGCGAGTTACAGTGGTGTGGCCATCATGCGTTGCCGATCGCCGTGACGAATTGACAGTGCGGCATTTTGGCAGAACGGATTGTTGTGCTTCCCGCGCGTCTTGAGGTGAATGCAGGAATAAAAACTGCCGCGCGGGGTATCAGGAATAGGCAGGGGAAGCATGCGCCGCATCAGAGTCGTCATCGCGGATCGGCACCCGATCGTCTTGCAGGGGATCAGCAGCGTCCTTGCGGCGCAGCGCGATTTCGCGATCGTGGCCGCCTGCGGCGATACTGCAAGCTGCATTGGGGCCATCCGACTTTTGGTGCCCGACATTGCACTGGTCGATATTGCAATGCCCAGTATCAGTCGACCTGACATTCTGGCTATCGCAAACACCGCTGGCCAAGGTACCCGGGTCATTTTCTTCGCTGAGAAGGCCGGCGATCAAAGGTCGCAGACGCTGGCCGCGGGCCGCGCCTGCCTCGTCCTCACGAGGGATGCTGAGCCGGAGATGCTGGTCGCGACCCTGAGGAAGGTTGCGGAACGCCAGGGGCCGGCATCGCGGTCGCCGTGCACAGGGGGCGAGGTCCGTGGGGAGTCTCACATCGGTGAGGAAAAGGCTCCGACGCAGCTGACCGACCGGGAACGGCAGATCATGAGACTTGTATCGGAGGGGCTGTCGAACAAGGAGATTGGGCGTTTCCTGAACATTACCGATGGTACGATCAAAGTCCACCTTCACCACATCTTCCAGAAGCTCGATATCAGCAATCGAACAGTTCTCGCGGCATTTGCAATTTCGCAAAACGGGCAACATGCGGCCGCACGTGAACTCGCCCCTTCCGGCCTACTACAGCAGGATTCGTCGGTTCGAAACGACGAGGACGTCAAGCGTAGCAATGTCCTTCCGGAACGTACGCGTTAGCTGGACATCGCATCATGCTGGGCGGTGAGCATCGGTTGCGGCGCGCAGATGCTCGGCCATGTTGCGGCAGGCTCCTTCGGCCTCAGCCAATGTTCGGAAGGGCGACCCGCTGATCTTGATCGCGCCGTTGTTCTCGTAGAGTGGTCGCCAACTCGCCAGGTACCCGAAGCGTCCGTGAAAGCCTGGACCGGTAGGGCTCTCCAGGCTGATCACAAACGAGAAGCCATCGCCGCTCGCGCTCCAGATCTCCATGTTTTCGATTGGCCGGTGAAATTGCAGTGGCATGGCAATCATCCGTCGTGCGCTGCTCTTGACCCAGCTAATCAGATATATGCATATTAAATATTAATTTGATACTCTCGATTGGGGCTCCGGCAACGGGCTAGCAAGCCCGAAAGGCCATGGAAATGCTGGCAGTCTGCCGGCGGCGCACGCCTCGCAATCTCCATTTTTCAAACAAAATTTTGGTTGAAAGTCTATTTAATATATAATACCAATAAAGTAAATTTAAATCAAGGGGAGCGCATCGTGAGCCAAAGTGGCAATGAAGATGACGACCGGCGGGCGTTCCTGAAAACCTGCGGAAGATTCGCGGCCGTGACACCCCCCGTCATGACGCTGCTGCTGTCGACCTCGCTGACCTCGACAGCCATCGCACGTTCAGGCGGACAGAACGGAGCAACGCATGGCGACGACAAGGGCCAGTCGTTCCTCGACAATGATCGCCCGTCCTCTGCAGCGTCGGGGTCCTCTGGCGGCGGGGCATCTGGAGGCGGGGCATCTGGAGGCGGGGCACCTGGAGGCGGTGGCGGACCTGGGGGGCGGCGTGGTGGGGCATCTGCTGCCGGAGGGCCATCCGGCGGTGGCGGCGGATCCGGCGGAGCGACCGGTGGCGAAGGACCTTTCGCGACGGGAGGGAACTCCGGAAATCCGGCCGCATATGGAGGGGTCGATTGTGCAGATGAAGAAGACGACGAGCGGAGGCACAAGCCCGAGTGCGAGCGAGCCGCCACTCGACTTTCGAGCGCAACCCGCTCCGAGCCTTAACAACGGTTCGATCCGCTGTTGTTGCAAGCTGAGCAGCCAGACCCAATGGAGCGTGCCGCGCGCCGGGGCACATGAGTACTTTTTTAACGCGCCGCCGCATCGTCATCGGCAACGCAGCATGCCGAATTAGTCGCGTTTTCCTTTGATTGCATATTTTTGCCCAAGTCAAAGCTGGCGGAATTCTCGCGGACATATTGCTAGGAGAACTCACATGAAAATCTGCGCTCGAGTGGACAACCCTGCCGCTGTTCTTCGCCAGCGTCTCGAAGCCCTTGCCTCTCAACTCGCAGAACTTGAGAGTCTCAGGGACCGGGTGGATCGAGAAGAGAACCATCAGCGCGAGCGGCGCCAGTGCGGCTATCTCAAACGACGAGCAAGCTCAGAGTGCAACGGAGCGGTCGCTGCAACGTCGCAGATCTAAAGCTCCGCCTTGTCGCAACCCATCAAATTATTTCAGCGAGAGTCCGAAAGCGAACGGATGTTTCGAATTTAATCGATCATATTTGGCTTCGGCAGGGGGCGAGCGGTTCATCCGCAGCAGCCTCCGGTCACGCCGAGAACAGGGGCGCTGGTTTTCTGGCGCAGTACGTGCCGGGAGCGGGGGTCTTCAATCCATTAACTAGTTTCGCTTGAAAGGATGAAAGCTCGTGAATGATGCCAATGTGAAAGTCGAAACGCAGGCCGATCCGGTGAATGAGAATACGAATGGTGCAAAACCAAGGATCGATTTGCCGCTTTTGAATTTCCAGGAACTCTTCCGTGGATTCGCCGAGCAGGGCGCCGCACAGACCAAGAAAAATATCGCGAGCATGAAAGCGACTTCCGAGGAGATCAGCGACATTCTCCGTGAAGCCTGCTCAATGAACGCCAGAGGGGCCGTCGATTACGGTGCCAAGGTCATCGAGATTTCCAAAGACAATACCAGGGCCACCCTGGAGTTTTTATCCCGGCTCGCTGAGACCAGGTCGCTGCTGGATATCGTGCATCTTTCGACCGCCCGAAGCCGCGAGGCTTTCGAAGTCGTCTCCGCACAGAATCGGGAGCTCTGGGAGCTCGCGCAGAAAGTTGCGATCGAGACGACCGAGCCCATCAAGACCAGCTTCAATAGGGTGTTTCACAAGACCGTCTGAACCGAGGCTACCGGCCGCACGGTTCGACTGGACGGACATCTCCGCGACGAGGGGACGCTCGGTCCAGTCGATGGCGGGGCAGCGTGCCCTGACCGCGCAACAGGTTGCAGGAGATCAAGATGGGTGTGGTGATGATCAAATGCCCGGAAACGGGCGACGCCATTTCGACGGGTATCGAAACCGATCGCGAAAGGTTTCGTTGCAGCGCGGTATTCTTTCGCGCACCTATTGCCGGGTCTGCGCGGCTACACACGAGTGGTTCGCGCGAGAGCCCTGGGTCTACGAGCCTGCCCTGGATAGTCGGTTGCCGGGCGGCTGGCAGGCGTCTCGCGCCGGCGCGGCGTGAATAAGTCCTGCTGCGCCACGCGAAACGATCCGATCGATTCTGCGGCTCATCACCTTGTAGCACTCGCATGCCACGGCTTCGAGCCGCGGCCGGTCAATCTCGAGCTGACCGCGGCGGTTGGATTTCAAGGCTCGAGACGCGCGCAATGCCCTCACAACATGCGTGACCGTGGTGCGCCGGACCCCCAGTAGCTCCGACATAGTCTCCTGTGTCAAAGGGAGGGGATTGCTGCTATTCGCCCGGTCGTGAATTTGAAGCAGCCAGCAGGCCATCCGGGCTTCGACGGAATGCAGTGCATTGCAAGCCGCGACGTGCTGAACCTGCGTCAGCAGCGATCTCGTGAAAATCTGCGCCATGGATGCGATGGCGGGGCTGCGCCCCAGAGCTGACAAAAATTGCGCCGCCGGAATCTGCAGCACGGGCCCTGGTACGCGGACGACTACCGTCACAGATGAGTGGGATGTGCCAAGCGCCAACGTTAGACCGATCGCACCTTCACGACCGATCACCGCTGTGGCGGCAGTCTGCCCGTTCGGCAAGTCCACGATGAAGGCAATCGCGCCGCCACAGGGGAAGAGAAGGTGCTCGATCCGATCTCCCGATCGGACCAGTACGGCGTCGCGCTCGAGCACGACTTTCCGCAGGTGAGGCGCAAGCAAAGCGAAATCGGCCGGCGGCAAGGCTGCTAACAATCGATTACCAACTCTGGTCGCGTGGTCCATCATGGGATTCGTCCCCACCGATGTCCGGCGCTAGGTCTCGTGCCGGCTGGTGCCAGCTGGTCTGCACTACTCAACAGCGATCCAATCGGTCACCGGAGATATGGTTCCAATTGGGAGTCGTGCGTGTGCGACGGCACCGCCACGCACGATCCCGCGAGATCCTGCGATTGGCGCCAACTGGAGACCGGCAGGCTCGCGGGCATTGCAGTTGATGTCGGCCGAGCCTATCGCTCGTCCGCCTTCTCGGGAACCGGAAGAGTGTCCTCGGAGCGGACGCTCTATGCCTGTGGGACGGATGCCAATTTTCGGCCGAATATGCTCAGGCGGCGACTGCCTAATCATTGAACGTTCTTAACTCGTGGCTAAACTCTTAATCAGGCGGGTCCCAGGTTTGGGCCCCGCCCACCGCACCTCGCAAAGCCTTAGGCCGATCCACGGTTTGAGAAGACCGAATTAAAACGGCTTTTCACGTCGAGACCGGCAACGATAGCTGGCGGTTCAAAAGCCGAGACGACGATCACGCGACCCGCGCTCGTCTCGCCTCCGCTATCCCGGCCAGCTCCGACGAGACGAGCGCTACCAGCAAACCCCGCCGCGCAAAGGGGTCAAAATTGGACGCCGATGAGGGGGCAAATTTGCAACGATGACGTAATTGCGGTCGGCGCTCGTGGCATGCAAGCCGCATTATCGTCGAGCCCTCGCAATCACCTGATTCGAAGGAGCTCCCATGAAGCAGTACGTCGGGTTGGACGTCTCACAGAGAGAAACCGCCGTATGCGTTGTCAACGAGACTGGCCAAGTAATCTTCGAAGGAAAAGCCAAGTCTAATCCTGGTGCCTTGACCGACCTGCTTCGCAACATGCGCCTCAATCCGAGCGTATCGGCTTCGAGACGGGTGCGATGGCGAGTTGGCTATGGCATGAACTCCGCAGGGTTGAGCTTCCGGTGGTCTGCATCGACGCTCGGCATGCGCACGCAGCTTTGTCGGTCCGTATGAACAAGAGCGGTCAGAATGATGCGCGAGGCCTTGCAGAACTGGTGCGAGTGGGATGGTATCGAGAGGTCAAGGTCAAAAGTGAGGAAAGCCAAAAGATCCGAGCGATCCTTGTCGCCAGATCTCGGCTAGTGTCGATGCGCCGAGACATTGAGAACCAGATTCGTGGCTTGATCAAAGAATCTGGATTACTATTCCCTCGCGCGATCGGCCAACAGTTCCGCAACCAGGTCAGCGAATTCTTAGGCGCTGATCATTTACTCCTCAACGTGATATCGCCGCTGCTCTCGATCCATGAGAACATCTGTCGAGAACAGGAAAAGTTCGACAACGAGGTCCGCCAGTTGGCGAAGCTGGACGAGACGACGCGGCGACTGATGCCGGTCCCGGGTGTCGGCGTCGTCACGGCCCTAACGTTCCGCCACACGATCGATGATCCCTCGCGCTTCCGATCGGCGTCGACAGTCGGCGCTTACCTCGGCCTTGCGCCGCGACGTAGCCAATCCGGCGAAACCGACACCAACGGAAAGATATCTCGACGGGGCGACCGGCTTCTCCGAACTTACTTGTTCGAGGCCGCCACTGTCCTTCTTTCTCGAACCAAAAAGTGGTCTTCTCTAAAGGCCTGAGGCATGAAGCTCGCCAACCGGATCGGCATGAAGAAGGCAAAGGTCGCAATTGCCCGAAAGATCGCCGTGATTCTCCACTGCATCTGGGTCGATGGCACATCGTTCGACTGGGTCCAGCCGAAGCCAATCTAATATTTGCTCGCAAGTTCCTGGTCCGGTCCGCCGGACTGGCGATGTCCCGCTGGGACGGTGGTTGTGGTGACCTCGGTCAATCGGCTGGTGGCGGTTCGCCCGCACTCCGCTGCAGACGTTGAGGCGCCCGATCCGGACATCATCATGAGGCGCTCGCGACCTCGGAAAGGACCATGACCCCATCTACGACATCAACCCAACTCGCTGAAGCCGCCAACGATGTCGATTGCCAATCCCGCTAGGCAATCGTCTCGCCATCCGCGATCGCTCCGTCTCCGCAACCTGACCAGCTCCGACGGAGCAATCGCTACGGGCGTGTCACTGGAGAGAGGAAGAATGGTAACTTGACAACAAACCGCAATTAAAGGGCCGATCTCCTCCAGAAGAATGTTCAAGGCGCTCGGGCCTTCTAAGCACGCGATCGGCCATACCGGAAGGGCGGCAAAAGCACTGGGTGAAGAGGTCAAGAACCGGATCATCCCGCAGTGCACCGGGAGCTTTGATCGGGCGAGCCTTTGCGGCGCTCGGGTTTCGGAGGACTCTCTCGAACGCGAGGCAATCTGCACGTCTTTGCGCCCGATGATCCGAGCTGGACGCCATCGACCTTCCAACGTCAAAACCCGCGTGAAAAAGTCCGGAATGCCGAATGGGCTGCTCACGTTGAGAGACGCCCCCCGTTTTAGAGACGTTGCGGACTAGGCACGGTACTGCATTTGGCCCCGAATTCGATCAATCCGGGCTAGAACCTTCTCTCGTGACGATAGCTGTCGATTTCAAATATATGATTTAATTCGTTTAAAAATGTGATCGACATACATTCAGCCTCGTGCCTACTTCGGGGCGCGACGAGGTTATCGGGTTATGGTCGGTCCCAGACAGCGTTCGGTCCCATCCCGTCGTGCTGCATTGTTTTCCGTGTGAACACGCGAAGCTGAAAGTTGCTGCGGTGCAGGTCCGCTAGTGGCCCCAAAGCGGACTCCAGCGCATCGCGCTGCCCTGAGGGAGTAGCGAAGCCTCGAATAGCCTTGGAGCAACTTATGGGCGCACTTTCGTGACCGAGCCCGTTAACATAGTTAAATTGATTTGCTGGTTTTTCCCGATATTTTTTTGCGCAGGGGAGAACATTCATGCGAAGCTCTCGTGCAATCCTTTATGCCCAACGACTTAGCGAACTCACCTCTCAGCTCTCAGAATTGGAATATATTCGAGGTCTAGTCGAAGAAGCAGAGCGAAGCGCCCGCGGTGTGCCTCCATTACGCTTGACACGTCCTGCTTCGCGCCGCCTTCGAACTCGTGAACCAGGCGCCCTGTCTGTCCGCTTCCGTCGCCGCGCGCCACCAAGCTGGAGTGCAGGCGCTATCAGCCCCTGACAACGACAACCAAGTCAATCGGACTTTGCTGGAGCCATTCCCCGACGGATGGTGGGCTTCCTCCTAAACCTCTCCAAGCGCTGGCTTACCGCGCCTTGGACGAGAGCCAGGGAAGCGCCAGCAATGATAAGCGGCTCCGCACGTTGATACGCATCGCCGGCCGAGGGTCTAACCGTAGGCGCCGGTGGCTGAGAGACAATTCCGCGCTCCCGCCTGCATGTTAGGAGCGCAAAATGGCCGAAGAATTCAGCACCGAGACACGCCGCCGGCTCGAGCGAGCCAACGAAACCATCGCTCAAAGTCGTCACTTAGCCACGGAACATGGCGCACTCGTCCCTGAGTGCGAACTAAATCTCCGACATAGGCTGCTCAACATAGCCACCCTGCCTACTGATGACCTGGAGCGCCGGGTCCGCGCACCTGAGGGGAGTGGACTGCACCCCCTTGTGGCCCATCAAGTTGCGCCTCGTTCGGAGGAGGTCCGCTCATCGCGCCACAGCAGACTAGGTTGTTCAACTTGAGTTCTTCGCATTTTGACCCATTGCAAAAGCTTCGAGCGTTCGTCTTTACGAACACGTGCTGGGGACCTACTCCATGCCACAGCACGGGATAACCGTTGTGCTCGACATCGCCGGGAATGTCCTCCTTTTAGCCATGAATTGCTTCGGGGTGATTGCGGTGACCCACAGCAGTCGTCAAGCTAATGGCTAGTTTTCTTGATGCAAACTGGCTCACTGTTGGGGACGCTCTTGCAATCCCAATCTGGGCCGAAGCCAGATGCCTGATGAACGGACGGATATCGAACAAGAACGACAGCACAGACACATATCAGAACAACGGCAAAGAGGACGACGAAGACGTCACTGCGCGCGAGCTGCCACCTGAGCCATCTCATCGTTCGCTCCCGGGTTGACTACCATTCTCGCAATTAGCCTCGCCTCGCTAAAGATTCATTCGACCAATTCGGAGAAATTGAGCAATTGGCGCGAGGCCAGCTTTTGGCCCATCGCTTCCTTACGCGGTGTCGCTGCATGTCGGTTCACAAGGGCAGACCGGAAGTTTGCAGCCAGGGGCCAGCGTCGGCGGCTTGTGACCCGTTGCTAACGTGAGCTAGTGAGCCTTCATTGCGCGCAATAGAAAACGAAGGCCCGGGCGTTCGTCATGCTTAAGACAGCGGATCCGTTTGCGGGTCGGTTATCTCGGACTACGCAGCGTGGAGCGCTGCTCATTCCACGCCGCCAGCAGAGGTTTCAGCAGCTCGTCAAGCTGAAGCGTGCTGGGTTGGCGGCCGGACGGGACGGCATTGAAGGATCCATCGGGATTGGACTGCCGTGACGATGAAGATGCCCTGGCCAAAGCCAGGACCACCGCCAGCGAGATTGCGTCTGCCCCCCGCGTGCACGACCCGCGCCGCATCGCAATTGAGGACGAGGCCAGCCGGCAAGTTACCATCATTCCAGTGATCAATCACCACACCAACATAGGAGGATGACTCCGTGGCTGCCGACAAACCGGTCGGCGACAACGCGCAAAGGCGCGGTGAAGAAGCGGTCGCAGACCAAGACCAGGATGGGCGGCGCGACGACCTGGACCAAGCGTGACAGGTCGAGCAGCGAGTTCATGGCCTTGAAGTAGACCAGCAAGAAAACTAGCGTCAGAAAAAGTGATCTCGTTCAGGCTTACCGGAAAACGAGTCCGGCTGCGAGAAAAGCCTTCGGCGACATAGAATGGGCCCCTCCGCCCGACATGGACCCATTCCACAGGAAAAACACGGGGCGATCTTAGCGGCCAGGACATGCCCCGCGTAGTTTCCGGATTACGAACGCGCGTTGTAGTCAGTGGATGCCACGAAAGTTCGGTAATCGCTGTCGAGCTGCTGGGCGCGTTTCGAGATATGCGCATAACCAAACGCGATCCCAAGCTTGTCATCGGGACGTTTTGTCGCTGATGAACTCCAGGCCGGCGTCGGCATAAAGGTCGATCAGGTTGCGGTCGGCAGGGGCGCCGGAAACTCTGCCGAATATGTCGATGCGCGGTCGTCGCTGCCTCATATTTCTTGAGGACGGTGGAGTCGTGCGACTACAGTTCTCGCGAAAGCTGCTCAAAGCTGCTAACGTTTCTTCAAACGTAGACGCTGGTTTATGATTTACGGTAACCTCTTTCGCTCATCGCCATTGCTCTCTCCGGAGATCCAGGTGGCCTGCTGTGCTTTGAGTCCAAAGCCCGTTGCTCTTGCTTGCGTGTAGAATCGGTGGTGGGCGGCCTCACTCTTCCGCCACTCTCAGCTTGAAAGCACCCTAGCCAACGTCCGTTGACACCTTTGCGACTGTTGCAACATTCGCGTGGGCCGGTGCTGACCGAACTCGGTGGCAGCTGTCCGTGAAATCCACCATCAATGTGCTGTCCGTTTCGAGTCCAGTAAGGCGCGCGGAACATCGCCGACATCGTCAAGGTCAGGCGCCTGGCCGTATCCCATGCGTTTCATCTGCTCATGTACCTGCGCCATTTCAGCGTCGCTGAGGCGCGGCGGCTCGCCGATAGCCAACGCATGGACATACATCTTCGCCAGCGTCTCCACCTCCAAGGCGAGCCAAAGCGCCTTTTCAAAGGTCTGGGCCGTCACGATCAAGCCATGATGGCCAAGGAGGCAAGCGTCGCGATCTTCGAGGGCCTTGAGGGCGTAGTCCGATAGTGCCTGCGTGCCGAAACAAGCATATGGCGTACACCGGACATCGTTGCCACCCGCAACTGCGACCATATAGTGGAAGCAGGGAATATCACGTTCGTGAACGGCGAGAATCGTGCTGAAGGTGGAATGCGTATGCAGCACGACGTTGACGTCTTCGCGTGCTCGCAGAATATCGCGATGAAAGCGCCATTCGGATGAAGGCCGATGGTTGCCCTGGTAGTTCGCGGCAAAATCCATCGCGACAATGTCCTCTGGCTGCATCCGATCATAGGGCAGACTGGTAGGCGTGATTAGCATGCCGTTTGGAATCCGGTGCGAAAGATTGCCGGATGTGCCCTGATTGAGACCGTTTCGATTCATCTCCCTGCAGGTATCGACAATGCCTTGGCGGAGATCGGCATGATTACGGTCTGTCATGAAGCGGGCTCCGAGAAAGCGATCCAGGACTGGTAAGCGGTGGAAAGGTCGCGCGGTTCGAACCTATCGTTGCTGAGTGATGTGACGGCTTCAAGGATCACGCTTGAAACCGGCAGCGTACGCGAGAATCGCCGCCACAGCAGCGCAGCGCCAAGCGCCGTTCCGTCGGGAGATCGACTCACCCAGACACTCTGCGAGGATCGCAAAGTCGCAAGACAACGGGCGAAGGGCAGGTTTGCGGCAAAGCCACCATCGATGACTATGCGTTTTGAGCTCTCGAGCGCATCAAGGCAGCGGTTTGCGCTGAACGCTGCGTAGAGCACCGCCAATGCCTGCCATTCGGCAGGCGTTTCGGGGGGCGGCCCGATGACCCGTCCGCGGCGAGCAGCGCCCGGAAACAATCCATCATCGCCGACGAATGAGGGGAGCGCCAGGGTTCCTCCCGACAGCAGGGTGGGCAATGCGGCAAGGACGGCTGCATCAGAAGTAAAATGTTCCCCGCGGATGAGGTCGTATTCGCGGCCGGCCGCGATCAACGTCGAAGGTGCATTCTCCCCATCGACATCGATATTGAGAACCATCGCGCGCGCGCAATCGAGTTTGTCCAGGGGGAGGCCGCGCTGAAAGCCGATCATCCAAGTACCGGTCGATAGGATCGAGGCATCGGCCATGCCGGCGGCCTTGTAGCGAAACAGGTTGGCGTTGGAATCATGCACGCCGCAGAGGATCTCGGTCGATTGCGCCAGGCCAGTGCGCCTGGTTACAGATTCCGAAACCGTCCCTAGCACCTCACCGGCGGGTACGCATTCGGGCAACAGATGGCTCCAACCGCGCTTACGCATAAGAGAAGAAGGCTGACGGTGGATGAGGTCCCAGATATGGCTCTGAGCCGCGAGCTGCGAGATTTCGCTGGCCGCACGTCCACCAAGCCGCAGGGCGAAAAACTGCGCGGTGGTCAGATAGGCTTTTGCGCGAGCGAATTCGACGGGATACGCGCTTTCCTGCCAAAGCAGCTGTTTTCCGAGCCGCATCGCCCCTCCGATTCCGCAAAACACCTCATCGTAACCAGGCGCGATCCGGGCATATGCTTCATCGATTGCGGGCGGAGAGACGGCATCATAGTCCATCATCGGCAGCACTGGCGTATCACCGTCGACGAGAACCGCGCCGCATCCATGCGCAGCCACGATCACGGCGCCAATGGCATGGCGTTGAGACACGTCGGCAAGGGTATCGAGAAACCACTCTTCTAACCCGGCAAGGTCATAGGCGAGGTACGACCCCTGAGCCATAGGCACATTTGGAAGCCCATGTGTTTCGAGCGGCCAGCCGTCGTCGCTCGCCACGACCAGTTTGAGATTGGTCTTGCCGATGTCGAGAACTGCAATAGGGTTCGAGACGATCGAGCGCATCATCGCCGGCTACCGCGGCGCTTTGCCGGCGACATGAGGAACCGCCGCGACGGCAATCAAGATTCCACCCCAGATCGCTAGCGTGAGGAATTGGCTGAGGTTCAGAAGGTTGAATGCCGAGGAGATCACCTGAAGGATGATCAACGCAAGCAATAGCCCGCCGACTTTGCCGAAGCCGCCAAACGGATCGATGCCGCCGAGCACGGCCGCGAGAATGGTGACCAGCAGATAGCTCTCGCCGTATGCCGCGTTGGCCGAATTGAAACGTGCCAACATGACGACCGCCGCCACGCCCGCGAGCAAGCTGGAAAATACATAGAGTTTGAGGAGGACGGCGCGGGTATTGACGCCGGAGTAACGGGTCGCCTTCTCGTTCGAGCCGATCATGTAAACCTTTGCACCGAACGGCGTCGCGTTCAGCATGAGCGCGACGGGCAAGGCGCAGAACGCAAGTACGATCAGAGCAAAGGGTACCCCGAAAACCGTTCCGTTGCCGATAAACACAATCGGCTCCGGGAATCCGGAGATGACGTTACCGCGCGACAGGCCGATCGCGAGACCCTTGCAGAGCGTCATCGTGCCGAGCGTGGCCAGGATCGGCGAAACGCCGAGATAGGCGATGACAAAACCATTGAGGAGGCCGACCAATGCAGCCACTGCAAATCCTGCAGCGATCGCAAAGACCTGAATGCCGACCCAGGCAAGGCCCTGGCTCCCCGGGATGTAGCGCGTCAGCAGGAAGGCGATGGTCAGTCCGGACAGATTGGCGGTTGCGATGATGGAAAGGTTGAGTCCACCAGATAGCAGGGCCAGCATCATCGCCAGTGAGAGGATGCCAAGTTCGGGCATCTGGAAAGCCATGGATTGCAGCGTGTTGACCGAGAAGAACCGATCGCCGATCGTGATCGCGAACACGACCCAGAGTGCGAACAACAGCAGGATGAGGGTGGCGACTGTGCCGCTGCTGGCGAGACCGACCATGCGCCGGCGAAGCGAGAGGGCAGGGGCGTTGCTCATCGGGGCGCGCTCCGGGTTCGCCGCTCGCGCTGCGACCAGGCGGTCGCAGAGACCGAAATGAGAATAACCAAGCCGACGAAGAACGGCGACCAGTAGGACGAAACGCCCAGCAAAATGATTCCATTTTGGAGTACCGCGAGCAGTGTCAGGCCCAAAAACGTGCCGAAGACCGTGCCGACGCCGCCCATCAGGCTGGCGCCGCCGAGCACGACGGCAGCGACCACATCGAGTTCCTTGCCCACCAGCACCGTCGGGGCAACGGACTGCGCGAGTTGTGCCTGAATCAGGGAGGCGATTCCGGCCATGACACCCATGTAGCAATAGACCAGTATATTGAGGCCGAAAATGTGGAAGCCGAGCCGCTGTGCGGCGTCGGTATTGCCTCCCATGGCATAGATTTGCCGGCCGATATTGGTTCGGTTAAGCAGGAGCCAGGTGACGAGAAATGCCAGCACGAGCGCGAGGATCTGCAGATTGACACCGTACGAGCTATCCTTGCCCCATTCGAACTCGAACCAGAATATTCCGGTCGCAAACCAGTCGGGCAACGAATAGATGTATTTGCCGCCGGTGAAGAAGATCAGAAGCCCATAGAAGATGTTCAGCGTCGCGACCGAAACGATGATCGATGGTATTCGAAGTTTCTGGATGAAAATCGCGTTGAGGGCACCGAGCGCACCGCCAATTCCAATCGCGATGGCGAAGACGCCGATCCAGTTCGCCCCGTAAGCATTGGCAAGCGAAAGTGTGACATATTGCGCCACCGACGCGGTCGCGGTGAATGAGATGTCGATTCCGCCGGCGATCAGGACGACCAGCAGCCCGAGCGCTAGGATGCCGACAAATGCATAGGAGGTCAGCAGATCAAACAGATTCTGCATGGTCAGGAATTGGGCGTTCGCGAAGCCCAAGCTGGCGCAGAGCCCAAGGATGACTATCAGCAGCCAGAACTCATGGCTGCGACGAAACCTGCCGAATGATGCCATGTGCGATTCAGGCATTGACGGCCTGCCGAAGCGCATCTTCGGAAGTGGCTGCGGCAGGCACGTCGGTTGTCAAACGACCTTCCCGCATCACCAAGACGCGATGACTATGATAAAGGACCTCGGGGATTTCGTCCGATATCATCAAGACCGCGACGCCGTCGCGGGCCAACCGCCGGATGATTTCGTAAATGCCGTCCTTGGCGCTGATGTCGACGCCCACCGTGGGGCTATCGAGGATAAGCACCCGCGGATTGGTCGCCATCCATTTGGCGAGCACGACCCGCTGCTGGTTGCCCCCGGAGAGCGTCTTCACCGGGTTGGCGGGATTGGAGACCTTGATCCCGAGTTCAGCAACCCACCGAGCGACATGGGTCTGTCGCGCGCGTGCGGCAATCAGGCCGAACGCGCCAGCCAGACGATCCAGCACCGTAAGCGTGACGTTCGCCGTGACGGACTGATTCAGGATGAGACCAAGCGTAAGCCTATCTTCGGATACGTAGGCGATCCCTCGATCGATCGCCTCTGCATTTGTACGGAGGGCGATGGGCCGCCCGTCAAGTGCGATAGTGCCGCGATCGGGCGGCTTCATGCCGAACAGGGATAGCGCCAATTCGGTTCGCCCTGAGCCGAGCAGACCGGTGAGACCCACTACTTCGCCCGCGCGCAACTGCAAGCTTACATCCTCATACTCGCCCTCGCGGCCCAGGCCCTTAACTTCCAGCACAACCGGGCCAGCGGCAAGCTCAGGCGCCTGTATCTGATACTCGAAGGACTTGCCAGTCATCAGCTGGCTGAGTTTCCGCCCATCGATTGTGTCTGCGGCAAAAGTACCGACTTTGGCGCCATCCCGCAGCACCGTTACGCGCTGGGCGATTTCAAGCACCTCATCGAGACGGTGGCTGACGAAAACGACGCAGATGCCGGCACGCTTCAGCTCGCTTACGAGCGCGATCAGGGCGTTCACCTCGTGGCGGGTCAACGATGCCGTCGGCTCATCCATAATCAGGAGTTTGGCATCCGCAGCCAAGGCGCGGCAGATCGCGACCAGCTGGCGTCCGGCAATGCTGAGCTCTGACACTTTCGCGTCCGGGTCGAACGCAACGCCGATCTTTGCCATTGTGGCCTTCGCGGTGGCGCGCATTGAGGCCCAGTTCACCGAATGGAGGCCGCCAAGATGGTGCGCCATCGCGATATTCTCGGCGACGGTGAGGTTGGGGAATAGCGAAAGATCCTGGTAGATGACCTGAATGCCGCAATGCGTGGAGTAGACCGGGTTCAGTTTAGGATATTCCTTGCCGGAAATTGCGATACGGCCGCCAGGCTCCGCTGCCTCGACGCCCGAAATGATCTTGATCAGGGTGGACTTGCCGGAGCCGTTTTCACCGACCAGGCAATGCACCTCGCCGACTTCCAGAGTGAGATCGACGTCGCGGAGCGCGTGCACGCCGCCGAAGCGCTTCGATATGCCGGACATTTCCAGGAAAGTCACCAAAGGTTCGCCTGCAATGGAGTCGTGCGATCACTCGAGTGGTCCCGCATTCCCGACCGGAAGGGCCGGGAATGCAGCGCGACGAGGCGACTAAACCGGTCCGGCCTAGAGCCCTCCGGCGATCAGACCGTCGATGGTTTCCTTGTTGATGCGCATGATCTTGTCCACCTTGATCTGCTTTCCTGCAACGTCGACGGCTGCCTTGCCAAGGCCGGGTACATCGACGCCATCCGTGATCGGCTTGCCATCGAGCACGAGTTTGGCCACCGCGACCATCGCGTAACCCGCATCGGTGGGATTCCACAGAAAACCCTCGCGGATCGTATCATCCGCGATAAGCGACTTCGCCTGGCTTGGCAGCACGGTGCCGACAACGGCGATCTTCTTGCCAAGACGTTGCTGACGCACAGCATTTCCGGCCCCGATTGGTCCGTTCGAACCGAAGCCGAGAATACCACGCAGGTTGGGATAGGCCTTGATCACGTCAAGCGTCGTGCGCTGGCTGGTGTCGATCTCGTCGGCGCCAGGGAAGCGGTCGGCGACGAGCTTCATTTTTGGAAAATTTTTCTGCTGGTAGGCAATCGCGGCATCGGCCCATTTGTTGTGAAGTGGCGTCGTAAGAGTCCCGACATAAACCACATAATCACCTTCGCCGCCCATGTCCTTGGCGAGACGTTCCATCTGCACCTCGCCGAACCGAACGGAGTCGATCAATTCCACATTCCAGTCACGGCCTTCCTGTTCCGGACCCTCATGCGTGATGACCTTGATTCCGGCGGCCTGGGCGCGCTTCAGTACGGGCTCGCAGACTTTTACATCAAGCGGCACCAAGCCGATCACGTTGACCTTCTTGGCAATCAGATCCTCAAGCAGCTTTACTTGCTGTGCCGGATCGACGTTCGCCGGGCCAACCATAGTGGCATTAATGCTGAAATCCTTCGCACCCTTCTGGATTCCCTTTTCAAGTGCGTTGAACCACGGAATTCCCGCGATCTTCACGACCGTGACCATTTCCTTTTGGGCTTGCGCAAAGGCAAAGCCCGGAAAACCGGCACCGGCCAACGCGGCCGTACCACCGATCAGCTTGAGCGTCTGGCGTCTGTCCATTGTTCCCTCCCAGGAAACGATCTTGGATTCCGCACCCTTGACCTGACAGTCGCTGGGTGGGGCAGTCGAGCCTGTTCTTGCTTGGGGGCAGAAAGTGTTGCCTGTCCAACCGCAGGACCTTGAAGGACATTAGAGACCGGCGCTTCAGAACGTGTCAAGCAAGTGACATGTTCGCCAGCCACCGTCGCGGTGCGATACCTGATCTCGCCGTCGAGCTGCTGAGTGAGGAGCTGCGAGCGATCGGCGTTGCTACAGCCATTATCTTAGCGGAGGAGCGCCAGGCCGCCGGACGAAAGCAAGTAGTCCCAGCCTCTGGTTTTCAAAACCCGGCTTCCGCAAGCGGGCTTCGTTCGGCTTCGCGTAGCGATTCACACTTTTCCCTGAGTGTCATTTTTTTCGTCACGCGCGTGGATGCCACCATGAAAGCCCGGCCATCGCCAGCTTCGCCGTTGCACAATCCCTTGCCGCCCACGAACACCCGACTGTCATTGTTACGTTTTCTGCTTCCACAATTGCCGTCGGTTTGGCCGTGCGTTCAGATCGTGTCTCGCGCCGGAGCGTCCGCCCTCGGCTTGTCAGCATCGCAAGCTGCGTGCCATCCTAGCCCGACACGCGCATGGGAAAGTCAATTCCCGGCATGGCTACGCGCCGCGTTAGGGTGGAACACAAACGCTCAGGGAGACACGACATGGTGTGGACGCTTCGTCTGGCGGGGCTGGCTTGCGCCGGCTTGCTGTTGTCATCGGTGAGTGCTCTGGCAGGTCCAAAGGTCGTCTCCGGTCCCGGCGCCGACCCCGCCTGCTTCAAGCCGTGGTCGTCCGAGACCAAATTCTTTCAGTGGCCCAAGAAGGCGGGCCCCTACAGAATCGCGCTGGTCAACGGTTTTGTCGGCAACACCTGGCGCATCCAGATGGTGAAGACTGCCAAGGCTTTCGCCGATCAGCCGGGTATCAAGGAGAACATCAAGGAGTTCAAGGTTGTTTCCACCGGGACCGATGTCGCGGCGCAACTTGGCGCGATGGAGGATTTCATCAACCAAGGCTTCGACGCAATCGTTACCATTGCGGTAGCTCCCGACGGTTTTGATCGCATCATCCGTCTTGCCGACAAGAACAACGTCGTGGTGGTGCCGTTCGACAACGTCCTCGACACCGACAAGGTGATGATGGTCAACGAGGACCAGAAGGAAATGGGCCGCATGTCGGCCAAATGGCTGATCGACGAGAGCGGCAAGAAATCCGGCGACATCCTCGAAGTCCGTGGCCTCCCGGGAAACTCCGTTGACCGCGATCGTCATCTCGGTTTCCGCGAGGTAATAGAATCGCCCGGCAACAGCTTCAAAATCACCGAGGTGGTTGGTAATTGGGACACCGGCACCTCGCAGAAGGTGACTGCAGATGCGTTAGCTGTGCATGGTCATTTCGACGGAGTATTCACCCAAGGCGGATCCGACGGCACCGTGCAGGCACTGATGGCTGCCAAGCATCCCTTTGTGCCGATGTCGGGCGAGGGCGAAAACGAGTACCGTAAACAGATTGCCGATCACGCCAAGGACGGACTAAAGGGAATGTCCTACGGCCAGTCGCCGGCGCTGGTGGCGATCGCGACCAAGGCGGCGATCTCGGCGCTGCAGGGCAACATTATGCCGCAGCTGATCTCGATCCCGATTCCAGTGGCGACCTACAAGGATCTCAAGCCGGGCACGAATTACTGGCCCGAGCTCAATGCCAACTTCTTTGCGCCGAACCAGTTCACACCGTGCGGCGTGAACTTCACTGCACCGGAGATCATGTCGCAGAGCGAGAAGAACACCCAGTGACGGCTCCAGCGATGTCTCTGTCACGGCCCGGCATTCGCCGGGCCGTCGTTGCGTGAAGGCCCGGCCATGCCGGCTGCCGATCCGACGCAATCCGCCTTCCTGGAGCTTGCCGGCATCTCCAAGCGCTATGCCGGCGTTCGCGCGCTTGAAGGCGTCGACTTCGCCTGCGAACGCGGCAAGATTCATGCCGTGCTGGGCGAGAACGGCGCCGGCAAGTCGACCCTGATCAAGATCATTGCCGGTGTGGTGCAGCCCGACAGCGGTCGCATGCGCCTCGCGGGGAGCGAGGTCAGCTTCGCCACGCCGTCGGCGGCGAATGCGGCCGGTGTCGTCTGCATCTTTCAGGAACTATCGCTGATGCCCGACCTCTCGGTCGCGGACAACATCTCCATTGCATCCCCGCCGCGGCGGTTCGGCCTGATCGATGCGAAGGCGCAGCGCCGCCGCGCCGAAGAGCTTTTGTCCGAGATCGGCTGTGAGGACGTCAACCCCCTGAGGCGCGTGCGCGATCTGCCCCTATCGAGGCGCCAGGTGGTCGAGATCGCGAAGGCGCTCGGCAAGCGGCCGCAGTTGCTGATCCTCGACGAGGCGACATCGGCACTGACGAGCGCCGATGTGGAGAAGGTTTATGCGATGCTGGCGCGGCTCAAGGCCGAGGGCGTCGCAATCCTGTACATCTCGCACCGCATGCACGAGGTCGAGGCGCTCGCCGACCGGGCCTCGGTGTTTCGCAACGGCCGCCATATCGAGACCTTCGACAAGGGGAGGCGTTCGACGGCCGATATCATCCAGCTCATGATTGGGCGTGACATCGCGGCCCAGTATCCGCCCAAGCCGGCGCGAAATGCCGCGAAGCCGGTGCTGGCGCTCGAGAACCTGTGCTGGGAGAGGCAGCTCGATCGCATTTCACTGAGCATCGGCGCCGGCGAGATCGTCGGGCTCGGCGGTCTCGACGGGCAGGGCCAGAAATCCCTGTTGCTTGCGCTGTTCGGTGTTTTGCGCGGTGTCACTGGTCGCCTCACGGTGGCAGATCGCGAGGTACGTCCCGGCTCCCCGGCGGCGGCAAAATCGGTCGGCATCGCACTCGTGCCTGAGGACCGCAAGACCGAAGGACTGATGCTGCCGATGTCGATCGCAGACAATCTTGCGATCGCATCGCTCGACGCGCTTTCGACTGGCCCATTCATCGATACCGGGAAGGAACGCACCGCGATCCAGCGAGCCATCGCGAGGCTGCAGATCAAGTTGGACGCCGCGAGTGATGCGGTCTCGACGCTGTCGGGCGGAAACCAGCAGAAGGTCGTGCTCGCCAAATGGCTGATGACCGATCCGCGCATCATCCTGCTCAACGATCCCACGCGCGGAATCGACGTAGGCACCAAGCAGGAGCTCTACCGGCTGATGCGCGAACTCGCCGACCAGGGCGCCGCAATCCTGTTCTACTCAACCGACTATGACGAGCTGATCGGCTGCTGCGACCGCGTCGTCATCATGTATGACGGCCGCATCGTGCGCGAGCTCGAGGGCGACGACCTCACCGAGACCAACATTGTCGCAAGCTCCCTGAATGTCGACACCGATACCGCAGCGAGGGCGGCGCATGCTTGACGATCTCGCGATCAGGATCCGCCAGAACATTGGTCTGGTCACCGCCATCCTGTTGTTCTGTGCTCTCTACATTTTCTACAACGCCGCGCATCCCCGCGGCTTCTCCTCCGCCGTGCTGGTGCAGAATGGCGACGAAATCTTTGCGCTCGCCATGCTGGCGATGGCGCAGACAGTGCCGGTCTTAATGTCGGGCCTTGATCTCTCCGTCGGAGCGGTCATGACCATGGTCGGCTGCTTTGCAAGCTACCTCCTGACCGGCGCGGCAGGTGGTGCGCCGCTGCATCTCGACCTGTTCGGCGTGCATCTCGGCCTCGGCACCTTTCCGGGCGGCGTGAGCGGCATTCTGCTCGGGATCGCCGTGTGCCTTGTGATCGGCGCGGCGGCCGGCTTTATCAATGGTTGCGTCGTCGTCTATGGGCGCATCCAGCCGATCATCGCGACGCTTGCGACCGGCGCGGTCTACATCGGCATCGCGCTTTTCCTGCGTCCGACCCCGGGCGGCAAGATCGATGTTGATCTGAACTGGGCGCTGACTAACTCGCTCGGCGATTTCGCCTCGACCGTGCACATCTTCGACGATGGCGCGGCTGCCTGGTTTGCGCCGTTCGCCTGGATCCCGGTCCCCTTCGTGCTTCTCGTTCTCATTCCGCTGCTGGTATGGGTGCCGTTCCGCCGCTCCGTTCTCGGCCGCGCCGTCTATGCGATCGGCTCGGCCGAGGGCGCAGCTTATATGTCCGGCCTTCCGATCGAGCGCGCCAAGATCGCCGCCTTCACGCTCGCGGGCTTCTTCGCCGGCTGCGGCGGTCTCTTCCTTGCTATCCAGACTTCGTCTGGGAATGCGGACATTCCGCAGGCCGGCGCCTATACGCTCAACTCGATCGCCTCCGTGGTGATCGGCGGCACTTCGCTGCTTGGCGGAACCGGCAGTGCGATCGGGTCGATCTTCGGCGCTATGGTCTTGCGCGTGATTTCCTTCTTCTTCCGCATCTTCGACATTGCCCCTCTTCTGCAGCCGCTGTTCGAGGGCGTGATCCTGCTCGCTGCCGTCAGCATCGGCGCGTTGGGTATGCTGCGCGTCAAGAACACGTTGGAGCTGTTTCGATGACGGCGGCCTCATTCAGCCTCTCGCGCGACGATCGCCCGATCCTGATTGCGGCGGTGTTCATCGTCGTCATTCTCGTCGCGGGTACGGTTTACACATTCGCCCGTTTCGGCAGCGCTCCCCTGTTGTCTCCGGCCTATCTTCTGCAGCAATTGCAGATCGGTGCGTTCCTCGGGATCGTCTCGGCCGGCATGATGATCGTGATCCTGATAGCGCAGATTGATCTGTCGGTGCCCTGGACGCTCGCGGCCGCGGCCATGATGGCGACCTCGGTCGGCGGTCCTCTCGCAATTCCGGTCGGGCTCGGGGTCGGCGTTCTGGTCGGGCTCGTCAACGGCGTCGGGGTCGCGTATCTGCGGGTCCCCTCGATGATCTTTACGCTGGGCGTGAATGCCGTGATGCGCGGCCTGATGGTCGCGCATACTGGCGGCTACGCACCTCAGACCGGGGCGACCGACCTGATGCGGATGCTGGCGGGCGATCGTACGCTCGGCATTCCCAACGCGCTGTTCGTCTGGGCCGGGGTGTCCGTGCTGGTGGTCGTGATCCTGCAGCGCATGTCGCTCGGCCGCTACATCTACGCCATCGGCAACAAGGAGGCGGCGGCCTATCTCGCCGGCGTCAACACGCGCCGCGTCACGGTGGTCTGCTTCGTCCTCTGCGGCCTTGCTGCCGCGCTCGCGGGCGTGCTGCTCGCCGGCTATTCCACCAAGGCCTACCAAGGCATGGGAGACGCCTATCTGCTGCCCTCGATCGCCGCCGTCGTGATTGGAGGCACCAACATCCTCGGCGGCCGCGGCCGCTATCTCGGCACGCTGATCGGCGTCGTCCTGATCGTGCTCCTGAACAGTGTATTGTCGATCATGGAGATGCCGGAGGCGGGCCGCCAAGTGATCTATGGTCTCGTTATCATCTTCATGCTGCTCGTCTACGGGCGGGGCGAACGCGTCACGAGCTAGATGGCCAGCCTAAGGTGGCCCGCCTTCTTTACAAATTGGAAATCATCGTAAATCAAAATTTTAGCGAAACGAACTGCCTTGCTCGACACAGTATCCGCGAGCTCAGAGACCGGCAAGTTCGGATCGCGCGCTATCGAGGAACTTGAATCCGATCTGCAGGGCGACGAGGGCACCGACGGCCGGCGAAAGCGCGGTCAGAACGGCTGAGGATGGCGCCGCACGCCGCCCCGCGCCGCCTTTTCCCTTACACGGCCGCGCGCGTATTGAGGAAGATCGAATACAGCGATGTCTGTCCGCAAATGTAGAGACGGTTGCGCTGCGGACCGCCGAAACAGACATTCGCCACGATCTCGCCGATGGGAATGGTGCCGATATGTGTCCCGTCGGCTGCGTAGCAGAACACGCTCCGTCCCGCCGACGTCCAAACGTTGCCATGGATGTCGCAGCGAAATCCGTCGTAGAGGCCGTCGGGGCAGGTGGAAAACAGCGAGGGCTCAGCGACCTTGTTTCCCCGGACCTTGTAGGACCAGATCGTCGCGGGCAGCCCGTCGACGTGGGTCGCGCCGGTATCGGCGACATAAAGCAGCTTCTCGTCTGGCGAGAACGCCAGCCCGTTCGGCTGCACGCGGTCAGAGACGAGGAGGCTGATCTCGCCGCCCGCTGGATCGATCCGATACACGTGGGAGGCGCCAATCTCGGATTTGGTCTGCTGGCCCTCGTAATCGCTGTCGATGCCGTATGTCGGATCCGAAAACCAGATCGAGCCGTCCGATTTCACCACGACATCGTTGGGCGAGTTCAGCCGACGCCCTTCGAACTGCTCGGCAAGCACCGTGATGGAGCCGTCATGCTCGGTCCGGGTGACGCGGCGCATGAAGTGCTCGCAAGTGACGAGCCGCCCCTCGTGATCGGTCGTGTTGCCGTTCGAGTTGAAGCTCGGCGAGCGGAACACCGACACCGATGAATCCGTCTCGTCGAAGCGCATCATCCGGTTGTTCGGAATGTCGGACCAGATCAAATAGCGGCCGGCCGGAAAGTAAGCGGGTCCTTCGGCCCAGCGGCAGCCGCTGGTGAGTTTTTCGAGATTGGCGTGACCAAAGACCAGGCGAGCAAAGCGTGCGTCGTGCGTAACATAGGGGAGCATCGTTCCTCCTCGTTGCCGCAGGCCGTGAAGTGCCCGCGTGCCGGTTCCGCTTTTCTTAGCAACCCGAATGTATGAGCGGAATAGTCTTGTACGAGACCCGTAATCCTCGCGTTGACACCTGACGGCAAATACATACGCTGCGCGTCGCTGCAATGAGACTAGCGCGGATCGAGGCGCGGAGAAGGAAGTGCAATCCACCATGGTTTCGCAATCGGCTTTGCCGCGCCGCACACTTGGCCGGACCGGTCTCGAAGTTTCCATCCTCGGGTTCGGAACCGCACCGCTCGGCGATCTCTTTCTCGAGCTCGACGACCACACTGCAATTGCCGCAGCGAGCCGTGCCTTCGAGCTCGGCATCAATCTGCTCGATACATCGCCGCACTATGGCAACGGCCTGTCGGAGCATCGCTGCGGAACGGCGCTCCGGCGCGTGCCGCGCAAGGATGTGGTGCTTTGCACAAAAACCGGTCGCTGGATGGATCCGTTTCACCAGCCGGAGACTCGGTCCGGATTTATTGGTGGACAGCCGCACCGAGCCGTCGTCGACTATTCCTATGATGGCACCATGCGCTCGGTCGAGCAGTCGCTGTTGCGGCTTGGCACCGACCGGATCGACCTGTTGCTGATCCATGATGTCGATGTGTGGACCCACGGTAAGGACGCGATCGAGGATCGGTTTCGCGAAGCGATGTCCGGGGCCTATGTAGCGCTGGACAAACTTCGTTCCGAAGGTGTGGTCGCGGGCATCGGGATCGGCGTCAACGAGGCGGAGATGTGCGTGCGCTTTGCGCAGGCCGGGTCCTTCGAGGTGATGCTGCTCGCCGGGCGTTATTCGCTGCTGGAGCAGCCAGCACTCGAGGAGTTCATGCCGCTGGCGCTGAAGCAGGGCATCGCGGTGCTGCTTGGCGGCGTGTTCAATTCGGGGATTCTGGCGACGGGCGCCATCAAGGGCGCCAAGTACAATTATCAAGACGCACCGCCGCAGATCCTTTCGAAGGTTGCTGAGATCCAGCGTATCTGCGCAGCTCATGACGTAGCGTTGCCGACGGCCGCTCTACATTTTGCGCTGGGTCATCCCGCGGTCGCGAGCGTGGTTCTCGGGGCGCATAATGCGCAGGAGGTCGAGCGCAATGTGGCAGCGCTGACCACCACAGTGCCGGGCGCGCTCTGGAGCGATCTCAAGGCCGCGTCCCTGCTGGAATCGGAAGCGCCTGTTCCGAGGTAGACCGGATGAACACGCTTGAATTGGTTCAAGCCGAGGGCTCGGATCACCGGGAAAACAGCTCCCCACCGCTCGAGCTCGCCCCCGTAGGTGCGCGGCACGTGGGACTGGCTCAGTGCCGATTGCGGCGCGGATTGTCGGCCGTGCGTTGAAGTCCGCGATCGATCTGAGCAAGGGAGTCTATGTTGTCCGCTAGGTATGGCCAAGGCGTTCGAAATCTGCGCGGGCGTCGCGGGCCGTGTGGATCAGACCGCCATACCTGTCCGCGATTGGCTTAAACGATCCAGGCAATCGATCATCGATGACGAGATGGTGGCAGTCGTCGAGATGGCCGCCCCGGACCGTCGCATTGCGACCGAACTTGGTGATGTCGGCCACTAGCACGGACGTTCGCGAATTGGCCACAATGGATTGACGCGCCTTGACTTCATCGGCATGGAAATCGAGCAGCGTGCCGTCCTCATCAATCCCCCCGACACCGAATATACCAAAGTCGGCGCGGAAACCCGCGAAGAAGCGCGCAGCCGACTCGCCAATGATATCGCGATCGAGTTGCCGCAGCGTGCCGCCCGCGATGCTGATCTCCACGTCCGGATTGTGCGCGAATGCTGCGGCCACGTTCAGGCTGTTGGTGATCACCCGCAGATCCCGACGGCGGGAGAGCGCCTGCGCGACGTATTCGGGCGTCGTGCCAAGTCCGATCATCAGTGACGTCCCGTCAGGGATGAGGTTGGCGGTCGCGTGCGCGATCCGCCGTTTCGCGCTGGCGTTTAACCTGTGCCTGCTGCCATAGGCGAGGTTCTGGTTCTGGACCGGGAGGCCGACCCCGCCATGCACCCGCCGGAGCAGGCCCTGGTCGCAGAGTGCATTCACGAGGCGGCGAATGGTCTGCTGAGTGACATCGAAACGCACCGCGAGCTGCTCGATGGAGGCGAAGCCTTGCTCGCGCACGATCTCTAGTATGTGGGTCTGACGGGTCGTGGCGGTCCTGAGCATAGGCCCTCCGTTCTCAACGAAAGTATCATTTGAACTCCAAGGACGCAATTTTCTGGTTTCATATGGCGTTACGCTATGTTCAAATGAACATCGTGGTGGCTACGCCGACGAATGCGCGTGGCACGAGGGAGGGCGCATGGACCGGTCTGTCTGCGGTGAGCGGCCTTGCATGGGTCCGTTGCAGCGAGCCGTCGCCAGCGGCGTAGCCGCATCACGGTGAGAGCGAACAGGCCATGTCAGCGATCACGCTGAGTCATGTCTCCAAGTTCTGGGGCGCGATGCGCGCCGTCGATGACGTCAGTCTGACAGCGAACGAGGGCTCGCTACTTGTGCTGCTGGGACCGTCCGGCTGCGGTAAGTCGACCACGCTGCGGCTGATCGCCGGGCTTGAGGATGCTGATGCCGGTACGATCGCCATCGGCGGCGTCGACGTGACCCATCTGACCCCGGCGCAGCGGAATATCTCCATGGTCTTCCAGTCCTATGCGCTGTTTCCGCATTTGAGCGTAGCCGAGAACATCGTCTTCGGACTGCGTGTGCGTCGCGTGTCGCGCGCGGAACGAGACGAGCGGCTCCGGCGTGTGGCCGAGATTGTTGGCCTTGCGCATCTGCTTGAACGCAAGCCGTCGCAGCTATCTGGCGGCCAGCGCCAGCGGGTTGCACTGGGACGAGCCATCATTGCGGAAGCGCGGGTCTGCCTCATGGACGAGCCGCTTTCAAATCTGGACGCCAAGCTGCGGCATGAGATGCGGACGGAGATCCGCGCCCTGCAACAGCGGCTCGGAATGACGATGGTCTACGTGACCCACGATCAGACCGAAGCCATGACGATGGCGGATCGCGTCGTGCTGATGCGCGATGGTCGTATCGAGCAGAATGGCACACCAGAGGAGCTATATAACCGGCCGGCGACGGCATTCACGGCGCGGTTCATCGGCACGCCGCCGATGAACCTGTTGCGCCAGGGTGATCATCTCATCGGCATCCGGCCCGAGCATATCCGCATCGTGTCGGGCGGGGACCATTTTGCGCGCGTCAGGGCGATCGAGCATCTTGGGGCCGACAGCATCGTTCTGTGCGAGGTCGATGGTCAGCCCATCTCGGTGCGGCTCGAAGGTTTCAGCAAGGTTCGGCCAGGCGAGGATGTCCGGATCGCGTGGGAACCCGGGCTCGAGCATCGGTTCGATTCAAGTTCGGAAACTCGCTTGGAGACCATCGTCACAGAGGGCCAGCGGGCGATATCCGGTCGATAGCAGCGGCTGTTTCAAACGCAGTAACGAAGGAGATTGTCCCATGTTTGCGCGACGAACGATGTTGATGGCAGCGGCGTTTGCCGTACTCTCGATGGCTGCACGCCCGGCTGCCGCAGTGGATCTGACCATGTACTATCCGGTCGCGGTCGGCGGTCCCGTCACCAAGATCATCGACGACATGGTCTCGCGCTTCGAGAAGGACAATCCCGACATCAAGATGACGGCGGTCTATGCCGGCAACTACACGGATACGATGACCAAGGCGATGACCGCCATGAAGGGCGGGCAGCCGCCGCAACTGTCGGTGTTGCTGTCGACCGACGTGTTCACGCTGATGGACGAGAACGCGATCGTGCCGTTTGACGATCTCGTCGGCGACAAGGCCTGGTTCAAGGAGTTCTATCCGGCGTTCATGGCGAACGGGCAGATCGACGGCAAGACCTGGAGCGTGCCGTTCCAGCGTTCGACCATCGTGCTGTACTGGAACAAGGACGCCTTCAAAGAGGCGGGCCTTGATCCCGAGAAGGCGCCGGCGTCCTGGGACGAAATGGTCGAGATGTCGAAGAAGCTGGTCAAGAAGGATGGCGGCAACACGACGCGCTGGGGCATCGAAATTCCCTCGACCGGATATGCCTACTGGATGCTGCAGGCGCTGGCGATCGAGAACGGGCAGAAGATGATGAACGAGCCCGGCAACGAGGTCTATCTGACCGCTCCGAAGACGGTCGCTGCCCTCGAGTACTGGGTCGACCTGTCGCGCAAGCACAACGTCGCCCCGGCCGGCAGCATCGATTGGGCGACGCTGCGCAACGATTTCCTCGAAGGCAAGACGGCGATGATGTGGCACACCACCGGCAATCTGACGGCGGTCAAGGACGCCGCGAAATTCCAGTTCGGTGTGGCCATGCTGCCGGCCAGGGAGCGGCGCGGATCACCGACCGGCGGCGGCAATTTCTACATCTTCAAGAGTGCGTCTCCCGAACAGCAGAAGGCGGCCGTCAAGTTCATTCAATGGATCACGGCTCCGGATCGCGCGGCCGAATGGAGCATGAAGACGGGCTACGTGGCAGTGTCGCCGGCCGCCTACAAGACGCCGACGATGGAGGCCTACGCAAAGGCCTTCCCGCAGGCCACAGTTGCGCGCGATCAGCTGGAGCACGCGGTGCCGGAGCTCTCCGTTCATGAGAACGGCCGCATCTACAAGTTCATCGGGGATGCCGTGCAGGCCGCGATCACGGGCGCGCAGAAGCCGCAGGAAGCGCTGGCCGCCGCGCAACAGCAGTCCGACCGCGTCTTGCGCGCCTACAAATAGGGACGTGGCGGGATGGCGCGCCACCGCCATCCCGCCGGCTCACAGATGTCCGACTCCATGGTCTCATCGCCAATAGCCCCGCGCCGTGCCCGATCGCAAGCGTGGTGGAACACCGTGAATGCCTGGCTGCTGCTGCTGCCGGCGGCCGTCCTGCTACTCGCATTCACGCACTTTCCGATTCTGGCGACGATCCGGCATTCGCTGTTCGTCACGCGCCGCAATGGCACGGAGGCCTTCGTCGGGCTTGACAGCTATCGGTCCATGGCGGCCGATCCGATCTTCTGGAAGGCGCTGGTCAATAATTTCTGGTTCGCGCTCGGCACGATCCCGACCTCGATTGCCCTGGCCCTGGTGATGGCGATCTGGGTCAATCGCAACATACGCGGCCGCGGCTTTCTGCGACTGGCCTATTTCACGCCGACCGTGCTGCCGATGATCGCCGTCGCCAATATCTGGCTGTTCTTCTACACGCCGGATTACGGGTTGCTGGATCAGTTGCGCGGCCTTTTCGGTTTCGGCGGCTGGAATTGGCTGGGCGATCCCTCGACGGTGATGGGCTGTCTGGTCTTGATGGTGATCTGGAAGGAGGCCGGCTTCTTCATGATTTTCTACCTGGCGGCGCTGCAGCAGCTCTCGCCGGACCTCGAAGAGGCCGCGTCCATCGAAGGCGCGAGCCGGTGGTATACGTTCCGCCGGATCACGTTCCCATTGCTGATGCCGACCACGTTGTTCGTGACGATCAACGCAGTCATCAACTCCTTCAAGTTGGTGGACCATCTGGTCATCATGACCAAGGGCGGTCCGAACAACGCCAGCACGCTGCTGCTCTACTACATTTATGAAGTTGCCTTCACCTTCCAAGATTCCTCTTACGCGGCAACGCTGACGGTTGTGCTTCTGATGCTGCTGAGCTCGGTTGCGCTGATCAAGTTCGGTTATCTCGATCGCAGGATCCACTATCAATGAGAGGCCGGACACGCCCCATTGAGGCCGTCGCAGCATGGCTCCTGGCTTTGATCTGGCTTGCCCCATTGGCCTATGCCTTTTGGAGCGCGCTGCATCCGGCCGCTTACGCCACGTCGTTCAGCCTGTCCGCGCCCTGGACGCTGGAGAATTTTGCCCGGGCCTGGAACCAGGCGCCGTTCGCTCGGTACTATCTCAACACGGTGGTGCTGGTGACGCTGATCCTGGTTGGTCAGCTCATCCTGTCGACGCTGGCCGCCTATGCCTTTGCGCGCTTCAGGTTCAGGGGCAGCGGCATCGCTTTCGCCCTCGTTCTGCTCCAACTGATGATCATGCCCGACGTCCTGATCGTCGAGAACTACCGCGCGATCGCAAGGTTGGGATTGCTCGATACGATCCTTGCGATCGCGCTGCCCTATCTCGCGAGCGCCTTCGGCATCTTCCTGCTGCGGCAGACCTTCAAGGGTGTGCCCCAGGAGTTGGTCGAAGCCGCGCGGGTCGAGGGAGCGGGTCCGCTCGGAATCCTGTGGCGGGTCTATGTCCCGCTGGCTCGCCCGACCTATGTCGCCTTTGGCCTCGTCTCCGTCAGCTATCACTGGAACAACTTCCTGTGGCCGTTGATCGTCACGAATTCGGTGGAAGCGCGGCCGCTCACCGTGGGGCTTGCCGTGTTCGGCGCGCCTGAGACCGGCGTGGATTGGTCAGTGATCACGGCGGCAACCGTGATGACGATGGCGCCGCTGCTGATCGCGTTTCTGCTGTTCCAGCGTCAGTTCGTCCAGTCATTCATGCGTGCAGGCATCCGTTAATGAGACTTCTCACCTGGAACATACAGTGCGGAAAGGGCTGCGACGGCGTGACCGATCTGGCAAGGATCGTTGCCGTCGCCCGACAGACGCTCGATGCCGACGTGTTCTGCTTCCAGGAGGTGAGCGCGAATTTCTCGAGATTTGGTGATGGAGCGGATCAGAGCGCACAGCTGGCAGCCCTGTTGCCCGGCTACTCCGCAATATTCCGGCCTGCGATCGAAACTGTCGATCCTGATGGCAACCTCCATCGCTTCGGCAACATGACGCTGTCGCGGTTGCCGGTGTTGCAGATTGCCAACCATCTGCTGCCATGGCCGGGCGTAGCCGCGGTGCGCAGCATGCGCCGTCACGCCCTGGAGGTGACGGTTCAGGCCTCGTTTGGCGCGGTCCGCGTCGTCAACACGCATCTCGAGTTCCATTCGGCCGGCCAGCGCGAGGCGCAGATCGCTCGCCTGCTGGATTTGCAGGAGGATGCGTCAATGAGTCCGAGGCAGGCCGGCTTCCGGCACGATGAGCCGTATGGAAGTCAGACCGTCGCGGCGTCGAGCCTGCTGTGTGGTGATTTCAATTTTGATGTTGCCGACCCTCAGCACGCATTGATTGCCCGATCTGGCCGGCCTCGTCTGGCGTATCGGGATGCATGGACCGCCGATCGTCCCGGCCGCGCGCGTGCGCCGACTTGCGGAATCTACGACCGCGCGCAGTGGGCCGACGGGCCCGACTGCCGCGACTTCATTTTCGTGACGGAAGATTTGACCGGCTACGTTCGCAGCATCGAGGTCAACGAAGCGACGGATGCATCCGATCACCAACCCATTGCAATCGAACTTTCGGAATAGAGGAATAGAGGAGCTACTAAAAAGCTGTCGTTGCAAGGGGGGCTTCCTCGGTCTACGTCGCGATACGTCTGAACTCGGTCAAACAAAAAAGAATGGCACGCCACGATGAACGCGACGGCGGCTGACCTCAAAGCCGCGCCTGAATTTATGCACTCTGGCAGGTGGGCCAACACGTGATTGATTCAGAAGGCGTCCAATGCCCTTTTACGTTTGGCCGAGATTAGAAAGCGCGAAGGCGGCAAGCAAGCCGACAATAACAAGCACGCCGGCCAGCTTCTGTTCGCCTTCGACAGCTTCCGGCACCTGCCGAGGCGTGCGCGCAGGCATCGAGGAGGACGCGGGCGTCCGGAGACTGGTACGCGAGGCTAGGCGGGCGCCTTCAGAGAATTGAGACGCTTGCGGAGAAATGCCAGCACCACGATCTCGTCGGGAGTGAGCTTGGCGTACTGGCGCTTGAACTTCTGCGCGATCTTGGCATCAATCATCTTCACGAGGTCACCAGACATGTAGGCGTTCAGGACTTCCGGGTGCACGTAGCACTTGCGGCAGATCGCCGGTGTGTTGCCGAGCTGCTTCGAGACGCTTTCGATGGCGGCGACGACGTTGCGCTTCGCCTCGGCCTGGCTATCGTACTTCTTGAATTCGGTCAGGGCCAACGCCGCCAGAACCGTTCCCGCCCAAGTCCGAAAATCCTTGGCACTGAAGTCCTCGCCCGTGATATCCTTGATGTAGGCGTTGACGTCGCCGGAATCGACGGTGCGGGGCTGTCCGTCGTCGTCCAGGTACTTGAAGAGCTCGTGTCCGGGGATCTCCGCGCAGCGCTTCACGATCGCGGCTATCCGCTTGTCCTCGACGCGAAGCTTCCACTGTTTGCCCGACTTGCCCGTAAAGTCGAACCGAAGGACGCCGCGCCCGACCGCGACGTGCTTGCGGCGCATGGTGGTGAGCCCGTAGGACTTGTTTTGCTCGGCATACTCGGCATTGCCCACCCGGATCAACGTCTTCTCCAGAAGACTGACGATCGTGGCCAGCACCTTCTCGCGGGGCAGTCCGTCCCGCTTCATGTCGGCGGCGACCCGCTCCCGCAGCGCTGGCAGCGCGGTCGCGAACTGGATGATGTGCTCGTACTTGTTCTGGTCGCGCAACTCGCGCCATTTTGCGTGGTAGCGGTACTGCTTGCGGCCCCGCGCATCGAGCCCGGTTGCCTGGATGTGGCCGTTCGAAGACGGGCAGATCCACACGGATTCGTAGGCCGGCGGGATGCCGATTGCTTTGATGCGTCGGATGACGGCGGCATCGGTGATTCGCTTGCCGTCCTTGTCGTAGTAGCTGAAAGTGGTTCCAGTCCGCTTGCGCGTGTACCCCGGCGCGGAGTCGCTGACATACCGGAGGCCTTCTTCCGCGATGGTGGCCGCGACCTCGGCGGTGCGGTCCAGAACCTCTTCTTCGTTGCTGGTTTGTCGGAGCATGGGCCGGTCCCTCGGAAGCACCCTGGGATCGAGGCTCCACTCTTTCTAAAGGGATGAAGACACCGGTTGGTTCCGCTCGGAGGTCGGTGGACGCGAGGTGTGGATCAGTGGCCCTCCAGAATAGCGGGACCTCAGATGGAGAGCCGGTCCGGTTCTTTCGACAAGGCGCTGCGCAGTCGATGACGGCATGGTCTAGCTTCAGACAATCGCCACAAATTTCACCGACACGCTTCCCACAGTCAATCTTCAGGAAGGCCGCCATGTCCCAGTATTCACTCGATGTATTGCGTCGGCGCTATGTCGTCGAGAAAAGACCGCTCGAAGCCAGCATCGAGCAGATCTTGCGGGCCGACGCCCGCGCGGGAGCCCGTGCCATCCTGGCCTCAATCGATAAACGGCGCTCCGAAAATAGGTCCGAGGGGCAGCGCCTGCGAAAGATGCTCCGCTTCGAGACCTCTCTCTGGGAAAGCGGCCATCATGCCGTGGCAGGCGTGGACGAGGCGGGAATGAGCCCTCTCGCCGGGCCAGTCTCTGCTGGCGCCGTGATCCTGAAGCCCGGCACGCGGATAATCGGAATCGACGACTCGAAAAAACTCGATGCCGCCGCTCGCGAAGAACTCGCGAGGGAAATCAAGGAGAAGGCAGAGAGTTGGTGTGTAGCATTCGTCGAGGTCGAGGAGATCGACGCGATCAACATCTATTGGGCAGGCATCCAGGCGATGCAGCGTGCGGTCCGGGGCCTAGGGTTGGCGCCGCAGCACTTGCTGATCGACGCGAAGCGGTTGAAGGAAATCGAGATCCCTCAGCAGTCCATCATTAAAGGTGACGCCAAGTCCGCCAGCATTGCGGCCGCCTCCATCCTCGCGAAAGTCGAGCGCGATATGGTCATGCGGACGCTCGACGTGCGTCACCCCGGCTACGGGTTCGCGGATCACAAGGGCTACCCGGTGCCGGCTCATTATGAGGCGCTCGCCAGGCTTGGTGCATGCGCAGCTCACCGGAGGTCGTTCGGACCTGTACGCAAGGCCCTCGGACTGCCGCCCCTGCCGCCGTGGCCTTCGGCATCCGAGCGCACCGCTGGTTGAACTCCTGGGGTCCACGTTTCGTCTCGGCGTACTATTTTCGCGGCCATTTCTTTTCGCGAACGACGTCCTCGGCCAATTTGTCCGACCTCAGGCCGAGATAGACCGGCTGGCGCAGCTCGCCCGTGCTGGTCCACTCCGCTAATTTCACTTCCGCGACCTACGAAGGATGCACCCAGGTCGTGACCCGCTCATCCTTTACTTTGGCTGCGGTGCTTGCTGAACGCGATCAGCTTGTGGCGCGGCAGGAGGGCCTTGAGCCGGTGCTTGCGCTATAGTTCGGCCGACATCTCTGCCCGCAGGTCCGTCAGGGCGACATTTAGGCGTGCACCTATAATCGTCAGCAGGCCAAAGGTCAGCGCGGGCGAGAACAATGAAGGCAGGGGCGATGAATGCGCAGCTGCAACATTCGTTTGCGGCTGCGCCTGTTCGAAACGTTCAGACGTCACGTTTTCGGACTTGGCTGAGGCATAGGTCCGGCTTGAGGAGTTTGAGGAGGTGTCGGAGTGCTCTGCTGCTGAAGCGCCGCGGGGTCGCCACCCGCATGAGGGACGCACGTACCGATGTTGCTGAGCAGGCGTTTGGCCTGGAGGTCGCGGACCTTTGAGTATTCGCGTCGTCGCTCGATATTGGCCGCGGCCCATCGGTCCCAGGCCTCGAAAGCGTCCGTATAGTGCTTTCGCATCTGCTCCTCGGCGGCAAGGCAATCGGCGAACTTGTCGAAAACCAGGTCGGTGTTGACCGGGGTCATGCCTCCTACCAGGACAACGAGCATCCATTTCATCTTGCCGATCGCCTTTCACACCGGGCGAATTCTCCGCTTACGCGCAGAATTCCGTTCACTGTGGTTAGATCGCCCGACGGCTGCGACCGGCTACAAAACCGTAGACGAAAAGCACGATGATGGCGCCTACCACTGCCCCCACTAGTCCTGCGCCTTCTCCTGGCCGGTACCAGCCGAGAGATTGGCCAAGATAGGTCGCTACGAACGCGCCCACTATTCCCAGGATGGTGGTCAGGATGAAACCCGAGGGCTCGTTGTCGCCGGGCATGATGAACTTCGCGATGACGCCTGCGATGAAACCGATGATGATCGTCCAGATGATGCTCATGTCTCTCCCTCGATCGCTGTGGTGTTATCCCGCCGATGAAGCCGGAAGACGTCCATCAGGCGTGTATTTGTCCACGGCAGTCGGAAGCTCTCGGGACAAACGGTCGAGAATCTCCTGCTGCGACAAGCCGGTCTGCTGCTCCAGTTTTTGAAGGACGTCCGGACCGATAGCCTGCTGGAGTTCGGGCGGGGTGACTTCGCGGTTCGGCCCCTGATTGATCCAGGATTGAGCCACATCGCCTTGCCCGTTCTGCCTGAAGTGCTCGAGCAATTCGCCGATCCCGCCGTTCAGCAGCGAACCCACGCCTCCGGTGCCCGCTAGGCCGCCAAGGCTGCCGAGCATGCCGCTCAGGGAATCCTTGGCACCCGCCGGCTGGCCGGAGGTCGCATTGCGAAACATGTCCGCCAGCTTGTCCCGATTTTGATACCCCGCGATTGCGAGCATACCCAAGAGGGCGGTCATCGATGGCATTCCGCGGCTCATTTTCGGCTCCTGAGTTCAACGATCGGCAACCAACCTACGCTGGGCTGAGAAGTTCCAAGTTTTCCCGAGCCGTGGGTTTTGGAAAGGAGGATCTAGAGAAGCATCTGCAAGAAAACGGGAGCGGGCTCCGGGCGAAAGTCCGGAGCAAACCAGCTCGCGCGACGTGCGCCAAATGGCCGCTTTGCTCATGCGGCGCGACGAAGCCTTCGTGCAGGCGGTCGAGGAACTGAAAATGGAAAAGCCCACCAAGTTGGAGCCGCGATGCTGCGTCGCTCGCGTTCGTTCGGCCTCGCGCTCGCAACAGCTTCTTTGAAGGAACTCGCGATTCCTTGAAGCGTCGCACCGCGATGAGTTTCGCGGGCGGAGGAGCAGATGGCAGCGAAGAAGAAGACCGCACGGGGACGCAAACAAGATCGCGCCCGCGTGGCTAACGGCCAGCACTACGAAGTGCGATACGATTCCTCCTGACTTGAACGCGCCAGCTGCCCGACTTGAGCTTCTTAAAGGTCGGCACCGCGTGTGCGCTCCACCCGGATTTCATGTGCGCTAGTGTGCACCGGGAGATCAAACGCGGTACAAACGTGTGCAATTTTGGCTAGTTTGGAGTGCACACGTGTGCACTTGTTCCTGCTCTAGTCCATTGTAAGGATAGGATAACTACTTGGAATATCAAGAATATCGCTTTTCCGTGGCGCCCATGATGGATTGGACCGACCGGCATTGCCGGGTGTTCCACCGTCACCTGACGAGGCGGGCGCTGCTCTATACGGAGATGCTGACCACTGGCGCCATCATTCATGGTGACCGGAAGCGGCTGCTTGGGTTCGACCTGGTCGAGCACCCGGTCGCGCTTCAGCTCGGCGGGTCGGATCCACGCGAGCTGGCGCTGGTGGCGCGGATCGGCGAGGAGTTCGGTTATGACGAAATCAACCTCAACGTCGGCTGCCCCTCCGACCGCGTGAAGGACGGCCGTTTCGGCGCTTGCCTGATGGCAGAGCCTGATCTCGTGGCGAGGTGCGTCGAGGCGATGAAGGGTGCGGTGGCCGTGCCCGTGACCGTGAAGTGCCGCATCGGGATCGACGACCAGGATCCCGAAGTCGCGCTCGACAACCTTGCGCACGCAGTCGTTGACTCCGGCTGCGATGCGCTGATCGTACATGCCCGGAAAGCATGGCTCAGCGGTTTGTCACCGAAGGAGAATCGCGACATCCCGCCGCTCGACTATGATCGCGTCTATCGCCTCAAGCGCGCGATGCCGGATGTGCCTGTCATCATCAACGGCGGCATCCCCGGTGTCGACGAGGCAAGGGCACATCTCGATCACGTTGACGGCGCGATGCTTGGACGAGCCGCCTATCAGGAGCCGTGGCGGCTGCTCTCGGTCGATACCGACATTTTCGGCGAGGCGGCGCCGCATGCCTCGATGCAGGATGCGCTCGAAGGGATGGTGCCCTACATCGAACAGCAACTCGCGCGCGGCACGAGGCTGCACTCTATGACGCGGCATTTCGTCGGCGCATTCCACGCCGTCCCCGGCGCGCGCGCCTTCCGCCGGCATCTTGCCGAGCAGGGGGTGAAGCCGGGCGCTGGCCTCGAGGTGCTACGCGAAGCGATTGCGCGTGTCGGTGCGCACGCACCGGCGGAGGCGGCGGCCTAGCCGTAATCGCATGACGAGCCGGATTGCAAGAGTCTAGTCGACTGCCAGGCGCGAGCGGCGGCGACTGGTCTGGAGCTCCGGATAACCCGTGAGCATCAGCCTGTCGGCGCGCACGCCCCAGCTCTCCAGGCGATCGAGGAAGCTCATGCCGAGCAGATTGGTCTTCATCTGCCCGCGCTGCACGACGAGGGCTGGCACCGATTTCTCGACGAGGTGACCGACGGAGAGGCGGTCGATCGTGAGGCGGGCCGCCTTGGTGTGACCGCCCGCGGTTTCGAGATCGACGTCGTATTCGAGCATCTCGAGCGGCAGCCCGATCGCCTTCGCGGTTTCCCAGGTCAGCACCACCGAGGTCGCGCCGGTGTCAATGACCATCGGTGCGGCCACGCCGTTGATCTTCGCGCGCAGCGCGAATTCGCCGCCCTGGCCGCGCGGAATCTGCACGGCGGGCGCGGGCGCGGGCGCTGCGGTCTGCGTGCGAAAGATATGCGAGACCTTGCTGCTCGCGCGCGCGATCTGGTCGGAATCGCCATAGGCGACGACGGCACCGGCCGTGCAGGCGAGCATGATGAGAACGAGCAGGGACCGGATCATTGCGCATCTCCAGATGCGCGCCGACCGATCAGGTGTGTTTCGGCGATCCCGCGATGGGCGGAAGTCCAGCCTGATTCATGCGCGCCGGCAACAGCGCCATGACCGTGAGGCGTTCCGCGCTCTCCATGGCGTGCCAGCGCGCGATCTCCGGCAATGTGCGTCCGCAGCCGAAGCACAGCCTGGTCTTGGGATCGATCATGCAGACGGCCACGCAAGGCGTTTCTTTGCTCATTGGGGCATAGTGGCGGATGGTCGGGCATGTCTGCAAGCACCTCGTTACGAGCCCGTACCTGCGCTCATGATCGGCTTGCGGCGGGGCCGGCGCTTCTCGTCCGCTACCGCGGAACTCTCGGGTTGGAGCGGCGGAGAATCATCCGACATCGGCGCCAGCGCGCTCATCACGCGCTCGGGCGGGAAGGTGACGATCACTTCGGTGCCGATGCGCAGCTTCGATTTCAGCGTGAACGTACCGCCATGCAGGTCGACCAGATTCTTGGCGATCGGCAGGCCGAGACCGGCGCCCTGTTCGGCCGACTTGATCGAATTGGAACCTTGGCCGAACGATGCGAGCACGACCGGGATCTCGTCCTCGGGAATCCCGGAGCCGGTGTCCTTTACCGAGAGATATTGTCCGCCTGAGGCCGTCCAGCCGGCCTTGAGCCAGATCTCGCCGCCCTGCGGAGTGAACTTGATCGAGTTGGAGAGCAGATTGAGCACGACCTGGCGGATCGCGCGCTCGTCGGCCCACAGCCGCGGCATCGCCTGCTCGAACACCTCGTGGATGGTGATGCCACGGCTCGAGGCGCGCAGCTTCATCAAATGATGGCAGTCGGCGACGATGCCGACCAGCGAGACCGCTTCCTCGTTGAGCTCGTAGCGGCCAGCCTCGATCCGCGACAGATCGAGGATCTCGTTGATGAGGTTGAGCAGGTGGACGCCGGAATTGTGGATGTCGGCCGAGTACTCCTTGTAGACCGGCACGGCATGCGCGCCGAAAATCTCGCTCTTCATCACTTCCGAGAAGCCGAGGATTGCATTGAGCGGCGTCCGCAGTTCGTGGCTCATCTGCGCCAGAAAGCGCGACTTGGCCACATTGGCGGATTCGGCGCGGTGGCGCGCTTCGTCCGAGATCGCCTTGGCTTGTTCGAGCTCGCCGATCAGCGCGTCCTTCTCGGCCCGCGCCTCGAGCGTGGCGAAGGTCGAAGAGTGCAGGCGGTGAGCCAGCAACACGAAATAGCCTTCGGCGGCGACGGCGAGCGCGGCCAGGATGTAATTATCCAGCGAGCCAGTCATCACGAAGCTCAGCGCCATCGCGACCGCGACCGGTGCGGTGGCGGCGAGGGCGGCGATCGGCAGATTGGCGGCCAGCATGCTTGATACTGCGATCACCAGCAGCATCAGGAACATCATCAGCGTTTCCGTGATCATGTCGAGCACGGGATGGATCAGGATCGCCATCCAGCAAAGGCCATAGAGCAGGTCGAGCACGACGAAACGCGTCTGCCATGCGCGCGTTGCCGCGGGCGAGGCGGGCTCGGCCAGGAAGCGGTGGCAGCTGCGGATCATTGCGGCATGAATGCAAAGCATGCCGGCGGTCCAGGCCGCGGCCGGGATCGGCTGCATCCACAGCCCAAACAGCACGCCTGTCGCGACCACAAGCAGCATCACGACATAGGAGGCCGACAGCCGCGTCTGGGCGTACTGGCGCAGCATTTCGGCATCGAAAGCCGGCCGGGTTCCACTGGTCGACGTTAACTTATCGCGCGCCTCGCGCACCCGCTGTGCCGCAGCCCGGCGATGGCTCGCCGACGGCACGCTCACCGGCTCGGCCGGAAGCTGCACAACCTCGGGCTTTTCAGCGGGTTTACTCATCGCACAACAACAATTCCTGCCCGCGCGGGACGGGCCTTCTGCATTGTCTATCTCTGGCAAGAAATCCTTAAGAGGTGACTTAAGGAGCTAAAGAATTACGTTAACCCGGCGTTAATTTTGGATCCGGCGTGAGCCGCTCAATGCAGCGCCGCGTGCTGCGCGATGTACACCACGGCGCCCGCCAGATAGCCGGCGAGCGCGGGAACGGCGATGCGGCGGGCGTACCAGAGGAACTCGATGCGCTCGAGCCCCATGGCGGCGACGCCTGCGGCCGAGCCGATGATCAGGATCGAGCCGCCGGTTCCGGCGCAATAGGCGATGAACTCCCAGATGAAGCTGTCGGGTGGATAATGCGCGAGGTCGTACATGCCCATCGTCGCGGCGACCAGCGGCACGTTGTCGATGACAGCACTGAGCAGGCCGAGCACGATCACGATGATGTCCTGTCGGCCGATCGCGGTGTCCAGCCATTTGGCCACCATGGAGAGCAGGCCGGCATGTTCGAGGCAGGCGACCGCGAGCAAGATGCCGAGGAAGAATACGATCGAGCCCATGTCGATCCGCGTCAGCGCATTCGCAAGCGTGAGGGGACCGCGGACATGCTCATCCTTTTTGCGATGAACGATCTCGCCGACCAACCACACGATGCCAAGCCCGAGCAGGACGCCCATGAAGGGCGGCAGGTGCGTGACCGTCTTGAAGGCGGGCACCGCGATCAGTACGCCGAGTCCGAGATAGAACATCACGTTCCGCTCGAACGGATCGACGCCCTGCAATCCGTCCTCTTTCGGCGGTGGTGCGATGGTCTTGCCCTTGAGTGAAAAGCTGATGAATGCGAGCGGCACCAGCAGGTTGAGCAAGGAGGGCAGGAACACCGCGCTCATGATTTTCAGGGGCGAAATCTGTCCGCCGATCCACAGCATGGTCGTGGTGACGTCGCCGATCACGGTCCATGCGCCGCCGGCATTTGCGGCGATGACGATGAGGGAGGCGAACAGCAAGCGGTCGTCGCGCTTGGCGATCAGCCGCTGGATCAGCGAGACCATGACGATGGTGGTGGTCAGATTGTCGAGGATTGCACTGAGGAAGAAGGTAACGAAGCCAATCAGCCATATCAGACGGACCTGGCTGGTCGTGCTGATGCGGGAGGTGATGACCTCGAAACCGTCATGGGCGTCGATGACCTCGACGATGGTCATCGCGCCAACCAGGAAGAACACGATCTGCGCGGTGGCAGCGACGGACTCGTCAAGCTGACGGCCGACCAGCGTGTGGTCGCCGGTCGCGAGCGCGTAGATTGTCCAGAGCACGCCCGCGCCGAGTAGCGCAGACGCGCTCTTGTTCACCCCGATAGGATGCTCGAGCGCGATCGCCGCATAGGCGAGGATGAAGATTGCGGCGAGTGCGGTCAGCAAGGCAGGATCACTTCGTGAGGTGTCAGCGATTCAGGCGCGCGAGCAGGCTCGATGTATCCCAGCGCTTGCCGCCCATCTTCTCGACCTCGGCGTAGAACTGGTCGACGAGCGCGGTCACCGGCAGATTGGCGCCATTGCGACGGGCTTCGGCCAGCGAGATCGAGAGATCCTTGCGCATCCATTCGACCGCGAAGCCGAAATCGTATTTGTCCTCGTTCATGGTCTTGTAGCGGTTCTCCATCTGCCAGGACTGCGCGGCGCCCTTGGAGATGGTTTCGATCACGGCGGCGACGTCAAGGCCACTTTTCTTGGCGAAGTGAATACCCTCGGAGAGGCCCTGGACGAGGCCGGCGATGCAGATCTGGTTGACCATTTTGGTCAGCTGGCCGGAGCCGGCGGGCCCCAGCAATTTGCACATCCGCGCATAGGCGCCTGTGATGATCGGCTCGGCGCCGGCATAGGCGTCCTGCGCGCCGCCGCACATCACCGTCAGCACGCCGTTCTCGGCGCCGGCCTGGCCGCCGGACACGGGTGCGTCGATGAACTTGAAGCCGGCCTTGGTCGCGGCCGCATCGAGCTCACGCGCGACCTCGGCGGAAGCGGTGGTGTGGTCGACGAAGGTTGCACCCTTCTTCATGCCGGCGAACGCGCCGTCGGCACCGATCGTGACCGCGCGCAGATCGTTATCGTTGCCGACGCAGCACATCACGAAATCCTGGCCCTCGGCCGCGGCCTTCGGGGTCGCCGCGGTCTTGCCGCCGAACTTGTCCGCCCACTCCTTCGCCTTGGCCGCGGTGCGGTTATAGACGGTGACCTCATGGCCCCCTTTTTTCACGAGGTGTCCGGCCATGGGGAAGCCCATCACGCCGAGACCGAGGAAAGCGACTTTAGCCATCTGTAGTACCTTGTCCGTAGTTTGGGTTTTACGGTTCTTGCCGGGCGAGGGCCGTCCGGTTCCGCCATTGCGGCAGATCGGGCGCACCATAAACCCTTGAGGCCGGAGGGCAACGGGTTCGTTTGGCCCCCGCCTGTGTTAGGATGGTGGACCTAAGGACTTCAAAAAAAGGGAGCGAAGGCATGGGCGGCGTAAGCGTGGGCGTGCTCGATCATTTCAATGTCCGGACCCGGAATCTGGCCGAAACCGTCCGCTTCTACGAGGACGTGCTGGGCCTGGAAAAAGGCGCCCGGCCGAATTTCGCCTTCCCCGGCGCCTGGATGTACAGCGAGGGAAAGCCGGTGGTGCACCTCGTCGATATTTCTCCGACTGCCGAGCCACAAAAGCCGGATTCCGGCGTTGTCCACCACGTCGCCTTCGCCAGCCGCGGGTTTGACGGCATGAAGCAGCGGCTGGCCTCAAAGGGGATGAAGTTCGACTCCCGCCAAGTGCCCGGCGGTGAGCTCTGGCAGATCTTCGTCCACGACCCCAACGGGGTCATGATCGAGCTCAACTACGAGGCGGCCCTGGAGCAGGGGGCCGCGCCCGCCGAGATGGCTGACGATATCGGCAGGCAGTAGCCTTTTGGGCGTTTCCGCTCTAATGGGGCATCTTGAATTCTAGGAGATGCGCTTTGAGCGTGACGCAGCAACAGGTTCTCGACAGCCTCGCCAGGATCAAGTCGCCCCGCGGGGTCGCGCTCACCAATGCCAATGTGCTGAGCGCGATCAGCGCGGCCGACGGCAAGGTGTTCTTCTCGATCAATGTCGAAGCCGCCGAAGCGCGAGCCTGGGAATCCGTCCGGGCCGAGGCCGAGGCCGCGGTGCGCGCCATTCCCGGCGTCACCACCGTCATGGTGGCGCTGACCGCCGAGCGGAAGGCCGGCGCGGCGCCGCCACCGCCGCCAACTCCCAGCCGCGGCACGCCGGGCGTGCAGCCCGTCCACGCCCACAAGCCGCCGCCGCAGGGCGGCGCCCAATCGCCGATGGCGCGGCAGTCCGAGATTCCGGGCGTCGCGGCCGTGATCGCGGTCGCCTCGGGCAAGGGCGGTGTCGGCAAATCCACCACCGCGCTCAACCTGGCACTCGGTCTGCGCGATCTCGGCCTCAAGGTCGGGCTGCTCGATGCCGACATCTACGGCCCATCGGTGCCGCGGCTGACGGGCCTGCATGAGAAGCCGGAGCTGAACGACGAGCGCAAGATGATTCCGCTCAAGCGCTTTGGCCTGGCCATCATGTCGATCGGCTTCCTGGTGGAGGAAGAGACCGCGATGATCTGGCGCGGGCCGATGGTGATGTCGGCAGTGACGCAGATGCTGCGCGACGTCGTATGGGGCCAGCTCGATGTGCTCGTCGTCGACATGCCGCCAGGCACCGGCGATGCCCAGCTCACGCTGGCGCAGAACGTCCCTTTGAAGGGCGCCGTGATCGTCTCGACCCCGCAGGACCTGTCGCTGATCGACGCAAGGCGGGGGCTTGCGATGTTCAAGAAGGTCAACGTGCCCGTGCTGGGCATCGTCGAGAACATGAGCTATTTCCAGTGCCCGCAATGCGGCACGAAATCCGACATTTTCGGCCATGGCGGCGCGCGCCACGAGGCCGAGAAGCTCGGGGTACCATTCCTGGGCGAGATCCCCCTGCACATGGCGATTCGCGCCACCTCGGATGCGGGCACGCCCGTAGTGGACAGCGAGCCGGATGGTCCCCATGCGGCGATCTACCGCGCCATTGCGGGACAGGTGCGGGACCAGCTCAAGGGCGTCATCGCCGCGGCCTAAGCGGATCCAAGCCGATCCCTTGAAACCAATACCTTGGGGACATGCGACTTTCGTAGAGCCCTGTCATGCCAATGTCGCGTTTCGAAAGCAGGGCTTCCGTGTTAAAGGCCCACGGCAGTCAAGCCCCTTCGGTTCGACGCGGCCCAAGAACGCGTCGCCGGAATGAGCGGCAGCAAAGAGGAAGTTAGGGGAAACGCCCCAACAAGGAGAGACTGAAGATGAAGCGTCGTGATTTCCTGAAAGTGTCGGCAGCCGGCGCGGCGGCGACCGCCGCGGTGGCCTCGCCGGCGATCGCGCAGTCCTCGCCCGAGATCAAGTGGCGCCTGACGTCGAGCTTCCCGAAGTCGCTCGACACCATCTATGGCGGTGCCGAGCAGATGGCGAAGTACGTCGCCGAGATGACCGACAACAAGTTTCAGATCCAGGTCTTCCAGGCGGGTGAAATCGTCCCGGGCCTGCAGGCGCTGGATGCGACCCAGAAGGGCACCGTCGAGATGTGCCACACGGTGTCGTATTATTACGTCGGCAAAGACCCGACCTTCGCGATTTTCGCGTCGGTGCCTTTCGGCCTGAATGCACGCCAGCAGAATTCCTGGCTGTACCAAGGCGGCGGCAACGAGCTCGCCAACGAGTTCTTCAAGAAGACGAACGTGGTGGGCTTCCCCTGCGGCAACACCGGCACCCAGATGGGCGGCTGGTTCCGCAAGGAGATCAAGACCGTTGCCGACCTGTCGGGCCTGAAGATGCGCATCGGCGGCATTGCCGGCCAGGTGCTTCAGAAGGTCGGCGTGGTGCCGCAGCAGCTCGCCGGCGGCGACATCTATCCGTCGCTCGAGAAGGGCACCATCGACGCGGCCGAATGGGTCGGTCCCTACGATGACGAGAAGCTCGGCTTCGCCAAGGTCGCCAAGTACTACTACTACCCGGGCTTCTGGGAAGGCGGTCCGACCGTTCACGCCTTCGCCAACATCGACAAGTGGAACGAGCTGCCGAAGAACTATCAGGCGATCCTCACCAACGCGACCGTCAACACCAACACCTGGATGGCCGCGCGCTACGACATGGTGAACCCCGGCGCGCTGAAGCGTCTGGTCGCCGGCGGAACGCAGCTTCGCCCGTTCACCAATGAGGTTCTGGAAGCCTGCCTCAAGGCGACCAACGAATTGTGGGGCGAGATCTCGGCCAAGAATCCCGACTTCAAGAAGTCGATCGACGCCATGCAGGCCTACCGCTCCGACGAATATCTGTGGTGGCAGGTCGCCGAATACACCTACGACAGCTTCATGATCCGCTCGCGCACCCGCGGCTGATCTTCGAGCAAGTCGCAAGACGACACGCCCGGTCTCGTTCGCGAGGCCGGGCTTTTCTTTGGGGCGACGCGATCGGAATAGGCGAGCGGATATCGGCGAGCGGCGGTGTCGCCGGGGGACGGGCGGGGCCTCCAACAAAAAATCTGAAAAACAACCCCATGCACAGTAGACGAGGGGTGAGAGGACAAGGCGTTGCGAGTGTAGCCAACAGCTTGATGCGATGGGCTAATTGGCAGGCACGCCCGAGCATCGCGCGGTCGAGGGCAACTTCGTATTTTTGGGCGTCAAAGCGGGCAGGCGCGCGTGCTTCAGCGAGATCGTTTGACTCGTCGGGCAAAACAGTGGCATAAAGGCATTATCGCAAAATCCGAAATGAGCGCCTCGGCGGCTGGCCTGGGGTTGATGATGAGCTTCGATCCCGATGAGGTTCAAAGCGCGCTGCGCAAGGCCTGGTCGTTGGCAACCGCCAGTCAATGGACGGCGAGCAATCCGGCGGCGGGGCAATGCAACGTCACCTCGCTGCTGATCCACGAGCTCTTCGGCGGCGAGTTGCTGAGGACGCCGCTGCCGGCCGGCGACCATTTTTACAATCGCATCGGTGGTCGGCGGTACGACTTTACGGCCAGCCAGTTCGATCAGCCGATTGCTTACAGGGATTTACCTGCAAGCCGTGCCGATGTGGAATTGGGAGCGACAAGCGATGAACTGGCCGAACTCAGAGAGGCTTTTCAGGAGCGTCGTACGAAGTAAAGCCAAGGGCCAATCGCAGACGGGTGACAGGAGTGGGCGCGGGAAATCAGCTCAACATCAATTCGCAAGACGGTCTTTGCTCATGCGCAGGATGACCACCACACCCTCTTCCGACCAGTCAAAAGTTATAGTCCCGCCAAGCTGGGCGGCCATACTTCGGTGCACCAACTGGCTTCCAAAGCCTTCGAGCTTTGTTGGAGCGACAACGGGGGGACCACCCCGCTCCGTCCACTTGACCACGACCTCGTCCTCGTGAGCGTTGCACGATACGTCCAGGGTGCCACTTGAAAGGGACAGCGCACCGTATTTCGCAGAGTTGGTTGCCAGTTCATGCATCACCAAGGCGAGTGCTGTGCTGGAAGCCTCTCCCACGTTCATCTTGGGGACCGAGACACGAATACGAACGCTGGCTCCTTCCTCATCGTACGGCGCAAGCAGAACAGAGATGAGGTCTCCGAGAAGCGTCCCTTCTCTATTTCGTCCCGGTACCGGGCGCACAAGGTCCTGAGCACGTCCAAGAGCCATCAGGCGACTGGTCAGCTCCTGGGCCATATCCTCTTTTGATGCTGCCGAGCGTGAGCTCATTTGCGTCAGCGCCGTTGCGACGGTGAGAAGGTTTTTCAGCCGGTGGCTCATCTCGCCCGCCAGGAGCTCGTTGGCTTCCTCGGCTTGCTTGCGTTGGGTGACGTCCAGGAAAATACCGAACATCGTTCGATCCGCGATGTCGGCATCGTCGCCCTGGCCCCGCGCGGAAATCCAACGGATATCGCTGCCGGTCAGAATACGAAAATCTATCTCGTAAGAGCCTACGACTGCGCGAGTAGCGGCAAATGCCGATCTCACCCTCTCAAGATCGGCGGGGTGGATGTTCTTGGACAGTATCTCGAACGTAATTTTCTGCTCGCCCTTGGGCACCTCCCAAAGGTCGTACGCGGGTTCATCCATGGTGATGGCGTCGGTATCAACGTTCCAGGACCATAGAGCGACACCGGCGGCGCGAGTGGCAGCCCGGAGGTGCTTTTCGTGCCACAAGGGCATCGTCACCTGGCTAGGAACCATTGTGCTTCGTTTTCCCGCTTTATCTGACCAATCGGCACCTCGGCCAACGGGCGATCGACAGATACCATACCCGGTCGAAAAGGTCTCCGTTCGACCGAGAGGGCGGGTTGAAGTGTGGTCCCGCGCCCGAGTTGGCTCAGAAGCGATCCTCCGCAAACGAGCCGTGAGGTTCGCCGACGGCGATCAGCGGCGTTGTTCGTGAGCGATTACGCGTTGCTTCGCGAAACGCCTGGGCCTTCCCGTCCATGGGTCAACACGGCCTCGGCAGCAGCTTCGTCGATGGCCGCCATCACATCAGCGGTTGCGGAATGATGAATCATGTGTCCCGCTCCGTCGATCCGGTGCAATTTGCTCTGCTTGACCTCGCCATGCAGCCTGACCGACTGCTTGATATCGATCAGACGATCGTTCTGGCCCGCGATAATGATCGTCGGCATCTTGAGTTCTGCATAAGTCTTCGAACCTGAGAATGCGGCGGAGATCAACATCGTCGCTTCGGCCGCTGTGGCCCGCATCTGTGATGGGCGCAACGCCATTTCTTTCGGAAAGCCGGCGAACTTGTTCGGGACCGGCCGGGGGCCAAACAGCTTGCGCAACATCGCGGGCCACATCATCCGACCGGCTAGCGGCGAAATCGTGGAGCTGATGACGTCCCCGACCACCGGTAGGGCGGACAGCACCGACGCCGCGCTGTCCGCGCGGGGAGTCGGGAAATAATAGCCCGAGGCCAATACGAGAGCCTGCACGAACGAAGGATGTCTTGTCGCCAGCGCAACCGCAACCGACGCTCCCCATGAATGGCCAAGGACAATCGCTTGAGAGACGCCCAACTGATCGAGGGCCTTCTTGAACAGGTCCGCCTGGGCATCCGGAGTCCAGACGACGTGCCTTGGCCGCGAGCTATGCCCAAAACCGGGACGATCGAACACTATGACCCTGTAGTTCTCGGCTGCGAGATCGATCAATCCACTCGAGACGAAATCCTGGACCATGCTGCCATTGCCGTGAAACAAGACTAGCGGCTTGCCTCTGCCGCGTTCCAAATAGTGCAGGCGAACCCCCTCGACGTCGATGAACCGACCCTGCGGAGGATTATCGCGTTGCGCTTTGTTCGCGAGCCGCCGGTTTATGATTGCGGTAGCCGCAACGAGGGTACCTGCGGCAGCAAACGCGGCGGCGCCTGGATGTCGCGTGATGGCGCCCAAGCAATCGGATAGAAGGGAGCTGGAACGTGTTCGTCGTGCAAGGCGCATGTGCATTACCTTAGGTGGTCTGCACGACGCCCCATCAAATGAGAAATGTTGCAGCTGAGTTGAACGGTTCGCGGGGGTGTTCGTTCCTCGGCAGGGCCGACGGCGGCGGGGCCCAAGGAGGTAAATTTCCGGGCCATCCGCGACCTCATCCGCTCGTGCCCGGACTGGCTTACAGGAACCTGACGGAAGGGAGCGGCCGGCCCGCCGGGTGCTTTTTCGCTGGCCGAGATGCCCCGGATGATGGAAGACAGCGAAGATGCGGCGGAAGCCGTGCGGTGACACCGGAACATCCCGCGGGAAAATGCGATGCGCCTTCTGATCGTCGAGGACAATGCCGAGCTGTCGCGGCTCGTTGCCGGCGGGCTGTCGGCGGCCGGCTATGAGAGCGACATCGTCGGCAGCGCTGCCGAAGCGCGCGAGGCGGTCAGCAGCGTCAGCTATGCCGCGATGATCCTCGACCTCGGACTACCCGACGGCGATGGCCTGTCGGTGCTGCGTGAGCTTCGCCGGCAGATGGAGCCGTTGCCGGTGCTGGTGCTGACCGCGCGCGGCGGCTTGCAAGATCGTGTCAGCGGCCTGCGCAGCGGCGCCGACGACTATCTCGCAAAACCGTTCGCGATGGAGGAGCTGGTGGCGCGACTGGAGGCGATCCTGCGCCGTCCGGGCCAGTTGCTTGGCCGCTCGCTGCGCCTCGCCAACCTCGTCTATGACACCGAGAGCCGCCAGATCTTCGTCGACGACCAGCCGCGCATCATCTCCGCGCGCGAGACCTCGGTGCTCGAGATCCTGCTGCGCCGGCAGGGGCGGGTGGTACCGAAGAAGAACGTCGAGGACCACATCTTCGGCCTCGATGGCGAGGTCGCCTCTAACGCGGTCGAGGTCTACGTCTCGCGGCTGCGCAAGCAGCTCGCCGAGCATGGCGCCAAGGTCGTGATCCACACCATCCGTGGCGTCGGCTATCTCATGGCCGAGGAGAAATAGCGTGGCCCGGATCGGATCTCACGCCGGATTCCGCGCCGGGATCCATGGGAGGTCGCCGACGTTCAAATCGCTGATCTGGCGCATCGTGTTCCTGCACATCGTGGCGGTCGCGGTGGTCGCGATCTTCCTGCCGCTGGTGCTGTTCTGGCTGCTCAATTCAGAGATCGACCAGCTGCATCGCGATGCCATGCGCGCGCAGGCCGAGGTGTTGGCCGAGCGCATCGTCGCCCAGCCCGACGGGCTGCTGACGTTCAACCTGCCGGACAGTCTCAAGGGCCTTTATTCAGAAGCCTATGGCCGCTACCAGTACGACATTCGCGATGCCGGGGGGAATCTGCTGTTTTCGTCGCGGCGCAAGACCGGCACTGCGGCGGCCGCGCCACCGCCGCTCTCCGAAACGATTTCCGGGGCCGGAGTCACCCGCACCATCGGCGGCAAGGTGATACGCATTCGCGTCGCGGAGGACCTCGCGCACCGCGACGTCATCATCGACGACATCGTATCGAACTTCTTCCGGCGGGTCGGATGGATCACCATTCCGATCCTGCTGGTCCTGCTCGGCATCGACATCATCATCTTTCGCCGCGCTGTTGCGCCGCTATGGAAGGCCTCCGAGGAGGCGAGCAATATCGGCCCAGCGCGCACGGACATCCGCCTGCCGACGGAGCAGATTCCGCGCGAGATCATGCCGCTCGTCACCGCCGTCAACCAGGCGCTCGACCGCCTCGAGGACGGCTTTCGGGTGCAGCGGCAGTTCACCGCCGACGCCGCGCATCAATTGCGCACGCCGCTCGCGATCCTGCGCACGCGGATCGAGACGCTCGGCGATGGCGCCGCACGGCATGCGCTGCATGCGGACATCGAGGGCATGAGCCGCATCGTCGCGCAGCTACTGGAGATCGCCGAGCTCGACACGCTGGTGCTCGATCCCGGCGAGACCGCGGATTTGCGCGCGGTCTGCGCCGAGGTGGTCGGTTCGATCGCGCCGCTCGCGATCGCACAGCACAAGGATATCGCGCTGAGGGGCACCGAGGCGCCGGTGCTGATCCACGGCAATTCGGTGATGCTCCAGCGCGCGATCTTCAATCTCGCCGAAAACGCCATCAAGTTCACGGCAATGGACACGTCGGTCGATGTCGATGTGAGCGAGGATGGCGCGGTGCGCGTGCGCGATTGCGGGCCGGGAATCGCGGAAGCCGAGCGCGAATTGATCTTCCACCGCTTCTGGCGCGCCGACCGCCAGCGCAGCGACGGCGCCGGCCTCGGGCTGTCGATCGTGCGCGGCGTGGCGGATGATCACGCGGCGACGGTTGCGGTGGAGAATCTTCCGGGCGGCGGCGCGCAGTTCACGCTGCGGTTCAGGCTGGCAGAGAAGTCGGGCGACGTTGATTTGAACGCGGCGCGGCGCTGACGCGCCACTTTCTCCCACATCCGCCTTTGCCAAGGCTTCGGCGGACGTGAGGAGAGAAGGAAGATCGGGCTATTTCAGCTTGCCGGTGGACAGATCCATGATCATGCGTGTGGTCAGATAAAGCCGCGGCACGATGCTGTTGAGTTGCACATATTCGGCATCGTTGGAATGCGCGCCGAACCCCGACAGGCCCATGCCTTCCACCACGGCTCCGGTGGTCTTGAGTGCGGCAAACGCCGCGTCGGTGCCGCCGCCGGTCGCCTTCTCGTCGACTTTGAGAGGCAGTCCGATCTCCTCATAGATCGTCTTGCCGTGGGCCGCGACTCGACGTGAGGCGTCGTTGGCCTCCAGCGGCGGACGGCGCACCTCGAATTTCAGCTCGACCTTGGACTCGGGCAGCAGGTGATTCTTGATCTTCTCCTGCAGTGTCTTCTCGAGCTCGTCGAAATCGGTGACCTTAAGTGCACGTGCGTCGGCCTGGGCCGTGGCCTCCGCGGGGATCACGTTGCGGTTGGTGCCGGCCTTGGAGACCGTCCAGTTCAGTTTCAGGCCGTGCTCTGGTTTGGACAGGTCCTTCATCTGCAGCAGCTGGTGGGAGAGTTCGTACAGCGCGTTGACGCCGCCCTCGGGCCGTGAGCCTGCATGTGACGACTTGCCCTGCACCGTGAGATAGGCCGAGCCGATGCCGCTGGTGGCCAGCCGCAGCGTGCCGTCGGTACCGCCGCCTTCAAAGGAGAACACCACATCCTGATCCGCAGCGAACCTGGTGATGGTGCTGCGCCAGCCCGGTGAGGAGATCTCCTCGTCGCCATTGGTGAGCACCGTGAGCGTGCCGTAGTCCCGGAAGCTCAGCTTCTGCAGCAACGCCACGGTATGAAGAATGAGCGCGACGCCCTGCTTGTCGTCGGCAATGCCGAGGCCGTAGGCCTTGTCGCCGTCAATGCGGAACGGTTGATCCTTCAGCATGCCCTTCAGGTACACGGTGTCCATGTGGGCGATCAGCATGATCTTCTTGCTGCCGGTGCCCTTGAATACGGCGTGTACGGCCGGGCCGATCTTCTCGGGTGTGTCGTCGAGGCGATAGACGTCGGTGGGTTCGAGGATCTCCACCGTGCCGCCGAGCTGCTTGAGCTGGCCGGCAACGCGCTGGGCGATCTGGTTCAGACCTTCGACATCCTTGCTGCCGGATTCGATGCTGACGAGATCGCGCAGCGTGTCGAGCAGCGGCTGCTGCTCTTTTTGCGCCAACGCATGGACGTCGGCCATGACATTCGCGCTCAGCTCAGCATGCGCCGGCATTGCCGCACATCCCAGCCAGAGCGACGCGATCAACGAACCAACGAGCGATGGAGCAGGGTAGGATCGCGACATGCGTGGCGGCCTTAGGTTGGGGGAATGGCGCGGTATGCCCGTGTTTCCGGCGCTTGTCACGTGCCCGGCGCGCCCGTCATGCCCGGCCGAGGCGGGCGTGATGGGAACGGCCAGGGCCGCGGGCCGTCTAAGCCTAAAGTCGTAGAACCGGATGGCGCGGGAGCTGGGCATTTTCGTCCCTCACATCGTGAGGGATGGAAATCGGACGACACATGTTCCATGCTGGCCTCCAAGCCTCGGCAAGAAGGCCCATCGTCACAATCCATCAGGGTAGGACATCATGAAAAGACGAGATTTCATCAAGGTCACCGGGCTTGGTGCGGCGGGTGTCGCCACGCTCGCCGCTCCAGCGATCGCGCAGACGACGCCCGAGATCAAATGGCGCATGCCGACGAGCTGGCCGAAATCGCTCGACACGCTCTATGGCGGCGCCGAGATGATGGCCAAGATGGTCGCGGAAGCGACCGACAACAAATTCCAGATTCAGACATTTGCCGGCGGCGAGATCGTGCCGGGCCTTCAGGTGCTCGATGCCGTGCAGAACGGCACCTGCGAAATCGGCCACACCGCGTCTTATTATTATTTCGGCAAGGACCCGACCTTCACCTTCGGCTCGGCCGTGCCGTTCGGACCGAACATGCGCATCAACCAGGCCTGGTACATGCTGGGCGGCGGCAGGGAGATTCTCAACGAGTTCTACAAGAAGTACAACGTCGTCTCGCTGCTTGCCGGCAACACTGGCTGTCAGATGGGTGGCTGGTTCCGCAAGGAGGTCAAGACGCCTCAGGACTTCAGCGGGTTGAAATTCCGCATCGGCGGCTTCGCCGGCAAGGTGATGGCCAAGCTCGGCGCGGTGCCGCAGCAGATCGCCGGCGGCGACATTTATCCGGCGCTGGAGAAGGGCACCATCGACGCCGCGGAATGGGTCGGGCCCTATGACGACGAGAAGCTCGGCTTCGTGAAAGTCGCGCCGCATTATTACTTCCCGGGCTGGTGGGAAGGCGGGCCGATGCTTCTGGCCTTCGTCAACCAGGACAAGTGGAACGCGCTGCCGAAGCACTATCAGAGCATCCTCGAGCAGGCGGGGCACTACGCCAACAACTGGATGATGGCGAAGTATGACCAGTCCAATCCACCGGCGTTGCGGCGCCTGCTCGCAGCCGGCGCCAAGCTGCATCCGTTCTCGCCCGAGGTCATGCAAGCCTGCTTCAAGGCGGCAAAGGAGCTGCACACCGAAGTCTCGGCTACCAACGCGGACTTCAAGAAGGTCTACGAATCGCTGACCGCGTTCTCGAACAACGGATATCAGTGGTTCCAGGTCGCCGAAGTCGGCTATGACAACTTCATGGCGCGCAACTCGCAGAGCTGATCGCAGAGCGCACGATCGGCCCAAACGAAAAAACCCGGAGCTTTCGCTCCGGGTTCTTTTTTGCAGGCGGGCCGGGCGCTATTGCTTCGGCTGGCCGAAGTCGAGCGGCGGCAGATCGATCTGGGGAATATCGATCTTGATGCTGTTGGGATCGACGGTGGACTGCACGCCCTTGTAGTGCATCACCATCGACGGGAACATGATCACGAGCAGCACCATGATCATCTGGATGACGACGAACGGCACCGCACCCCAATAGATCTGTCCCGTCGTGACCGGCTCCATGCGTTTGCCGGTGACGCGATCGGTATAACGTTCCTTCGGCGCGACCGAGCGCAAATAGAACAGCGCAAATCCGAACGGCGGATGCATGAACGACGTCTGCATGTTGACGCCCAGGATGACGCCGAACCAGATCAGGTCGATGCCGAGATGCTCGGCAGCCGGCCCGAGCAGCGGGATCACGATGAAGGCGAGTTCGAAGAAGTCGAGGAAGAACGCCAGCACGAAGACGAAGGCGTTGACGAAGATCAGGAAGCCGATCTGGCCGCCGGGCAGGGAGGTCAGCAGGTGCTCGACCCAGACGTGGCCGCTGACGCCGTAGAAGGTGAGCGAGAACACGCGTGCCCCGACCAGGATGAAGACGACGAACGCGGACAGCTTCGCCGTCGATTCGGTAGCCTGACGGATCAGGTCCCAGGTCAGCCGCCGCTTCGCGGCTCCGAGAATGAGGGCCCCGGCTGCACCCATCGCACCGCCTTCGGTGGGCGTCGCGACACCGATGAAGATCGTGCCCAGCACCAGGAAGATCAGGAATAGCGGCGGCACCATGACGAAGGTGGTCTGTTGCGCCATCTTCGAGAGAAAGCGGTAGCCCGTCAGCTTGTCGAGGACCCAGTTCGCGACGGCGACGAAGAACGCGAAGAGGATGCCGAAGAACATGCTGAGCACGACGAAGTCGGCGCCGTGTGTCTCCGAATTCCGCATCATGAACCAGCCGAAGACGCAGCTCGCCAGGAACAGCACGCCGAGCGACTTGAGGCCGCGGTCGCCGCTCTCCTCGCGGAAGCCGATCGCCTCCTTGGGAAGACCAGGCGCCGCCTTCGGGAAAATCATGGTCACGAGGAACGCGTAACCCGCATAGAGGCCGGCGAGCACCAGGCCCGGAATGAACGCGCCCTCGTACATGTCGCCGACCGACTTGCCGAGCTGGTCGGCCATCACGATCAGGACGAGCGACGGCGGAATGATCTGCGCCAGCGTGCCGGAGGCCGCGATGATGCCGGTCGCCACGCGGCGGTCGTAGCCGTAGCGCAGCATGATCGGCAGCGAGATCAGGCCCATCGAGATCACCGAGGCCGCCACGACGCCGGTGGTCGCCGCAAGCAGCGCGCCGACGAACACCACCGCGTAGGCGAGGCCGCCGCGGATGGTGCCGAACAACTGGCCGATGGTGTCGAGCAGATCCTCCGCCATGCCGGAGCGCTCGAGCACCAATCCCATGAAGGTGAAGAAGGGAATGGCGAGCAGCGTGTCGTTGTTCATGACCCCGTAGACGCGCTCCGGCAGGGCCTGGAGAAAGTCCGGGTGGAATTGGCCGAGCTGAACGCCGATGATGGCGAAGAACAGGCCGACGGCGCCGAGCGAAAATGCTGCCGGGTAGCCGAGCAGCAGCACGATCACGAGCGTCGCGAACATGATGGGCGCCAGATTGGCGATAATAAACGCGGTCATGACTTCCCCCTAAACCGTCGCCAACGGCTACTTCTTTTCGATCGCTTCGACGAGGTGCTCGACCTCGGCCTCCAGTGCGGACACCTGCGACTCGTGTGGGTCCGGGATCATGCCGCGCATGATCGCGATTCGCTTGATCAGCTCGGAGATGCCTTGAACGAGCAGGAGGGCGAAGCCGATCATGATCAGCGCTTTTGCCGGCCATTGTGGCAGGCCGCCCGCATTGCCGGATTGCTCGTTGATCTGGAGCGAGCGCAGGAAGAACGGTATTCCGGTCACGATCATGACAACGGTCAGCGGGATCAGGAAGAAGATGTGCCCGATGATGTCGATGATGTTGCGAGCCCGTTTCGGCATCATGCTATTGAAGATGTCGATCCGGATGTGCTCGTTGTCGAGCAGCGTCCAGGACGCGCATAGCAGGAACACGATGCTGAAAAGCACCCATTGCAGCTCGAGCCACGAGTTGGAGGACGTGTCCAATGTCTTTCGGATGATCGCATTCAGCGCCGAGATGACGACGGCGAGCAGGATCAGCCAAGCCAGACGCTTGCCCGTCCAACGTGTGAACGCGTCAATTCCATTGCTCAGCTTCAGGAGCGCTTGCAAGATTGGTCCTCCCCGATTTGCCCCGGCCGTCTTGACTGCGCCGAGTGGGCGCGTTGGCTTGTCTCGCCGCGCAGGCATGAGGCTGCCGCACCAAACCAGCGAGCGTGCCGCCAGTCAATCGGAAGTTTGTTGATAGTTAAGGGGAATAAGCCGCGGCCGGCCAGCCGATGTTAGCCGCCGGTGACGCTCATGTGCCTGGAGACGCTGGGGCGGTCGTGGCGGCGGTCGATAATGAAATCGTGGCCCTTGGGCTTCAGCCCAATGGCGCGGTCGATCGCATCCGCAAGCAGCGAATCGTCGTCCGATGCACGCAGAGGTTTGCGCAAATCGGAGGCATCCTCGTGGCCGAGGCAGGTGTGCAACGTTCCCGTGCAAGTGACGCGCACGCGATTGCAGGATTCGCAGAAATTATGGGTCATCGGGGTGATGAAGCCGAGCTTGCCGCCGGTCTCGGCGACGCTGACATAGCGCGCCGGCCCCCCGGTGCTCTCGGCCAGATCGGTCAGCGTGAACTGCTGGGCAAGGCGCGCGCGCACCAGCGACAGCGGCAGATATTGGTCGATTCGTCCCGATCCGATCTCGCCCATCGGCATGACCTCGATCAGCGTCAGCCCCATGCCCTTGCCGTGGGCCCAGCGCATCAGGTCGGGAAGTTCATCCTCGTTGAGGTTCTTCAGCGCCACGGCGTTGATCTTGACCGCGAGGCCCGCGGCGCGTGCCGCCTCGACGCCTTCCAGCACCTTGTCGATCTCGCCCCAGCGGGTGATCTCGCGAAACTTTTGCGGGTCGAGCGTGTCGAGCGAGACGTTGATGCGGCGGACGCCGCAATCGGCGAGCTCGCTGGCATGTTTCGCAAGCTGGGTGCCGTTGGTGGTCAGCGTCAGCTCGCTCAGCGCGCCGCTCTTGAGATGCCGCGACAGCGAGCGCACCAGCGTCATCACGTTACGGCGGACCAGCGGTTCGCCGCCGGTGAGCCGCAGCTTCTTCACACCCTTGGCAATGAAGGCCGAGCAGAGCCGATCGAGTTCCTCCAGCGTCAGCAGGTCCGCCTTGGGCAGGAACGTCATGTCTTCCGACATGCAGTAGAAGCAGCGCAGGTCGCAGCGGTCGGTGACGGAGACGCGCAAATACGAGATGGTCCGTCCGAACGGATCGGTCATCGTGCTCGACAGGGGGCTCGCGGAAAGTCCGTTCATACCAAATGCCTTGTCACTTGCGGCAACGCGAGCAGTTTTGCTCCAGCGGTGTCCTGGAAGCAATCTAAGCATCGAATGCGTCAGAGACAAATGGGGGATGACGGAGGTCAGCGCTTGCCCGCGTTCGGATCGGGGAAAGGCGAGCCCGCAGCCGGTGCGGCAGCAGCCGGGGCGACCGCGGCCGCCGCCGGTTTCGGTTTCTTCGGGCGGTGCGGCTTGCGGACCGGTCTTGGCGGAACGGCCGGCTGGAGCTCCGCGAAAACCGGGTTGGGGTCGGTGGTGATCGAGGCGGGGGTCGTGAAGTCACCGGGATTCCTGATGACGTTCACCGGCACGCTTACTGGCTGGTATTTCGGCAGCGCGAAAGCGACCGTGAAGGGGGCGTCGGGGGCGGGAACCGACACGGAGCAGGGGGTCTTGCAGCCCTGTCCGAGCGAGGTCGTGGCGTCAGCGCCCGGGGGATTGGATTCGAGCCGGACCTGGACGATCGGCGGGGCCGACTTGAACATGTCCCAGGAAGTCGAAGACATTGAGGAGCAGCCGGCAAGACTTGTCGCCCCGATGACGCTTACTCCAGCTAACGCAAACGAGATGACACGACGCATGGACCATCCACTTTTGCTGCGACGAACCGCCACACTCCACGCGAACTTAGGAGCGTCGTTTCCAGCGAGCAACCGGCGGGCCGCGCATAGTTAGCAGATGGTTAATGCGGGATTCTGCGGAATAATCAAACTATTTCAGCTACTTGAGAGTTTCCTGCGCAGTCATCAGGCTGCTGGCGGCGGCCGGCAGGTCGCGCATGTGATGGATCAGCCGGTCCGGCTTCAGCTCGGCGATCGGCACGTCCGTATAGCCGAAGCTGACCCCGATCACGGGAACTCCGGCGCGCCGGGCCACGCCGACATCGGGTCCGGCATCGCCGACCATGATGCTCGCTTTGACCTCGCCGCCGGCCCGCGCCACCGTTTCCCGGAAAATGGTCGGATCGGGCTTCTGGACGCCAAAAGTGTCAGCGCCGCAGATCGCGGCGAAGCGCCGGCTCAGGTCGAGCTGATCCAGCAGGCGCTTCGACAACCATTCCAGCTTGTTGGTGCAGACCGCGAGACGATGGCCTTGGACCGCAAATTGGTCGAGCGCGGCCTCCAGCCCCTCGAACGGCCTGGATTCGACGGCGATATTGTCGGCGTAATAGGCGATGAAATCGGCCGTCATCCGGTCCATGTCGGCAACCGTGACGCTGCGGCCCTCGGCCTCCAGCCCCCGCTCGATCAGCTTGCGGGCGCCGGCGCCGATCATGTTGCGGGCCGAGGCCATCGGCACGGGCGGCAGCCCTTCGCGGTCGAGCACGTAATTGAGCGCCGTGATCAGGTCGGGCGCCGTATCCACAAGCGTGCCGTCGAGATCGAAGACGATGGTGTGGGAGGGGGTCATGGTCCAGCGCTACCGGCCCGGCCCCGCCCGCGCAAGGGCCGAAGCCATAAGATCACCTTATAAGGTGGGTCCGGAGGCCGGTTCCCCCAGACCCTGTTCTCCGAGGGAAAACGAGGCTACACAGGCCGCCGCGAGCCTATGAGGCAGCACACTCGTAATTCAGGGACGGCGCAACGTGAACATGGACCAGTTGAAGCGGCAGGCAGCGGCGCGCGCCCTCGAGGACGTCCGAGACGGCATGCAGCTCGGGCTTGGGACCGGCTCGACTGCCAAACATTTCGTCGAGCTGCTCGGCGAGCGGGTCCGCGCCGGACTGAAAGTGATCGGCGTGCCGACCTCCGAGGCGACGCGTCTCGATGCAATCCGCTGCGGCGTGCCGCTGACCACGCTGGATGAGATCGATCATCTCGACATCACCGTCGACGGCGCCGACGAGATCGATCCCGAACTCAATCTGATCAAGGGCGGCGGCGGCGCGCTGTTGCGCGAGAAAATCGTGGCGGCCGCCTCGGATCGCATGATCGTGATTGCCGACGACACCAAATGGGTGCCGACACTCGGCGGCTTTCCGCTGCCGGTCGAAGTCATCCCGTTCGGGCTCGGCGCAACGCGTCGCGCGATCGAGAAGGCGTTTGCGGAATGCGGCGTTTCCGGGCAGATGGCGGTCCGCAACGGCAAGGACGGCCACGTTTTCGTCACCGATGGCGGCCACTGGATCCTCGATGCCCAGCTCGAAAAGATTGAGGATCCCGCCCGCCTCGCCACGGCGTTGAGCGCGATCCCCGGCGTCGTCGAGCATGGTTTGTTCATCGGCTTGGCCAGCTCGGCTGTCTTGGCGGGTGGCGAGGGAATTCGCGTGATTGAACGGCGAAAGCCGAAAGGAGACTAGGAATGAAGAGCGTTTTGAAATTGTTGCCGGTCGCGACCCTCGCTGTGGGACTGGCCCTCTCGGTCGCCCCGGCCGGGGCCCAGCAGGCGGCTCCGCCGAAATCGTCGCCGACGGCCATCGCGGCCGCCAAGGAGATCCTCGCGATCAAGAACGCCAGTGCGATGTATGCCAACGCCGTGCCCGGCCTGGTCGATAAGACCAGGATCGCGCTGATCCAGCAGAACCTCAACTATCAGAAGGATCTCACCGAGGTCGCCGGGGTCGTCAACCAGCAGCTGGCAGGCCGCGAAAAGGAGATCGGAGAAGGCATGGCGCAGGTCTATGCCAGCGAGTTCACCGAGCAGGAGCTGAAGGATCTCGTCACCTTCTACAAGTCGCCGCTGGGCAAGAAGCTGATCGAAGCCGAGCCGCGCGCGATCGGGCTGAGCATGGCCTTCATGAACTCCTGGGCTCAGAACTTCTCCGAGACCGTGATGGGTGCCTTCCGCGCCGAGATGCGCAAGCGTGGCAAGGAGATCTGACAGTCCCTATCTGATCGGAATCCGGATCATGTTCTGAAAGAGGTCGGAGTGGACAATGGCTGAATTCGACGTCGACCTCTTTGTCATCGGTGGCGGTTCGGGCGGCGTGCGCGCCGCCCGCATCGCGGCCGGCTACGGCGCCCGCGTCATGATCGCGGAAGAGTACCGCATGGGCGGGACCTGCGTGATCCGCGGCTGTGTGCCGAAGAAGCTGTTCGTCATCGGCTCGCATTTCCGCCATGAGATCGAGGACGCCGCCGGCTTTGGCTGGACCGTTCCGTCTGCGACCTTCGACTGGCCGACGCTGATCGCCAACAAGGACAAGGAGATCGCGCGTCTGGAGGCGGCTTACACCGCCAATGTCGAGAAGTCGGGCGCGCAAATCGTCAAGAGCCGCGCGGTGATCGAGGACAAGCACACCGTCCGCCTGCTCGAGAACGACCGGAAGATCACTGCAAAATACATTTTGATCGCCACCGGCGGCGCGCCCAATCACGGCGCTCCGATTCCCGGCATCGAGCACGTGATCTCCTCCAACGAGGCGTTTCACCTGGCCAAGCTGCCGAAGCGGATCGTGATCCAGGGCGGCGGCTACATCGCGCTGGAGTTCGCCGGCATCTTCGCCGGCTTCGGCTCCGACGTCACAGTCATCTATCGCGGCGACAACATTCTTCGCGGCTTCGACGAGGATGTTCGCGCCCATGTCCGCGCCGAGATGGAGAAGCAGGGCATCACCATCCTGACCGGCTGCACGGTGACGAAGGTCGATCGGCACGGCGAGGAATTCACCACGCATCTGTCGAACGGATCGAGCCTTGCCTCCGACCAGGTGATGTTCGCGATCGGCCGCCATCCCGCGGTCGCCAATCTCGGCCTGGAGAAGGCCGGCGTCGCCATCAACCCGCGGAACGGCGGCATCGCGGTCGACCATTTCTCCAAGAGCTCGGTCGACAGCATCTACGCGATCGGCGACGTCACCCATCGCTTCAACCTGACGCCGGTCGCGATCCGCGAGGGCCATGCTTTCGCCGACAGCGTGTTCGGCAAGCGCGAGGTGCAGGTCGATCACGCCAACATCCCGACCGCCGTGTTCTCGCAGCCGGAGGTCGGCACCGTCGGCCTGACCGAGACGGAAGCCCGCGCGCAATTCAGCCATATCGACATTTACAAGACCACGTTCCGGCCCATCAAGGCGACGATGTCGGGCCGCGATACCCGCGTGCTGATGAAGCTCGTCGTCGATGGTTCAACCGACCGTGTGCTCGGCTGTCACATCGTCGGCGATGCCGCAGCCGAGATCACGCAGGCAGTCGCGATTGCGGTGAAGATGAAGGCGACCAAGGCCGATTTCGACGCGACGATCGCGCTGCATCCGACCGCGTCCGAAGAGCTCGTCACCATGCGCACCCCGACCGCCCGCCACGTCCGCCAAGCGGCGGAGTAACTCCGCTCAGCCGTACAGGTATCCGACCGGCTTGCCCTCGGTGCGCAGCGGACGGATGTCCTTCTGCGTGATGATCTGACCGGCGAGGCCGTCGATCTCGTCGCGTTGCGTCGGCGTCCAGCTGCGGAGGTCGTTCATGCCCTTGAGAAGGCCGAGCCGAAGGACCTGCGTGTTCTCACCAACACCGACGAGGCTTGTGGCGTTCTTGCCCGCCGTCACCACATCGCCGGCCGCGAGCTCAAAGGTCTCGCCAGTCTTGTTCCTGAATTCGGCCGTGCCGCGGATCACGCGGTAGATCACGACCTCGCCCTTGGCGAAACATGTGGTGTCCGCCGCTGACGACGTGCTCTTGGACAAGAGCGATTGGCCGCGCGGATCGGTTGCGATGATGTGGCCGGCGACGAGGTGACCGCTCGGAGCCTCGATCCCGATATCGCGCACGTAAACCGGCATGGCCGATTTGATCGGGCTGTCGGTGAGCGGCTTGAACAGCGCATCCAGCGCCAAGGGGTCCTGGAGCCAGAAGCCTGCATCGACCGGGCGATCATGCAGAGAGTGGCTCCATGCCACCCGCGGCGTCTCGGCTTCGTTGATCTGGTCCGGACCGACGATGGTCGGGTTTGGAAACGTCGTCGGGTCAGTGATGAAGGCTTCGAGGAATTTGCCCGAATAGCCCATCGAGATTGGATCCGGCACCACCGTCTGCGGCGTCTTCAGATTCTCTTCGGTCGACAGTCCCGACCAGGTGTAGAACAGCTGTCGGTGCACGATCGCGCTTTGCAGCATCACCGCGCCGGGGCCGACATTATAGAAGCGCCCGTCATAGTCGAACGTGAACGCGCCCGACGTGACCAGCACGAGCTGAAAGCCGCCCGGCGGCAGATGAAGATGGAAGTCGGTAGGGCCGGTGTCGGGCAGATAGATCGGCAGATTGGTCGCGACCTCGTGCAGCAGGAAGGTTTCGTTGTTGGCGTGGAAACCCTCGTTGGCGCGATTGTAGAGGGCCTGCGGCCGGTACGTTGCCTCGAACTTCGCATTCCGGTCGCGATCGATCGCCACGAACTCCTGATCGTTGAGGCGAAGGGGCGCGCCGTCCGGGCGGGTGAGGCCGGTGAATTTGAGATCGCCGGTGGCATGCACGTTCATGGAATTCTCCGATCTGGCCCGCTCACCCTGTCTCGGCGCACGCATCTTGCTGAGAGCAGGGGATCAGGCCTGATGCTGCCTTGCGAATTTTAGGCCAGTCGAGGCGGTGCGCGGCACGCAAGGCTTTGCGACTCGCCGCCACGCGATGAAAAATCGAGGTTGCACTTGAGGTTAGATGACGCGCTTGACCAGCCTGCATGGCCATGTTCGCCCAGTCTGCAATCCTGGTGACGAGACGTGTCTTGTCTAATTTGGCGGCATTCTGGCGCGGATGCGCAGCTGCGCCGATCAGGAGAAGTCGGCGGCCGGGTGGCTGAAGCCGTTCATTCGAAAGCTCGACGGACGGTCCGCTCGGGCTTGCCGTACGGGCTGTCAGCCCACTTCGCCATGTCCACTGCACGCGCCTCGATGAGCTCGCACCAGAGGCAGCTGAGCTCCGCGCGCCCTTTGGCCGAGAGCATCGGAATGAGGCCATGGCCACAGCCAGCGCAACATTTGACGTGATTCATCGTTCTCTCCGCGACCTTACGCATTCAGGACCGACATTGTTGCTCCCGAAGCTTGCGCGGGCGCTATGAAGGCGCGGGAACGCCTGCGGCGGGGGTGCTCGTGCCCGAGATCGTCGCGTCTGCGATCCAGCGCGACACGGCGGCGATGTCTTCCGCATTGTCGCGGAAGGCGCGAAGCTGGAATTCGGCCGAGCTGCCGCGTTCGACGATGGTGCGACAGTGTTCGACCTCGGCCATGCAGTTCAGCGCGGCGGCGTCTTCGGCGATGTGCTCGATCACACGGGAGAGCAGCTCGGAGATCTCGACCGGCCCGTCCTTGGAGGCAAAGATGCAATCGGTGCCGTAGCGCTGGGCGCGCCATTTGTTTTCCACCGCAATTGCGCGTTCGACCGCGGTGACCTCTTTCGAGAGATGAGGTCGCAGGTAGAGATAGCGGGTCAGGCAGCGATAGAGCGAGGCAATGGCAACGGCGTCGTCGACGAAGGTGCAGGTATCGGGCGCACGCAGCTCGAGGGTCGGGTGCTTCATCGAGGGGCGCATGGCCCACCAGATGTGACTTTCATCGGGGATGACGCCCGAGCGCTGCAACGCGCCGACATATTCGTCGTAATCCTGCCGGCTCTCGAATAATTCGGGCAGGCCAGTGCGCGGCAGCTCGGAATAGGCGGCGAGCCGATAGCCCTTCAGTCCGGTCTTGTGTGAATTCCAGAACGGGGAGGAGGCCGACAGGGCGATGAACAAGGGCAGATGCGGCTGCATCGCTCGCATCACCGCCATGCGCTTTTCGGGATCGGGCAACTGGACGTGCACGTGCATGCCGCACATCAGGTTGCGGTGGCCGATGCTGCGCAGATCCTCAATCATCTCCTCGTAGCGTGGCTTCGGGCTCGGCTGCGACATGCGCCAGACCGCGGTCGGGTGCGTGCCGCAGGCCATGATCACGAAGCCGTATTGTGCCGCGACGTTTGCGACTTCGCGACGCAGGAAGCGAAGCTCTTCGCGCGCGTCGGCGACGTCGACATGCACGTTGGTGGCGACCTCGAGCTGCGACTGTAACATCTCCCGCATCGCCTGGCCGCCTGTCGACCAATTCGCAGATTCGAATAGCTCATTCGGGGTCTGGATCGCGACCTCCAGGCTGCGGCGATCGGCGAGGAAGTATTCCTCCTCGATACCGAACGAGTATTCCGCAGCCTTGCCGCGTCCGCCGGCCGAGCGAATGACGAGGTGCTGCCTGTCCTCGGAGGAATCGAGCCGCAGCAGTTTCAAGACGTCTGACGCCAATGTCATCGTGCCACCCGGCCAAGGTATTTACCCGCGGGCGATAATCCTTCTGGCAGGAGCGGGTTCCGCGTCGACCTCACTGGAAATTGCAAGATCGAACGGAACAATTTTCGCGCTCTCGGACGCACGTGCGACCAGCGCGTGATTCGCGGGCACTTCCGTCCAGTCTGTTTCCTTGTCGAACGGCTCGGAGACGACGATGACTTGGCCGCCAGCCTCGCGGAAATAGAGCGTGTTGGCGGCATCGTTGACCGCAACCCGGAAGGCATAGAGATCCCGGCCGTTGGCGAGGGCGCTGGTGAAGCGTAGCCGCTCACGAAGCTCGCCTTCGTTGACGAGGCCGACGAGGGCTCGCAGCACGCGATGCGTTGCGCCGAGCGGATCGGCGTCGAGACCCGCGCCCATCATGGCGAGAAACACGGCTTCCGAATCGGTCGTGCCTGTCCGCGAGGGGTAGTAGGCATCGGGGATCAGCGCCTCGACCTTGCGCCGTAGGCGATTCCAGCTGCCGACGAAACCATTGTGCATGAACATCCACTGGCCGCAGGCAAAGGGATGGCAGTTCTGCCGCGTCACTGCCGTGCCGGTGGCGGCGCGCACATGGGCGAAGAACAGATGCGAGCGCAAATGGCGGCAGAGGTAGCGGAGATTTTCGTCCGACCAAGCGGGGCGTGTTTCACGATAAAGACCAGGCTCCGGATGCTCACCGTACCAGCCGAGACCAAAGCCGTCGCCATTCGAGCCCGCCGTCGACTGGAGCGAGCGGATGCTTTGCGCGATGAGCGAATGCTCGGGCTCGGTGACATAGGGCTCGAAGGACGTGGTCTCGCCCCGGTATGCGATCCAGCGGCACATAGGAATTCCGTCAGGAGATGCTTGCTGAAATGTATCAACGAACCTGACAGGACGATGGTTCCCGACAGCGAGTGTCGGGAACCAAGTGGCCACTAAACCGGAACCGGAATCAATGGCGCAACCTCGCGATCACCAGCGTTCTCGCTCGCTGCGAGACCTTGCGCGACGCCGACACGGTCAGCCTCGGGACGGTTCTGGCTCATCTTGCGCTTGCCTTCGAACCGCACGACGGGAATGCGCACGCCGACGATTCCGCGCAGCTGAGTTGCGATGAAATCTTCGGGGGCATCGGTAACGGCCCACGGCTTTGCACGCGATCCTTCATGCCTATTCGTGAGCCGCGTCACGGCGTCGAGCAGGCGCTCGGGCTCCTGGAAGAATTCGACCGGGCCGTAGGCATGCACCGCGACGTAGTTCCAGGTCGGCACGACCTTTTCGGTTTCCTGCTTGGTCGCGTACCAGGACGGCGTCACATAGGCGTCGGGACCGCTGAAGATCGCCAGCGCATCTCCGATCGGCGGCAGTTTCCATTGCGGGTTGGCTTTCGCCACATGTCCGTACAGCACGCCATGTTCGCCTTCGCTCTCGTCGAGAAGCAGCGGCAGCGGCGTGGCGACGGGGCCTTCGCTGGTGGCCGTGACCAGGCTGGCGAGGCGGGCGCCGCGAATGGTCGCTCGGATGCTCTCGATGTCGTCCTTGAAGGCGGGAGGGATGTACATGTCTATCTCCGGTGTTGCTCTGGAGATAGCCGGAATCTGGCCTGTAAGAAACTGCCAGTTATCGTCTATTTGATCAGTCCAGTTCGGCGACGGCTTGTGCGAGAAGCCTGCAGCCGCGCTCGATCTGTGCCACCTCCAATGCCGAATAGCCCATGACGAGGCCGACCGTCTTCCGCGGTCGGCGAGGTCCGACGAACAGCGCAGAGACGGAATAGATGCCGACGCCCTTTGCACGGGCCGCCTTGATCAACGCGTCCTCTCGCTTCTGCGGCAGGTCGTCGAACCACGCCACGATGTGCAGGCCGGCGGCCGTGCCCTCGATCCGGACGCGGTCCCCGAACCTGCGGCGAAGCGCGTCGAGCAGCGCCCGCTGGCGTTCGGCGTTGCGCCGGCGCACGCGCCTGATGTGGCCGTCATAGGCGCCGCTTTCCAGCATCGACGCGAGAGCGTCCTGTTCGATCAGCGGCGTGTGCCGGTCCATGATCTGCTTGGCGGCGGCGATCAGGGATCGCAGGGCGGAGGGCACCACCAGAAAGCCGATCCGCAAGGTCGGCGAGAGCGTCTTGGAGACGGTGCCGAGATAGATCACATTGCCGCCGCCTTCCAGCGCGTGCAGCGGCGGGATTGGCTTGGTATCGTAGCGATACTCGCTGTCGTAATCGTCCTCGATCACGTAGGCGTCGTTTGCCCTGGCCCAGGCGAGCAATTGGTGCCGGCGGCCGATCGGCATGACGCCGCCGAGCGGATATTGGTGCGACGGCGTGACATAGGCGAGGCGGGCTTCGACGCCATCGAGCCGCGCTGTCTCCAGTCCATCCACGTCGACGGGAATCGGGATCGTCTCGGCGCCCGTCGCTGCGAAAGTATGCCGCGCCATCTGGTAGCCGGGATCCTCCATCACGAAGCGGTCGCCGGCATCGAGCAGCAGGCGCGCGCAGATGTCGAGGCCCTGCTGCGAGCCGTTGACGACGACGATCTGATCGACCTCGCAGCGGACGCTACGCGACCGCCAGAGATAGCCTTGAAGCGCGGTCCGCAGCCGCAGCGCCCCGCAGGGATCGTCATAGGCCAGCCGCTCGGGCTTGCGCGCCATCGCAGCGGTCACGGCCTTTTTCCATGCCAGTACCGGGAAATCCGACGGCGCGAGCTCGCCATAGCGGAAGTTCGCGACCAGCCCGCGCGGCGGCTCGGACCAGCGCGGCGGGTCTTGAAGCAACCGGTTCCCGAAGGCCGACAGCCGCACCTTCCGCGCCGACGGCCGCGACACTACGCGCGTGCGTCCTCGCTCGACGACGGCGCGAGCCACGCGCGGTCGCGCGCCATGGCGTGTTTCGATGAAGCCTTCGGCGGCGAGCTGTTCGTAGGCGATCGTGACGGTCGAGCGCGCCACGCCCATCTCACCGGCCAGCGCGCGGGAGGACGGCAGCACCCCGTCGATCCCGTACACCCGTGCCATGATCTGATCCCGCAGGACTTCGTAGATCTGGCGCGCGCCCATGCGGTCGGCACGGGGCGCGGGATTGGTCTTCATCTGGATCATCCACATTCCGAACCGGCATTCGCCCGAGCGGACGATGTCGGAATGTGGTTCTAATCCCGTTCGCCGAGAGTTTCGACGTAAGCCTTGCCGTAGGGATGAAAATGCTCCCTGCGGCCCTGGTCCCACAGTGCCCTGAGGCCGGGCGCCGCGATGTCCCAATCCGGCCGGCACTTCATGCCGACTGCCCTGAGGTCCTGGCGGAGCTCTTCGACGGTTGGACGGCCGAAGAACCAGTAGCCGTTGTAGATCTTGTGAATGACGAGGCCGGGCTCGAGCACGATCACGTGCGGAATCATCGGATTGTGGACGGGGTCGGTGTATTCGGCGATGTCGAGATCTTTCTGAACGAGGCGCCGCGAATCCGAGAGAAAGGGCCAGTGCGCTCCGACGCCGCTGCGATATTCGCTGGTCTGGGTGATGTTGTCGGTCGTGATCGTGACCATCCGGCAATAGCCCACCTCCATCTCGCGATGGAGTTGCAGCAAGCCTTCGGCCTGGCGACGATCCTTGGGACAAAATCCGCCGCGGCCGAGCACGAGCACCATTGGATCGCCCGCCTGCAGTTCGGAGAGCTTCCGGTGCTTGCCGGTGTGGTCGCTGAGTTCGTAATCCGGGAAGGTTACTCCCGGCATCATGTCAGGTCGCATTGCGCTCTCCCACTTTTACAGATCAACCACGACGTCGTTTCGGGGTCGTGAGCAGCAGATCAGGACATTGCCGTCCGCCGGCGGATCGAGCGGATCCGGCGCATAGTCAACCGTCCCCGCGATCAACCCGCTCTCGCAATTGTGGCAGACGCCGGTCCGGCACGACCAGCGCACGGGGACGTCGCACGCCTCGGCCAATTCCAGCAGGCTGGCATAGGATGGTCCCCAGCGGACATTGAGGCCACTCCGGGCGAACGAAACCATCGGGCCGGGGCCGGGGGCACCGATCGGCGGGTGCGCCCGCTTCTGCGGGGAGGACGCTATGCCGGGCGTCAAGGACGGTCCGGCGCCGAACAATTCGGTGTGGATGCGATCCGGTGCGACGCCCAACGTGGTGAGGCCAGCTTTCAGATCGTTCATGAAACCTGCCGGTCCGCACAGATAGAAATCGCCGTCACGCGGCACGCTCAGGGTCTGGAGCAGGCATGCGTCGAGATGTCCGGCTGTGTCGAACGCCACATTGAGACGATCGTCCGGGTCAGGCGCGCTGTAGCAGACGTGGCTATGGTGACGAGAGAGCCCACCTAGCAATTCGCGCGCCTCGGCGGCGAACGCATGTTCGCGGCCATTGCGAGCGCCGTGCAGCCACCACACGTCCCGCGTCGTCGCTTCGGCGGCGAGCGCGTGAAGCATTGCGAGCAAAGGGGTGACGCCGATGCCGGCGCTCAACAGGATGACGGGGCGTGCATCTTGCCGGAGCGTGAAACTGCCGCGTGGCGCACCTAGTTGCACGGCAGCGCCGGCCAGCAGCTCGTCGGCAATGTAACGGCTGGCGGCGCCGTGAACTTCGCGCTTGATGCTGACGCGATAGGACGCGGCATCGGCGCCGCCCGACAGCGAATAGCTGCGTGTCATCGCCTGCGCACCGGAGGGCTCGAGCTTGATGACGACGAATTGACCGGGCAGGGCGGTCGCCACGGGATGTCCGTCGGCGGGTTCGAGGATCAGCGACGTCACGTTGCCGCTTTCGGCGATCTTTCGCGCCACGCGAAAGGAGCGGAATCCGCGCCAGGCCGGAGCTGGGCTCGCCGCCGGCCCAAGCCCGGCGTTTCCCGCGGTCTTGTTGTCCTTCTGCTGCTCGAGCAGCGCCTCGAAAGAACGGCGCCAGCCGCGGCTCAGCGCGGGAATCCGCAGCGCGCGCTCCAGGCGTTCGCGCGGATGAGGCGGCAGGTAAAGCAGCGCATTGATCTCGAACACGCTCATGCGCTCGGGTCCCACAGCGATCTGTGTGATCTCGTCACCGGCTTCGACGTCGCCTTCCTCGATCACACGGAAATAAAATCCGGGCCGCCCGTGCCTGACGAGCAGCGCGGCCATGTCCGGCTCGTCCATGCGAATGCCGAGACGGTAGCAGGTGACGCGCGGCTGCGTCACTTCGAACACCGCGGAGCCGATCCTGTAGCGGTCTCCGATGCACACGTTGGTGTCGGCGAGGCCCTCGACCGTAAAGTTCTCGCCGAACTGGCCATGAACGAGGTTGGATCGACCCGGATGCTCCTGCCAGTACCGATAGGATTCATCCTGATAGACGAATACGGCACGATGTTCGCCGCCATGACCGGCCGTATCGCCCTGGCCGTCGCCATCGATGTTGAGCCGGCGCACCCTGCGCGGGCCTGTGACCTGTGCCTTCCAGATGCCGGTGTGGACGGTCCGACCCTGCCAAGCGACGTCGCGCGGCAGGCCGACATTGACCGAAAGCAGACGTGCCATTCCGTGTTCCCGATCTGGCTGCGTGGTTCTGCCGTCATCCTTGCATCCGGATGGGGTTTTTGGCTCGTTAGTCGTTGTTAGACGTTGCGAGCAAGCCTTGCCACCGGCGGCCCTGAGGCCAATTTGAAATGCGTAACGTAAACGCAGTCGGTACAACGGGAGATCACGATGGATGATCAGGGCAAGCTGGCCGCGCTCCAGCGCCATTGGGATGCTTCGGATGCGAACGATTTCGAGGCCGAGCACGACATCTATCGCGAGGACGCGGTGCTCGACTATCCGCAGTCCGGCGAGCGCATTCGCGGTCGCAGGAAGATTCAAGAGAGCCGGTTCGTGCAGCCGAACAAGAAGCGCTTCACGGTTCGGCGGATCGTCGGCAGTAACGATCTCTGGGTGAGCGAATTCGTGCTGACCTATGACGGGGTGCCGTCTTACGTAGTGAGCATCATGGAATTCCGCGACGGCCTCGTGGCGCACGAGACTCAATATTTCGGCGACAGGTTCGAGCCGTCGCCCTCGCGGTCGCATCTTGTCGAGCGGGTGGGGTAGGCTGAGTGCTCCGCACTCCGCTGTCATTCCCCGCGCAGGCGGGGAATCCAGTACGCTGCGGCTTCTCGACAAACTACGGGCGTCTCGGAGTACTGGATCGCCCGCCTGCGCGGGCGATGACAGTAAAAGACATGATCGCAGGTGCGGAGCGCGCAGAACTGCTTAGCCAATGTGGCAACACGGAACCCGATGCGGCGGCTGGTCGCAGTCGCGTCGTCTTGATTCCGACAGCCCCATCTTTATGTGTGAAACGAACAAGAATCCGGGCCCCTCTGGCGAGGAAGTCGACGCTGTCGGCAAAACCTCGTGATGTCGGATGACCTGTCCCGCGCGAATGCGATGGATCGGCCGATCGTCGGGCCTTCTTGAGAGTCTCTCCGACCGAATCGTCCCCATCGCAGCTCCGTGCGGTCTTTCGCAAGATAAGGGAGCAACGATGTCCGACGCCAAGCATTCAAATCCGATCGAAATCGAGATCACCGAGCCGTCCAGCCTGAACGAGCAGGCTGCGGTGGCACTGGTGATCGTCGGCGCGCTGGTTGCCGTCGCCGACCGGCAAGTTTCGCCGGTCGAACGCGACGAGGTCGTCCGGTTCATCCGGGATCGCAAGCTGGCGCCGCATATCTCGGACGACCGGCTCTACGCGATGTTCGACGAGCTTGCTGAACGACTCGAGGAGCCGGATTTCGCCAATGTGGTGATCGAGAATTTGCGTCCGGTTTCAGACCTGCCGCTGTCGGCTCATTTGATGGAACTGTCGGAGCGCGTCGCGGCCGCAGACGAGGACGTGCATCCCCACGAAGTGCAGGCGATCAAGCTGTTGCGCCTGCTGACGCTGGTGCTGCCGCGCGCAAAGCAGGTGACGCCGGGTGCAGTGCGCGCCGAACACCGCATCGCCGCCGAGGAGTAAGCATGAGCGTAGTTTCGGACGAGGATAAGACAGGGACTGCGGGCGCTAGCGGCCAGATGGCTGGCGGCGACCCGCGCCTCGACAAGCTTGTCCGTCGCCTGCCGCCGCGCATGGGCGACACCGTCACCTATCTGCTCAAGCCATCCAGCCGCTGGGTGAGAATCCCTTCGGGTGCGCTGCTGATTGTCGGCGGCGTGCTCTCCTTCCTGCCGGTGCTCGGTGTCTGGATGCTACCGCTCGGCCTCGCTTTGCTCGCGGAAGACGTGCCCGCGCTGCGCTCCGCGCGCGCCAAGGTTCTGGATTGGGTCGAGCGGAAGAAGCCGCACTGGCTCGATCCGTCCGCACCGAAAAATGACCAATCATGACTGAATTCATCACCACCGAAGCGCTGACCGCGCTGCTTCAGGTCGTCCTGATCGACCTCGTGCTCGCCGGCGACAACGCCGTCGTCATCGGCCTTGCCGCAGCCGGCCTCGCGGCCGAGCAGCGCCGGCGCGCCATCGTCGTCGGCATCATCGCCGCCACCGCCCTGCGCATCGTCTTTGCCGGCGTCGCGACCCAGCTTCTGCAAGTGATCGGGCTATTGCTCGCCGGCGGCGTGCTGCTGCTCTGGGTGTGCTGGAAGATGTGGCGGGAGCTGCGCGAGCAGTCCGCGCATGCGAACGAGCTCGCGTTCAGCCATGGCGGCAGCAGCGCTGCGCCTGCGTCCCGAAAGACCTTCAGGCAGGCGGCGGTGCAGATCGTCGCCGCCGACGTCTCGATGTCGCTCGACAACGTGCTCGCGGTCGCGGGCGCTGCGCGCGAGCATCCCTACATCCTCGCTTTCGGCCTGCTATTGTCGGTCGCGTTGATGGGCGTCGCCGCCGATTTGCTCGGCCGCGTGCTCCAGAAGCAGCGCTGGATCGGCTATGTCGGCCTCGCCATCATCGTTTACGTCGCCTTCGAGATGATCTATCGCGGATCGCTCGAGCTCGCGCCTGTGATCGCGAGTCTCTGAGGCAACGCGCCTGTCCATCATCCGGAGTGATCAATGACGTCCGAACCCAAAGCACCTTCGGCGGATTCCGTGCCGGCGCCGCAAATCGGCCCGTTTGCCCAACTCATCTTTGGCTCGCGCTGGCTGCAGGTCCCGCTTTATGTCGGCCTCATCGTCGCGCAGGCCGTCTATGTGCTGCTGTTCCTGAAGGAGCTCTGGCACCTGGTCGTGCACTCGTTCGACGCCAGCGAGCAGCAGATCATGCTGGTCGTGCTCGGGCTGATCGACGTCGTGATGATCTCGAACCTGCTGGTGATGGTGATCGTCGGCGGTTACGAGACCTTCGTCTCGCGCCTGAACCTCAGCGGTCATCCGGACGAGCCGGAATGGCTCAGCCACGTCAATGCCAGCGTGCTCAAGATCAAGCTTGCGATGGCGATCATCGGCATCTCCTCGATCTCGCTGCTCAGGACCTTCATCGAGGCGGGCAATCTCGGCACGACGCGGAGCAATTTCACCGAGAGCGGCGTGATGTGGCAGGTGCTGATCCACCTGACCTTCATCATCTCCGCGATCGGCATCGCCTGGGTCGACCGCCTCGGCGATAGCGGCCAGCGCAAGGGAGCCGGCCACGGCTGAGCGTCAGACGTCGGCGTTTGATCAGGCGATCTGCGGATGCGCCGCGTTTTCCCGCCGCTCGCGCTCGCCCAATTCGCGCACCAGCTCCTGGAGGAAGGATTCCGTGTGGGCGGGCAGGGTGCGCTCGGCGCGAACGTAGATGCCGAGATCTGACCACACCGGACTGCCGGCGTTGTCGAGCGGCAGGAAGACGAGCCGGCTGTCGCGCGATAGTCGGTCGATGCCGAGCTGGGTCTGGAAGGCGACGCCGACGCCGCGCGCGGCGAGTTCGCGCATCAGGTCGATCGAGTTGGCCTGGATGGCCGGCTCCGGCGTCTCGGACAGCTGCGCGATCAGCGGCTGCAGCAGATGGTAGATCGACAGCTCCGGCAGCGCATGGATGACGGGAAAGGCGAGACATTGGGTTAGCGTGACCGTCTTGCCGCGCGCCAGTGGATGATCGCACGCCACGACCGCGCCGAGGCGAAACCGTTTCAAGGCGACCTGGCGCAGATCCGGCGGATGGCGCAGCGCCATGGCGATGCCGATGTCGGCCTCGCCGCGGCTCAAGGCCTCCAGCACATCCGACGATCCCTTCACCTCGGTGGTGAAGCTGACGCGCCGGGCGCGGCCACGATGGGCGGCGATCAGGTCCGGCAGCACCGACTCCGTGAGCGACTCGATGCAGGCAATGCTGACAGTGCCGTGCCACGTCCCGGACAGGGACGCGACGTCCGAGCGGAAGCGGTCGAGGTCCTGGAGCACGTTCATGACGTGCCGGGCCAACATCTCCCCGACCGTCGTCAGCGTCAGGCCGCGCGCATTGCGCTCGAACAAGGGTGACCCAACCTCTTGTTCAAGCTTGAGAATCTGGCGGCTTACGGCCGACGAGGCAACGTTCAGCATGCGCGCAGCGGCCCGGATCGAGCCGGTGCGGCGGACGGCGTGGAAGTACTGGATGGCTGGTGAGTGAAATCGCATGGGACCCCCGGCCGGACTATAGCCGTTGCCGAAACGGCATCAACGTGTACGAAATTCTGTGCTTTTCGAGTGCGCTCCTCCCACCTAGGTTCGCCGCCGGCTTGGCCGGTCCTGTCGGGCCGTCATGCCATGCGCAACGAGGCGCCAGGGGATCCCGGGTGGACGAGAACATTGTTTGCGAGGTCGCGCCGGACACGCGTCTGGTCGATCGCCGTCGCGCGGCGGCCTATGTCGGCGTGACCGCCGGACGCTTCGAGCAGCTGGTGCGCGACAGCGTCGTGCCACCGCCGGTCATGGTGGACAACAAGCGGCGCTGGCCGCTCGCGTTGCTCGACGTTGCGAAGGACGCGGTTGTCGCCAGCAGCATGCCGTGCCTGCCGCAGGTGATGGTCGAGATTGCGCAGGACGCGCGTCCCTGCGAACGGGCCCCCGCACCAGCCTCGCACGAACTGCCGGATAAAAACTGGTTCGAGCAGCGCGCGCGGTTCGTTCAGCGCGTGCGCCGGTCGCTGCTGTCGGGCAACGAGATACGGCTCTTGCGCGAGTTCAAGCTGCTCAGGCAGAACCAGATCAGCATGTTCGGCTATTACGGCAGTTTCGAAGCCCTGATGGTGCGCGGCTACATCGTCGAGCTCGCGCGAAAGCCGCCGTCGAGCCGTCCGCTGGTGACGTACCGGCTGACCGCGCAGGGCGAGCGGGTCACGTCGGCGCTCAAGGGCGAGCCGGCGATCTGACCGGCGCGGACAAGGCGATGGCATCCTCCGGCATCATCGCACGGCGTGCATCTCCAGAAATGCCTTCACGCCGGTGACGGTGCCCGTATCCGACGGCACATAACCGGGCAGGGTGGCGATGGCTGCGCGAAAATCGGCGCTGCGGATGATCTCCAGGATGCGCTGCATCGGCCCGGTGTCCAGGAACGCGCGCTTGCAGACGAAGAAATAATCCTCGGTCAGGAGCCGGATGAAATCGAGGCCGAAATGCCGGGCGGCGGCTTCGACGCCGAAGCTCGCATCAGCCATGCCGCTCGCGACATAGGCTGCGACCGCGGCGTGGGTGAATTCGATCTGCTGCGCGCCGTTGATCCTGCTCTCGTCGATGCCGTTTGCCGCAAGCAGTTGGTCGAACAGAAGCCGCGTGCCGGAATCGTGGTCGCGGTTGACGAAGCGGACTTTTGGTCCGGTGAGATCATCGAGCGAAGCGATGCGCAGCGGATTGCCGCGCGCGACCATCAATCCCATTTCGCGTGTGACGAAGCTGATGATGCGATCCTCGCGCGGATCGAGCCATTCGCGCGCAGCCTTGATGCCCTGAGCCCGTAGCGCGCCGTGCGGCAGATGCAGGCCGGAGAGATCGCAGGCGCCCTGCGCCAGCGAGACCAGCGAATGCTGGTTGCTGACATAGCGCAGATCGACGCCGATGCCGGGCTCGCGGTCGAGGAATTCGCGCAGTTTTGCGACCGCAAAACCGTGGCTGGCATGCACGCGGATCACCGACGGGCGCTGCTCGAGGAACGGCTTGATCTCGCTCGCCAGCTCCTGTGCCAGATTCTCAAGCTGAGGTCCGAGCCGGGCCTGCATGCGCTCGCCCGCCCACACCAGCCGCTCGCCGAACGGCGTGAGTTTCGAGCCCTTGCCGCGCTGGGTTTCCACCAGCGGCGTGCCGAAGAACTCCGACCATTGCTCGATCAGATTCCAGACATGGCGATAGGAGAGGTGCGCATCCTTGGCCGCGCTGGTGATCTTCCCGGTTCTCCTGATCTCGTTGAGGACGCCAAGCATGATGACGGCGGTGCGCGGATTGCCCTCCCGGCGAAACCGCCAGACGGCCTCGATCTCGATCTGAAGCATTGGTCCTCCCTATGAACTACATTTCATATGACCGCCGTCCATTTGCAATCCATATCATATTTACTCCCGTCCACAGGCGCCTAGTCTGGTATACCAGAACTGGAGGAATATGATGTCTGTTGCATATGACTTTGCACACTCGCCGGCCACCGAGTTCATGTCCCGGCCGCAGCATCTGCTGATCGACGGTCGCCGCGTCCCGGCGAGCTCCGGTCGCACATTCAACTCGCTCAATCCGGCCACCGGGCAGGTCATCGCCATCGTCGCCGAAGGCAACGAGGCCGATGTCGATCATGCAGTAGCGGCCGCGCGCCGGGCCTTCGAAGGCCCCTGGCGCACGATGCGGGCGTCCGAGCGCGGCCAGATCCTGCTACGCTGGGCAGACCTGCTCAAGGCTCACGCCGAGGAGATCATCGAACTCGAGTCGATCGATGCGGGCAAGCCGATCGCCGCGACATCGCGGCAGGATTTTCCGGCCGCCGTCGACACGCTGATCTACTACGCCGGTTGGGCCGACAAGATCAGCGGCGACGTCGTGCCCGTGCGCGATGATGCCCTGACCTACACCGTGCGCGAGCCGGTCGGCGTGGTCGCGGCGATCGTGCCCTGGAATTTCCCGCTGATGATCGGGATGTGGAAGCTCGCGCCGGCGCTGGCCTGCGGGTGCACCATCGTGATGAAGCCGGCCGAGCTGACCTCGCTGTCGGCGCTACGCATCGCCGAGCTCGCGCTCGAAGCCGGCCTGCCGGCGGGCGTCTTCAACGTCGTCACTGGCCCCGGCCGCGTCGTCGGCGACGCGCTGGTCAATCACCCTGACGTCGACAAGGTCACCTTCACCGGCTCTCCCGGTGTCGGGCGGGGAATCATGAAGGGCGCCGCAAGCAACTTCAAGCGCATCTCGCTCGAGCTGGGAGGCAAGTCGGCCAACGTCATTTTCGACGATGCCGATCTCGAAGCGGCATCGAAAGCTGCGGCTTCCGGCATCTTCTTCAATGCGGGCCAGGTCTGCTCGGCCGGCTCCCGCGTGCTGGTGCAGGAGAAGGCCTATGACGAGGTCGTCGAGCGGCTGGCGGCGCGCGCAAAGTCGCTCAGGATCGGCGACCCGCTCGACCGCAAGACGGTGCTCGGTCCCGTCATCTCCGAGAAGCAGATGAAGTCGGTCCTCGATTATGTCGACATCGGCCGGAAGGAGGGCGCGACCCTCGTCACCGGTGGCGAGAAGGTCGGCGATCGCGGCTACTTCATCAGCCCCGCGGTGTTCGCGAATGTCGCGCACGAGATGCGGATCTCGCAGGAAGAGATCTTTGGCCCGGTCGTCAGTGTCATCAAGTTCAAGGACGAGGCCGACGCTTTGCGGATTGCCAACGGCACGGCTTACAGTCTCGCCGCCGGCGTCTGGAGCCGCGACATCGGCAAGCTGCAGCGCTTCGCCAAGCGAGCGCGCGCGGGCACAGTCTGGATGAACACCTATGGCTATACCGACGTGCGGCTGCCCTGGGGCGGCGAGCGCGACTCCGGCCTCGGCCGCGAGCACGGCACCGCCGCGCTAGACAATTTCACCGAGCCCAAGGCGGTCTGGATGAATCTGGCCGTTTGATACCTCCCGAGTGGCCAAGCCTGGAGCCCGCCTGACCACCCGTGCAGGCGGGCTCTTTTTCGAGATCGATAAAATTGTCTGCATTCCGCTCAGCTGCGGCAAACCGTGCGGACAAGAACCGCGCGGCCTTAAACCCCGGCTTTGGAACCGGCGTGCATCCTGCCTGCAAAAGGGTGGGGCATCAGCATGTCAGTTCTCAGGGAGGTCGTCGTCGCAATCGCGGGAGTCTACGCACTTCTGTTTGCGTGCGACGCAATGTTCGGGATCGGCGAGGCGCGCTTCGACGACGTTTATTACAGCGCCAGCTTCTATGCGCCGCGGCCGAAGGAGTTTCGTTTCGCCGGCGATACGCCGCCGGCGGTCCGCGTCAGCGAGGCGTTTGCGCAATTCGCGCCGGGCGAAGCCAAGCCGAACAAGCGCTACTCGTCGCTGACCACGATCCTCCGGTAAGCACTGTCTATTCTCCCTGGATCCATTCCGCGACGCCGCGCCACAATGTGTCGCGATGTTCGGGGCGGAAGAAGCCGAAATGGCCAATCGCCTTGGCGCCGACGTCGGACGGCTTCACGTTGATTACCTCCGGCTTGATTGCGGTGAATCCGCTCGCAAGCAGCTCGACCGCGGGCCGCGTCGCCCAGGGATCGTCGGAGAAGCAGAGTGTGCGCAACTCGCCCTTGAACCTGGCGAAATTCTCCAGCGCCGGCAGCTTTGAATCGAAGAGATAACGGGGGCTCGAGACCCACTCGGCCCATTGCAGGAAGACGCCCTTGGGCAGATCCTCGCCGATGCCGGCCCAGCCCGGCGCGTAACCGAGCGCGTGGACGAGCGGCACGCCGACAAAATTCATGAAGGCGAAGACGCGGTATTTTTCCGGCGACGTCATCAGCCGCCAGGTCGCCGCCTGCGAGGCCACGAACGCGGCGCGCGAGATGTCCGCGTTGTTCGCGATCAGCCCGAGCGCCTGGCCGCCAAAGGAGTGCCCGACATAGGCCAAGGGCAGAGTGTGGTAGCGCTCGCGCATCCAGTGCACTGCGGCGGTGACGTCGAGCGCGGCCCAGTCCGACATCGAGGCCTTGAAGCCGACCAGCGATTTCGGTTGGTTGTAGCCAACCATCGCCGGCAGCCGGGAGTCGCCGATGCCGCGATAGTCGTAGGTCAGGACTGCGCAGCCGCGATGGGCGAGATAGGAGGCAAAGCCGCGATAGATTTTTCGCGGGACGGCAGTCGCCGAATTGACCAACACGGCATGACGTTTGGTGCCGCGGGGCAGGAATAGCGTGCCAGCCAGCGCATACCCGTCGGTCGCCGGGAAGCTGATCTCGTCGATGAAAACGTCGTCCAGTGCCGCGTCCATGGACCGAAGGTATCTGCCAGTTTCCAAGCCGTTTCCCAGCAAATGCGAATTTGGCTTTCCCCGCAAGGCTTTGCAGTGCCAGACGGATTTACAACTGGCGGCCGGTGGCCAGCCTGTGTATAAGGCGACCCTCGCAACCCACAGATCAGGTTGTGCTTTTTGCTTCACGGAGAGATTGCGATGTCCGAGCGGTGGACGCCCGAGTCCTGGCGCAGCAAGCCGGTGCTACAGGTGCCCGATTATCCCGACGCCAAGGCCCTGGCCGACGTCGAGGCGCAGCTTGCGACCTTTCCGCCGCTGGTGTTCGCGGGCGAGGCGCGCAATCTGAAGAAGGCGCTGGCGCGGGTCGCGGCCGGAGAGGCCTTCCTGCTGCAGGGCGGCGACTGCGCCGAGAGCTTTGCCGAGCACGGCGCCAACAACATCCGCGACTTCTTTCGCGTGCTGCTCCAGATGGCGGTGGTACTGACCTATGCCGGCGCCGTCCCGGTGGTGAAGGTCGGGCGCGTCGCCGGCCAGTTCGCAAAGCCGCGCTCCTCGCCGATGGAGAAGATCGACGGGGTCGAGCTGCCGAGCTATCGCGGCGACATCGTCAACGACATCGCTTTCACCAAGCAAGCGCGCGTCCCTGATCCGCAGCGCCAGCTGATGGCCTATCGCCAGTCGGCCGCGACGCTGAACCTGCTGCGTGCGTTCGCGACCGGCGGTTACGCCAATCTCGGCAGCGTGCATCAGTGGATGCTCGGCTTCCTCAAGGACAGTCCGCAGTCCCGTCGCTACAAGGAATTGGCCGACCGCATCTCCGATGCGCTCAATTTCATGCGCGCCTGCGGCCTCGATCTCGAGGCCCATCCCGAGCTGCGCGCCACCGATTTCTACACCAGTCACGAGGCCCTGCTGCTCGGCTACGAGCAGGCCATGACCCGCGTCGATTCCACCACCGGCGACTGGTACGCGACCTCGGGGCACATGATCTGGATCGGCGACCGCACTCGCCAGCTCGACCACGGCCATATCGAATATTTCCGCGGCATCAAGAATCCGATCGGGCTCAAATGCGGCCCGTCGCTCAAGCCCGACGAACTGCTGAAGCTGATCGACGTGCTCAATCCCGACAACGAGCCGGGCCGGCTGACGCTGATCGGCCGCTTCGGCTCCGACAAGATCGGCGAGCACCTGCCGAACATGATCCGCGCCGTGAAGCGGGAGGGCAAAGTGGTGGTGTGGTCGTGCGATCCCATGCACGGCAACACCATCACCTCGACATCAGGTTACAAGACACGGCCCTTCGACCGCATCCTGTCCGAGGTGAAGTCGTTCTTCGCGATCCACGCCGCTGAAGGCACCCATGCCGGCGGCGTGCATCTGGAGATGACCGGCCAGGACGTCACCGAGTGCCTCGGCGGCGCCCGCGCGATCACTGACGAGGATCTCAACGACCGCTATCACACGGTCTGTGATCCCCGGCTCAACGCCGAGCAATCCATCGATATGGCTTTCCTGGTCGCAGAACTGCTCAAGCAGGAACGCGCCGGCAAGGTCAGGCCGATGCCGGTCGCAGCGGGGCTCTGAGACCTTGCTGCGAATCTGGAAGGCCACGATCAATTCCCGTAACGGTCTGGCCTTTGCGTTCCGCTCGGAGCAGGCCGTCCGCGAGGAAATCGTTGCGCTCCTCTTGTCGCTGCCGCTCGCGTGGTTCGTCGGCGCGACCGCGATGCGCGCGGTCGAGCTGATCTGCGCGGTCGCGTTCGTGCTGGTGGTCGAGCTGCTCAATACGGCGATCGAGAAGCTTGCCGACCGGCTGACCATGGATCACGACAAGCAGATCGGACGGGTCAAGGACATGGGCTCGGCCGCGGTCGGTGTCGCGCTGCTGATGGCCGGCGCGTTCTGGATCATCGCCATTATCGAGCGCTTGGGATTTCTTTAAAGCGCGTATCGCGCTTTAAACTGTTTTTTCAGCATGATCTTTTCGGAAAACCGCTTCACTCTTTTCCGGATCATGCTCTGATCGGAGCGCCATGACCGAACGTCTCAACGCATTCGCGGTCACGCTCGCCCAGCTCAATCCGACCATGGGCGACATCGAGGGCAATGCCGCGAAAGCGCGCGCGGCGCGCGTGCAGGCAGCCGCCGACCGTGCCGATCTCGTGCTGTTTCCGGAATTGTTCATCGCCGGCTACCCGCCGGAAGATCTCGTGCAGAAGCCTTCCTTTCAGGCCGCCTGCCGCGCTGCGATCGAAGCGCTGGCGCGCGAGACCGCCGATGGCGGGCCGGCGATGCTGATCGGCACGCCCTGGGTCGAGGAGGGCAGGCTCTATAATGCCTGCGCGCTGCTCGATGGCGGCCGTATCGCTGGCCTGCGCTTCAAATGCAATCTACCGAATTACGGCGTGTTCGACGAGAAGCGGCTGTTTTCGCGCGGGCCTGCCGCCGGCCCCGTCACCGTGCGCGGCGTGCGCGTCGGTGTGCCGATCTGCGAGGACATCTGGCTTGAGGAGTCCGAGAACTACGAGAACGTGGTCGAGACGCTGGCCGAGACCGGCGCCGAGATCATCCTCGTGCCGAACGGCTCGCCTTACGCCCGCGACAAGGCCGACGTGCGCTTGTCGGTCGCGGTCGCGCGCGTCACCGAGAGCGGTCTGCCGCTGGTCTATCTCAACCAGGTTTGCGGCCAGGACGAGTTGGTGTTCGACGGCGCCTCCTTTGCGCTCAACGGCGACCTTTCGCTCGCAGCGCAATTGCCGGCGTTCGCGGAGAGCATCACCACACTGCACTTCACGAGAAGCGGCGACGATTGGCGTTGCACCGGGCCGATCGCCGCGCAGCCCGAGGCAGACTACGCCGACTACGCGGCCTGCGTGCTGGGCTTGCGCGACTACGTCGCCAAGAATGGCTTTCCCGGCGTGCTGCTCGGCATTTCCGGCGGCATCGACTCCGCGCTGTGCGCGGCGATCGCGGTCGATGCACTCGGTTCCGATCAGGTGCACGGCGTGATGCTGCCTTATCGCTACACCGCGGCAAGCTCGATTGCGGACGCCGGCGAGCTCGCCGGCCATCTCGGCATCCGCTACGAGGTGCTGCCGATCGCCGAAGCGGTAACCGGGTTCGAGACCATCCTGTCCGGCGTCTTCAAGAATCTGCCGCCCGATGTCACCGAGGAGAATCTCCAGGCCCGCACCCGCGGCACGCTGCTGATGGCGATCTCGAACAAGACCGGCCTGATGGTGGTGACCACAGGCAACAAATCGGAGATGTCGGTCGGCTACGCCACGCTCTATGGCGACATGAACGGCGGCTTCAATCCGATCAAGGACATCTACAAGACGCAGGTGTTTCGGCTGGCAAGCTTGCGTAATTCGTGGAAGCCCGAGGGGGCGCTGGGGCCGGCCGGTGAGGTGATCCCGCCCGACATCATCACGCGTCCGCCGACCGCGGAGCTGCGCGAGAACCAGACCGACCAGGATTCGTTGCCGGCTTACGACGCGCTTGATGCCATCCTGGAGCGTCTCATCGAGCGCGAAGAGCCGCTCGATATAATCATCGCCGCGGGCTTTGACCGCGAGACGGTCACCCGCATCGACCATCTCCTCAACGTCGCCGAATACAAGCGCCGCCAGGCCGCGCCCGGCGTCAAGGTCACAGCCAGGAATTTCGGCCGCGACCGCCGCTATCCCATCACCAACCGCTTTCGCGACAAAGGCGAGCAGCTCGCCGCTCCGGATGAGACGCTGGTCTCGCGTGGGAGCAAAGCCTCGATCGACGCGTTTGAGGGGTAGGGGGTGCCAGTTCGGGTAGCTTGGAGATTGCATTCCGCTGTCGTCATCCAATGAGGTGATCCATATCTTCTGGCATCCTGCTTGGGCGATCGAATTCGACCATAGAGCATTCATAGGTGTGCTCCGGAGCTGGTGGTGGGCGAAAGCATGGCAGACGAAATCTCCCTTGACATGGATGATCTCCGAGAGGTTGCAGCCTATGCGGCGGCAAATGCCGCGGACGTGCTGGAAATATTCGAGCGGGCGCATCCAGTGGATTTCCGGCCCCGTGACGCAGTCGAAGCAGCGCGGACCTTCGCGAAGGGAGGCAAGCGGGTAAAGACCCTGCGCGATGCAGCCTGGGCAGCGCTGAAGGCAGCAAACGAATCCAAAGGTGCGGCAGCCAGCCAAGCCGCACGCGCGGCGATGAGTGCCTCATCCGCGGCGTATCTTCATCCCCTGGCTCGATCGACCCAGGTCAGGCACATTCTTGGCGCGGCGGCCCACGCCGCACGGGCCCTCGAACTCGAAACGGCTGCGAATCCCGGTGTCGGTGTAGACTATATTGAGCACGCCGCCCGGCGCGCGACGCCTAGATTTGTTCGTGTCTTGGGGCGCTACCCGACAGCGCCGCTTGGCGGCGGCCGGGTCGGGGAACTCTTGCGCGCAATTGATTGGATGATTCGCGAGGCAAACGGTCTCGCCACCCATTTCGCTGTTATCAGCCGCGAAAGCAGATGATCCAGTAGGCTGCGCCGGTCGTCGTGAAAACCAGCTGATGCCAGCGTACAGGATGGCCCCCGCTTTCGCGGGGGCATGACAGCGGAGGACGTGACCTACTTCTGCTGCTGCGGCAAGAAGCTTGGTCCGACCGAACGGATCGGCTTGTTCTCGGACGAGGTCGTAGCGGTGCCGGTATCGGCAGGCGGAGTCGCGACAGGTGCAGCCGCCGTGGTCGGCGTCGCACCCTTCTTGCCATTGGCGGCAGGCGTGCCCTTGTTGAGCTGCCGCTGCTGCATTTTCTTGGCGCTCTCCTCGGTGACGATGATGTCACCTTGCTGTTCGGCCGACGCCTTGTCGTCGGCCGATTTGAGCGCGTCCGCCCAGGTCTGGCCCGCGGCCTTGCAGGAGCAGGACGGGTTGAACTCGCTGCGGAATTTGAACGCGGTCGGCAGCGCCGTGTAGGGCTGGCCGCTGGTGGAGACCGCGGAGTTCATGTCTTCACCGGGATTGCGATGGGTGTAGAGCACGGCCTCGGCGGCCGGGCACAGCGCCTTGCAGGTCTTCTCGTCGTCGGGGAAGCGCGCCGGCACGGTCGCAAACGAGACCGGGAAGTAGGCGCCGTCGCAGGTGCGCACGCACACGGTGCGATAGGTGCCTGATTGCGGGCCGAGATCGGACGGCGGCACGCCTTGCGGATTATTGGGGTTGTTGCCGCCGAACAGATTGCTCAGGAAATTGCCGCCGCCTTGCGACTGCGCCGCATTGGCATATTGCGGGCCGCAATTGTTCTGCGCCAGCGCTGCCAGCACCGAGCGGCGCTGGTTGTCACGCTCGGGGCTAAAGCCGCCGGGGCCGCCGCCGCGCAGGCGTTCGAGATTGCCGGTGATCTGGTCCAGATTGGCGCGCATCTGCTGGATCTGGGTGTTGACCGGACCGCATTGCGCCGACTGGCCGCTGAACAGCGAGAAGAAGCCGGAGGAATCGCAACCCATGCGCTTGGCCTGCATGGTGACACGATCGAGCTCGGCCTGCTGCTTGGTCTGAGATTCCTGATAGCGGCGGATCTGGTCTTCGCGCGCGGGATCACCGCCGCCGCCACGATCGAGACCGGCGAGCTGACCTTCCAGGCGCGCGCACATCGGGTTGGGTCCGAGCCCGTTCTGGCCGGGCTGAGGCGGCGGTCCCGGCGGGCCGGCCTGTGCGAACGCGTTATTGGCGAGCGCAACCGTGCTGAAGAGCACGGCACAGGCAAGGATCGAGCGAGCACGGGAGAGAGACAAAAATTCAGGCATATCCGCCATTCTAGCGAGGTCACGGCCACGCGTGATGTGGGGAGGCCGGAGCGCGCCCTCCCATAGCCGCTTCCTGCGGCATCGTCACGTCGTTTCAGAGGCCAGCGATTGGGCCTAAGGTACGCCAGTTCCGAGCGAATTCAGCGCTGGCAGGTGATTGCGACATATTCGTCGCAATGGCCATGGGAGCAGTTTGCGCCGGATTTGGGGACAGAGCCGGTAATTTCGTCGGGATCGACCCGGCGATAGGCCGAAGCCTGGGCAAAATCGCGTGACTGGCAGTAGGTGCGGGCGACCTGCGCGCCGCATTTGTCGCTCTTGGCCAGGCACTGATCGACGCCGTAGCCGTCCGCCTGGTTTGGGATGATGAAGACGCGGGTCTCCGCGAGAGCGCTGGACGCCGCAAGGATGGAGGCGCAGGACATGAGCGCGAGCAATGATCGCATGAAAACACCGGGGCAAAAAATGTGAACTGCCAGTTCCAGAATGGGCTCAAATGGTTAAGGAGATGAACCATCTGCGCGCGGCGGCTGCGCATTGCGGAGATAAGACGGCGTTTTCGCGGCTCTCTTGACGCGGGGCCGCCTCATAGCCCATATGTTCCGTCATGAACGGTCTCCTCGTCATTTGCGCCATTTGCCGCGAGATTACGAGCTAGCGATTCGCTGGCTGGAGCCGTCTTTTCTCAAAACCATTGAGAGCACTGGACGCCCGGCCAACAGCCGACGGGTATCCTTATGGAATTGCGCCTTTACGATACGCTGAGCCGGGAAAAGCGCACCTTCGTGCCGCTCGATGCCAAGAACGTCCGCATGTATGTCTGCGGACCGACGGTCTATGACTTCGCCCATATCGGCAATGCCCGGCCGGTGATCGTGTTCGACGTGCTGTTTCGGCTGCTGCGCCATCTCTACGGTGAGGCGCACGTCAAATATGTCCGCAACATCACCGACGTTGACGACAAGATCAACGACCGCGCCGCGCGGGATTTCCCCGGCCTGCCGCTGAACGAGGCGATCCGGAAAGTCACCGAGCAAACCGGCAAACAGTTTCACGCTGACGTCGACGCGCTCGGCGCGCTGCGGCCGAGCGTCGAGCCGCGCGCCACCGAGCATATCGGCGAGATGCGCGAGATCATCGAACGGCTGGTTGCCGGCGGCTTTGCCTATGTTGCCGAGGATCACGTGCTGTTCTCGCCGCAGGCGATGAACGCGGCCGATGCCGGGTTGCCGCGCTATGGCGCGCTGTCCAATCGTTCGCTGGACGAGATGGTTGCCGGCGCCCGCGTCGATGTCGCGCCCTACAAGAAAGGCAACACCGACTTCGTGCTGTGGAAGCCGTCCAAGCCCGGCGAGCCGTCATGGCCGTCACCCGCCGGCGTCGCCGCGCAGGGGCGCCCGGGCTGGCATGTCGAGTGCTCGGCCATGGCCTGGAAGCATCTCGGCGAGCACTTCGACATCCATGGCGGCGGCATCGATCTCGTGTTTCCGCATCACGAGAACGAGGTCGCGCAGACCTGCTGCGCCTTCCACCGGGAGCGCATGGCGAACTACTGGATGCACAACGGCTTCCTGCAGGTCGAGAGCGAGAAGATGTCGAAATCGCTAGGCAACTTCGTCACGATTCACGAGCTGCTCGCGGACTGGCCGGGCGAAGTGCTGCGCCTGAATATGCTCAAGACGCATTACCGCTCGCCGATCGACTGGACGATGAAGTCGCTGGAGGAGAGCGCCAGGACGCTCGACGATTGGTATCGGGTTGCGGCTGACGTCGCATCCGGCAAGCCCGCCCCCTCAGTGGTCGAGCCGCTGCTCGACGACCTCAACACGCCGCTGGCGATCGCGGCGCTGCATGGGCTGCGCGGCAGCGATGTTGGTGCCCTCGCGGGTTCGTTGCGTCTGCTCGGCTTTCTCTCCGAGAGTGCCGCGCAGTGGGAAGGACGCAAGCAGCAGGCGAGCGGCGTCGATGCCAAGGAAGTCGAGCGCCTGATCTCGGAGCGGACGGCGGCGCGTGCGCGCAAGGACTTTGCGGAGTCCGATCGTATCCGCGATCTGCTTGCCGCGATGGGCGTTGCGATCAAGGATTCCAAGGAAGGGACGACGTGGGAGGTCGCACGATGAAGCGACCCGATACGCCTTTTCCGCGGCACTGGTTCTATTACATCGCGCTGAAAATCCTGCTGCTCGGCGCTGCCGTGGCGCTGGCGCTGAAACTCTATGGGATGTGGTGAAGACGATGGCACAAGCACTCCCAAAGCCTGGCTTGCGGCCCTTCCTGCCGGAGGACGTGCCGGTTCTCGCCGCGATCTTCACCGCCAGCATCGAAGAGCTGACCGGCGAGGACTATAGCGAGGCCCAACAACAGGCCTGGATGGCGTCGGCGGAAGACGAAGAGTTCGGCAAGGGGCTCGCCTCCGACCTGACGCTGATCGCAACCCTGGAGGGGTCACCGGTGGGTTTTGCCTCGCTGCAGGGCAAGGATCATATCCGCATGCTCTATGTGCATCCGGCCGTGGCCGGGCAGGGCCTCGCGACCATGCTCGTCGATGCGCTGGAAAAGCTTGCGGGCGGCCGCGGCGCCGACAAGCTGACGGTCGATGCCAGCGACAACGCGCAGGGCTTTTTCGCCAAGCGCGGCTATGTCGCCATGCAGCGCAACAGCATCACTGTCAACGACGAATGGCTGGCCAGCACCACCATGCAGAAGACGCTCGGCAGTGGACCCGCGTCGGGAGCGCTGCAATGAGCAAGGAGCGCCTCTATCTGTTCGACACCACGCTGCGCGATGGCGCGCAGACCAACGGCGTCGATTTCACGCTGACCGACAAGCAAATCATCGCCCAGATGCTCGATGAACTCGGCATCGACTATGTCGAGGGCGGCTATCCCGGCGCCAATCCGACCGACACCGAGTTCTTCGGCACCAAGCCGAAGTTTTCGCATGCGCGCTTCACCGCCTTCGGCATGACGCGGCGAGCGGGGCGCTCGGTCTCCAACGATCCCGGTGTGGCCGGGCTGCTGGAGGCCAAGGCCGACGTGATCTGCTTCGTGGCGAAGTCGTCGGCCTATCAGGTGCGCGTTGCCCTGGAGACGACGAAGGAGGAGAACCTCGCCTCGATCCGCGACAGCGTCGCAGCGGCGAAGGCTGCCGGCCGCGAGGTGATGCTCGACTGCGAACACTTCTTCGACGGTTACAAGGAGGATTCCGGTTTCGCGCTCGCCTGCGCGAAAGCTGCTTATGAAGCCGGCGCGCGCTGGGTGGTGCTGTGCGACACCAACGGCGGCACCATGCCCAACGAGGTCGAAGCGATCGTCACCGAGGTGACGAAGCACATCCCCGGCGATCATCTCGGCATCCACGCCCATAACGACACCGAGCAGGCGGTGGCGAATTCGCTCGCCGCGGTGCGCGCCGGCGCGCGGCAGATCCAGGGCACGCTGAACGGCCTCGGCGAGCGCTGCGGCAATGCCAATCTCTGCTCGCTGATTCCGACCTTGAAGCTGAAGGCCGAGTTTGCTGACGCGTTCGAGATCGGCGTCACGGCGGAGAAGCTCGCGACCCTGGTCAAGGTGTCGCGCACGCTCGACGATATGCTCAACCGCGTTCCGAACCGGCATGCGGCCTATGTCGGCGAGAGCGCGTTCGTCACCAAGACCGGCATCCATGCCTCTGCCGTGCTGAAGGATCCGCAGACCTACGAGCATGTCTTGCCGGAGCTGGTCGGCAATCATCGCAAGGTGCTGGTGTCCGATCAGGCCGGCCGCTCCAATGTCATTGCCGAGCTCGACCGCGCCGGCATCGCCTATGAGAAGAGCGATCCGAAACTGTCGCGGCTGGTCGAGGAATTGAAGGAGCGCGAGGCGCAGGGCTACGCCTATGAATCCGCCAACGCCTCGTTCGAGCTGCTGGCGCGGCGCACGCTCGGCAAGGTGCCGCACTATTTCGAGGTCGAGCAGTTCGACGTCAATGTCGAGCAGCGTTACAATTCGCATGGCGAACGCGTCACCGTGGCGCTGGCGGTGGTCAAGGTCGACGTCGCCGGCGAGCATCTGATCTCGGCGGCCGAAGGCAACGGTCCCGTCAACGCGCTCGACGTCGCGCTGCGCAAGGATCTCGGCAAGTACCAGAAATATATCGAAGGCCTGACGCTGATCGACTATCGCGTGCGTATCCTCAACGGCGGCACCGGCGCGGTCACGCGCGTCCTGATCGAGAGCGAGGACGAGAACGGCGACAGCTGGACCACGGTCGGGGTGTCCCCCAACATCATCGACGCCTCGTTCCAGGCGCTGATGGATTCGGTGATCTACAAGCTGGTGAAGTCGGGCGCGCCGGCGTAGGGCGGCGGTGCCACAAACGCGATGACGAGCAGGAGAGGGGGCGCGACCCATGATCGATCACATCTCTGTCGGCGTCAGCGATCTCCAGCGCTCGGCGACATTTTACGAGGCAACACTCGCCGCGCTCGGTCTCGCTCGCCTCGTCACGCGGCCGCGGACGATCGGCTTCGGCAAGGCCTATCCCGAATTCTGGATCAATCTGCGCGAGGGCATGCCGCACGTGCCGCCGGAGAGCGGCGTCCATATCTGCCTGCGGGCAAAGACGACCGTCGAGGTCGATGCATTTCACGCCGCAGCGCTGTCGGCCGGCGGCGCATCCGACGGCGCGCCGGGTATCCGCCCGCACGATCGCGTGCGTTATTACGCAGCCTTCGTTGTCGACCCCGATGGTAACCGGATCGAGGCGGTGACGTTTCCTGCGGACTAGAGCTTGCGCGCCATTTCCGGTGCGAGCTGCTTTTCCGCATCTTCGATCTGCGCTGCAGCCGATTTCAGCTTCGGCAAAATCTCTTCGATCCGATCGGCCTTGAGGATGTCGACCGAAAGGCCGGCGCGGATGAACTCGGTCTGGCGCATGTGCGACAGCAGCGAGAACAGCGGCTCCCAGAAATTATCGATGTTGGCCAGCAGCACCGGCTTGGCGTGACGTCCGAGCTGCTTCCAGGTCAATTGCTCGACCAACTCCTCCAGCGTGCCGACGCCGCCCGGCAGCGCCACGAAGGCGTCGGAGCGTTCGAACATCAGTCGCTTGCGCTCGTGCATGTCGGGGGTGACGATCATCTCCTGCACGCGCGTCAGCGCGTTTTCCCGCATCCGCAGGAAATCGGGGATGATGCCGGTGACAGTGCCGCCGTGATCGAGGACGGAGGTCGCCACCGAGCCCATCAGGCCGAGCGAGCCGCCGCCATAGACGAGGCGGATGTTGTTCTCGGCGAGCGCCTTGCCGAACGCCTTGGCGCCTTCGGTGAAACGGGGATTGGTTCCTGGGCCGGAGCCGCAATAGACACAGACGGTTTTGATCGTGCTCATTGGTGCCATGATGCATTGCAGCGAAGGGGCGTCAAGCCCAATCGGTGATTCGGGGCTTCCGGAAATCTACCGGTAAACCACGACGAACAATCCAAGATTCGCCATCTGGCGGGGTGCATGGGCATCGGTAAGGCTCTATATGACAAACGAAAATCCTTAATGGCAACGCAGCCCGCATTCGACGGGCTTTTCAGGCTTCTTGATGGACCAAGCTCAATCGCCCGCCGGCGCCAACGTTCCTGATCCCGCCGGGGGGCCGCTGGAGCGGGCCACGCTGATGGGCACGCTGGCGCATCTGTGGCCCTATATCTGGCCGGGCGACCGTTTCGACCTGAAGATGCGCGTGGTCTGGTCGATGGTGCTGCTGCTCGCCGCCAAGCTGATCACGCTGACGGTTCCTTTCAGCTTCAAATGGGCGACCGACGCGCTGACCGGCGCCAACAGTGCGCCAGTTCAGGCCGACAATTGGCACCTCTGGGTGATCGCCTCGCCGCTGCTGCTGACCGCCAGCTACGGCGTGATGCGCATCGTGATGGCGGTGCTGACGCAATGGCGCGACGGCATTTTCGCGCGCGTTGCCATGCACGCGGTGCGCAAGCTCGCCACCATCACTTTCATCCACATGCACGAGTTGTCACTGCGCTTCCACCTGGAGCGCAAGACCGGCGGCCTGACGCGCGTGCTCGAGCGCGGCCGCGAGGGCATCGAGGTCATCGTGCGCATGGTGATCCTGCAGCTGATCCCGACCATCGTCGAGGTCTCGCTGCTGATGGCCGTGCTGCTGTGGCAGTTCGATTGGCGCTACGTGCTTGCGACCCTCGTCACTGTCGCGGTCTACATGTACTACACCTACATCGCGACCGAGTGGCGGATCGGCATCCGCCGCAAGATGAACGATGCCGACACCGAGGCGAACACCAAGGCGATCGACTCGCTGCTCAACTACGAGACCGTCAAATATTTCAGCGCCGAGGCCCGTGAGTCACAGCGCTACGACCGGTCGGTCGCGCGTTACGAGGAGTCGAGCGTCCAGGCCTATACTTCGCTGGCCGTGCTCAACACCGGGCAGGCCGTGATCTTCACGCTGGGGCTGACCGCGACCATGCTGATGTGCGCGATCGGCGTGCGCAACGGCACCAACACGGTCGGCGATTTCGTGCTGGTCAACGCGATGATGATCCAGCTCTACCAGCCCTTGAACTTCATGGGCATGGTCTATCGCGAGATCAAGCAGGCGATCATCGACATCGAGAAGATGTTCAACGTGCTGGGGCGCGAGGCCGAGATCAAGGATGCGCCGGGCGCGAAGCCACTGGTGGTCTCCGCGGGCAATGTGCGTTTCGAGGATGTGCGCTTTGCCTATGAGCCCTCCCGTCCGATCCTCAAGGGCATCAGCTTCGAGGTGCCGGCCGGCAAGACGGTCGCGATCGTCGGCCCGTCAGGTGCGGGCAAGTCGACCATCTCGCGGCTTCTGTTTCGCCTCTACGACATCTCGGGCGGCAAGATCCTGATCGACGGCCAGGACATTCGCGAAGTCACGCAGGCGAGCTTGCGCGCGTCCATCGGCATGGTGCCGCAGGACACCGTGCTGTTCAACGACACCATCCGCTACAACATCCGCTACGGGCGTTGGGACGCCAGCAATGCCGAGGTCGAGCAGGCAGCGCAGCTGGCGCAGATCGATCATTTCATCCGCATGGCGCCGAAAGGCTACGAGACCCAGGTCGGCGAGCGCGGCCTGAAACTGTCCGGCGGCGAAAAACAACGGGTCGCGATCGCGCGCACCGTGTTGAAGGCGCCGCCGATCCTGGTGCTGGACGAGGCGACCTCCGCGCTTGACACCCACACCGAGCACGAAATTCAGGGTGCGCTCGAGCGCGTGGCGAAGAACCGCACTTCGCTGGTGATCGCCCATCGGCTCTCGACCATCGTCGGCGCCGACGAGATCATCGTGCTGGACCAGGGCCGTATCGCCGAGCGCGGCACCCACGCAAAACTGCTTGCGGAGGGGGGACTTTACGCCAGCATGTGGAACAGGCAGCGCGAGGCCGAGGCGGCGCGCGAGAAACTGGCGAGGATGGCCGATTCCGGCGAGGCGCCCAACCGGGAGCCACCGCCGGTCGCCGATGTCCTGACGGCGCCTGCGGCCGCGGAGTGACCTTGTCTCAGGTCCCAACTCTGGCCTAAACAACACCACCGCGCGGGACGACCTGCGCCATCAACCCTGAGCGGCAGATAGCGATGTCCATTCTCGATTCGATCCAGCGTCAGATCCCGCCGATCCACAAGGAGGGATATCCCTTCATCGGGGGCTTTGCGCTGGCAAGCCTCCTCCTGTTCTGGCTGTGGTCGCCTTTGGGGTGGATCGGCACCATCCTGACCGTGTGGTGCGCGCTGTTCTTCCGCGACCCCGTGCGCGTGACCCCAGTGCGCGAGGGGCTCGTGGTGTCGCCCGCCGACGGCCGCGTCTCCATGATCACTATGGCGCTGCCGCCGGCCGAGCTCGGGCTCGGCGATCGGCCGCTGCCGCGCGTCTCGGTGTTCATGAGTGTGTTCAACTGCCATGTGAACCGCAGCCCGATCGCGGGCCGGGTGGACCGTATCGCCTACCGGCCCGGCCTGTTCATCAATGCCGAGCTGGACAAGGCGAGCGAGGACAATGAGCGCAACGCGCTGGTGATCACGACGCCGACGGCGCGGATCGGCGTGATCCAGATCGCGGGTCTGGTCGCCAAGCGCATCGTCTGCTTCGTCAAAGAGGGGCAGGCAATCGGCGCCGGTGAGCGCTTCGGTCTGATCCGATTCGGCTCGCGGCTCGACGTCTATCTGCCGCTGGGCACGAAGGCGCTGGTCTCGGAAGGCCAGACCGCGATCGCCGGCGAGACGATTCTGGCGGATCTTGCCGGAGACGACCCGAGCCGCGCCTACCGTGCCAATTAACCAATAAGTCGGTCCTGAGGGGCCTTCCGCCGCAATGGCGGAGGGGAACGCGGCTTGCTATATCTCGCCCCAAGGTGAGGACGAGCCATGACGCCTTATGACTTCAAAGATCCTGATGTGCGCCGCCGGCGGTTCCGCCCGATCCCGGTGCGCATGCTGGTGCCCAACGTCATCACGCTGCTGGCGATCTGCGCCGGCCTGACCTCGATCCGGCTCTCGATCGAGGGGCGGATGTCGCTCGCGGTCTACGCCATCGTGTTCGCGGCGGCACTCGACGGCATCGACGGCCGCATCGCGCGCATGATCAAGGGGCAGTCCAAGTTCGGCGCCGAGCTCGACAGCCTCGCCGACTTCGTCAATTTCGGCGTGGCGCCCGGCCTGATGCTGTATTTCTGGCAGCTGCACGAGCTCGGCAATGCCGGCTGGATCGCCGCCATGGTGTTTGCGATCTCCGGTGGCCTCCGCCTGGCGCGCTTTAATGCCACCATGGACGATCCCAACAAGCCGGCCTTTGCCGCCAACTTCTTCACCGGCGTGCCGGCGCCGGCCGGCGCGATCACGGTGCTGCTGCCGATCTATGTCGCGTTCCTCGATCTCGGCCGGCTGCCTGCGGCGGTGACGGCTGCGTATACGCTGCTGATCGCCTTCCTGATGGTGTCGCGCCTGCCGGTGTTCTCCGGCAAGACCAAGCGCATGCGCGTGCCGCCCGAGCTGGTGCTGCCGGCGTTCGTCGCGGTGGTCGTGTTCATCGCGATCCTGATCGCCTATCCCTGGCACGTGCTGTCCATCGGAACGGTGCTGTATCTGCTCGCTTTGCCGCTCGGCTACAAATCCTATCGCGACCAGGCGCGCGCGATGGAAGCCACCGCGCCGGCTGGAGGCGAGGTCTCCTCGCCGCCGTCGGCGCCGACGCTGGCAAACCTGTCGGAGCCGCCGCGCGAAGACGACCGGCCCGACCGGCTGCACTGAACGGCAAGCGCCAAGCAGCCAAGGCACTGAACAGCGAGACTTGGATATCTGCCATGAGGCGCCCTGAGTTGGGTTGAGGCCCGATCTCGGCTATATCGCCCGGTGCAGGCGGCACCGCACCAACAGCGGCCGCCAATCTGGGAGAGAACGCTGTGACGAATACTGCGACCGGGCCGCTGCCCGCTTCCGTCCTCGAAGCGCTGGGCCGCTATGACACGCCGACGATCTGCAATGCCATGGAGATCGTGGCGCCCGAGCGCCGGCTGATCGGCTACACCACCAAACCACTGGTCTGCCCATTTCCCGATCTGCCCCCGATCGTCGGCTATGCCCGCACGGTCGCGATCCGCTCGGTGCTGAAAAATTCACTACCGCCGGAAGAGCAGTCCAAGCGCCGCATCGCATATTACGAATATGTCGGTACCGGCCACGGTCCGCGCATCTCGGTGATCCAGGACATCGACGGTCCCGACGTCGGCTACGGTGCGTTTTGGGGCGAGGTGCAGAGCAACGTGCACAAGGCGCTCGGCTGCCTCGGCGTCATCACCGACGGTTCGATCCGCGACATTCCGCAATGGGCGCCGGGCTTCCAGGCACTGGCCGGCTCGATCGGCCCGTCGCATGCCTGGGTGCACGCCGAGAGCTTTGGCGGCGAAGTGCGCGTCGCCGGCATGACCGTGAAGTCGGACGATCTGATCCATGCCGACCAGCACGGCGCCGTCGTAATTCCGCACGATATTGCCGCAAAGCTGCCCGAGGCCGCCGAACTCTGTGGCCGCCGCGAGACGCCGATCCTCGAGATCGCCCGCAGCCCCGACTTCTCGTTGGAGAAGTTGAAGGCTGCGCTGAAGCGCTCGGCGGAGATTCACTAACGGCGGGACCGCGATGATCTACGGTTGCGACGCCGCTCGCAGGCTGCCCTGTTCCGTCAGGAACAAGGCGGCCTGATCCGGCTCGCCGAGCACCGCGGCAGCGCATCCGATCAAGGTGAAGCCGCCGGCAAAATCCCACAGGGTGATATCTTCCGCATTGTCCGGCATGTGGATCAGGTGCGCTGCGATCCCGGCGAGGGCCGCCTCGGCAAAGAGCAGCACGCTGAACGCCGGCAGGACGAGCCCGGGTTCGAGCATGTGGAGCGCCAGCACTGCGGGAAGCGCGGTGAGAAGACTGAACAGCGTCACCATTGCGATGCCTTCCGCCATGAGGTGCCGGCCGGGTCCAGAATACCAATTGATCGGTCGCCCCCGATGTGGCGCAGGGCCGCAGCCGAAGGGATCGCGTGCACGGGTGACGGGTGCGCGCGACACCGTATGGTTAGCAAAATGTTGAGATCCGTGTCGGCAGTCGGCAAAAAGCCGGCGCCTTTCAGCGCGCTGCGGCCGCCAGGCGCGCCGGCTCAACTTAACCTTTACGCGTCTTTAATCGCGGCTCACTAGGGTTTCCGATGCGGTTCGGGGTTGGGCCGCGCCATCGGCCAGGACGGCCGTTGTTGCGTTCGCGTTGGAGTCTCCCATGGATATCATGACGAGCATCGGGCTCGTGGCGGGCATTGTCGTCATCGCGACGATGATGCTGCTGGGCGGCGATCTCCACATGTTCGTTTCCGAGCATGCGATGATCATCATCTTCGGCGGCTCGACGGCCGCGACCATGATCCGCTTTCCGCTCTCGACGCTGATCCACGGCCTACCGCTCGGCGCCAAGTTTGCCTTCACTATGAGCCGTCTGTCGGCGCACGATCTGGTCGACGAACTCGCCCGCATCGCCGAGATCGCCCGCAAGCAAGGGCCGGTGGGTTTGGAAAAGGTCGAGACCGACGAGCCGTTCCTCGCCAAGGGCATCCGCTACGTCGCCGACGGTTACGACCTGGACTTCATTCGCGACAATCTCGAGCGCGACCGCGATAATTTTTTGATGCATCTGGATGAAGGCAGCAAGATCTACCGCGCCATCGGCGACTGCGCCCCGGCCTTCGGCATGGTCGGCACGCTGATCGGCATGGTGCAGATGTTCGCCAACATGACCGACCCGTCAAAGCTCGGCCCGTTCATGGCGACCGCGCTGCTCGCGACTCTCTACGGCGCGCTGGTCGCCAACCTGTTTTGTACCCCGATCGCCGACAAGCTGCATGGAAAGCTCCTGGACGAAGAGACCAACCGCACGCTGATCATCGACGGCATCCTGATGATCCGCGACTCCAAGAGCCCCACGCTGGTCCGCGAAATGCTGCTGGCCTATCTGCCCGAGAAGCACCGCCACGCTGAAGGCGAGCCGGTGCCGGCCTGAGGCCGCGCGCCGGGATTTGAGATATGGCCAAGAAGAAGCGCGGCGATTCACACGGAGGCGGTCACGGCTGGTTCGTGACCTTCGCCGATCTGATGGGCCTGATGATGAGCTTCTTCGTGATGCTCGTCGCGTTCTCGACCCAGGATGCCAACAAGCTGAAGGTCGTCGCAGGCTCCATGCGCGACGCCTTCGGTGTCCAGACCGAAGCGCGCTATTCCGGCATCGTCGAGTCCGACGGGCTGCCGACCCGCCCTCGGCTGAAGAACGTCGATCACATTCAGCCCGAGGACTCCTCCAACACGCCGACGCCGGACCAGGAGGATCGTGACCGCACGTCGGGCGCCAAGATCAAGGTCGACCGCAATTTTGCGCTGGCGGCGGCCTCGCTGCGCCAAGCGTTGCAGGACATGCCGGAATTGACCGAGATGTCGAAGCACATCATGTTCGAGGAGACCAAGCAGGGCCTCAACCTCGAGATCGTGGACCAGGACGGTCGCTCGATGTTCGCCGACGGCTCCAAAGTCCCCTATGACCGCACCCGCCGCCTGATCGAGAAGCTCGCTGTCCCGCTCAAGGCGACGCCGCTGCGCGTCTCCATCGCCGGCCACACCGCGGCTGGATTCGTGCCGACCCGCAGCGACTACGGCGCCTTCGATCTGTCGGCCGACCGCGCCAATGCCGTGCGTCAGATCCTCGAACGCGAGGGCCTGCCGGCCGCCCATGTCTTCGCCGTCGCCGGCAAGGCGGATACCCAGCCGCTGTTTCCGGACGATCCCTCGCTCGCGGCCAACCGGCGGGTGACCATCACCCTGATGCGCGAAGATCCGCCGCTGCCGCCGAATCTGAAGCCGTAGGGCGCATTCGAGCGAAGTGGACCCTGTTTCGCGCGAAGAAGCGTGACAAAACAAGGATGTAGAGCCAATTCCCCTTCAATCGGGGACTGAAAGGCTCAGGGCTCTTGTGCCACCATCTTACCTGAGGCATGTCGTCGCGTGGGCAACGACCGTTGCTGCGCCGTCACAGCATCTGGCCCGGTGCCTGCTATGGTGATGTGCCGATTGACAGGGGCGCCGGAACCGTCAAAAGGCGCCGGATCAATTCTCGGGCAGAAGCGTTCCAGTTTCATATGACGGCGAGCATCACATCGACCGAAGCTCCGGACGGGCCGGTCACCTCGGGTTTCTGGGGCCTGACGCTCGGGAGCATCGGCGTCGTCTTCGGCGACATCGGCACGTCGCCGCTCTACGCATTCCACGAGGCCGTCAGGGGCGCGGCCCATGGCCAGCCGGTCTCGCGGGTCATGGTGCTCGGCGTGCTCTCGCTGATCCTTTGGGCGCTGCTGATCGTCGTCACCGCCAAATACGTGCTGCTGCTGCTGCGCGCCGACAACAACGGGGAGGGCGGCACGCTTTCCCTCATGGCGCTCGGCCAGCGCGCGCTCGGGCGGCGGAGCTGGTTCCTGATGGCGCTCGGCGTCGTCGGCGCCTCCATGTTTATCGGCGATTCCATGATCACGCCGGCGATCTCGGTGTTGTCGGCGGTCGAGGGTCTGAAGCTCGCAACGCCCGCCTTCGAGCACTATGTCGTTCCCCTGACCGTTCTCATCCTGACGCTGCTGTTCGCGGTCCAGAGCAAGGGGACGGCACTGGTCGCCTCAGCCTTCGGGCCGGTGATGGTCGTCTGGTTCACCGTTCTTGCCGTGCTGGGTGCCGTTCACATCGCCGACGATCCGTCGGTGCTGGCAGCGATCAATCCCTATTACGCCCTGCAATTCCTGCTGTCGCACGGCACGATCGGCCTGGTGACACTGGGCGCGGTGTTCCTCGCGGTGACCGGCGGCGAGGCGCTCTACGCAGACCTCGGCCATTTCGGCCGCAAGCCGATCCAGTCGGCCTGGATGTTCTTCGTGCTGCCTGCGCTCCTGATCAACTATTTCGGGCAGGGCGCACTGGTGCTGTCGGATCCCAGCGCGATCGAACACTCCTTCTATCGCATGGTGCCCGAGCATTTCGTGCTGCCGCTGGTCGGACTTGCGACCGCGGCGACCGTGATCGCGAGCCAGGCGGTAATCACGGGGGCCTATTCCCTGGTCTATCAGGCAGTGCAGCTCGGCCTCCTGCCGCGCTTCGAGGTGCGCTTCACCTCGGAAACTCATGCCGGCCAGATCTATCTGCCGCGTGTAAACCGGCTGCTGCTGATCGGTGTGATGCTGCTGGTGCTGTTGTTCCACACCCCCAGCAATCTGGCTTCGGCCTACGGTATTGCGGTCTCCACCACCATGGTTGCTGACGGCATCATGGGCTTCATCGTGATCTGGAAATTGTGGAACTGGCGCGCGGCGACGGCCGCAGCGGTGATCCTGCCCTTCGTCGTGGTCGACATCAGCTTCTTCAGCGCGAATCTTCTGAAGCTGCTCGAAGGCGCCTGGGTGCCGCTGCTGTTCGGCGTGATCATGGCCGGGACAATCTGGACCTGGCGGCGAGGGTCCGGGATCCTGATCCAGAAAACGCGCCGCATCGAGGTGCCGCTGGACGATCTGATCCGGAGCCTGGAAAAGCGGCCGCCGCACATCGTCAAGGGCACCGCGGTGTTCCTGACCAGCGATCCCTCCTTCGTGCCGACCGCGCTGCTGCACAATCTCAAGCACAACAAGGTGCTACACGAGCACAACGTGGTCCTGACCATCGAGACCGCGCATACGCCGCGGGTCGATCTGTCGGAGCGGTTCCGGATGGAGAGGATCAGCGACAAGTTCTTCAAGGTCCGCCTGCGCTTCGGCTACATGGAGCAGCCGAACGTGCCCAAGGCACTCGCGATCGCGCGCAAGCAGGGCTGGCAATTCGACATCATGTCGACCTCATTCTTCGTGTCGCGGCGCTCGCTGAAGGCGTCGGCGCAGTCCGGCATGCCGCTTTGGCAGGACCATTTGTTCATCGCGCTGAGCCGGTCCGCCAACGACGCCACCGACTATTTCCAGATTCCCACCGGACGCGTGGTTGAAGTCGGAACCCAGGTCACCATCTAAACGGCGGCCGGCCAAGCCATGCAAATGTGCATGGCTAAGGTCCAAAATCTGGCTAGGCTATGCCGGCAGCGCGGGCCTATAAGCCCCGCGCCCTTCTGCCGTTGTGCAGTGAAGCATTTTTAGAGGCCACCAGGCTCTCCCATGACAAGTGATATCGCGATTCCCGCCCCGGAAACGGCGGCGGCCAATGGGCATGGCGACGCCCACACCACCGCCGGCTTCGGTGCGCTGACACTCGGCAGCATCGGCGTCGTCTACGGTGATATCGGCACCAGCCCACTCTACGCGTTCCGCGAGGCGGTGATGGCGGCTTCTGGCGCGGAGGGGGTGCCGACGCCGGCGGCCGTGCTCGGCGTGCTGTCCCTGATCCTGTGGGCGCTCATCGTCGTGGTGACGCTCAAATATGTCGTGATCCTGCTCCGTGCCGACAACAACGGCGAGGGCGGCACGTTGGCGCTGATGGCGCTGGCCCAGCGCGCAGTCGGCACCCGCGGAACAACCATCGTCCTGCTCGGCATCATTTCCGGAGCCCTGTTCTACGGCGACGCCGTGATCACGCCGGCGCTCTCGGTGCTGTCGGCGCTCGAAGGCATGAAGGACGTCACCCTGCACTTCGAGCCCTACATCGTGCCGCTGACCGTGATGATCCTGGTCGGTCTGTTTGCCGTGCAGTCCCGTGGCACCGCTCGCGTCGCCGCCTTCTTCGGCCCGATCATGTGCGTCTGGTTCGCGGTGATCGCGATCGCGGCGATCCACCCGATCATCCAGCAACCGCAGGTGCTGTTCGCGCTGAACCCGCTCTACGCCGTGTCCTTCATGATCCACCACGGCATCATCGGCTTCGTGACGCTCGGCGCGGTGTTCCTGGCGGTCACCGGTGCCGAGGCGCTCTATGCCGACCTCGGCCATTTCGGCAAGCGGCCGATCCAGACTGCCTGGCTGTTCATCGTGGTGCCGTCGCTGGCATTGAACTATCTGGGGCAGGGCGCCCTCGTGCTCGGCGACCCCGGCGCGATCGTGAGCCCGTTCTTCCAGCTCTTTCCGCAAGGTTTTTTCCGCGGCTGCATGGTGGTGCTGGCGACCGCCGCAACGGTTATCGCGAGCCAGGCGGTCATCACCGGTGCCTATTCGCTGACGCGTCAGGCGATCCAGCTCGGTCTGTTGCCGCGGTTTGAAATTCGCCATACGTCCGAAGCCCATTCCGGCCAGATCTTCATCCCGCGCATCAACCAGCTCCTGCTCGTCGCAGTGGTCCTGCTGGTGCTCTTATTCCGCTCCTCCAGCGCGCTGGCCTCGGCCTACGGCATCTCCGTCACCGGGACCATGGTGGTTACGGCGATGATGGGCTTCGTGGTGATCTGGAAGGTATGGCGGTGGTCGCCGTTCACGGCTGCCGCCCTGATCGCGCCGTTCTTGTTTCTCGACCTCACCTTCCTGGCCGCCAATCTGCTCAAGGTGTTCGAGGGCGGCTGGGTGCCGCTGGCGCTCGGCGCGCTCATGATCATCCTGATGTACACGTGGCGGCGCGGCAGCCGGCTGCTGTTCGAGAAGTCGCGCAAGCTCGAATTCCCGCTCGCCGACCTGGTGGCCATGCTGGAGAAGCGGCCGCCGCAGCGCGTGCCCGGCACCGCCGTGTTCCTGACCAGCGACCCCCTGAGCGCGCCGACCGCGCTGATGCATAGTCTGAAGCACTACAAGGTGCTGCACGAGAAGAACGTCATTCTCACCATCGAGACCGCGCAGACCCCGCGCATCGATCCGGCCGAGCGGGTGAAGCTGGAACAGATCTCGCCGACCTTCTCCAAGGTGACGCTGAAGTTCGGCTTCATGGAATCGCCCAACGTGCCGAAGGCGCTGGCGATCGCCCGCAAGCTCGGCTGGCAGTTCGACATCATGTCGACCTCGTTCTTCCTGTCGCGGAGGGCGCTCAAGCCGGCCGCCCATTCGGGCATGCCGCGCTGGCAGGACCGGCTGTTCATCTCGCTCAGCCGTTCCGCCAACGACGCCACCGACTATTTCCAGATCCCCTCCGGCCGCGTCGTCGAGGTCGGCACCCAGGTGACCATCTAAGTGACGATCTGATCCTCCGTTGGAAGGTCGCGCTTCAAGTCGCTGCGATTTAGCTTTAACTTGCGCAAGGCAGCTCAAGCCTTTGTAGCGCTTGATTTTCGCTGGCCAAGAGGCGAGGTTGCCGGCCGCCGGGATCGCCCCGGCAGCGGCCCGCGACGTTGGAGGATGATGTGGCAAATCAAGTACAGGATCTGACCCCGGACGAGGTCTCCAAGGGTGTTGCGGAAGGGCGCTATCTCCTCGTCGACGTGCGCGAGCCGAACGAGGTCGAGGCCGAGGCTTATCCCTACGGCGTGGTCGTGCCGCTCTCGACCTTCGATCGCAAAGCGATCCCCGATCCGGAGGGTAAGGAGGTCGTGTTCGCCTGCCGCTCGGGCAAGCGTTCGGTGACGGCCTCACTGGCGGCGCAGGCCGCGGGCCTGCCTTACGACAAACATCTGGCCGGCGGCATGCTGGGCTGGAAGGCGGCGGGTCTTCCCAGCAAGGTCGGCGGCTGACCCCGCCGATGTCCAAGAGCTCGTCCCTCAACAAGGTCTTCGCAGACCTTCCCGTCACCATCTTCGAGGCGATGTCGCAGGCTGCGCGCGACAGTGCCGCCATCAATCTTGGGCAGGGCTTTCCCGACGATCCCGGGCCCGAGGACATCCGCCGCGCCGCGGCCGAGGCCTCGTTGAACGGCTACAACCAGTACCCGTCGATGATGGGCCTGCCGGAACTCCGTCAGGCGATCGCGACCCATTACGGCCACTGGCACGGCCTCGAGCTCGATCCGATGAGCGAGGTGATGGTGACCTCCGGCGGCACCGAGGCCCTGACCTCGGCCATCCTCGCCGTGGTCCAGCCCGGTGACGAGGTGGTGTGCTTCCAGCCGGTGTACGATTCCTATCTGCCGATTATCCGCCAGGCCGGCGGCATTCCGCGCCTGGTCCGGCTCGAGCCGCCGCATTGGCGGCTGAATGAGGACATGCTGAAAAGTGTCTTCAATTCAAAGACCAAGGCGGTGCTTTTCAACAACCCCCTGAATCCGTCCGCGGTGGTGTTTCCGCGGGAGGACCTCGAGCTTTTGGCGCGCTACTGCCAGGAGTTCGACGTCATCGCGATCTGCGACGAGGTCTGGGAGCACGTCACTTTCGACGAGCACAAGCACATCCCGCTGATCACCATCCCCGGCATGCGCGACCGCACCATCAAGGTCGGCTCGGCCGGCAAGATCTTCTCGTTGACAGGCTGGAAGATCGGCTTCGTGTGCGCCGCGCCGCCGTTGCTGCGCGTTGCCGCCAAGGTGCACCAGTTCCTGACCTTCACCACCGCGCCGAACCTCCAGGCCGCCGTCGCCTACGGCCTCGGCAAGCCCGACGAGTACTTCCTGTCGATGCGCAAGGACCTGACGCGGAGCAGGGACCGCCTCGCCAAGGGCCTGGAGAGCCTCGGCTTCCCCGTGCTGAAGTCGCAGGGCACCTACTTCCTCACCGTCGACCTGTCCCCGCTCGGGCTGAACGAGAGCGACACCGAGTTCTGCTGGCGGATCGTGAAGGACTACAAGGTCGCGGCTATCCCGGTCTCGGCCTTCTACGAGCAGGACCCTGTGACCTCGGTGGTGCGCTTCTGCTTTGCCAAGAAGGACGAGACGCTCGACACCGCACTGGAGCGACTGTCGGACGCGGTGCGCGGGCGCAAGAGGTAGGGAGATGACCAACGTCAGCCGCTGTGGTTTTGGCCTTGCGATCGCCGCCGCGCTGACGTTGCTCTCCGCTCCTGCCGCGGCCGAGGAGCGGGTCGTCAACTTCTACAATTGGTCGAACTACGTGGCGCCCGACGTTCTCGAGGCCTTCACCAGGGAGACCGGCATCAAGGTGGTCTACGACACGTTTGACGCCAACGAGACGCTGGAGACGCGCCTGATGGCCGGCAAATCCGGCTATGACGTCGTGGTGCCCACCGCCTATTTCCTCCAGCGCCAGATCAAGGCCAACATCTTCCAGAAGCTCGACAAGTCGAAGCTGCCGAACCTGGCCAATGCCTGGCGGGTGGTAACCGAACGTCTCGCGATCTATGACCCCGGCAACGTCTACGCCGTCAATTACATGTGGGGCACGACAGGCATCGGCTACAACGTCGCAAAGCTGAAGCAGATTCTCGGAGCGGATGCCAAGATTGACAGCTGGGACGTCGTGTTCAAGCCGGAGAACCTCGCGAAATTCAAAGACTGCGGCGTCCACATGCTGGATTCCGCCGACGACATCTTTCCGGCGGCGTTGAACTATCTCGGGCTCGATCCGAACTCGACCAAGCAGGCCGACCTCGAAAAGGCCGCCGATGTCGTCACCAAGGTGCGGCCCTCCGTGCGCAAGTTTCATTCGTCCGAATATCTGAGCGCGCTCGCCACCGGCGAGATCTGCTTCGTGGTCGGCTGGTCCGGCGACATCATGCAGGCCCGCGCCCGCGCTGCCGAAGCCAAAAGCGGCATCGAGATCGGCTACGCCATCCCGAAGGAGGGCGCGCAGATGTTCTTCGATAATCTCGCGATCCCCGCGGATGCCAGGAACGTCAGCGAAGCCTACGAGCTGATCAACTATCTCTACCGTCCGGACGTGGCCGCCAGGAATACGGACTTCCTGTCCTACGCCAATGGCAACCTCGCCAGCCAGAAACTGGTCGATCCGAAAATCTTGAGCGACAAGAACATCTATCCGGACGAGGCGACGCTCGCAAAGCTGTTCGTCATCACGGCGCGTGAGCCCGCGACCCAGCGGGTCATCAATAGGCTTTGGACCAGGGTGAAGACGGGGCGGTAAGCACTACTGTCCGCTACCGCCACCTGCGGTGCAGCCACAGCCACTGCTCCGGATGCTCGCGCACCCAGTTTTCCACCACGCTCGTGATCGCCTGCGTGGTGCCCTGGATGTCGATCTTGCCGTCGGCGTCGCGCACCGGGTGGACCTCTTCGGTGATCTCGGCGGTGAAGCGGCCGCCGGGCAGGCGGATGACGCGGACGCCGTGGATCGGGCATTCGACCTGTCGTAACAGGCGCGCCAGCATCGGATTGGCGCGGGTCTTGCGGCCGAAGAAGGTGACCTCGACTCCGCCGGTCAGATACTGGTCGATCAGCATCGCGACGTGCTTGCCGTCCTTGAGCGCCTGGGCAAGCCGCAGCGGCGCGTCGCGCCCCGCCGGGATCAGCGTGCCCATGTTGACCTGTCGCATCTCCTGGATGATGCGGTCGGCGGAGGCGATATTCGGGCGGCGGTAGAGGATCGCTGCATCGAGCCCGTGTGCGACCGCGGCGAGCGCCGGTAATTCCCAATTGGCCAAATGTGCGGCGAAGATCAACGCCGGCTTGCCGTCGTCGCGGATTTGATCGAACAGCTCGATGCTGCGGCTGGGCAGTTCGATCCGACTGTTTTCTGGATGATCGCGGTCGTAATCCCAGACCTGGTCCATATGGGCGAATTCGGCGCCGACGCGACCGAGATTGTCCCAGACGCCCATCAGGATGGCTTCGATTTCCTCGGGCGACTTGTCCGGAAACGCCGCGGTGAGATTGGCGCGGCCGATGCGGTGCTCGCGCAGGCGCGGGCCGATCAGTTTGGTGACGCGTGCGAAAAAGTCCGAGGTCTTGGCTGGATCGAAATAACGCGTGGTGCGCAACATGCCGACGGTGGCAGCGCCGATCAGCCCTCCACCGATCGACTTTGCCGTCTGCCGCGCGCGGGCCTTCGTCCTCGCCGGAAGCAGCGCCATGCGTCCGGTCAGGCCGGTTCGCGGGTCAGGATCAGCGAGGCGTTCTGGCCGCCGAAGCCGAACGAGTTCGACATCACCGCGGTGACGCGGGCATCGCGTGCCTTGTTGCCGACGACGTCGAACAGGATCGTGGGATCCGGATTGTCGTAGTTGATCGTCGGCGGGATACGCTGATGCTCCAGCGTCAGCAGCGAGAAGATCGCCTCGACCGCGCCCGCGGCCGAGATGGTGTGGCCGACCATCGACTTGTTGGAGGTGACCGGAATCTTCGAGACGAGCTCGCCGAACACGGCCGATGTCGTATTGTACTCCATCTTGTCGTTCTCGGGCGTCGCGGTGCCGTGCGCGTTGATGTGGTCGATCTGATCCGGCGTCATGCCGGCATCGGCCAGCGTCTTGTTCATGCAGCCGATGATCGGCTTGCCGTCGGGCGAGGAGCGGGTGCGATGGAAGGAATCGGTGAGCTCACCGCAGCCGGCGATTACGCCGAGTATTTTTGCGCCGCGCGCGGTGGCGGCTTCATAGCTTTCGAGCACCAGCGCACCGGCGCCTTCGGCCATGACAAAACCGTCGCGGTTCTTGGAGAAGGGACGGGAGGCCGCCTGCGGCGGGTCGTTCTGGGTCGAAAGCGCCGAGAGCAGCGAGAAGCGCACCAGCGCCTCCGGATTCACGGTGCCGTCGGTCGCCACGCACAGCGCGGCATCGGTCTCGCCGCGGCGGATCGCCTCGACGCCGAGCTGAATCGAGGTCGCGCCCGAAGCGCAGGCCGTCGACAACGAGATCGGCGAGCCCTTGGTGCCGAAGGTCTCGGCGAGGTAGGCCGCGACCGAACCGAACATGAAGCGGTGGTGATAGGCGCTGTACTTGCCGCCACCGGAGATGCGCAGCAGATCGTCGTAATTGAAGTCGGGTTTGCCGACGGCGCGGCCGAGTTCGCGGCGCTGCGGCCATTCGACTTCGACCGGTGCGACCGCAAGAAAGAGAGGACCCGGGAAATCCGCCTTGGTGCCGATCCCGGCCTGGTCCAGCGCTTCCTGCGTCACCAGTTCGGCCATCCGTTCGGACAGGCCGGTGGAGGAGAACGGATCGACGCTGACGAAATCCACCGTGCCGGCCATCGTGGTTTTGAGGCCGTCGACCGGAAAGCGCGTGATGGTGCGGATGCCGGATTCGCCGGCGACGAGCTTCGCCCAATTGTCGGTCTTGCCGTTGCCGAGCGAGGTCATGATGCCCATGCCGGTGACGACGACGACGGGACGCCCGAGTTTGTCGCGTGGTGCAGTCATGTCGATCCCCGCTTGAGCTGGAGCATGATCCGAAAAAGCGTGACGCGGTTTTCCGAGAAGATCATACCCAAACAATAACCTGCCAAAGCGTAACGCGCTTTAGCTTACTGCCTCGACCAGCGCCATGCCTTCGCCGCGCCAGTGTCCGGCCCCCACCACCACAATCTGGGTGGGCGCTCCCTGCATTTCAATCTCGGTGCCCGTGGAATCGTTCGGCGGAAACAGCGCGCCGCGAGAGATCGACAGCGCGGCGAGCGCGATGCCGAGCGGGAATTGCGTCTCCATGGTGTGGCCGAACATCGTGCCGGTCGAGCGCACCGGGAACTCGGCGTGGCCCTTCAGGAAGGCGCGCTCTTCTGATGTCGCAGGCTCCGCGCCGGTCGCGCCGGATATGATCGCGCCCTTGCCGTCGCGCTTCGGCAACTTTGTCCAAAGCTTCTCCAGCGTCGCGGCCATGTCGCCGGGGGTCTTACGACGGGCAAGGTCGGCAACGACGCTCGACAGCTTTGCGAATGGTTTTGCGCCGCGCGCTTCCGCATGGGCCTTCGATTCCAGCACCAGGAACGCGCCAGCCGAGCCGAGCGCGAAGCCGGCGTGGTCCTTGCGCGCCCACACGGGGGCGAACTTGTCCTTCAGATTGAAGTCGCCGAATTCGTAGAGGACCATCAGGTCCTTGCGCTCGCCATTGTGCGAGCCGCCGATCAGCGCGATGTCGCTCTCGCCGGAGGCGATGCGCGACAATGCAATGCGGGCGGCATCGGCGCCGGCAACCTCTTCACCCATGAAGGTGCGCGAGGTGCCGCCAATGCCGTGCACGATGGCGATGTTGCCGGCGAGCAGGTTGGAGAGCTGGGCCAGGAACAGCGTCGGCCTGAGATCGCTCATCAGCCGCTCATTGAGGAAGCCGGGCGCGTTGGCGCCCTTGGCCTCGGCCGTGAGCACGCCGGTGTCGACGTTGAGATCGCGTTCACCGCCGCCGGCGGCGACCACCATGTCGATCTTCGACAGGATGTCCTTGTTGCCCTTGATCCCGGCGGAGTCGAGCGCAAGCCCGGCCGCATAGGTGCCGATGCGCTGCCAGGCTTCCATCTGGCGCTGGTCGCCCTTCTTGGGGATCTGGCTGTCGAAGGTGACAGGCATCAGGGGGTGCACAATGTAGGGTGCAAAGCCCTTCTCGTCGACATTGATGCGCTTCTCCTGAAGCGCGGCCCAGTTGGCGTCCAGGCCCTCGCCGAGCGAGGTGGCCAGGCCAATGCCGGTGATCCAGACTTCCGTCTGGGCAGGCTTCGAAGCAGTCTCGGTCATGGCAATACGGCCTGTTGCGGAAAGCCGACGCGTTTGGCGACCGCGTCCATGTGGGCGCGCATATCCGCATGGGGAAAGGGAATCTGCGTGAAGGTCAGCGTCGAATTCGCGCGCAGCTTGCCGCCGACCTTGATCTTGGCTTCGGTCACGGCGTAGCCTGAGCCCTGATGGGCCAGGCTCGCCTCGATGCTCATGAGATCGCCGGGGAAGACCGAGCCGCGGACCTTGGCCTCCTTGACGGCAGCCAGGATCGGCATACGCTCGAATTTGAGCACGCCAAGCTGAAGCCAGCCCGAGGCCTGCGCCATCGATTCGATCAGGAGCACGCCGGGCATCAGGGGATAGCCCGGGAAGTGCCCTTCGAAGATGGTGCTCTCCATCGGGACCTGAGCCTCGACAACAATCGTCTTCGCGTCGACGTTGAGGTCGACGACGCGATCTATCATGTGGAAGTATTCGAGTTGCATGACCGCGCGCTTAGGCGCTCGCGCCCTTGGCCGCAACCAGTTCGTCGATGCGGGCGCACAGGTTTTTCAGCACGAAATACTGCTCGGTGGTCGCTTTGCCGTCGTTAACCTCCTGAGTCCACTTTTCCAGCGGCAGCTTGATACCGAACTGCTTGTCGATCGCGAACGCGATGTCCAGGAAATCGAGGCTGTCGATGCCGAGGTCATCGATGGCATGGCTATCCGGCGTGATCGTGTCGCGCGGGATGTCGCAGGTTTCAGCGATGATCGTAGCGACCTGATCGAATGTGGAGGACATCACTAAGCCTTTGATATATTGCAGATGTTTGTCAGATTTTCCAGAGTGGAACGATGGGTGGGCATCGCGCCCCGATGACGCCCTCAACCCCCCTCTGGCCGGGTCGAAAGCCCGTATATCGGAGCGCCGCCCTGAGTTCAATGGAGCCGGACGGGTGTGGGGACCGGGCTGGGGACGCCCCGGCTGAGCCGTTTCGGCCGAAGGAGCGCCAGCGGGCCTACCAGACGTCTTGCTTACCAGATGTCCTGCCTAGATGTGCGGCGTCGTGATCTTGACGCAGTCGCGGCGGCCCATCAGCACGCAATCCTGGGTCCGGCGCAGGTCGGCGATGCTCACCGCGAGCCAGATCCCGATCGCGGTCAGTGCGATGGTGAAGGCCAGCGCCGCGATATTGGCGAGCATGCGACGGCGGAAATCGTCCGGTTCGGTGCGAGGCTCCTCGTAGCGCGACAGGTCGAGCCGCTCGGGCGCGACGCGCAATTGCTGCACGCTAGCGTTGCCGCGGTGGGCCGTCGGGGAAGGCGAGGTGCGCGGCCTGAACTGGAGCACCCGGTGCTCGTCATCCGAGCTTATGGGCCGCTGGGTTGTCATGGTGCAGGGATCACTCCGAAGCAGCGATTTTTAGATAGCATACGTAGTGAACGCGTTGCAGAAAATTTTCTCAACGCGCACGTGCATTGCGCGTTCGCACTATCCTGCAGGACTGCGAACGAAGGACCGTGGTGGTCGTTCCGGGCCTGCAGAGGGTGCGATGCAATAATATCCACCGAGCCGAATGCATTTGCCGGCGCGGTGCCCATGACATAGTCCAGGGAACCTGACCACGCAGCTGCAACCATGTTAGGGGCCTTTCGACCATGACCAATACGCGCGAACCGAGAGTGCATCCGGTGTCGATCCTGTCGCTGCGGCCGACGCAGATGACGGTCGGGATGCGCGAGGTCAAGGAGAAGCGCAAGCGCTGGCGCGAGCACGACAAGAAGAAGCAGGCCGATCTGCTCGGCAAGCATATGATCCCCGTCGTGCACGGCCCCGACGAGCGCTATTACGTGATCGACCATCATCATCTCGGTCGCGCGCTGCACGACGAGGGCGTCAAGGAGGTGCTGGTCACCATCATCGGCGACCTCAGGATGGTCGAGCGCGAAGCGTTCTGGGGCGTGATGGACAACAAGCGCTGGGTTTACCCCTACGACGCCAAGGGCGAACGGCGACCATTCCGCGATTTGCCCAAATCCGTCGTCGACCTCAAGGACGATCCCTTCCGGAGCCTTGCCGGCGAACTGCGCCGCATGGGCGGCTTCGCCAAGGACACCACGCCGTTCTCCGAATTCCTGTGGGCCGACTATCTGCGTCGAAAGCTGTCGCGCAAGACTGTGGATGCCAATTTCGACAAGGCGCTCGAGAAGGCGATGTCCTCAGCCAAGAGCAAGGATGCGATCTATCTGCCCGGCTGGTGTGGGCCAGCGGAGGATGATTAGGCGCAACGCTCGCAGCAGCAGGCATGCGGCTCCGCAAACTGGATCTGATCACAGCCTCTTGAGCGAAACCATCTTCCGTCCGCACGAAGCAGTGCTGAAACCAAGCCGTGCCATCTGTTGGAATTGTCGAGCTCACACAGGAGGCCGAAATGCGCCGTCTGATTTTCGCCGTTGCCCTGCTCGTGGTCGCTTCAGCCGGGATCTCGGCATCGTTTGCCGCAGTTCACCATGCCAAGACGTTGACGTTTTCCGAGCGCTTTGCCCCGGCGCTCGAGTTGATGGCGCAGCGCTAGGACAGGTTCACGCCAGTTCAACCAGCAGCGTCGCGATCGATTTTGCGCAACCGCACAAAGGCGGCCCAGGCCCGCGGATAATCCTTGTCCGCGGGATCAATCGTAAGTAGCGCGCGGCATGCTTCCTTGATCTCCTCAGGCGAAGGACGCTTGGCCGGAACGCCAGATGATTTGGCCTTCTCCCAGCGAGCCTCGATATCTGTTGCGAAAGCCAGGGCCTCGGCGCTCGTCCGCTTCTGCGCCGATTTCGCCAGCGGATGGTCCGAGGGGAAACTTGGCCATGCAGCCGGCGGCTGATCGACACGCCACGTCAGTTCATCTGCTTGTCGCGCCTCCACGCCCGAACCTGAATGCTGTGCTGCTGGCGCCCATCCTGCCCCTGCTGAGGCTGGCGAACCCGATGAGCCGGCTGATCTCCGCGGGACCGCCGAACCTGGCGCCACCGCCGCTGTCTGTCCGGCCAGCTGGCCAAGCTGTTGTTCCATCGTTCCGCCGCTCGACTTGGGGATGACTTTTTCGATGGTCTTGATCATCGACAGCGCGCCTGGCGATATCAGCGTGTTCTGGTCGGCAATTTTGTCGTCGGCCGCGCCTGGGCAGGGCTTGTAAGCAGAGCGCTGCGACGTCATCCGGCCGTCGTCGTCGATACGGGCAAAATCGATCGAGACGGTGTAAACGAACGCGGCCTCGACATACTGCCTCTCCTTGTCCATCGCTTTTACGGAGCCGCATACGTATCTTGCCTGGTCTGCATCGATCGTTCGCAGGCCGTTGAAGTGAGCTGAATTCGGCGCAACGAGGACGCGTAAGACGGCAGCCCGCGCCTTGCCGTGCTCCGATTCGAACATGCTCCATATCTCGTTCGCGTTGATGATCTCCGGCTGATAGTTCCATGCGTATCCGGCAGCGAAGAATGTCGTGCCAATACAGGTCGCGATAACAAATGCCCGCACGTTCATGAGAAGCCCCCCAACAGGCACGACTCATCCGCGTCTCCGGGGACGGAAACTGCGCAAGTTGTGCCAAGGCGTTTGTGCTAGTTGAGGGTGAGATTCTTAATTAAACGTGTGCGATTGCGAAAACACAGAGTTCCCGTCAAGCGGGAACTCATCCGCTGCATTGTGGCGATGCGTTCCTTCCGCCCTCGCGGCGGTCGGTCATTTCTTCGGCAACCGTCCCATCAGATAGAATTCGTCGTTCGGCCGCATGCCGGTGAAATTCGCCAGCCGGTTCGACAGTGCGAAGAAGGCGGAGATTGCGGCGATGTCCCAGATGTCGTCGTCGCTAAAGCCATGCGGCGCGAGCGCGGTGAAATCGTCCTCGGAAATCCGCTGCGCATCGGCCGAGACCTTCATCGCGAAGTCGAGCATCGCCTTTTGCCGCGGCGTGATGTCGGCCTTGCGGTAGTTCGTGGCGATCTGGTCGGCGATCAGCGGGTTCTTGGCACGGATACGCAGGATCGCGCCATGCGCGATCACGCAATACTGGCACTGATTGGCTGCCGAGGTCGCGACCACGATCATCTCGCGTTCGGCTTTGCTGAGGCCGCCGTCCTTCTCCATCAGTGCGTCGTGGTAGGCGAAGAAGGCGCGGAACTCGTCCGGGCGGTAGGCCAGCGTCAAGAACACGTTCGGCACGAAGCCGCTCTTCTCCTGGACGGCGAGGAGACGCGTGCGGATGTCGTCAGGGAGCGCATCGAGGGCGGGAGCGGCGAAGCGTTGCACAGGCTTTGTCATGGGCATGGATTCCGGCTTGGGGCCGGCAACCATAGTCGATGCGGGTGCCATGCTCAACGTGACGCCAGGCTCGCAATGCCGGCGCTGGAAAACGAGCGTCGCTTTACCGCAGCGGCTTCTTCAGCAGCGAGAAGCGGTCCGGATCCAACCCCATCGAGGGTTGCAGCATCGGAGTTTCGATGCTGGAGAGCGTCTTCGCGGGCGGCGCCGAGAACACCGGATCGTTCGGCACGTCGCGCTGCGAGGTGGCACCGCGCCAGCGCTCGAGCACGGCGCCGACGAAATGCATGTCGTGACCGGAGGTGACGGAGGGCACGCTGCTGATGGTGGCTTCGCCGCGCGGCAATTGATGCGGCGGCACCTCCTTGAAGCGCAGCCGCGTCGGCAGCGCGACACCTTCGCCGAATGCCAGCACTTCTCGGGTGCCGAGCGAGGGCACGAACGAAAGCAGGTTCGCGGCCGCATCCGACACCGCGGCGCGCAGCAGCGCCTGGTCGCGCTCGTTGGCAAGGCGCATCGTGAACAGCGTGTTGCACTGGGAGATGATGGTGGCGTCGAGCTCGGCCGGACGCTGGGTGATGAGGCCGAGATAGACGCCGTATTTGCGGCCTTCCTTGGCGATGCGCGACACCGCCTTGCGGGTCGGCCCGAAGCCGACATTGCGATCGGCCGAGGCGTAGCGGTGAGCCTCCTCACAGACGAACAGCATCGGCGAAACGCCGTCGCTCCACAAGCCGAAGTCGAAGGCCATGCGGCAGAGCACCGAGACGACGGAATCGATGACCTCGGCCGGGAAGCCGGCGAGCTGCATCACCGTCATCGGTTTGCCGTTGGCCGGCAGGCGGAACAGGTGACTGATCACCTCGGCCATGGTGTCACCGCCGACATTGGCGTTGTCGAACATGAAGGCGTAGCGCGGGTCGTTGCGGACCGCCTCGATGCGGGAGATCAGCTTGTGATAGATGATGCGCGAGGAGCGGTTCTCGAGCTTGCCCATGCGCTCGTCGATCAGCGACATCAGATCAACCAGGCGATAAGGCACCGGCGTATCGACGGTGTAGCCGATCTGCTTGGGATCGATGCGCTTCAAGCCGATGCGGTCGGCGTTCTGGTACTGGGTATAGACGCCCTTGGCGAGCGGAATGACCTCGGCGAGGACGTCGAGCTCCTCGGGCACGCCGGCGCGGCCGCCGAACAGCACGTCGACGATTTCCTCGAAATTGAACAGCCAGAATGGCAGTTTCAGATTGCGCGGGTTGAGCACCAGCGCGCGGTCGCCGAAGCAGCGGCCATATTCGTTGTGCACATCGAGCAGGAAGATGCGCAGGTTCGGGCGTGCCTTGAGGATCTCGTTGAGCAACAGCGACACACCGGTCGATTTGCCGACGCCGGTCGATCCCAGCACTGCAAAGTGCTTGGAGAGCATTTCCTCGATGTCGACATAGGCGACGACGGAGCTGTCCTGCTGAAGGAAGCCGACATTGATCTGGTCGGAACCGGTGGGCGCGTAGATCGTGCGCAGCTCCTGGCTCGTGATCAGGTCGACCGAATCGCCGATGGTCGGATAGTTGGTGACGCCGCGCTGGAATTTGGCCTTGCCGGTCGCGTTGAGGATTTCGCCCAGCAGGTCGACCGAGGCGATGGCGATCAGATTGTCGTTGCTCGAGAGGTTCTCGCAGGACACCTCGGTGATCATGGCGACGATGACCGAGCTGGCGCAGCGGATACTGACGAAGCGGCCGACGGTGGCCCGAACTTCCGAGACCGGCATGCGGCTTTCAGCCAGCAGCCCGACCCGGGCGAGCGATCCGCGAACCGAAATCACGCGTCCAAAGGATGTCACAATGAATGAACCTGGCAAGAGCAACGGGTTGCCCGGACTATGCACGGCCGTCGCTGGACAAACGGTTAAGCGGCAGGCGCCGGCGCTTCGTTAAATCCGCGACAATTCGGGTGCGAGGTTTGTTCCCATACATACTTGTGGGCAGAAACGGTGGGAATGCTGCTTTTTGCCGGCCGGGGCCCCGGGACGTTTAAGGAAGATTTTACCATTCGGGCAGTCGGTCCCCTTTCTGGGGACGGCTCGTCGTCCCGAACGGCCCGTCATTCGCAGCGCCGATGCTGGATTTGTTGACGAGACCTAATCATTTGTACATTAGTACAAATAAACCGGCGGCCTCGCTGCCGCCCACCGGCTCGTGAGCGCATTACAGCCTGCGCCGGATCGCGGGACCGGTCCAGCGGATCGCAAGCCACGTCTTGGAGGAGACCCATGCAGCCCGAACCGATCTTCGATCTCGCTCATCTCGGCCACATGGAGCTGCTGACGCCGAAGCCGGACGAGAGCCTGAAATTCTTCGTCGACGTGATGGGCATGACCGTCAGCGGAGAAAAGGGCGAGTCGGTCTATTTGCGCGGCTGGGACGATTATGAGCGCTATTCGCTCAAACTGACGGCGTCGAAGACGTCAGGCATGGAGCACATGGCGTTGCGTGCGCGCAGCCAGCAGGCGCTGGAGCGCCGCGTCGCGGCGCTGAAGGGGTCCGGCTTCGACATCGGCTGGATCGACGGCGACATGGGGCAGGGGCCGACCTTCCGCTGCCGCGATCCCGATGGACACATCGTCGAGCTCTATTACGAGACCGAATGGTATCAGGCGCCGCCCGAGCTGAAGCCCGCCCTGAAGAACCAGGCACAGCGCTTTCCCGCGCGCGGCGTCAATGTCCGCCGCCTCGACCACCTCAATTGCCTCGCCGTGGACATCAAGGCCAACCGCGAGTTCTTCGAGAACTATCTCGGCTGCCGGCTCACCGAGCAGATCGTGCTGAACGACGGCCGCGAAGCGGCGATGTGGCTGACGATGTCGAACAAGAGCTACGATTTTGCCTATTCGCTCGACCATTCCGGCACGCCCGGCCGCTTCCATCACGTCACCTACGCGCTCGACAGCCGCGAGGAGATCCTGCGCGCCGCCGACATCTTCCTGGAGAACGGCATCCACATCGAGACCGGCCCGCACAAGCACGCGATCCAGCAGACCTTTTTTCTCTACGTCTACGAGCCCGGCGGCAATCGCGTCGAAGTCGCCAATGCCGGCGCGCGCCTCATCCTCGCGCCCGACTGGAAGCCGATCGTATGGACGGAAGAGGAACGCAAGAAGGGGCAGGCGTGGGGCCTGAAGACGATCGAGTCCTTCCATACGCACGGCACGCCGCCGGTGGACGTGAAGAAGCACGCTTAATGTGCTGAGGTCCGGAGGCGCGTGACCGTCTCACGCACGCCGGTCCATGCCGGCCTGTCTGGTGCGAACTGCTTGCGCAGGAATGTGACCAGTTCCTCCACCTGCGCATCGCTCATGCTGTTCTTGAAGGCCGGCATGTAGCCGAGATCGCTCGACACCGGCTCGGCGATGCCGTGCAGGATGATTTGCACGAGATTGTCCGATGTGGCGCTGTGCAGATTGCTGTTGAGCGCGAGCGAGGGGCGGCTGCCGAACAGCGGCAGGCCACCGACTTCGTGGCAGACGGCGCAGGCGCCCTGATAGAGCCGTGCGCCGGTGGAGGACGCCATCGTGACTTGCGTTGAAGCTTCTAGCTTCAGAGCGATCGCATCCTGCGCTTTCGCGTCGGTCGCGGTGTCATAGAACGAGTTGAGATAGACGGCCATGGCGCGGATGTCCTGATCGGGCAAGGCTGTGAGATCCCTGACAACAGGCGCCATCGGTCCGGCGGCGACGCCATGATACCGCGAGTGGCCCGTGCGCAAATAGGCGAAAAGCTCGTCTTCGTTCCACGGGATCGGCGCTTGCGACAGCGACGTCAGCGGCGGCGCCTCCCAGCCCTCGGCAAAACCGCCGGCGAGATAGGCGTCACGCTGCTCGGCGCCGAGCGTGTTGCGCGGCGAATGGCAGGCGGTGCAATGGCCGAGACCTTCGACGAGATAAGCGCCTCGATTCCAGACCTCGGATTTCGTGGGATCAGGCTTGAACTCTCGCGTCTGGTGGAACAGCGCGTTCCATCCGGCAAGTAGCGGGCGGAGATTGAACGGAAAGGCGAGCGTATTCGCAGGCTGCGTCGCGCGCACCGCAGGCTGTGCCATTAGAGAGGCATAAAGCGCCTGCATGTCGGCATCGCCAGTCTTCGAAAAGTGCGTGTAGGGGAAGGCGGGATAGAGTTGCCGTCCGTCGCGATGCAGCCCGTCGCGCATCGCGCGCTCGAATGCGGGATAGGACCAGGCGCCGATGCCGGTCTCGACGTCGGGCGTGATGTTGGTCGCGTAGATCGTGCCGAACGGCGTCTCCAGCGCGCGGCCACCGGCGTTGAGCGCACCGCCGATCATGGTGTGGCACTCCGCGCAATTGCCGAGTGCGGCCAGTTGTTGCCCGCGCGCGATCGTCGCTGCGGAATAGACCGATGGGTCTGGCCGCGCGATCGGTGCGATGGCGCGGCCGGGCAAAACAGCCGCACCGATGCCAATCGCCGCGGTGCAGACGGCCGCGACCGTCGCGAAGATGCCGGCGCGTTTGGCGAATGGATTCTCCCAGATACGGGATGGTTGTGGCGCAGCGGGAGCGGGCAGCGCCTGCGGCGTGGCCGGCCCGCCGCTGTGCAATCCATTCAGGATGCGCTCGGGCGTGAACGGCGGCTCGCGAAATCGCACGCCGGTGGCATCGAAGATCGCGTTCGCAATCGCAGCCGCACTCGGGACCGAGGCGGATTCGCCGACGCCGAGCGGCGGCTGGTCCGGCCGCGGCAGCAACAACACGTCGATCTTGGGCACGTCAGGGAAGGGGATGATCGGATAGGCGCCCCATTCCCGCGCCGCGACTGCGCCGCGCTCGAACGAGACCTCCTCCATCAGTGCGCGGCTGGTTGACTGGATGACGTTGCCATGGATCTGGTGGCGCACACCGTCCGGGTTGATCATCAATCCGGAGTCCTGCCCAGCAACCACGCGCGTCACGCTGACCTCGCCGGTCGACTTGTTCACGGCAACGTCGGTGACCCAGGCCGACCAAGCCGCGCCATAGCCGGGGAATTTGCTGTGGACGTAGAGCGCATAGGCAAAGCCGCGCCCATGCACGATCTCGCCGTCTTTCTCTTCGCGCACCGGCCGCGGCGTCCAGCCCGCCCGCTCGGCGACCGCATGGACGAGATCGACCGCGCGCTGGTCCTTCAGGTAACGCAGGCGATATTCGATCGGATCGACGCCGGCCTCGGTTGCGGCCTCGTCGATATAGGATTCATGCGCAAAGGTGTTGGGCAGGGCCGAGACGCCGCGAAACCAGGACGCGCGCACGATCGGCGCCATGTCGTGGGCTACGACGCGCATGTGGCCGTAATCGTAAGGCGGGATCGCGGTGCGGTCGCCCATCTGGAGGACGTCCGGCCTCGGCGATATCCGTCCCGTCAGCAACAGCGCCAACGTCGGCGCGGCATTCGACGGATAGCGCGTAGCGAGATCGTAGGCAGCGACGTCGCCCGCCGCATCCAGACCGCCATTGACGTCGATGAGCTGCGCGGCGCCTTTGGGCTCCCAGGCGTGTTCCTGCTCGCGCGTCAGCTGTACGCGCACGGGCCGGCCGACCGCGCGCGAGAGCAACAAAGCGTCCGCGGTGACATCGTCGGCGCAGTTGCGGCCGTAGCATCCGGCGGCCTCCAACCTGATGACCTCGATCTCGCTCTCGGGACGCTCGATCAGCAGTGACAGGTCTGCGCGCAGCACGTGCGGGTTCTGCGTGCCCGACCAGACACGGATGTTGCCGTCCTGGAAGTCGGCGACCGCGCAGGACGGGCCGATCGAGGCATGCATCTGATATGGCCAGACGTAAGTGCGCCGGATCGGCTTGGCCGCACCGGCAATGGCAGCATCGACGTCGCCCTTGTCGATCAGCGTGCGCGGCGTGGACGGGCTGGCACGCAGCGCCGTTTCGACGTTGGCGAGATCGGTCAGATCCGGCGTCGGTCGCCAGCTCACCGCAAGCTGCTCCGCCGCGCGGATCGCGTTCTCCTCGCGCTCCGCGACGATTCCGACGAAATCGCCGATGCGTACGACGGCCATGATGCCGGGAATGTCGCGCACCGAGGATTCATCGACCGAAATCAGGCTGGTGCCGACGAACGGGCCGGCGTCGACGCCGGCATAGGGCGGGCGCACCACGCGGCCGTGCAGCATGCCCGGCATACGGATGTCGTGCACGAAGGTCAGCTCGCCCGTGGCCTTGGCGGGCAGGTCGACGCGTGGCATCGATTGGCCGACAATGGCGTAATCGCCGACCGGCTTGACGGCGACGTCGTCGGCAAGCTCGAGACGAATGGTCTCTCCGCCGATCAACTCGCCATAGCTGACGCTGCGATTGTCGTGCCCGCGCACGAGGCCGTCTTCGATCCTGAGATCGGCTGCCGGCAGCTCCAGGCGCTCGGCCGCACGTGCGATCAGGAAGTGACGCGCCTGCGCGGCGGCTTTGCGCAGGGGAACGGCAGTGATCTGAATGGTCTCGCTTGCGATCGTGGCGCCCTGGTTCGGCACCGTTGCGGTGTCGCCGAGCACCACGACGAGGCGGGCAAAGGAGACGTCGAGCTCTTCAGCCACGATCTGGCCAAGCGCCGTGCGGATGCCGGTGCCGAGATCGACATGACCATTGTAGGCTGTGACCGAACCGTCCGCGGTGATGCGGACGAAGGTCTCGGATGTGCACTCGTCCACCGTGCGGACGACGACGAGCGAGCCGGATTGCAGCTCAGCTCCGTTCGGATGCGGGGAGGCCATCAATCACCGGCCTCGGCAAGCTGACCAGACGCACGCATCACGGCGCGAAGGATTTCGATATGCGTGCCGCAGCGACAGAGATTGTAGCGCAGCGCCGCCAGCGCCTCCTGTTCGGTGGGCTGAGGGTTGATCGCAAGCAGCGCCTTGGTCGTCATGATCATGCCGTTGAGGCAATAGCCGCATTGCGCGGCCTGCTCGTCGATGAAGGCCTGCTGCACCACATCCGGCTCGGCGCGGGTGCCGAGCCCCTCGAGCGTCACGATGTCGCGGCCGGCGCAGCCACTGATCGGAATGACGCAGGAGCGCGCCGCAGCGCCACCGATCAGGACAGTGCAGGTGCCGCATTCACCGAGGCCGCAACCGTATTTCGGACCGTTGAGCGCGAGATCGTTGCGCAGCACGTAGAGCAGCGGCGTGTCTCGCGCCGCAGTGATCTCGTGGATTCTGCCGTTCACGGTGATGCGGATCGGTGTCTGCGTCATCCTCGTTCCCAAGTCGAGTCGTTGAGCGCCGCGGCCAAGGCTTCGCGAATTCCAAGTCCGCGCAAAATCTACGTTGCGACGATACCGTTTGTACACAAACGTGCAAGCCAGACATGCCGCAGTGCAGCGCGAGTGCCTTCTTTGTGGACAGGGCGGATAGGCAAATGAGGTTTTATGCGGCAGGCGTATGTTTTGCGCCGCACCGCCGCTTGACAGTCATCGGGAGGGCGCGCAACATCGTTCGTGTACAAATGATAACTGCACTGTCGGCTGGCTTTGACATGGTGACTGAACCTACGAGCGCCGCCATCGACAAGATCCGCTGCGATGCGTGTCCGGTGATGTGCTACATCAAGCCGGGCGCGGCGGGCGCCTGCGACCGCTATGCCAATCACGAAGGCAAGCTCGTCCGCGTCGATCCGCATGTGATCCTGGAGCGCACCGTGTCGCATGGCGGCAAGCTCGTTCCGTTCAGCCGCACCGAAGATTGGGACGGCAAGATCGTCCACGAGCCTTCCACCTTTGTAACGGCGATCGGCGCGGGGACCACCTATCCCGACTACAAGCCGGCGCCGTTCATCGTCTCGGCGGAGGTCGATGGCGTCGACATGGTGACTGTCGTCACCGAGGGCATCTTCTCGTACTGCGGCATCAAGGTGAAGATCGACACCGACCGTTATCTCGGGCCGGAGACGGCGACCGTCCGTGCACAAGGCGAGGCGGTCGGTCATGTCACCACCAGCGAATACGGTTCGCAGATGCTGTCGCTCGGCGGCGTGCACCATCTGACCGGCGGCTCCAAGAAGGAAGGCCGCGTCACCTGCGACACGCTGATGGACCTCGCAAATTGCAAGGCGGTCGAACTCACCATCGACGGCGGCGCGAGCGTGGTGGTGCAGGCCGGCCAGCCGCCGATCGTCAACGGCATGAAAGAAGAGCGCATGCGCGTCGGCTGCGGCTCGGCGACCATCGGCATGTTCGCCAAGCAATGGCACGGCAAGGTCGACGAGGTCGTCGTGGTCGACGACCATATCACCGGCGTGCTCTCGGAGCACCAGGCCGGCAAGCTGCTCGACATCGCCGATACCGGCATCAAGATGAATGGGCGCCGCTCGACGCCCGGCCGCTATTTCCAGGTCGCCGATCCCGGCACGGGTTGGGGCGGCACCAATATCTCCGATCCGCTCGCAATCCTGGGACCGTTCGACGCGAAGGAGGCCAAGCCTGGCCTCTCGATGCTGATGGTCTCCACGACGGGCGAGCATTCGTCCTATTACGTGCTCGACGAAGCCTTGAAGCCGGTCGAGACCCAGATGCCGGAGGACCTCAAGTTTTCGGTCGAGCGCATTCAGGAGAATTGCGAACCGGCGCTGTGTACGGTGCTGTTCATGGCGGGCGCCGGTGGTTCCTTGCGGGCGGGCGTGACCGACAATCCGGTGCGGCTGACGCGCTCGGTGAAGGACGCGCTGACGCGCGTCACCAGTGGCGGCGCGCCGGTCTATGTCTGGCCGGGCGGCGGCATCACCTACATGGTCGACGTGACGCAGATGCCGGCGGGGGCATTCGGTTACGTGCCGACGCCCGCGCTGGTGGCGCCGATCGAATTCACGATGAAGCTGTCGGACTATGCGGCGCTCGGCGGGCACATGGATTATGTGAAGCCGCTCGCCGAAGTTCAGGGCGGCGACGATGTCCGCCAATTGCCCTGGCAGAACCCGATCCCGGGACCCCGGGCATGACAAGGCTCCCGCAAATCGCGTTGCTGTCTGACGGCCGGCGGCTGCATTTGCAGGATGGACCGATTGACCTGATCGTCGAGGCGAGGGGGGCGGCCGACGCAGTGCGCGAGGCCTATAAGGCTGCGGCCGAACGGTTCACCGGGCTTCTCGACGAGCTCTGCGCGGAACTGCCGGAACTGCGGACCGCTGTCGAGGAGCGGACCTCGTTGAGAGGCGTTGTGGCGCGTCGCATGCACGCCGCGGTGGCGCCCTATGCCGGTGATGGCTTCATCACGCCGATGGCCGCTGTGGCCGGCAGCGTGGCGGAGGAGGTGTTGGGCGCAATGCTGAACGCTGCGGCGCTCGATCGGGCCTATGTCAACAATGGCGGAGACATTGCCCTGCATCTCGGCGAGGGCGAGCATTTTTCGGTCGGCCTGATGGACCGGCCCGATCGCGACGGCGTGATGCGGACAATCAGGGTGGACGCCGATGATCCCGTGCGTGGCATTGCGACCAGCGGACGGCACGGCCGCAGCTTTTCCCTCGGGATTGCCGATGCGGTGACCGTGCTGGCCGGAACGGCGTCGCAAGCCGACGCGGCCGCGACGATCGTTGCGAACGCCGTCGATCTGCCGGAGCATCCCGCCATCATCCGAAAACCTGCGAACGAACTTCAGCCCGACAGCGATCTTGGCGCGCGGCTCGTGACCCGCAACGTTGGTGGATTGTCGCAGAACGAGATCACCACCGCGCTCGAATCTGGCGCGGAATGTGCACGGCAATTATTCGATCGCGGATTGATCGAGGGTGCCGTGTTGCAGCTTTGTGGTGATATGATTGTCATCGGGACCAAGGATATTGAACGGCAACGATCGCGCCCGCTTGTACAAGAGAACGCGGTCCATGCCTGAACTGGGAAGCGGTTTGAGGAAACAATCATGAGCGCGATCATCCGCAAGATCGTCACCGTCGTCGAAGAGACGCAGATGGAGATGGGCCGCCAGGTCTCACCGCCGACGCGGCGTGCGGCGGCGATCGCCGTGATCGAGAATCCGTTTGCTGGAAAGTATGTCGAGGATCTCTCGCCGCTGATCGCGATTGGCGAGGAGCTCGGCGAGCTGCTCTCGAAGCGCGCGGTGGCGGCGCTCGGCATCGACGGGTCCAAGGCGCAGAGCTATGGCAAGGCCGCGGCCGTCGGCGAGAATGGCGAGCTGGAGCATGCAGCCGCCATCCTTCACCCGAAAATGGGCGCGCCGGTGCGTAAAGTGCTGGGCAAAGGCGCTGCGCTGATCCCGTCGTCGAAGAAGCGCAGTGGACCCGGCACGACGCTGGACGTTCCGCTGGGCCACAAGGATGCAGCCTTCGTGCGCAGTCATTTCGATGGCATGGAAGTGCAGATCAACGACGCGCCGCGCGCCAACGAGATCATGGTCGCGGTCGCCGTCACCGACAGTGGCCGTCCTTTGCCGCGCGTCGGCGGGCTGACCGTTGCGGAGATCAAGGGCGAAGACGGACTGCGTTAATCTTTTCAGAAAGTGGAGGTTGGGATGCGAGCAAAGAACTATTTTGTCGGGGCGGCGTTCGCGCTGTTGGCAAGCGGCATGGCTCATTCGGCCCTTGCGCAGGACATCAAGATCGGCGAGATCAACAGCTACTCGCTGCTGCCGGCGTTCACTGAGCCCTATCGCAAGGGCTGGCAGCTCGCGGTCGAAGAGATCAATGCGGCCGGCGGCATCAACGGCAAGAAGCTCATCGTCGTCTCCAAGGACGATGGTGGCAAGCCGGCAGATGCGCAGACCGCGGCCAACGAGCTGGTGTCGAGCGAGGGCGTGGCGATGCTGACGGGTACGTTCCTGTCGAACATCGGTCTTGCGGTCAGCGACTTCGCCAACCAGAAGAAGGTGTTCTTTCTGGCGGCCGAGCCTCTGACGGACGCCATCACCTGGTCGAAAGGCAACAAGTACACGTTCCGACTGCGTCCTTCGAACTACATGCAGGCCGCGATGCTGGTGGAAGCGGCCAGCAAGCTGCCCGCAAAGCGCTGGGCGACGATCGCGCCGAACTATGAATACGGCCAGTCCGCGGTCGCGGTGTTCAAGAAGCTGATGTCGGAGAAGCGGCCCGACATCCAGTGGGTCGATGAGCAGTGGCCGCCGCAGGGCAAGATCGACGCCGGTCCGGTAGTGCAGGCGGTTGCCGCGGCCAATCCCGAAGCGATCCTCAACGTCACCTTCGGCGCCGATCTCGTCAAGCTCGTGCGCGAAGGCAACACCCGCGGCCTGTTCAAGGGACGCGAGGTCGTCTCGTTCCTCACCGGTGAGCCGGAATATCTCGATCCGCTCAAGGAGGAGACGCCCGAGGGTTGGATCGTCACCGGCTATCCCTGGTACTCGATCAAGACGCCCGAGCACGACGCGTTCCTGAAGGCCTATCAGGCCAAGTACAACGACTATCCGCGCCTCGGCTCGATCGTTGGCTACCAGACCATCAAGTCGGCGGCGGCGATCCTGGCGAAGGCCAATTCGACCGATCCGGAGAAGCTGATCACTGCGGCGGAAGGACTTTCGATGCCGTCGCCGCTGGGCGAGATCACCTTCCGCAAGATCGATCACCAGTCGACGCTCGGTGCCTATGTCGGCAAGACCGCGCTGAAGGACGGTAAGGGCGTGATGGTGGACTCGTCTTACAAGAAGGGCGCGGACTATCTACCAAGTGATGCCGAAGTCGAGAAGCTGCGTCCGAAGGATTGATCCAAAGTGAGACCGGGGCCTCGTGGTTCGAGACGCGCGGCGCAGCCGCGCTCCTCACCATGAGGGTCCCGGACCTCATCCTGAGGAGGCGCGTAGCGCCGTCTCGAAGGATGAAGCCTAATATTGCGACTTACGCTTAACCCGGACCGCAGATGGCCTTTTACGTCGTACAGTTTCTGACCGGTCTCGCCAGCGCAGCGTCGCTTTTCCTGGTGGCGTCGGGCCTGTCGATCATCTTTGGCGTGACGCGGATCGTGAATTTTGCGCATGGCGCCTTTTACATGATCGGCGCCTATGTCGCCTTCACGCTGACGGAGCGGCTGTCAGGTGCATTCGGCTTCTGGGGCGGCATCGTGGCGGCGGCGTTCGCGGTGGCGCTGATCGGCGTCATCGTCGAGATGGTGCTGCTCCGGCGCATCTATCACGCGCCCGAGCTGTTCCAGCTGCTTGCGACCTTCGGCCTGACCTTGATGGTCGAGGACCTCGTCGTCCTGATCTGGGGCCCAGACGATCTCGTGGGGCGCCGTGCGCCCGGCTTCAAGGGGGCGATCGACTTCTTCGGCCAGAACATTCCGAGCTATGATCTGTTTCTGATCGTGCTCGGACCGGTCGTGCTCGGCATTCTCTGGCTCTTGTTCCAGCGCACGCGCTGGGGCGTTCTGGTGCGCGCAGCGACGCAGGACCGCGACATGGTCGCGGCGCTGGGCGTCAATCAGAAATGGTTGTTCACGAGCGTGTTTGCGGTCGGCGTTTTCCTCGCCGCTCTCGGCGGTGCGCTCCAGATCCCACGCGATGCCGTGCATCATGCGATGGATTTGCGCATCATCGTCGAGGTCTTCGTCGTCGTGGTGATCGGAGGCCTCGGTAGCATCATCGGCGCTTTCGTCGCGGCTGTGCTGGTCTCCGAGCTCAACGCCTTCGGCATCCTGATCTTTCCAAAAATTTCTATCATCCTGGTCTTCCTGGTGATGGCGGTGGTGCTGATCGTGCGGCCCTGGGGCTTGTTCGGCAGGCCCGAGGCGCCGGCCCGCAAGACGCCCGGTCTCACCGTCAATCCCTGGCGACCGCTGACGTCGAATGAGCGGTTGGCTGCGTTTGCAGCGCTCGTCGTTGCGGCGACGCTGCCGCTGTTCGCCGGCAACTATGCGCTCACCGTCGGCTCCGAGATCGCGATCTCGGTGATCTTCGCCGTCAGCCTGCACTTCCTGATGTCGGTCGGCGGGCTCGCGTCCTTTGGCCACGCCGCCTATTTCGGCCTCGGCGCCTACGGCGTCGCTTTCCTCGCCAAGATGGCGGGACTGCCGATGATCGTCTGCCTGTTGCTCGGTCCGCTGCTCGGCTGCATGGGCGCTGCCGTGTTCGGCTTCTTCGCGGTGCAGCTCTCCGGCGTCTATTTTGCGATGCTGACGCTCGCCTTCGCGCAGATCGTCTGGTCGATCGCGTTCCAGTGGGTGAGCGTCACCGGCGGCGACAACGGCATCCTGGGCGTCTGGCCCTCGAGCTGGGCGGCGAGCCCATCGCATTTCTATTGGCTGTCGCTCGGTGTTGCGGCGCTCGTGACGATCGCTTTGCGGGCCATGGTGTTCTCGCCGTTCGGCTATGCGCTGAGGGCGACGCGCGACTCGCTGCTGCGCAGCGAAGCGGTCGGCATCAACACCAAGCGTATCCAGTGGACCGCCTTCGTGATCGCGGGCACGACCGCGGGCATTGGCGGCGCGCTGTTCGCCTACCTCAAGGGCAGCGTCTTTCCGGACAATCTCGGCATCTCGCTCTCGGTCGACGCCCTTGTCATGGTGCTGCTCGGCGGCGTCGAGACGGTGTCGGGCGCGGTGATCGGCGCCATCGTCTACAAGGCCTTGAACATCTGGCTGGTCAGTCAGACCGACCTGTCAAAACTCGTGCTCGGCGGTTTCATCGTTCTGATCGTCGTCGTCTTCCCCAAGGGCATCGTCGGCATGCTGGAGATGCTAGCGCAGCGCCGCAGGAAGACGTCGCCGCCGGGGTCACCCTTGCTTGCCAAGCCGATCGAGTCCGCCGAATGAGCGTCGCGCCCCCACTTCTCGCGGTCGAAGGACTGACCAAATCCTATGGCGGCGTCCATGCCGTGCGCGGCGTCTCGTTCTCGCTGCGCGCCGGTGAAATCCTGGCGCTGATCGGACCGAACGGCGCAGGCAAGAGCACCTGTTTCGACATGCTCAATGGCCAGAACAAGCCTGATACCGGCCACGTCCGCCTGCTCGGCGAGGACACAACCGGCAGGAAGCCGCGCGAGATCTGGCGGATGGGCGTGGGTCGCACCTTCCAGATCACCGCGACCTTCGCGACCATGACGGTGCGCGAGAACGTGCAAGTCGCGCTGATCTCGCATGGCAAGCAATTGTACAATCTTTGGGGCTCGGCGCCGAACTTCGACCGCGGCGAAGCCGGGCGACTGCTCGAGCTGGTCGGCATGGGCGGTTACGCCGATCGCCCCTGCGGCGAGCTTGCCTATGGCGATCTCAAGCGGCTCGAGCTCGCCGTCGCGCTCGCCAACCAGCCAAAGCTGCTGCTGATGGACGAGCCGACCGCCGGCATGGCGCCGCGCGAGCGGGTCGATTTGATGCGGCTGACCGCGCAGATCGCCCGGGAAAAATCGATCGGCGTTCTCTTCACCGAGCACGACATGGACGTGGTGTTCGAGCACGCCGACCGCATCATTGTGCTCAACCGCGGCACGCTGATCGCCGAGGGCTCGCCCGCCCAGGTCCGCGGCAATCCGCAAGTGCAGGCGGTCTACCTCGGCGAGGGCCTGCTTTACGAGGCCGGGCATCGCGAGGGAGCATCGGCATGAAGCTCACAGTACAGGATCTCAACAGTCATTACGGCCCGGCGCATATCCTGTTCGACATCGGGTTCGAGGTCGGCCAGGGGGAAGTCGTGGCGTTGCTCGGCCGCAATGGCGCCGGCAAGTCGACGACGTTCCGCTCGATCGTCGGGCTCGTCGCGCAGCGGTCGGGGCGGATCATGTTCGAAGGCAAGGATGTCTCGGCGCGTCCGACACATGAGATCGTGCGGGATGGGCTTGGTTACGTGCCGGAGGAGCGGCGTATCTTCACCGATTTGACGGTGGAAGAGAATCTCGAGGTCGGCCGCCAGCCGAAGCGCCCGAACGCGCCGCACTGGACTCGCGACAAGCTGTTTTCGCTGTTCCCTAACCTCGGCGAGATGAAAAATCGCCCGGGCGGCCGCATGAGCGGCGGCGAGCAGCAGATGCTCACCATCGCGCGCACGCTGATGGGCAATCCATCGCTGGTGCTGCTGGATGAGCCCTCGGAAGGCCTGTCGCCGAAAATCGTGGAGCAGATGGTCGAGGCCATCCTGACCATGAAGAAGGAGGGCGTCAGCATCGTCGTCTCCGAGCAGAATCTGCATTTTGCGCGGCTGATCTCCGATCGCGCCTATATCATCGAGCGCGGCCGCATCTGCTTCGGCGGCACCATGGCCGAGCTCGACGCGCGTCCGGATATCCGCGACGCGCATCTGTCGTTGTGAAGGCAAAGGGCAAGGGCATCGAGCGGATGGCGAGAAGCGTCGCGGCGAAGAAAAGCGTCAAACCGGCAAAGCCGCCTTATGTGCTCGACGAGCAGGTCGGCTTCATCCTTCGCCAGGTCTGGCAGCGCCACAGCGCGATCTTCTCTCGCGAGATCGGCACCAACATTACGCCGACGCAATGGGCGGCGCTGTCGAAGCTCGCCGAGGCCGGGCCATGCTCGCAGAACCAGCTCGGGCGCCTGACTGCGATGGACGTGGCGACCATCAAGGGCGTGATCGATCGGTTGACGGCGCGCGGCCTCACCGAGACCAGCCAGGATCCGGAGGATGGACGGCGGCTTCTGGTCAGCCTGACGCGCGCGGGCCAGCAATTGGCGGAAAAGGTCGCGCCGAATGCGCTTGCGATCACACGAGAGACGCTGGCGCCGCTCGAGGCAAAGGAGCGCGAGATGCTGATGGCGCTGTTGAACAAGCTGCGGTGAGGCGCGACTAACCTCGGTGAAGGTCTTGTCGAGGTTTTTGACATGAGAGCGGCGACCCGGTTTGCTATGGCTCTGAGCATGAGTGTGATGCTGGCGGGCCAGTCTGCTCCCGCCCTGGCGGCGCAAGCCTATGAGGGGTTCTGGGCGTCAACCAAAAAGGATTGCCGCGACGAGGACAGCGCCAACCGCATGAGCATCGAGGGCGGCAACCGTCTGTATTGGTACGAGACCCGGTGCCGCGCCAGCGAGATCACTGCCGACGGGAAGCTCGCCTGGAAAATGAAGCTCGCCTGCGAAGGCGAGGGTGAGAAGTATCGCTCCAGTCCCCGGGTTTCCATTGCCGCGGACGGCAAGCTGGTGATGGACAACAGCCCGGTCGGGCCGGGCAAGCGCCAGACCTATGTGCGTTGTGAGATAGCGAAACCGCGGTGATCCTGCTACGTCTTCCCCGGCCATTTTGCGCGATAGCGGATTTCGCTGCCATCGGCGAGCCGCCGCCACGTTCCGAACTCCGGCGTATGCGGAGCCGAGGCCGTCAATCCGATCGGGTAGATTCGGCTGGGCTGTCCCTGGATGTTGACGGCGAGTTGCCGGTGCGAGGTTCGGAACGCCAGTTCGACTTCGCCTGCGATGACGGGCTGATCGCCGTCACTATGGAAGCCAGCTGCGTTCGATTGGCCCGGCATGGTGTTGAGGTCCGTCTGCAATTCGATGGTGATATCTTGCGGTGACTTCGGCACGGTTGCGCCGGCCGGAAGGCGAACCTCGAAGACGAGCAGAGGAGTGGCGCCGTTTCGGTTGAGCCAGGGCGTGGCCGTCATGTACGCGACGCCCAGGTAGGTGGCGGCGGCGGCCACGCAAAGCAGGACCACGACACCAAGCGATTTCAGGCTGTTGCGCGCGAGACCGCTATTGCCTGCATCCGTGCCGGAACGCGTCACCAGCCAGCTGGCAAGCACCACGCCAGCGATCGCTCCGATGGGTGAGTAGACGAACAGTGCCAACAGGCCAGACGTGATCGGGTCCGCCCGGTTGCCCAGATCGAGCACTGAAAACAGCACAAAGGTCGCGACATAACCTCCGACCGCACCGGCAACACCGGCGGCAATCCGCGACGAATTCTTCATGTCTCCCTCAGCGTTCCAGCAATGAACTGCCTGCGTTAGACGCAGCAGGCCGACGACTTGTTCAATGCTGTCAAGGGAGCACGGGAGCGGCGAGCCGCTCCGGCTGCGTCACTTCGCCACCACCTCGGGCACCCTGCCGGCCGGCGGGGTGTTGCGGCTGCGCTGGGTGCGCACGATACCGTCAATGATGGTCATGCCGATGCCGGGGAGGTCGCCGAGTTGGACGCTGTCCAAAATGTTCTTGCCGGCCGAGTGCTGCGCCTTGTCCATGATGACGAAATCGGCCGAGCGGCCCACTTCGATCAGGCCGCAATCCAATTCGCGCATCCGCGCCGTGTTGCCGGTGGCCAGGCAAAACGCGACCTCGGCCGGGAGGTCGCCAAGCGAGGACAGCATCGACACCATGCGGAGAATGCCGAGCGGCTGCACGCCGGAGCCGGCCGGCGCATCGGTGCCGAGGATGACGCGGTGCAGATCGCCCATCTCGCGCGCAATGCGCAACGTGAACAGCGCCGAGCGCTCGTTGCCATTGTGAACGAGCTCGAGGCCGCGCTTGCAGCCCTCGCAGATGCAGCGGATCTGGTCGTCGGGAAGCGCGGTGTGACCGCCATTGATGTGGCCAACCACGTCGGTGTCTGCCTCAAGCACCACATCCTTGTCGATCAATCCGGAGCCGGGGATCGAAGGACCGCCGGTGTGGATCGTGCTCTGGAGGCCATATTTGCGGGCCCAGCCGACCATTTTTCGCGCCGTGGGGCCGTCCTTGACGCCGCCCAGGCCGACTTCGCCGAGCAGCTTGACGCCGGCTGCGGCCAACTCCTTGAAGTCCTCCTCCACCATCTCGCACTCGATCACAGGCGCGCCGGCGTGAACCTTCACGCCGCCAGGCCGCAGATTCCAGAATGCACGCTGCGCGAAGATGGCCATCGCCTTCAACCCCACGACGTCGCGCGGGCGGCCGGGCATATGCACCTCGCCGGCGGAAATCATCGTGGTGACGCCGCCATGCAAATTGCTGTCGATCCAGCCGATCTGGTTCTGGCGCGGCGTCCAGTCGCCCGCAACAGGATGGACATGGCTGTCGATCAGGCCGGGCGCCACCGTGGTGCCGTTGGCCTCGACGATGGTGGTCGCGCCTTCGGTGTTGAGGTCCTTGAAGCGGCCGATCGCGGTGATCTTGCCGTTCTCGGCGACGATGGTGTCGCCGTCCAGGATCGGCTTTTCCAGCGCGCCGGACAGGATCAGGCCGATATTGCGGATCACGAGCTTCGAGGGTCCGGTGGCCTGGGGTGCGTCATGCGCCATGGAATGGGTCCTTGTCCTTAACTGCAACGCTTCCGATCTTGGGCAGCCTTGACCGCGGGATCAAGTCGGATTATTCATTAGTATACAAATGATCGTATACAAACGACGCCTAGCTGCCGCCTTGAAAACCGCCACGACGCGCCACGGAAGGGTGAGATGAGCAATTTCAATCAGGAAGCCGTTTTGAGCGTCCACCACTGGACCGACACGCTGTTCTCCTTCAAGACCACCCGCAGCCCGACCTTCCGCTTCCGCAACGGCGAATTCACCATGATCGGGCTCAAGGTCGGCGAGAAGCCGCTGCTGCGGGCCTACAGCGTCGCCAGCGCCAATTACGAGGACACGCTGGAGTTCTTCTCGATCAAGGTCGCGGACGGCCCGCTCACCTCACGGCTCCAGCATCTAAAGGAAGGCGACGAGATCATCGTCAGCCGCAAGGCCACCGGCACGCTGGTGATCGACAATCTGGAGGACGGCCGCAACCTCTACCTCATCGGCACCGGTACGGGTCTTGCGCCGTTCCTGAGCGTGATCAAGGACCCCGAAACCTACGAGCGGTTCGAGAAGGTCGTGCTGCTGCACGGTTGCCGACACGTGAAGGAGCTCGCCTATGGCGAGATGATCACCGAGACGCTGCCCAAGGACGAGCTGATCGGCGAGTACATCCGCAACCAGCTGATCTACTATCCGACCGTGACGCGCGATCCCTTCCGCAATCGCGGGCGCATCACCGATCTCATCACGTCGGGCAAGCTGTTTTCCGACATCGGCCTGCCGGCACTGGAAGCGGCCCACGATCGCGTCATGATCTGCGGCAGCCCGGCGCTGGTGGCGGATACCCGCGTGCTCCTCGGCGAGCGGGGTCTTGTCGAGGGCAATCACGGCGAGCCGGCCCAATTCGTGGTCGAAAAGGCCTTCGCCGAGCGCTGAGCCCGGAACCCCCGCGCAAGAAGACCGTATTTTCGCCGCCGCGCGCCCGTTGCGGCGTCGATTCGGCACGCGATACACTGTGGGAACGAATCAGCGGAGTTCCCACATGGTTGCGGACAGCGACAGCAATATCGCCTGGCACCGGGTTCAGTTGAAGAAGAACCGCGCCGAGTTGAAGGCGCTCGAAACCGCGCGCTTCACGATGGGCGAGATCGCGTCTTCGAAGCGGAACGGCCAGACCCAGAAGGCGCTCGGGGAACTCAAGCGCAAGATCGTGCAATCCGAGCGCGTGATCGCCGATCACGACAAGCGCACGCGCCGTCCGCTCACCACCGACCTGCGAAGCCTCAGCAACGGCAGCTGGAGCAATTGGGACGCCTACACCAACCAGCAGCAGCGCAAGATCGGCCCGCGTTCGCCGGGGCGGGGGTAGACTCGACTCTCACGCCTGCACCGAAGCCGAAGCGGAGGTTCCGTATCCCTTGCGCGGGCGGCGTCGTGCACCATGTTGGTGAGACCCCGTCAACCGCTTCGGTGATCACATGGCACCACGCCTCGATTTCACCAGCGAGGCCTTCTTTCGCGATCCGCCCAAGGCGATCGCAACGTTGCGCATGTCCGGTCCTGTGGTCGCGGCGCGATTTCCTCTCGTCGGCGATGTTTGGATCACCACGACCCATGAGGCCACCGCGCAGGTCCTGAAGGACGGCACCGATTTCACGCTGCGCAAGGAGGATGGGGACGTCGCGGGTTTGCGCTGGTGGATGCCGAACTACGTCAGAACCATCGCCAACAACATGCTGACAATGGACGAGCCTGACCACACAAGGCTGCGCAGCATTGTTGACGAGGCCTTCCGCCGCCGCGCGATCGTCGCGATGGAGCCGCGCATCCGCGCCATCGCGGACGGTCTCGCCGACGAGCTGTTCCTGACAGGAAGCCCGGCCGATCTCGTCCAGCGCTATGCGCGCATTCTGCCGCTCGCGGTCATCTCCGAGCTGCTCGGATTGCCATTGGCCGATCGCCCTCGCTTCATCGCCTGGGCCAATACGATGTCCTCGCTTACGAACGTCGCCAGCTTCTTCCGCATGCTGTTCGCGTTCCGCAAGATGCGAGCCTACCTCGAACGGCAGCTGCAGATTGCCCGCGTGCGGGGCGGCGAAGGCCTGATCGCGGAGCTGGTTCAGGTCGAGCGCGAGGGCGGCCAGATCACGCCGGACGAAACGGTGTCGATGGTGTTCCTACTGCTCGCGGCGGGCTCCGAGACCACCACGCATCTCATCAGCGGTTCTGTCTACGAGCTCCTCAGAAATCCCGGCGTCCGCGACTGGCTGGCACAGGACTGGAGCCGCGTCGGGCTTGCGGTGGAGGAATTCCTGCGCTTCGTGTCGCCGGTGCAGTTCTCCAAGCCCCGCTATGTGAGGCGGGATATCGAGCTCGCGGGCGTGCGTCTCAAGAAGGGCGATCGCGTCATGGTGATGCTCGCCGCCGCGAACATGGACCCGGCGATGCATGAGCGCCCCGAGAGCCTCGATCCCGCGCGCAAGCCGAACCGTCACATGTCCTTCGGAACGGGCATCCATTTCTGCCTCGGCCATCAACTCGCGCGCATCGAGGCAGCGTGTGCCCTGGAAGCGTTGTTTGTGCGATGGCCGCGGCTTGGCTTTGCTGTGGACGTGTCTCAGATCCACTGGCGCAAGCGACCGGGCATGCGAGCGATCGCGAACCTCCCTGTCGTGCCCGACGGCCACGCAGCACAGGCGACAGCATCAGCTGGATCGATGTTGGTTCGTTCCCAGCCAGTGGCCTGCTGAGACTTACACCTTGCGGAAAATTTCTCTGCACTCGTCGATAGGAACGGCATGCCGTTGCTCTAGTTGTTTTTGCGACATCGAAAGCCGCGACGAGTTCCTCCGGTCGATGTCGCAGATCAACAACAGGAGACAGCATCATGACCGGCAAGATGCCACCTGTTCCCGCCGAGAATCAAAGTCCGAAGGGAACCGGCGACAGCAAGCAAGTGTCCTCGACTGCCCCGCGCGGCCAGCAGCGTGCGCAAAATCCGGACCAGCAAGGGCAGCAGGGCAACATCAAGCAGAACACCACCAACCAAGGCTATCAGCAAGATCGCTGAGGAGCGGACCCTCATGTCGACATCCACCAAGACACCGAACAGCATCCGTCAGGGCGGACCAGGCGCATCGCATGAGAATGCGAAGGCACCGCTCGAAGTGAAGAAGCCCGCGGCGGACGACCCGCAGCGCAACCACAGCCGCGTCTCCGGCGGAGGTGGCGAGCACGATTCACACCACAGGCATGACGAGGCCGGAAAAGGCGGAGGCAGGTGAGGCATGACCAACAAGCAACCCAAACTCTACGCACCGACGGAAAAGGATATGCAAAATAACCCCATGATCGGCGGATCGAAGGGCGCAACGATGGCCGGTATCTCGCCTGAGGACCTCGAGGACGCCTTGGGCGAGAACACGATCGAAGGCGACGTCGAGAACGACGTGAACGCCGCTGGCGGCATCGACAAGGACATCGCACGCAGTGGCACGCACCGAAGAGGCCGATAGCTCCGGAGGACGAGCATGCAAGGCAAGAAGACCCACGAGCAACAGGTTCGCATCCTCGAGCGCAAGCCGGATGTCCCAGACGCGCGAGAGCTTGAGCGCGCCCTCGGCCACAATCCGGAGAATACGGCCGTTCACCGGGCGCGACCTGAGGCGCGACAGAGTGAATTCCCGGTGAGCCGAGGCGGCCTCAACCAGGAAAGCGATCACAACAAGCACAATGATTCCGGCCAAAGCGGACACAAGCCGCCGAAACCGACGCCGGCACAGCAGAAGCATTGAGCTGCACGGGCGATCAAAGCAAGAGGAGAAAAAGATGCCAGGTGGTCGTGGCAGCAAGACGCATTTCAGATCGGGCATGCACGGCAAGGGCGACGGAACGGGTGCCATGACGGACGTGCCCAAGGAGAAGATCGGCGACAACATGGTGCTGTCAAACCGCGACAAGGCGCAGCACTCGGACATTCGCGGCATGGACGGCAAGGCGATCCAAACCGAACAATATCAGGACCACTCGGCCAACCGGCTCGACGAGGAGCCGGGCACCGACGAGACCTGAGAGCGGCGTTCCTTCCCGCTGAACTCGCGGACCGGCTTTCAGCCGGTCTGCTTTTTTGTCGGCCCGAGATCACGCTCCCAGCCGAACGCGGAACGGCCATCGAGATCGGGCGAGGCCGCACGCTCTCCGGCGATATAGGATTCGACGGATGGCCCATGCGCGGTGCGCTCCAGCCGCCGCGCCTGGTCGTCGAGACGCTTGATGGCTTGCATCTCTTCCTCGCGCCCGAGCTTTGCGTTCTGAATCGCCCCCTTCAGCACGCGAATGGTTTCGTCATAGACCTTGAGTGGAACAGGGTAGGGATGCCGGTCCTTGCCGCCGTGGGCAAGCGAGAAGCGCGCGGGATCGTTGAAGCGGTAGGGCGCGCCGTGCACGACTTCGGCGACCATCGCCAGCGAACGCACGGTGCGAGCGCCAACGCCGGGAGTCAGCAGCAGCTCCGGAAAGTCGACCGGGCCGCGCTCGGCCGCAGCCGCGAGTGTGCCGTGCAGGCGGCGCGCAAACACGTCCTTCGGCCGCACGTCGTGATGCCCGGGCATGATCAGGTGCGGCAGCGTCGCCTGTGCAGGCGCGGGCGCAGTTCCGGTGAGCCGCTCGAATTCGGAAAGGATACGATCCGGGCCGAGATCGCTCAGAAGCTCGAGTTGCGCGGTGCGCGAGATCTCGGCGCGATGGTCGGTGAGGTTGACGATCTCGCCTTGCCGCGGCCCGTCGATCGCGCTGTGCGGTGCGTCGACAAAACTCTTCAGCGCCTCGGAATGCCAGTGATAGCGGCGGGCCTGCCGCTTGTCGCCGTTCATGCCTTGCTGCACCACGGTCCATTTGGCGTCGGCGGTGACGAAGAAGCCGTGCAGGTAAAGGTCAAAGCCGTCCTGGACCGCGGCGCTGTCAACCTTCGCCACGAGGCGACTCGCACGCGTGAGCTTTGCGCCGTCGAAGCCGACGCGGTCGCCCAACTGCAACAGCTCGTCCGGGGTCTTGCGCGAATGCTGGCCGCGACCGCCGCAGACGTAAATTCCGAGCTCATCCTGGAGCGGGCCTAAGCCCCGCTTCAACGCACCTATCACGGAGGTCGTGATGCCCGAGGAGTGCCAGTCCATACCCATCACGGCCCCGAATGATTGGAACCAGAAAGGGTGCGAGAGCCGCTGGAGGAATGCATCGCGCCCGTAATGATGGACGATCGCCTGTGTGACGATCGCGCCTAGCGAAGACATGCGGGTCGCCAGCCAGGGCGGAACCCGGCCAGTGTGAAGGGGAAGATCGGCGCTGCCGGTCCGTCGAGTCATGATTGACCAGAAATAGCGCAGTTCGGCGACGATTGCACCAGAGGGATGCTGCATTGCACCGAGCGGGGGAGCGAACGACGCTGCAACGCGTTGAACGCAAGCGCGGATGCAATGCGGGGACATTAATGGATTGGCAGACCCTTTTGGCCGACATCGACAGGATGTTCGGGTGGATCCCGTCGTGGTTCGTCGGCCTCACTCTAGTCTTGGGCGCGATCCTGATCGCCCTGTCGATCTATCGCCTCTCGGTTTGGCTGTTCAACCGCGCCTTCGGAACCCGCCTCCCGCTCGTGAGCGTGTTCATCGCCCGCACCGCGGGCCCAACTCAGCTGGCCCTCAGTCTTGCCGCCGTAGCGTTGGTGCTGCCGCTCGCGCCGCTGGACGACGCCTTCCGCACGCCGCTGACGCGCCTGTTCGTCGTCGCCTTCATTGCGCTGATCGGCTGGATCTCGATCCGGATCGTGGATATGAGCGCGGCACGGTATCTCCAGAACTTTCGCGACGTCACCGAGAATTTTGTCGCGCGCAAGCACGTCACCCAGGTCCGCGTCTTCAAGCGCGTCACCGATATCATCATCGTCATCATCACGGTGTCGACCGCGCTGATGACATTCGACTCGGTCAGGCAATACGGCGTCAGCCTGTTCGCCTCCGCCGGTGCCGCCGGTATCATCGTTGGTCTTGCCGCCCGGCCGCTGCTGAGCAATCTGATCGCGGGCATGCAGATCGCAATCACCCAGCCGATCCGCATCGAGGATGCCGTCATCATCGAGAACGAGTGGGGCTGGGTCGAGGACATCGCCGCGACCTATGTGGTGATCCGGCTGTGGGACTGGCGCCGCATGGTGGTGCCGCTGTCTTATTTCATCGAAAAGCCATTCCAGAACTGGACCCGCGACACTGCGTCCCTGATCGGCGTGATTGCGTTTCATGTCGATTATCGTGCCGACGTGCCGCGGATCCGGCGCTGGCTGGAAGAAGCAGTGAAGGAGTCCAAGCTCTGGGACGGCGAGGTGGTCAATCTCCAGGTGATCGACGCGGATGCTCGCACCATCGAGCTCCGCGCCCTCGTCAGCGCCAGGAACGCGCCGCAGTCCTGGGACCTGCGCTGCGAGATGAGGGAGAAGCTCATCGCCTTCATCCGGGACGAGATGCCGGAAGCGCTGCCGCGCGAGCGCGCGATCCTGATCCCGTCGGGAGGAGGCGACGATGACGCCGATTTCGTGCGGCGTCCCGCGCCGCCGGAGAAGATGCGGGCGAGCGCACGCAATTGACCTACTTGCGCGTCGGCCTTCGTGGCGCCGCGCAAGCCTGCCTGGCGCTGGATCGTGTCCAGCGCGCTGGTCCTCATGCGAAGCACCTCACTGCGCGCGGATGTCGGCGGCCTTCAGCACCGGCTCCCATTTGGTCGCCTCGGCATGCATGTAGGCGCCGAAATCCCTCGACGATGAGCCGACCGGGGCCGCGCCGATCTTGCTGAGTGTCGACAGTACGTTTGGGTCCTGCAGCGCCGCCTTCAGATCGCTTTCGAGCTTCGTGACGATCTCCGGCGGCATTTTTGCGGGACCAAGAACGCCCCACCAGACGGAGACGTCGTAACCCGGCACGCCCGACTCGGCGACGGTCGGAACATTGGGCAGCGCCTTGGAGCGTTCGGCCGAGGTCACCGCGAGCGCGCGCACCGCGCCGCCTTCGATCTGGCTGATGGCTTCCGCAAGTGGATTGATGCTGAGCGGAATGTCGCCGGCGATCACGGCGGTCAGCGCGGGGGCGCCGCCCTTGTAGGGGATCGCGACGATCTTGGTGCCGGACATGTATTTCAACAGCTCACCCGCGAGGTGCGCCGAGGTGCCGTTGCCGGACATGCCGTAGGAGAGCTTATCCGGCTCCTTCTTTGCCGCGATGAGGAGATCACTGAGCGTCTTATAGGGGCTGTCCTTGGCCACGACGATCGCGAGCGGGGAGGAGGCGACTTCGCTGATCGCGGTGAAATCCTTGAACGTGTCATAGGGCACCCTCGGATAGATGAACTGGTTGAGTGGATGGCCGCTCGCGACGAGGATCAGCGTGTAGCCGTCGGGCGCGGCTTGCGTCAGCGCTTGGGACGCGACGATTCCGCCGGCGCCGGGACGATTGTCGATCACCGGCTGCTGGCCCCAAGTCCCGGCCAGCGCCTGAGCCAAGGTGCGCGCGAGCACGTCGACGGCGCCGCCGGCCGCATAAGGCACCAGGATGTGGACCGGCTTGCTCGGATATTTGTCGGCCTGTGCGGCGGTCCCCGCGAGCAGCAGACCGGCGCCCACGATCAGACCGCTGATGGTCTTGTTGAAACCCAGCATTTCCCAGCACTCCTTTGCACCCAGCGGCGGTCTCTCGGCCTTTCCGGGTGTCATCCATGGTTTTTGTTGACGAGACCTGATCTTTTGTACGATAGTACAAATCACATGATCCGCAACCCCGCCAGCAAGGAAACGGCCCGCAAGCCGAACATGCGCGAGGCTATTCTCGCCGCGGCCGAGGAGCTGTTTGCCACCAACGGCTTCAACGCCGTGTCGGTGCGCGATATTGCACAGGCCGCCGGCGCCAATCCCGGCAGCGTCACCTATCATTTCAAGACCAAGGACGGCCTGCTGCTGGAGATCTACCGGCGTCATTGCGGGCCAATGAATTTGCGCCGTTCCGAGTTGCTCGCGGCCGCCAAGCGCGTGCGTGATCTCCAGGACCGGCTCGAAGCGGTGGTGCGGGCCTATGTCGTGCCGGCCTTCACCTCGGGCAGTGATCTTGCCGGGGGCGGGGCGCGGTTCACGCGGCTGCGCGCGGTGATGTCCGCGGAGGGCAATGAAGTCGCGCGAAAGATCATCGCACAGACTTTTGACGACACCAGCCACGCCTTCATCGATGCTGTTCACGAAAGCCTGCCGCACGTTCCGCGCACCGATATCGTCTGGCGCAGCCACTTCCTGCTTGGCGCACTCTATTATTCGCTGGTGACGCCGGATCGCGTCTCGCGCCTGTCGCGCGGCGAGGCCGACGGCAGCGATGCCGCAAGTGCCATCGAGCAATTGGTGCAAGCCACCGTGGCCGCGTTCCAGGCGCCGGCGCTGGATCAGGCGCCAGCACGGCGACGGCCGGTCGTCAGCAAGACTTGAACACGCGGTCTCTTCGGCGGGTTATCCGATGGCAATGATGTACACGCCGACCATTCCGCCGCCCGATCCGGACACGCGCACGCCGAAGTTCAGACTGCCGAACCTGTCTTGCGATGCGCATTGCCACATCTTCGGGCCCGGCGCGAAATACCCTTACGCGCCGGAGCGTTCCTACACGCCGCCAGATGCGCCGCTCGAGGATTTCCGCGCGCTGCATGCCAAGCTCGGCGTTGGACGTGCCGTCATCGTCAATGCGAGTGTGCATGGCACCGACAACACGGTGGCGCTTGACGCCATCGCGCAGAGCAACGGGGCCTATCGCGCGGTTGCCAATATCGACGACACCATCACCGAGCGCGAGCTTCGCGTGCTGCATGAGGGCGGCTTCCGCGGCTGCCGCTTCAATTTCGTCCGCCATCTCGGCGGGGTCCCGGACAAGCAGGTGTTCGACCGCATCGTCGCGCTGGTCGCACCGCTCGGCTGGCATATTGATCTGCATTTCGATGCGATCGACCTGCCTGAACATGCCGACATGCTGATAAGGCTGCCGCTGAGCTACACCATCGACCATATGGGACGGGTGAAGGCGTCCGAAGGGCTCGACCAGCTGCCGTTCAAGATCCTGGTCGAGCTGATGCAGCGCGACGAGAAATGCTGGGTCAAGATCTGCGGCTCGGAGCGGGTGTCATCGGCCGGTCCGCCGTTCACCGACGCCGTGCCGTTCGCGCGAAAAATTGTCGAGACGGCGCCCGACCGCGTCATCTGGGGCACCGATTGGCCGCATCCCAATGTCAAGGCGATGCCGAACGACGGCGATCTCGTCGACCTGATCCCGCTGTTCGCGCCGGAGCCGGAGTATCAGCAGAAGATCCTCGTCGATAATCCAGCGCGGCTGTTCGAGTTCGACCAATGACGGCGCTCGCGATCGACAAGCCGCGCGGCCGCGCCTGGTGGAAGGAGCTCTGGATCCAGGTGCTGATCGCCATGGCGGCCGGAATCGCGCTTGGGATCGTCAATCCCGAGGGGGGCGCCAGGATGCAGCCGCTTGGCGACGCCTTCATCAAGGCGATCCGGATGCTGATCGCGCCGATCATCTTCTGCACGGTCGTCCATGGCATCGCGCATATGGCCGATATGGCCCGTGTCGGGCGCGTCGCCGTCAAGGCGATCGTCTATTTCGAGATCATGACCACGATCGCGCTGATCATCGGTCTCATTGCGGTGAACTTGCTCAAGCCCGGCGTCGGCATGAACATCGATCCCGCCAGCATCAATGCCAGCGCGATCGAGCCCTATGTCAAGCAGTCGGGCGTGATCGGCTTTGTGCCGTTCCTGATAAACATTTTGCCCGCGACGTTCGTCGGCGCCTTTGCCGAGGGCAACATCCTCCAGGTGCTCTTCATCGCCGTACTGTGCGGATTTGCGCTGGTGCAGCTCGGCGAGCGCGCCGCGCCGCTGGTCCATCTCATCGACATCGCCGCCAAGATGGTATTCACCATCGTCGGATTCGTGATGTGGGCTGCGCCGATCGGCGCCTTCGGCGCCATCGCCTTCACGGTCGGCAAGTTCGGCGTCGGCTCGCTGGCCTCGCTGGGCAAGCTCCTCGGCGCCTTTTATCTCACCTGCGTGATCTTCATCATCGTGGCGCTCGGCCCGGTCGCGCGTCTGTGTGGCTTCTCGCTGCTCAAGCTGATCCGTTACATCTGGGAAGAGCTCTTGATCTGCATCGCCACGACATCGTCCGAGACGGTGCTGCCGCGGATGCTAACCAAGCTGGAGCAGGCCGGCTGCGAGCGCAGCGTCGTTGGGCTGGTGATCCCGACCGGCTATTCCTTCAATCTCGACGGCACCTGCCTCTACCTTGCCGCCGCCTCGGTGTTCCTGGCACAGACGACCAACACGCCGTTTGGGCTAGCCGAGCAGATCGAGCTGCTTCTGATCCTGCTCGTGACCTCCAAGGGCGCGGCGGGAATCGCGGGCGCCGCCTTCGTCGTGCTGGCGGCAACCTTGTCCGCCACCGGCAGCATTCCGGTGACGAGCGTGGCGCTCGTGCTCGGCATCCACCGCCTCATGTCGCAGGGGCTGACGCCAACCAATCTGATCGGGAACGCGGTCGCGACCATCGCGATTGCCAAATGGGAAGACGCACTCGATGGCGACCGCCTGAAGCGCGTGCTCGACGGCGAGGAATCCGCTGTCGCGACTCGATGAACCGATGACGTTGACGAACGATAGAGGGAGTTTGTCCCATGAAAACAGGTCTCGTGATCACGGCCCATCCGGGCGATTTCGTCTGGCGCGCCGGCGGCGCCATCGCGCTGCATGCGAAGAAGGGCTACCGCATGAAGATCGTCTGCTTGTCTTTCGGCGAGCGCGGCGAGAGCCAGTTCGCCTGGAAGGAGAAGGGTGCGACGCTGGAATCGGTCAAGGCCGGCCGCAAGGACGAGGCGGAGCGGGCGGCCAAGCTGCTCGGCGCCGAGATCGAGTTCTTCGATTGCGGCGACTATCCGCTGAAGCTCGCCGAGGCCCATTTCGACCGCATGGTCGACATCTACCGCGAGCTCAATCCGCGCTTCGTGCTGACGCACGCGCTGGAGGATCCCTATAATTTCGACCATCCGAACGCGGCGCATTTCGCGCAGGAAACCCGCGTGGTCGCGCAGGCGATGGGCCACAAGCCCGGCGCGCAGTACAAATATTCGGCCCCGCCGGTGTTTTTGTTCGAGCCGCACCAGCCGGAGCAATGCAACTACAAGCCGGACCTGCTCCTCAAGATCGACGAGGTCTGGAAGGAGAAGTACGAGGCGTTCCAGATCCTCGCCGCGCAGAAGCACCTGTGGGGATATTACGAGCGCGTCGCGCTCAACCGCGGCATCCAGGGCAGCCGCAACACCGGCGTGTCCATGACCTATGGCGAGGCCTATCAGCGGCTGTTTCCGACGGTTGCGGAGGAGCTGGCATGAAGCCGGTCGTCGTTCGCAACATCAAGCGTGCCGATCCCGCTGGGATGGCGGAGTACGGCGTCTCGACCGTGCACGAGGCCTATGATCGGCTCGGACTGATGAAGCCGTATCTGCGGCCGGTCTGGGCCGGCGCGGCGATCGCCGGCCCCGCCGTCACCGTGCTGGCGCAGCCCGGCGACAACTGGATGATTCATGTCGCGGTCGAGCAGTGCACGAAGGGCGACATCCTCGTCGTGGGCTGCACCACCGACAACACCGACGGCATGTTCGGCGAGCTGCTCGCAACCTCGCTGCAGGCGCGCGGCGTGCAGGGATTGATCATCGATGCCGGCTGCCGCGACATCAGGGCACTGCACGAGATGAACTTTCCGGTGTGGTCGCGCGCGGTCTCGGCCAAGGGCACGGTGAAGGCGACGCTCGGCTCGGTCAATGTCCCCGTGGTCTGCGCCGGCGTCAACGTCGATCCCGGCGACATCATCGTGGCCGATGACGACGGAGTCGTGGCGGTGCCGAAGCGCTACGCGGCCGAGGTCGCCGAGAAGGCGAGGAAGCGCAACGCGGACGAAGGCGGCAAACGCAAGCGGCTGGCTTCGGGCGAGCTGGGCCTCGACATGTACAGCATGCGCGAGGCCTTGGCGAAGGCCGGGCTCGTCTATGTCGACAATCCCGAGGACGTCTAAAACAATCAGCGGAGTGGGCCGATGGATCGTCTCAAGCTGAAGGCCGTGCTCGGCAGTCACCCCCATGTCCAGGCGGTGAAGAGCGGCGAGCTCCGCTCCAACCGCTTCGACCTCGACTTCATCGAATACACGCCGACCAACACTGCGTTCAAACCGATGGTGCGCGAGCAAGCGTTCGACGTCTGCGAGATGGCGATCGTCACCTATCTGATGGCAAAGGCGCAAGGCAAGCCCTTGGTGCTGCTGCCTGCCACAATGCTCGGCCGCTTCCAGCATTCCTACGCGCTCTATAGTCCTGCGCAGGGAACCCTCGGGCCGTCCGATCTCGAAGGCAAGCGCGTCGGCATCCGTTCGTTCACGACTACGACCGGCGCCTGGATCAGGGGCATCCTCGCCAACGACTACGGCGTCAACCTCGACAAGATCCGCTGGGTCACGTTCGAAGACCCGCATGTCGCCGAATATGTCGACACCACCGAGCGCGCGCCGAAGCACAAGAAGATACTTCAGATGCTGCTCGACGGCGAGCTCGACGTCGTCCTTGGTGAGGCCTCGAACGATCCCAAGCTGAGGCCGCTGTTCCCCGATCCGGCCGCGGAAGCCGCCATATGGTACGCGCGCCGCGGCGTCGTGCCGGTCAACCATCTCGTGGTCGTGACCGAGCAGCTAGCGAAATCGCGTCCTGACGTAGTTTCGGGCATTTATGATCTCCTCAAGCAAAATAAGGCGCAGGCGGGGCCTGCGGCAACGCCGGACCTGGTTCCGTTCGGAATCGAAGCGAACAGAAGGTCGCTGGAGTTGATCGTCGACTACGCGTTCCAGCAGGCGCTGATCCCGCGCCGCTATGCGGTTGAGGACCTGTTCGACGCAACAACGCGAGGACTGAACTGATGGCGGGCGATCCCAAGCGATGGCAGGTCGGGCTGGTCGGTTATGGCGAGGTCGGCAGGATTCTGGCCGAGGATTTGCGCCAGCAGGACATCAAGGTCACAGCCTTTGACATCAAGCTCGCGGGCGAGCAGGGTGGTTCGCTGCACGAGCATGCTGAAAAAGTCGGTGTGGGGCTCGCAGCCTCGCACGCCGAGCTGACCGCCAAGTCCGATTTCATCATCTCCGCGGTCACCGCGAGCCAGGCCGTGCCGGTGGCAAAGGCCTGCGCGGCCGCGATCAATCAGGGCACCTGGTTCCTGGATTTCAATTCGGCGTCTCCCGCCGCCAAGCAGCGCGCTGCCGCGCTGATTGATGGCGCCGCCGGACGTTATGTCGAGGGCGCGGTTATGACGTCGGTGCCGCCTTATCGCATCAAGGTGCCGCTGCTGCTCGGCGGTCCCGGGGCCAGGGAGCTGGAGCCGCTTTTGAACGCGATGGGTTTTGCGGCCAAGGTTGCGAGCGACAAGCTCGGTGTTTCATCGGCGGTGAAGATGTGTCGCAGCATCATGATCAAGGGGCTGGAGGCCATGGTCATCGAAAGCTTCACCACCGCGCGCGCCCATGGCGTCGAGGATGCGGTGCTGGCTTCACTGGCGGAAACCTTTCCCACGATCGATTGGGAGAAGCAGGGTGCTTATTGCTTCCAGCGTGTGATCGAGCATGGCCGCCGCCGCGCCGAGGAAGTACGCGAGGTCGCCGAGACCGTGCGTGAAGCGGGGCTGACGCCGTGGTCCGCGCAGGGCACCGCCGAGCGGCAGGCCTGGGTGGCGGACCTCGCCGACGAGGGCCTGTTCGGAACGAAGGGTACCAAGGAGTTCGCTCGCAACGCTGACTGGCGCATCGAGGCGGACCGAATCCTGGCGAAGATCAATCGCGAGAAATAGGGCGGCTCTTGCTCAGGATTTTACGGTGCAACAGCCCGTGAGCTCGTCGCGGACGTGTTCGATCAACGCCATCAGGTCTTCGGACTTGCGGGCCAGCCGATCGTTCGCGACTTGGGTCCGGAATTCCGCGCGGATCACCCGAATGCACTTGTCGGCGGTGTCGAGCGTCAGGAGCATGCGCGTCAAGTCATCTTGGGTCCGGATGCTCGCCAGATCGAGGTTTGACAGGACATGCCCGATGCCGTCGAGCCGTTTTATAGCGGCATCGCCGGGCGTTCTCGCTCGAATGGCGCGATGGTCGATGCTGCTGAATGCGCTGAACATGTCGATGCTTCCCCGTTGAATGCAGACTTCAGTGCAGGTTCTGCTTTGAACGGCACCGCGGGACTGGCAATACGCTCAGCTATCGGCAATCAGCGCGGATCGACTATCCGGTATTCTACCGGATTCGGAATATGAGAGCGATCGACGGTAACATCTAACGGAAATAACGCGGCAATTCGCCCCGCTTCAATGCAGATATGCGTCCAGAGCGGCTCAGGAGCCGGGGCGGAACACAGTGGGCCGTTGCCGCGCAAAAGTCTGCCGGCCGCTCTTGAAGCCCATTACGACATCCGGCAGCTCGGCGACGGCGAAGCGGCTGTCTTGCGTATCGAGCACGATGAGATCGGCGGGGTTTCCGACCTTGATGCCGTAATCCCCAAGGTTCATCAGCCGCGCCGGCAGCTCGGTCACGAGATCAAGGCAGGTATCGAAGTCGTTCACCGAGGCATGCGCGACGTTGGCGTAGAAATTCGCCATTCGCAGCAGTGAGGCATCGCCGAACGGCGTGAAGGGATTGAGCACGTTGTTGGTCGCGATCGAGCACAGCACGCCGTCGGCGGCGAGCTTGTGGGCGAGCGTCAGCCCGCGTGGCGCGTTGTGGGTCGCTTCGCGCCCCATCAGGTACAGATCGGTTGCCGGCAGCACGGTGACGGCAACGCCAGCCTTGGCCAGCTGCGCGGTGGCGGCCCTCAGCCGCTCCGGTGGCAGTACGGAGAGTTTCGTGGCGTGGCCGATTGCCACGCGCCCCCCATAGTTGCGCCGCTCGGTCTGCCGGCAGACCTCGTCGAGGTGCCACCAGGAGGGATCGAGATCGAAATCGAGATGGAGATCGACGTCCAGGTCGAACGCCTCGGCGAGGTCGAAGATGCGTGCGAGATGGGCGTTCGGGTCGGTGTCCGTGTAGGGGCAGCCGCCGATCACCTCCCCACCATCGCGCAGCGCCTGGATCAGAAGCTCCTCGCTGCCGGGATCGTTGGTGAGGCCTTCCTGCGGAAAGACACAGAGCGACAGGTCGATCGCCCAGGCATAGTCACGCTTCAGCGCCTTCACCGCCTCGAAGCCGCGCAATCCGATGCGGGGATCGATCTCGACGTGGGTTCGCATGCGCGTGGTGCCGTGGACGATAGCACGTTCGAGTACCCGGGCGCCGCGCGCGTAGACGTCCTCGACCGAGAAACCCTTCTTCATCTCGGAGACGGCGCGGATCGCTTCGGAGACGCTGCCGTGATCATGCCCGCAGCGGCCGAGCAGGCAGGCCTTGTCGAGATGGATGTGGCTGTCGACGAAGCCGGGCAGGGCGAGGCGTCCGCCGACATCGACTTCGGCGGCCTCGCAAGCGAGCGTCGGTTCGATGGCGGTGATCCGGCCGCGCGTGACGCCGATGTCCATCGGGTCGGCGGCACCACGCAGCAAGGCGTTGCGAAAGATGAGGTCAAAGGCGGATTGGGCGGTCATGGCTCTTGCGGAAGGAATTTAGTGCATTCGGCCGCGTTTGGCGGCTCCAGATTGTCGGCAGTGTAGCGACGGAAATGTTCAAAATATATGCACGTATTCCCCGAGAGCGGCGCTAGTATTCGCAAGCCCTGGAGAATGAGCCATGTCCGCTGCCGCAAAAGCCGAAGCCGGCCCGTCGTCCGACGCCGGGATCGTGGAAGCCTATCTCACGGCGTCGATGATCCCCGATCCGGACGCCGCGGCTGCCTATATGGCGCCGGGCACGGTGATCACCTTTACCGGTGGGCGCGAGTTCGATCATCCGCGCGGCCCGACCGCTTTCAACGCCAAGCGCTACCGCTGGGTCAAGAAGAAGATGGACCGTTTCGACGTCTGCCCCGGCGACGGCGAGACCGTGGTCTATAGCGTCGGCACGCTCTACGGCGAATGGATGGATGGGTCCGCGTTCGAGGGCAACCGCTATGTCGACCGCTTCGTGGTGCGGAATGGCCAGATCACCAAGATGGACGTCTGGAACGACAGCGCCGAGCGGATCCTGGTCCAGCGCGGCATCGACGCGTAAGCGCCATCCTGGCGCTTGAGCGCCCCGACTCCAGGGGGACAAAAGGCCGGTCCACCCTATCGCAAGCCGCGATAGCTGATAGGTGCAAGCTCGTCTGGCGGCTGCCGCGCGCCTGCGCTATCAACGGCGCGATTGCTGCGCCCGGCATGGGGGCGCAAGCCTCCTCAAGGAGTTCCCGATGCGTTTACCCACCGTTGTCCTGGCCCTCACATGCCTTGCAACTGCCGCCTCCGCCGAAGACCTGTCGGGTACGCTTCAGAAGGTCAAAGAGACCAAGAAAATCACGCTGGGCTACCAGGAGGCCTCGGTCCCGTTCAGTTATCTCGACGGCAACCAGAAGCCGGTCGGCTTTGCCATGGATATCTGCCTCAGGATCGTGGATGCCGTGAAGAAGCAGCTCGGTATACCCGACATCGCCGTCGACACCCTCGCCGTGACATCGTCGAACCGGATTCCGCTGATGGTCAACGGGACGCTCGACCTGCATTGCTCGGCGACCACCAACAATGCCGATCGCCAGAAGCAGGTCGCCTTCACCAACACGCACTTCCTCAGCGCCACGCGATTTGCGGCCAAGAAAGCCGCAAAGATCAACACCATCGACGATCTCAAGGGCAAAGCGGTGACGGCGGTGGCCGGCTCGGTCAACCTGACGCAGCTCGCCAAGGTTAACACCGAGCGCAATCTCGGCATCAATGTGATGCCGGCCAAGGACCAGGCCGAAGCTTTCCTGCTGCTGGAAACCGATCGCGCCCAAGCCTACGCGCTCGACGACGTGCAGCTCGCGGTCGCGATCGCGCGCTCGAAAGAACCACAGCTCTTCATGATTAGCGAGGAGACCTTCTCGAAGCCGGAGCCTTACGGGATCATGCTACGGCGGGAGGACGCGCCGTTCAAGGCGCTCGCCGACCGCGCGACTGCAGAGCTGTACGCGAGCCCGGAGATCGAGGCCCTCTACAAGAAGTGGCTGGAATCGCCGACGCCGCCGAACGGCCTCAATTACAACGTCCCGATGTCGGGCGCCTTGCGCAACGCCTTCAAGAAGCCGAGCTCAAGCTTCGATCCCGATGTGTACGTGGTGAATTGAGTGAGGGCGCCACGGCGCTGGTTGTAATCGGGCTGCGTGTCATCCTGCCCTCGCTCCTTGCGGGAGAGGGCAGCTCCGCTGGTTGATGCAGCTCACTGGGGTGAGGGGTTTGTCTCCGCGGAAGCAGACCCCTCATCCGGCGCTTCGCGCCACCTTCTGCCGCAAGGGGAGAAGGAAAGAGAGCGAGCCGCACGGGCGGAATGCTTGCGACGCTAGGCGTTCGAATATTTCTTCAGCTCGAACCGCGCGATCTGGTTCCTGTGGACTTCGTCCGGGCCGTCGGCGAGACGCAGCAAACGCGCGGTCGCATAGGCCTGGGTCAATCCAAAGTCGTTCGACGTGCCGCCGCCGCCATGGGCCTGGATCGCCCAGTCGATGATCTGGCAGGCCATGTTGGGCACGGCGACCTTGATCATCGCGATCTCCGCTGTCGCCACCTTGTTGCCGACGGTGTCCATCGCGTATGCGGCGTTGAGCGTCAGCAGCCGGGCCTGCTCGATCATGATGCGGGCCTCTGCGATGCGCTCCTGCGTCACCGTCTGCTCGGAAACCGGCTTGCCAAAGGCGACGCGGCTGCGCACCCTCCGGCACATCTTCTCCAGCGTGCGTTCGGAAAGCCCGATCAGCCGCATGCAATGGTGGATGCGGCCGGGGCCGAGGCGGCCCTGCGCGATCTCGAAACCGCGGCCTTCGCCCAGCAGCATGTTCTCCTTGGGGACACGCACGTTGGTGAAGACGACCTCGGAGGCACGGTCGGGCACGCCGTAGAAGCCGAACACGGGCAGGGCACGCTTGACCTCGACGCCCGCTGTGTCCATCGGCACCAGGATCATGGATTGCTGCTTGTGGCGGTCCGCATTGTCGGGATCGGTCTTGCCCATGAAGATGCAGATCTTGCAGCGCGGGTCGGTCGCGTTGGTGGTATACCATTTGCGGCCGTTGATGACGTAATGGTCGCCCTCGCGAACGATCGAGCTTTCGATGTTGGTCGCATCGGATGAGGCGACGGCAGGCTCGGTCATGGCGAAGCAGGAGCGGATTTCGCCTGCGAGGAGCGGCTTCAGCCAGCGCTCCTTGTCCTCCTTCGTGCCATAGCGCTCCAGCACCTCCATGTTGCCCGTGTCGGGCGCCGAACAGTTGAAGACTTCGGGTGCGAGATGCGAGCGGCCCATGACCTCGCAGAGCGGGGCATATTCGAGATTGGTCAAGCCGGCACCGTGGCTGGAGTCCGGCAGGAACAGATTCCAGAGGCCTTCGGCACGTGCCAGCGGCTTCAGCTCCTCGACGACCGGATAGACCTTCCAAGGCCCCAGCTCCTCCGCCTCGCGATAAAAGCGTTCCTCGTTCGGATAGATGTGCCGGTCCATGAAACTGTCGAGCCTGCGCTTGAGCTCGACGACTTTGGGCGACATCGGGTAGAGCATCTTTGTCTCCTTGGTCGATGGACAGGCCGGGCGCAATCGGCTCAGGCGACGCGATACCCTTTAAATTTCTCGCGCAACGCTGATTTGAGCACCTTGCCGGTGCCGGTCATCGGGAACTCGTCCATGAACTCAACGGCGTCGGGCATCCACCAGCTCGCGATCTTCGGGCGCATGTGCTCGAGCAGCGTCTTGCCGTCGACGGTCGCGCCCTTCTTGCGGACGACGAGGAGCAGAGGCCGCTCCTGCCATTTCTCATGATTGATCGCGACCACGGCGGCTTGCAGCACATCAGGGTGAGACAGGGCGACGTCCTCGAGCTGGATCGAGGAGATCCATTCGCCGCCGGACTTGATGACGTCCTTGGAGCGATCGGTCAGCGTGACGTGGCCCTGGGGGTCGATCACGGCCATGTCTCCGGTGATCAGCCAGCCGTCGCGGTCCAGGCCTTCTTCGAGTTTCATGTAGCCGGACGCAACCCACGGTCCCCGCGCGCGCAGATGGCCGACGCTCTTGCCGTCGCGCGGCAGCTCGTTGCCGCCGTCATCGACGATGCGCAAGGCGGTGCCGAAACAGGCGCGGCCGGACACCTGGCGGCGGTCGAACTTCTCCTTGTCCTCAAGATGCTCGGAGCCCGGCCGCAAGCCCGGCATCGAGCAGCCCAAGGCTTCGGTCATGCCCCAGGCCTGGACGTAGTCGATGTCATACTCGCGCTTGAGCCTCTCGACCATCGCGCGCGGGGGTGCCGAGCCCGACGACAATGTTGCACGAAGTGTCGAGAACCTGTTGCCGGTCCGCCCGAGCCAGTCGAGCAGGATCAGCCAGAAGCTCGGCACGCCCGCGGACAGCGTCACCTTCTCGCCTTCGAGCAGCTCGTAGAGCTTGTCGGGCTCGTAATTGCGGCCGGGCAGCACCAGCTTCGAGCCGGTATAGGGCGCGGTGAACGGCATGTTCCAGCCGTTGCCGTGGAACAGCGGCGCCATCGGCATCATCACCTCGCGCACGCCTTCCAGGTGCCCGGGCAGGAAGTCGAAATTGCAGGAGACCATGGTCTGCAGGATCGCGGCGCGATGCGAATAGATCACGCCCTTGGGATTGCCTGTCGTGCCCGAGGTGTAGCAGATCGTGGATGCCGATTTTTCGTCGAATTCCGGCCAGGCGAAGCCGGTGTCGTGCTCGTTCTCCAGCAGGTCCTCGTAGCAATGAACGTTGGCAAGCTTGGTCTCCGGCATTCGCTCGCGCGAGCACATCACGACATAGGCTTCGATCGATCTCAGCTGCGGCGCGATCGTCTCCACGATCGGCAGCGTGGCGCGGTCGATGAACAGCAGGCGGTCCTCGGCATGATTGACGATGTAGACGAGTTGTTCGGGAAACAGCCGCGGGTTGATGGTGTGCAGCACATATCCCATGCCCGGCGCGGCGTAGAACATCTCGAAATGCCGGTGCGTATTCCAGGCCAGCGTGCCGACGCGGTCACCGGACATCATGCCGAGCCTCTTGAGCGCCAACGCCATGCGCTTGATGCGCGGGTGGGCGTCGGCATAGGTGTAGCGATGGATGTCGCCTTCGATCTCGCGCGCGACGACCTCAGCCTCGCCGTGATAGTCGGCGGCATACTGGATCAGGCCGCTGATCAGGAGCGGCATGTCCATCATCAATCCCTGCATCGTCTCCTCCGGACCGCCATGTCGTTGCATGACGTACGCTTGTGATGTGCGCTTGAGGTTAGCGGAACGCCACTCCACGTTCACGCAAAAAGCGAGAGACGCGATTGCATGCGTCACTTTTTCAGGGCTAAGTGATGCTAGCTGCCGGCGAAGCAGTGTCCGCCGGGGGAGGAAACGGATGTCAGCGCAAAGACACAAGACCGGCGCAGCCGGCGAATCTACAATCGACATTGCCGCACTCCGAGCGCGCTATCGCGACGAGCGCGATCGTCGCCTGCGCGCCGAAGGCAAGGCGCAATATGTCGAGGTGACCGGCGAGTTCGGACGCTATCTCGACGATCCCTGGGCCAATTCCAGATTTGCGCGCGAGGCTGTCAGCGAACAGACCGAGGTGCTCATCGTGGGCGGCGGCTTCGGCGGCCTTCTGTGCGGCGCGCGACTGCGCGAAGCTGGCATCGATGATTTCCGGGTCGTGGAAAAGGCAGCCGATTTCGGCGGCACCTGGTACTGGAATCGCTACCCTGGCGCGGCCTGCGATACCGAGAGCTACATCTACCTGCCGTTGCTGGAAGAGACCGGCTACATGCCGGTGCGCAAATATGCGCGAGCCCCCGAGATCTACGAGCATTCGCGCCGCATCGGCCGTCATTTCGGCCTCTATGAGCGCGCGCTGTTTCAGACCGTCATCACCCACATGGAATGGCGGGAGCAGGAGGCACGCTGGCTGGTCGAGACAGATCGCGGTGATTGCATCCGCGCGCGCTTCGTCATCCTTGCTGGCGGCCCGCTGAGCCGTCCGAAGCTGCCGGGCATTCCCGGTATCGAAAGCTTCAAGGGACACAGCTTCCACACCAGCCGCTGGGATTACGCCTACACCGGCGGCACGGCCGAAGGTGATCTTAGTGGTCTTGGCGACAAACGCGTCGGTATCATCGGCACCGGGGCCACCGCCGTGCAATGTGTGCCGCATCTCGGCCGCTCGGCCAAGGAGCTCTACGTCTTCCAGCGTACGCCGTCGGCGATCGGCGTGCGCGACGACCGCCCGACGGATCAGAGCTGGGCGCAGGGGCTCAGGCCCGGCTGGCAGCGCGAACGCATGGACAATTTCACCGCCGTGATCTCGGGCGAGCCATTCGAACAGGATCTGGTGCAGGACGGCTGGACCGGCCTGCTCGGCGAGATCCTGCTGGCGCCGCGCCGCCAGCCGCAGCCGGTGACTTCGATCGAGGAGGCGCTCAAGGTCATCGAGCAGGCCGATTATCGCAAGATGGAAGAGATCCGAGCGCGCGTCGATGCGATCGTCAAGGATGAGGCGACGGCTTCGGCGTTGAAACCCTGGTACAAGGCATTCTGCAAACGGCCGTGTTTCCACGACGAATATCTCGACACCTTCAATCGTCCCAACGTGCATCTCGTCGACACCAGGGGACAGGGCGTCGAGCGCATCACCGAGAACGCGGTCGTGGTCGACGGCAGGGCTTATGAGCTCGACTGCCTGATCTATGCCAGCGGCTTCGAGGTCGGCACCGACTACGCCCGCCGCATGGGCTTTGAGGTCTACGGCCGTGACGGCGTGAGCCTGTCGGCGCGCTGGCGCGATGGCGTCAAGACGCTGCACGGCTTCTACAGTCGCGGCTTCCCGAATTGCTTCCTGATCGTCATGGTGCAGGCCGGCCAGAGCGCCAACTTCCCGCACATCATCGACGAGCAGTCGCAGCACATCGCCTATGTGATAGCCGAGGCGCGCAAGCGCAAAGCCCGGACGCTGGAGCCGACGCTCGATGCCGAGAACGCCTGGGTCGAGGAGGTGGTCAAAGCTGCGCTCGGCCGCCAGACCTATCTCGCCGAATGCACGCCCGGCTATTACAACAATGAAGGCGTGTTCGATCCGATCGCGGCGAGAAACAGCCAGTATTGGCGCGGGCCGGTGGCATTCCTGCGGCTGCTGGACAAGTGGCGCCAGGAGGGCAATTTGGATGGACTGGAACTGTCGTATGATCACGCCATGGAGTCGGCGCCTTCGTCCGGGTAAGCTCGGGCATTGGATCACCCAGGGAGAGGACGTCGGACATGATCAGGGGCAGAACTGTAGCTGCGGCGGTTTTTGGGGCGATGACGCTGCTCGGCTGCCTGGCGCCCGCCGCCCACGCCGCGCAATGCGGCAGTTCGTCGGCCGGCTTCGAGGCCTGGAAGCGCGAGTTCAGCGCGGAGGCGCAGGGCAAGGGCGTCGGCCAGACTGCGCTCTCGGCGCTGATGCAGACCAATTACGCCAGTGCCACCATCGCGGCCGACCGTGGCCAGCGCAGCTTCTCGCTGACGCTCGACCAGTTCCTCGCCAAGCGCGGCGCCACCACCATCGTTGCCAAGGGTCGCCAGCTCAAGCAGTCGCAAGCCGCCTTGTTCACCTCGATCCAGCAGCGCTATGGCGTCCCGCCGGGGCCGCTGATCGCGATCTGGGGCATGGAGACCGGGTTCGGCAGCCAGCGCGGCAACCAGAATATGCTCTCTTCGATCGCGACGCTCGCCTATGACTGCCGCCGTCCCGAATTCTTCACTGAGCAGCTCTATGCGGCGCTGAAGCTGATCGATCGCGGCACGCTGTCGGGGGCAACCCGCGGCTCGATGCACGGCGAAGTCGGTCAGACCCAGTTCATGCCCAAGAACATCCTGGCCTACGGCACCGGCAATCTCGAAGTTGCCGCCAATGCGCTGAACTCGACGGCGAATTTCCTCAAGGCCCATGGCTGGCGTGCAGGAGCGGGTTACCAGCCGGGCGAGCCGAATTTCGCTGCCATCGAAGCCTGGAATGCCGCCGGCGTTTATCAGAAAGCGATCGCCCTGATGGGACGGCAGATCGACGAGGGCGGAGGTACGGCCGCCTCGCGCTGACCAGAGCCGCGTTTCGAAGGGGCTCAAGCTTCTTGGTTTTGCCGCGTTTGCTTTATGCGAACCGGCATCCACTTCGCTTGAGAACGCTCCTGCTCAGCAAGGCGTGATGCGCCGGCAAGAGAAAGTTGTTGCCAACTGGAACCGACGGCACGAGGTTTGCTTTGATCGAACAGGGCTGGGCATGAGGAGACTCAACATGGCAACCCAGATCGTGATGGACCAGACTGGCGACACGCGCCACGAGTTTGATCCTGGCAATGCCGAAGCGCTGGCGCGAGCCGAGCGGCGCTTTCGGGAGCTGACCGGAGCGGGCTTCACCGCCGCGCTGCGAACCGGACCTGGCGAAGTCACCCGGATCCGATCGTTTGACCCGACCGCGCAGGAAACGCTGTTCTATCCCCGCCTGGTTGGCGGTTGATCTGAGCTGCTCATGATCGCGGCAGTTTGGCTCCGTGGGCCGGCGCGTGCGCGTCTGCATGCGCTCCGCGAACTCTATCGGCGCTTTTTCGGCGAGAACACGCCGGATGCTCGCGGTCGCCGGCTCCTGGCCGAATGGCTGTCACCGGCGCAGCGCGCCCAATTCGAGCAGCACCGGTATTTCGATGTCGTCGGCGGCGATACCGGCAAGACCTATCGCATCCATTATGGCACCGCCGCCAACGTCCATGAGATCGACGAGGCCGGAAATGCGACGATGGGGTGGTGCTTCGTCCCGTCAGGCTTTCTCGTTCCCGGCGACGTGATGCTCGCACAGAAGATCGCGCTCGAAACCGACGAAAGGGGAGCTCTCGCGCTCGCCAACAGGTTTCCGCCAGCGACGCATTCGGAGCACTTCTACCGGCGGCCGTTCTAGGGCGTGGGCTATCAGTAATGGGTGGAGCGATAGGCATCCACCGCGTGCGCTGCAAAGACGCCGACGCTGCAAAGCGCGAGCAAGGCCGAGATCAGCTCGATCATAGTTCGTCCTCCTGCGGCGGCAGGGCGACGAGGTGCTGACAGCAGGAATAATCCCAGATCAGGTTGAGGAAGAATTGCATGGTGGCCGTCCCTGTATGCTTTTGACAACGAGATAACCGACCATCTGTTTCAGGCGTGTTTCGTCGCATCTGGAAACGGGTTTCTTGGGGAACCCCGGGCTGGTTTGTGCGCTGCGGAGCCGCTACATCCCGCTCTTGCTCAATCCCATTAGCCGCGAGGCGGCGCATCACATTGCGAGGCGAAATCATGGCGCAGGTCGAGTGGTTCGACGATCTCACCATTGGAATGCAGTTCAAATCCCCCGAAGTTCACGTCACCGAGGCCGACATCAAGCGGTTCGCGGCCGAGTTCGATCCGCAGCCGATGCATCTCGACCACGAAGCCGCCAAGCAGACCCTGTTCAGGGGTCTCGCTGCCTCGGGATGGCACACCGCCGCGATTGCCATGAGCCTCGCGATCCAGACCCGTCCGTTCGGCCCGCATCCGCTGATCGGTGCCGGCGTCGACGGGCTGCGCTGGACCATCCCGGTGCGGCCCGGCGACCGCCTGCATCTGGTCGGGGAGGTCATGAGCCTGACGCCATCGAAGTCGAAGCCGCAGGGCATCGCACTGGTGAAATGGACGATGTTCAATCAGAACGGCGAGGAGGTTTACACCTTCACCCCGATCGCGATCGTGCCCCGGCGGGAGTAGGGCAGGGTCGGCGCCCTACGCAACCGCCTGAAGCCCTTGCGGGTCACCGGCAGAGGTGGTCATCTCGGTCCGGGGAACACGCTGGAGGCTGACATGAAACGACCTCTTCTCGCCGCCGGGCTGCTGGCCGGCGCCTTGAGTGCCGTCGCTTTGACCGCAAGACCGGTGCAGGCGCAACAATCCAAGGTCGGCGACTGGACCATCGAAAAGCGTACGCAGGACGCGCATTGCAATGCGAGCCGCGGCTACAAGGACAAGGAAGACGAGAACCGGGACTACGTCATCGTCGTCACCTATTCCGAGAAAGCTATCGTCATCGTCATGATCTATGACGGCTGGGAGTGGGACAAGGTGGGCGAGATCCTCCGGGCCGATGTCGGCACCGATGACGCCGATATCATGAAGAAGGCCAAGTGGGAGGTCATGGACAAGACCACCGTTCGCGGCATCTTCGAATACGATCAGTCCATGATGGACCGGCTGTCCAGGGCCAAGCGTCTCTCGCTCGATTTCGAGGACGATGACGACGACAGCATCGAGATGCAGGTGCCGCGTGCCGGTGAAGCGCTGGCGGCATTGAAATTCTGCGAGGAGAATCGCAAGTAAATTGCCGGAGCCGAATGCGAGGCCGGCGGGATCGGTGGCGACAGGGTTCTGCGGTGCGCGCGCTGCCTGACGCATCGCACGCGTGACTCATCGCATACAGTCCGCGCGCTGTTCGCATTTATCCTAGTCTTTGGCGAAAACGTCCAAGCCGCATCCTGCGGTTGACGTTACGCAAGGACGATGTTCGATATTCCAGCATTTCGTTGCAACGTTTTCTCCCCGTCGAAGGCGGCCATTGAACGGCCCCTCTCCTTCGCCAGTCCCCGGATCGCGATCTTTCTCGCACGCCCGAGCCATACGCAGATTGCGTCGTCCGGCCGATGACAATCCTCCACGCAAATCGATTCTCGTCCCTTGTCGGCGAAATCTACGACGCCGCGGTCGATCCCGCGCTGCGCAGCGGGGTGCTGGAACAGGTTTCGCATTTCGTCGGCGGATGTGCCGCGACCATCCTGTCCAGGGATAGAGCCAGGCTCTCGATCGAGATCCACGAGCATTTTGGCAGCGAATCCCGCTTCCGCCAGCTTTATCGCGACCGATATGTGGAACTCGACCCTCTGCTCGATCGTCATCTCATGCTCGCGGCGGAACAGACGATCGGCGTCGCCGATATCATGCCTCAAGCGGATTTCCTGGCAACGAGCTTCTATCGCGAGTGGGTGGAGCCGCAAGGAGCGATAGACCTTGCAACCGTTGCCCTCGAGAAGTCGGAGGCACGCACCACGATCCTGCAGGTGTTGCGCCACCGGTCGCGCGGACTCGTTGACGAGCCGATGCGTGAGCGCATGCGGCTGCTTGCTCCGCACCTCCAGCGCTCCAGGATCATGGGCCGGCAGATCAGGGCACGCTCGCATACCGTGGACGACCTTGCAGATGTCTTGGATGGGCTGAGCACGGCGATCTGCCTGCTCGACGCAGATGGCCGGGTCGTACATGCCAACGCAGCATGCCGCGGGCTGTTCGCCGATGCCAGCCTGCTCGCAATGGTCGGCGACCGGATCGTGGCCCGCAACACCCAGACCGACAAAATATTCCGCGGCCTGTGCGAATCGGGCAGTGAAGCTCGTTCCGCTGCCAGCCGCCAGATCGAGCTTGCGACGTCGGTTGATGGGCAGCACTATCTGCTCCACGCTTTTCCCTTGAAGCGCGATCGCACTCCATCGCGAGATGCTGCAGCCACGGTGCTCTTCGTTCAGAAGGCCTCGGCGGCGACATGGCTCGCAGCCGATGCGATCGCTGCGGCCTTCAGGCTGACGCCGTCCGAACTGCGCGTATTGATGGCCATTATCGAGATTGGCGGGGTTCCCGACATCGCTGCAAAGCTCGGTATCGCTGAAACGACGGTGAAGACGCATCTCGGCCGCCTGTTCGAGAAGACCGGCGCCGGCAGGCAGGCCGACCTGGTCAAGATCGCCACCGGCTTTGCCGTTCCATTCGCGCGTCGAACGAACGGCAGTGGCGACGCCGTGTGATCCATTTCACAAGGCTCGCCGATATGTGCCGCGATCTCAATGCATTGTGATGAGCCGAGCTCCCGTGTCCTCCGAATGCAGGACGCGAGTCATTTGATACTTTCGTATATCGCGATCCAGAAAAGTGAAGAGCAGCAAGCGCCACGAAGAGATGCGACGACGGCGTCAAACGCGAGTGTGAGGAAACGACAGCGCACGGCCGGACCTGCTCGTCGGTTGGAGGATTGCAGTGAGCCAGTTTGATTTTTCCATTATTAATGTTTCGACGAACGAAATTCCCGAAAACGAGCGTATCCCGCTGCTTCGCGATTTCTACTGCCGCGGGGTGTTGAAGGCGGAGGTCGAGGCGAGAGAAGGAAAGCCGGCTACGGCGAGCTTCACGTCCCACGTCTTGCCGGAAGCCCAATTGCTGATCGGAGGATTGTGCGGAGCGCGCGTCAGTCGCACCAAACACCTGGTTGCCGATGGCGACGACAGCCTGGCCCTGATCGTGAATCGATCTGGCGTACTTGGAATATCCGAGCGGGGACACGATCTGAGCCTTCGTGCAGGGGAGGCGGTCCTGACCAGCGCGGAGGACGTCACGACGTTCGAGCGATTGTCGCTGGGTAGCTGCTTCTCCCTACGCGTGCCGAGACGCGTGCTGGCGCCGATGATCGTGGATGTCGATGACGCCGTAATGCGTGTCATGCCGGAGAGCTCGACAGGACTTCGATTGCTGGTCAACTATGCGGAGACACTGGTGCGGGAGAAGGCGTTCGCGACGCCAAATTTGCGCCAGCTCGGGGTCGGGCATCTGCACGATCTTCTGGCAATCGTTCTCGGTGCCACCAACGAGCCCCGGGAGCTGGCCGGGCGGCGCGGCGTGAAGGCGGCACGGCTGCAGAAGGCCAAAGTCTCCATCGCCAACAATTGCTGGCGGCAGGACCTGTCGGTGGCCACAGTCGCCCAGGAGCTCGGCGTGACGCCGCGTTATCTCCAGCGCCTGTTCGAGGCCGACGGCAAGACGTTCTCGTCCTTCGTGATCGAACAACGCGTCAAGCGCGCCCATCGCATGTTGCGGGAACCCGGATACGCCGAGCGGACGGTCAGCTCGATCGCCTACGATGTCGGCTTCGGCGATCTCTCCTATTTTAACCGCTGCTTCCGTCGAACTTATGGCGCCACGCCCAGTGACGTCAGGAGCGGCGAAATGTCGTGACCGCGCACGACTGAGTTTCAAGTCAAATGCCGCTTGGAGACGGCAGGGGCGGGCGTGCGCCGCCCCCAGTTGGAGTGTTGCATGCGCCGTTTTTTCTTATGATCGGCAATATCGTGAAGATCGATCCGGGCGGCATGGTGTTCGAATGCCCCGAAGCGACATTCGTGGTGGCCAACGAGATGGCAAGCCACCTGTTCGTCTGGCGCGACGATTTGCGCGACCGCGATGCCTGCATCCGGGTCAGAAACGCCGACGGGCGCGAGATCTATCGCGCCGCGGTCTGGTCGGAGAATCTGGAGAAGGTCGGCTGGGACGAGATGTGAGCATCCCGGTGCGGTATCGCGACTCTGCATCAGTAGCACCCGAAACGAATATCCGCTCGTTACCGGCCGACGCCTCATCCGATCGGAGGATGCCGCATGCTGTGGTTGTGGTATGCTTGGTGATATTGATGACCCAGGCCATTTATAGCCATGCACGGACCACGGAAACTGCCCGACCTGGTCGAGGCCATCTACGATGCCGGGCTCGATCCCTCGCTGTGGAATAACGTCGTCACCGGCATCCGCGACTTCGTCGGCGGCCAGGCCTGCGGGCTGTTTTCCAAGGACTCGATCAGCAAATTCGGCGTCACGCACTATTATTGCGGGGCGGACCCGCACTACATCCGGCTCTATTCCGAGACGCATTCGAAGTTCGATCCGCTGACGGTCCTGCCGCCGCATGGCCAGATCGTCAGCATCCCGGATCTCGTCAATTTCGATGAATATCGGCGAGGACGCTTTTACCAGGAATGGATGCGGCCGCAGGGTTGCAGCGATGCGGCTAACGTCGTGCTCGAGAATTCGAATGCGAGCTGCCCCGTGATGATGACGGTGCTGTCGGGTCGCCGGATGGTGGATCCGGTGATGAAGCACCGCCTCTCGCTGATCGTCCCGCACGCCAGCCGTGCGTTGCTGATCAACCGCGCCATGACCTCGCAGCTGACGCTGGCGACGGCGCTGGCAGAGGTCCCGGACAATCTGGCCTGCGGCATCTTCCTGCTCGATGGATTCTGCCGGGTGGTGCACGCGAATTCCGCGGGGCACGACTTGCTTGCGGCGGAGGATCTGGTTCGGTCCGTTGCCGGGCAATTGGTGACCAGCAGTGCGGAGGCCAATCAGACGCTGCGGGAAGCGTTCGCGACCCGCCATGAAATTGCGCTGCTTGCCGCAAAGGGGCATGCGTTTTCGCTGCTTTCGCCTTCGGGCGAGCGCTACGTCGCGCACATCCTGCCGCTGTCGTCCGTCCTGCGGGACGGCAGCGAGCGGGTGGTCGATGCCGTCGGTGCGCCGCTGCTGCGTAAGGTATCGCTCGGCGGACAGTCCTATGGCGAATTGATCGCGCGGACATTCGACCTTACGCCGGCCGAGCTGCGCGTGTTCCTGTCGATCGTCGAGGTTGGCGGCGTCCCGGAGACGGCGGTCGCGCTTGGTATCGCGGAAACGACGGCGAAGACGCATCTGCATCGCGTGTTCGCCAAGACGGGCGTTTCGCGTCAGGCCGATCTCGTTAAGCTCGCGGCAGGATTCTCCAATCCGCTTGTGAATTAGACTGTTGAATTTTGCCTTCACGATTGAACCTTTCGCTCCCGCGAAAGACTCACGGAAGCCGCCAGGCATGAAGAACATTTCGCCATCTCCATGTGTCACCATCGGCTCTTCCGATGCCCCGACCTCCAAAACCGTCCGAGTTGATCGAGACTATCTATGACGCGGGTCTCCACCCGGAGTTGTGGAGCGAGGTCGTTGTCAAACTCAATGCCTTCATTGGCAGCCAAGCCTGTGGTCTGATTTCGAAGGACCCGGTCAGCAAATCAGGCGCGACGCATTATTATTGCGGGGTCGATCCGTACTACATTCAGCTCTATGCGGAGACCTACTCCCGATACGACCCGCTTGCTCGGCTTCCGCGCTATGGCGAGGTGCGCAATATCCCTGATCTCGTGGATTTCGACGAATACCGCCGCGGCCGCTTCTACCAGGAATGGCTGCGCCCCCAGGGCTGCGTCGACGTCGCCAACGTGGTGCTGGAGCAGTCGAAGTCGCCGTGTCCGATGCTAATGACCGTGATCCCGGGCAGGGAGATGCTCGGCGCGGAACAGCGGGCGCGAATGCAGTTCCTGGCTCCGCATGCGAGCCGGGCGCTGTTGATCAACCGGGCGATCGAGCGGAAGCAGCAGCGCGCGGTCGCGCTTGCCGACGTCGTGGACCGACTGAATGCCGGTGTCATCCTGCTCGATTCGACCTGTCATATCATCCACAGCAATCCGGCCGCGGCGACGATCCTAGACGTCGACGATGTCCTGCGGTCTGTCTCGGGCAGGTTGGTGGCAAGATCTTCCGCTGCTAATTCAGCCTTGCGCGATATTTTCCGTGACACCAGCGAGGTCGCGTTGGCGGCATCTTCGGGACGGAAAAATCCGTTGATGTCGCATGACGGTTCCTACTACGTCGCGCAAATCATCGCGCTGCCATCATTGCTGCGCGACGGGGTGGCCGAGCGCAGTTCGGCAGTGGGAGCGCTGTTCATCTGGAAAGCGGAACTCGACGGCCGCTCGTGTGCCGGGCTCATTGACCGCACCTTCGAGCTCACGCCTGCCGAACTGAGGGTCTTGCAGTCAATCGTCGATGTCGGCGGCGTGCCGGAGACGGCGGTTGCGCTCGGTATCGCCGAGACGACGGTGAAGACGCATCTGCATCGCGTGTTCGCCAAGACCGGCGTTTCTCGTCAGGCCGATCTCGTCAAGCTCGCAGCTGGATTTTCCAATCCGCTCGTGCACTGAGACGCGTTCAAAAACGCAGGCGAGTCGCCGTAGCTCGCAATAGGTTCAATCACAAGCATCATTAGAAAGTTATCGCACGTCGTTCGATCGAATGACGCGATTTTCCGCGTTGTCTTCTACTAGACGTCACACGATCTGTTGTTCGACCTACCAGACATTGTTGTGAAGCAACTCACTGCGAGCGGAAACGAATTCCGTCAATCTCTCGTGCAGGTTGAGAGGAGATTGTCATGCGGACGGCGTCACCAGTTCTGACAGGAAGATTCCGCGATATCGTCGCCCGCATGGGCGCGGTACTCCGCGCGCAGCGGGAAATCGACGCGGAGCGCGTGTTGCGGCGCTATCGCCACCTGCTGGACCAGCCGCACGAAGCGCCGTGTTTGAATGAAATTATTCCCGTTTCCCGTGAAGAGGATATCTTTGAAAATGCCAACGGAGTTGATCCGCGCGAGCGCACGAGCGACCCCAAATTCGAACGTGCGTAACGCCAGCATCGTCGCAATCGCGCTGACGGCAGCGCTCGTCGCTCTCGAACTGGTCGGCCTCGCGATGCTGGAGCGATCTCATGCTTACGCGCAGCCGTCGGTTCCACTCGTGCCGACCGTTTGCACCGAGAGCACCGATGTCCCCGTCTCGCAAATTCCCTACGATTGATCGGAGGGCAAATTGTGCCTGATGTCACGACTCTGATGCTGCTCAGCGTTGCCGTGTTCGCCGGCGCCTTTGTCTCCGGACTCTCGGGATTTGCCTTTTCCGCGGTAGCGGGCGCCATCCTGCTCCGGGTGTTTCAGCCGCTCGAAGCCGTACCGCTGATGATGGCGTGCAGCATCGGCGTGCAGGCCACCAATCTGTGGTCGCTTCGGCGCAATATCCGCTGGGAAGGCAGTCTGCTGCTGATCGTCGGCGGCTTGATCGGCGTTGCCATCGCGGTGTCGCTGCTCCAGAGCACCGATACGCATCTGCTCCGGCGCGGCTTCGGCATTATCGTTGCGCTCTATGCGGCCTACATGCTGCTGCGGCCGACGCTGGTGACGGCCGGCGAGGCGGTCGGGCGGCACTGGGTCGCGTTGATCGGGTTCGGTGGAGGACTGGTCGGCGGACTGACCGCGATGCCGGGCGCGATCCCGACGATCTGGTGCGACATGCGCGGCATGCCCAAGAGCGAGCAGCGCGGCCTGGTGCAGCCGTTCATCGCCGCGATGCAGCTGTTCGCGATCGCGCTGCTGTTCGGACATCAGGATCTGTCGTCAAAGGTCTTCGTCGATCTCGCGGTTAGCCTGCCGGCGCTGTTCGCAGGCTCCGCGCTGGGCGTGATCGCGTTCCACAGGGTCAACGAGACGGTCTTTCGCAAGACCGTGCTCGTTTTGTTGTTGCTGTCGGGGATTTCCCTGATCTAGTGCTCGACGGGTTGCACCGGCGCCGCGCTGGTGTCGCTGCCGTGATGCGTCAGCGGCTTCATGCCAGTGACGGTCCGCAGCAGCACATAGAACACCGGCGTCAGGAACAGGCCGAATACGGTGACGCCGATCATGCCGGAGAACACGGCGACGCCCATGGCGCGCCGCATCTCCGAGCCGGCCCCGGTCGAGAGCACCAGCGGCAGCACGCCCATGATGAACGCCATCGACGTCATCAGGATCGGGCGCAACCGCAGCCGGCTCGCCTCGATTGCGGCCCGGATCGGGGTGCGGCCTGCGAATTCGAGCTCGCGCGCGAATTCGACGATCAGGATCGCGTTCTTGGCCGAGAGTCCCACCAGCACGATCAAGCCGATCTGGGTGAAGACGTTGTTGTCGCCCTTGGAGATCCAGACACCGAACATAGCAGCCAGCAGACCCATCGGCACGATCATGATGATCGAGAGCGGCAAGGTCAGGCTCTCATAGAGCGCGGCCAGCACCAGGAACACCAGGAGGATCGCCAGCGGAAACACCCACAGTCCGGAATTGCCGGCGATGAACTCCTGATAGGTCAGGTCGGTCCATTCGAAGGCAAAGCCGGGCGGCAGCGTCTCCGCCGCGATCCGCGTCGCGACCTCCTGCGCCTGTCCGGAGGAGAAGCCGGGAGCAGCCGCCGCGTTGATATCGGAGGACAGGAAGCCGTTGTAGCGGATCGCCCGCTCGGGTCCCGCGCTCTGGCGAACGCTCAAGAGCGCCGAGAGCGGCACCATGTCGCCCGAGGACGAGCGCACCTTCAACTGCCGGATGTCGTCGGCGCGGGCGCGGAACGGCGCGTCGGCCTGCACCCGGACCGAATAGGTGCGGCCAAACTTGTTGAAGTCGTTGACGTAGTAGGAGCCCAGGTAAATCTGCAGCGTGTTGAACACCTCCGTCACGGGCACGCCCAATTGGAGCGCCTTGGTGCGATCGATGTCGGCGAACAGCTGGGGCACGTTGACCTGGAAGCTCGAGAACACGCCGGCGATCTCCGGCGCCTTCTGCATCGCGGCCATGAACGCCTTGGTCGCCTCGTTCAGCGCCTCATAACCGAGACCGGCACGGTCCTCGATCTGCAGCTTGAAGCCGCCGATGGTGCCAAGGCCGTTGACCGGCGGCGGCGGGAACATGGCGATGAAGGCTTCCTGGATGCCGGCATATTTCTTGTTCAGCTCGGCCGCCAGCGCGGGGCCGCTGAGAGAAGGATCCTTGCGCTCGTCGAACGGCTTGAGCGTGGAGAACACGATGCCGGCATTGGAGGAGTTGGTGAAGCCGGCGATCGACAGGCCCGGAAAGGCGACCGAACTCTCGACACCGGGCTGGGTCAGCGCGATGTCGCTCATCTTGCGGATGACGTCTTCGGTACGGTCCAGCGTTGCGCCATCAGGCAGTCGTGAGAACCCGACCAGATACTGCTTGTCCTGACCCGGCACGAAGCCGCTCGGGACCTGCTGGAACAGGAAGGCGGTGAGGCCGACCAGGAGCACATAGAGGCCCATGACGGCCGCCTTGCCTGATATCACCTTGGTGACGGTGCCGCTGTAATTCTCCGACGAGCGTGTGAACACCTTGTTGAAGCCACGGAAGAACCAGCCAAGGCCCTTTTCCATGATGATCGTCAGCCGGTCCTTCGGCTCATTGTGTCCCTTGAGCAGCAGCGCCGACAACGCAGGCGACAGCGTCAGCGAATTGATGGCGGAGATCACGGTCGAGATCGCGATCGTCAGCGCGAACTGCTTGTAGAACTGCCCGGTGAGGCCGGAGATGAAGGCGAGCGGCACGAACACCGCGATCAGCACCATCGCAATCGCGATGATCGGCCCCGACACTTCGCGCATCGCCTGGTAGGTGGCGTCGCGCGGCGACAGCCCTCCCTCGATGTTGCGTTCGACGTTCTCGACTACGACGATGGCGTCGTCGACGACGATGCCGATTGCGAGCACGAGCCCGAACAGGCTGAGCGCGTTGATCGAGAAGCCGAACACGTGCATGACCGCGAATGTGCCGACGATCGACACGGGCACCGCCAGCAGCGGAATGATCGAGGCGCGCCAGGTCTGCAGGAACAGGATCACCACCAGCACCACCAGCGCGATCGCCTCCAGCAGCGTGTGAATGACGGCCTCGATCGAGGAGCGCACGAACTGGGTGGGATCGTAAACGATCTGGTAGGACACGCCTTCCGGCATATTCTTCTTGATCTCGGCCATGGTGGCACGGACATGATCGGAGATCTCCAGCGCGTTGGAGCCGGGCGCCTGGAAGATCGGAATCGCCACTGCCTGCTTGTTGTCGAGTAGCGAGCGCAGGCCGTATTCGGACGCGCCGAGCTCGATGCGGGCGACGTCGCGCAAGCGCACGACTTCGCCACGCGTACCGGTCTTGACCACGATGTCGCCGAATTGCTCTTCGTTCGCAAGCCGCCCTTCCGCGTTGACGGACAGCTGCAGGTCGATGCCCTTGACATTCGGGGAGGAGCCGACCACGCCGGCAGCGGCCTCGACGTTCTGCGCCTGGATCGCCTTGACGATGTCGCTTGCGGTGAGCCCGTGTTCGGCAGCCTTCTGCGGATCGACCCAGACCCGCATCGAATAGTCGCCGGCGCCATAGAGCTGGACGTCGCCGACGCCGTCGATCCGTGCAAGACGGTCCTTGACATTGAGCACGGCGTAATTGCGCAAATACGTCATGTCGTAGCGGCCGGTGGGCGACAACAGATGCACGACCATGGTGAGGTCGGGCGACGACTTCTTGGTGATGATGCCGAGCTGCCGCACCACGGCGGGCAGGCGCGGCTCGGCCTGCTGCACACGGTTCTGCACCAGCTGCGTCGCCTTGTCAGGATCGGTGCCGAGCCGGAATGTCACCGTCAGCGTCATCGCGCCATCGGTGGTCGCCTGGCTTGACATGTACAGCATGCCTTCGACGCCGTTGATCTGCTCTTCGATGGGAGTCGCCACCGTCTCGGCGATCACCTTGGGATTGGCCCCGGGATAGGTCGCGCGCACGAGGACGGAGGGCGGCACGACATCGGGATATTCCGAGATCGGCATCGCGAACAGCGAGATCAGGCCGGCGAGGAAGATCAGGACCGAGAGCACACCGGCAAAAATCGGACGATCGATGAAGAACTTCGAGAGATTCATGGCTTTGCCCCTGCGCGAGAGACGACCCTCCCGCCATTCCCGGGCGCGGGAAAAGCCCGCAAATCCGGAAATCCAGAAGTGATGTCTTGGTAGTTCAACAAATTCGACATTCCGGCTCGCGCTGCCCGCGCGCTCCGGAAGCGGAGAATGCTAGCGTTGCACCACGTCCTGTTTGCTGTGGTTGGAGGCCTGCTGCGGCCCGCGCGCGCCCATCGACGCGATCTCCGTCTTGAGCAGGGCGCCGGGACGCACGCGCTGGAGGCCGTTGACGATAATGCGATCGCCGGTCTTCAGTCCCGTCGTCACGATACGCAACCCGTCGACCGAGCCGCCGAGGGTGATCGGCCGGTAGACCGCGCGGCTGTCGTCGCCGACCGCCATCACGAACTTCTTGTCCTGGTCGGTACCGATCGCGCGCTCGTCGATCATGACCAGCGATTGCTGCTTGGGCTGGCCCATGCGCACGCGGGCGAACTGGCCGGGGATGAGACGCCCGTCCTCGTTTCTGAACACCGCGCGGACACGGATGGTGCCGCTCTGGCCGTTGACCTGGTTGTCGATGAGCTGGATGTGGCCCTTGGCCGAGAGGCCGCCTGAGGTCGTCATCTCCACCGGGATCTGGTCCAAATTGCCGCGCTTGCCGGAGACATCTGCGATCGAGTTCAGCGCCCGCAGCACCACCTCCTCATCCGCATCGAACGACGCGTAGATCGGATTGACCGAGACCAGCGAGGTCAGCACGGGGGAGGCGGTGCCGGCGGCGACGAGATTGCCGACGGTGATTTCGATCTTGCCGACGCGGCCGTCCACGGGTGCACGTACCTCGGTGTAGTCGAGATTAAGCTTTGCGGTCTGGAGCGTCGCCTCGGCTGCCTTCACGTTGGCGATGGCCTCGCGGTTGGCGTTGTCGCGCTGGTCGTAGTCGCGCCGCGTCACCACGGCGTTGCCGACCAGCTGCGCGCCGCGCTCAAGTTCATTCTGCGTGAACACGACGCGCGCTTTCGCAGCTTCGAGCTGGGCCGCGGCCTTGTCGACCTCGGCTGCGTAGGGCGCCGGGTCGATCTTGAACAGGATGTCACCAGCCTTCACCAGCGCGCCTTCGATGAAGTTGGCCGACAGGATCGCGCCGGCCACGCGCGGGCGAAGCTCGACGCGTTGAATGGCCTCGAGCCGACCGGAGAAATCGTCCCACAGCACGGTCTGCTTTGGTTCGATCAGCGCGACCGTGACAGGGACGGCTTGCTCGGCCGCGGCGGTCGCGGTCGCCTGCGCGGCACGAAAGTAATGGCCGGTCGCGATCGAGCCGGCTACGGCGAGAGCGCCCACGATGGCGACGCCGCTCAGAAGGCGGCGGACATGGCCGGGGCGAGTGGTATTTTGGGAGGGGGGCATTTGCGCTCCATATATGTAGTGTTCACTACAGATGTGGAGCTGGATACCGCAGCGCAAGATACTTATGTACCATTCGCTAAGAAAATTGTAGCCGCTTACCGCAAGTATTGGCAAGTGGAAGAGAAAATAAAGCGAGAACAAAGAGATAGGATCCGGCGTTAGGGTCAGGGACGACGCCGATTTCGAGGAGAACAGGCAAATGGGCATGGGACGCCCCCGCGAATTCGACGCCGAAACGGCGTTGGACCAGGCGATGGAAGTGTTTTGGCGCCATGGTTATGAGGGTGCCACGATCGCTCAGTTGACCGAGGCCATGGGGATCAATCCGCCCAGCCTCTACGCCTGTTTTGGCAACAAGGAAGGGCTGCTGAAGGCCGCGCTCGACCGCTATACCAAACTGCGCACCGTCTGGATGGACGAGGTCGTGGCAGCGCCGACTGCCCGCGACGTCGCCGAACGGATGCTGATGGGCATCGCCGACAAGCAGACCGATCCCGCCAACCCGCCCGGTTGCCTGCTCGTGCAGGGCGGCATTGCATGCGGCACCGGATCAGAAAGCGTCCCCTTCGAACTCGCCGCTCGGCGCGCCCAGAACGAGGACCAGCTTCGCGATCGTTTTGTTCGCGCCAAGGCCGAAGGCGATCTCAAGCCGACCTCGGATCCCGCGGCACTCGCGCGCTACGTTTCGGCCGTCTCGGTCGGCATGGGCGTGATGGCGTCCTCAGGCTCCGACCGCGAGGCATTGCAGCAGGTCGCGAGCGTGGCGGTGCAGGCGGTCGAGGCGCAGTCGACTGCAAGAACATGACGAGCGTTGTCGTCTTCGCCTCTATCATCTCACCGATTGCGTGGCAGACAGCGACGGCGGCGGGACGAAGCCGCCGAACGCGCGTTCGATCAGTCCGGCGAGCGCAATCGGTGTGCGGTCCTCGAGATAAGGCCCGATGATCTGGACGCCGATCGGCAGGCCCGATGGCGTGCGCTCGATCGGAACGGCCGTTGCAGGCAGTCCGCAGGTCGAAGCGGGGTCTGCCCAGATGAAGCACGCATCGGCATAGGGATAGAGCTGTCCATCGATATCGAGTTGCCGCGCGTCGAACGGCTCGGACTGGTCCTGGGGAAAGGCCGGTACGGCGGCGGCCGGGTAGATTACTGCGTCGAACTCGCGGAACAGCTCCTGCCATCGTTGTTGCAGCCGCAGGCGCGCCGCGTCGGTCGCCAGCCATTCGCGATGGACCATCGCCCAGCCGCGCGCGCGCTCGGCCTGCAGGCTGCGGTCGTCGGGCGAGAGTTCTGCGGCAACTCCTTGCGCCTCTGCGAGGGCGGCCGGTGTCAGGCGTGGACTTCGCGCTGCGTTCAACAGCTTCATGTAAAGGCGGGCGGATTCGGCGAGATCGGGCAGAGACGCACTCGAGCGCGCGACGCGTGCGCCTGATCGTTCGAGCCGTTCCGACAACCGCCCGATGGCGGAACGCACGGCATCGCCTGTCGGCATCAACGGATGCGTATCGATCACGAGAATCCTGAAACCCCTGAGCTGGTCGTGTCGTGAGGCCGGCAACGCAAGACGATAGCCGATCCCGTCGCGCGTCTCGTCGGGGCCGGCGATCACGTCGAGCGCGAGTGCGAGATCCGAGGCAGTGCGCGTCATTGGTCCAACGACGGCGAGATCACCCTGGCCGGCAACGGGCGGTGCCGGCGGAAGGCTGTATCCGCGTAGCGGGACGAGGCCGAGGCTCGGCTTGTGTCCGAACACACCGCAGAAATGCGCGGGCACCCGGATCGAGCCGCCAATATCCGAGCCGATCGACAGCGGTCCGAATCCCGCAGCCAGCGCCGCTCCTGATCCGCCTGAAGAGCCGCCGGGCGATCGGCCGAAATCCCACGGATTGTTCGTCGTACCGTAGATGTCATTGTAGCTCTGGAAATCTCTGAGGCCGATCGGGATATTGGTCTTGCCGATGATGACAGCACCCGCCGCCTTCAACCGCGAGACGACAAGGGCGTCCTCCGCGGGTTGGAAATCTTTGAAATGCGGAAAGCCCCACGTCGTCGGCAGGCCGGCGACGTTGAACGGTTCTTTCAACGTCAAGGGGATGCCGAGCAATGGCTGCCGCTCGCCGCGACCAAGTGCGGTATCGGCGGCGCGCGCGGCGTCTCGTGCGCGATCGAAATCGCGAACGATGACGGCATTGATCTGCCCGTCCAGCGCCTCGATGCGCGCGATCGTATGCTCGATCAACTCGGACGCAGAAAGCTTGCGCGCGTGCAGGGCGCTCAGCAATGTGCTGATCGAGCCGTAGTCCCAGTCAGTGGCGGTCAATCCGGGCGGCATCACGATCTCCATTGTCTTGCATCGCCGCGTCGATGTCGCTCGGCTGCAAATCGATCCGAGTATCGAGCATGCAATTTGGCGGATGGTATGAGGAGGCCACGCAACGGGAACCAGATCTGTCCGCCGGTCGGGGGCCGGAGGCGGCGCCTGGCCATCAGATCGCGGGATACGCACTGCTTGCCGCGGTCTATGCGCGATCGATGGGCTCTGTACGGGCTGCTGCTCACGTGGCATTGGGGGCGGCGAAGCCTGGATACTGACGAGCATGTTCGCCCTGACATTCCTTGGGACCTCCGCCAGCGTTCCGTCGGCGGAGCGCAACCATCCGGCTCTCCTGGTGGAGGCCACGGGCAAGCGCGTCCTCATCGATTGCGGCGAGGGCACGCAGCGCCAGTTGCTGCGCAGCGGCGCGGGCTTTCGACGGCTTGACCGCATTCTGCTGACGCATGCCCATCTCGATCACGTGCTCGGTATCCCCGGTCTCTTCTCGACGCTGGGGTTGCGTCAGCAATCGGACGCGATGACCGTCTATGGAGGCCAGGGCACGCTCGACGTCGTCATCCGCATGCTTGCCGGCCTGTGGGGCGCGGGCAGGGCGCCGATCCCGGTGGAGTTCGCACCGCTGACCGAAGGACAGGTTATCGACGCCGGCGACTTCACCATCGATTGCTTTCCGGTCCCTCACCGCGACACCGACAGCTTTGGTTTTTGCTTCCAGAGTCCGGCACGCCGCCATCTTGAGCGGGAGCGCCTCGCCGAGCTCGGTGTTCCCGATGGGCCGCTGCGCGGAGAACTGGCCGCGGCACGACCAGTCGTGATCGCCGGCCGCACGATCTATCCCGAAGACGTCATGGGGCCGCCGAGCGGCGGCAGGAAGCTTGTGGTCATCGGCGACACCGAAACCACTGACGGGCTGTCCAGGCATGTCGCCGACGCCGATCTGCTGGTGATCGAGGCGACCTTCCTCGATCGCGACGCCGCGACCGCCCGGGGCTATGGTCATCTCACCGCGCGCGAGGCGGCTTCATTTGCCGCCGCGAACAACGTCAGGCAACTCGTGCTGAATCACATGTCGGGGCGTTATCGCGACGAAGAGATTCTGGCCGAAGCGACAACGATTTTTCCAAACACGCGGATCGCCGCCGACTTCGATCGCGTCGTGATTTAGCGGCACCGCTCAAAGAGAGCGCAACCTCTGACGGTCTGATTGTGAGCTGCTTAACCTGCGGTGGCTGGGGAACTAGGATTCGAACCTAGACAAACAGAGTCAGAGTCTGTTGTGCTACCGTTACACCATTCCCCAACGGAATAGCCGAACAAATTCAATGACTTGTTGATTTGTCCGGCTGTGGCCGATGGCACTTATCGCGCAAATCACGGCTCAGGCGTGGAGGGTTTCTACCCGCTCGGCTGTGGGCTGGCAAGCGCTGCGACGCAGGGATGTTTTGCGGTCCACATGGGACGTGCGGGCCGTGGCATCGTGGGCTCCGGCGGAGCGCCGCGGCGGCGCGCGACCGTTTGCCTCATCCGAAAATCACGGTTCCTGGTCGGATCGTCACGCACCGCATCGTCCTTCGGACACACAACCCAAGGAGATCCGTGATGCCCTATGTCGATGGTTTCGTGCTGGCCGTGCCGAAGGACAACATCGAGGCTTACAAGGCGCTGGCGCAAACGGCCTGCGCGATTTGGATGGAGCACGGTGCGCTCGATTATGTCGAATGCATCGGCGACGACGTGCCCTACGGCGAGCTGACTTCGTTTCCGCGCGCGGTGATGGCGAAGGAGGACGAGATCGTGGTGTTCGCCTGGATCGTCTATCGCGACCGGGAGACTCGCGACACCGTCAACAAGAAGGTGATGGCGGACCCGCGGCTGAAGTTGGATGGTATGCCGTTCGACGGCAAGCGCATGATCTACGGCGGCTTCACGACGCTGCTGCGGGCGAGCGACGTGATGGGGTAAGGGCGCTGACCCGGCCCACACGTCGGTGCTTGTCCATGCAGCGTCGTGGCAAGCCGTTTTACTTGCCGGTACGGGGCCAGCATGCCATCCTCTCATCGCCAGGCATAAACAACCGGAAGCGGGCGCTTAGCCGAGCTTCCAAAAAAACTGGTTGGGGAAACCCTTGGGAGGTTTGATTTCATGAGATTGAAGCACGTCACCGGGCTGCTTTGCGCGGCCGCGATGTCCCTTGCGCTCGCTTCAGCCGCGCAGGCCCAGGACAAGGTCGTCAAGATCGGCGCGATCCTGCCGATGTCCGGCGGCACCGCCTCGATCGGGGCGCACGCCAAGGCGGCGCTCGAGGTCGCAATGGACATCATCAACAACGCTCATCCCGAGCTCGGCACTCTGCCGCTGGCCAAGAACGCAGGCCTTGCGGGCCTCGGCGGCGCCAAGATCGAGATCGTGTTCGCCGACAACCAGGGCAACCCGGCGACAGGCCAGAACCAGGCGCTGCGCCTGATCACGGAAGACAAGGTAGCCGCCGTGTTCGGCTCGTATCAGTCCGGCGTCACGCTGACCTCGAGCGCGATCGCGGAGAAATACGGCATTCCCTTTCTGAACTCCGAGTCGGTCGCGGCCAATCTCACCGAGCGGGGCTTCAAATGGTTCTTCCGCACCACGCCGATCGCCACCGACTTCGCCAAGGCCTATGTCGATTTCCTCGCCGACATCAAGGCGCAAGGCGCCAAGACCGATGCAATCGCGCTGGTTCACGACAACACCGAATACGGCACCTCGGTCGCCAACACGATCAGCGCCGCCTTCAAGGAGAAGGGGCAGGCCATCGCAGTTGACGTCGCTTATCCCGTCAACGCGACCGACGTGCAGGGACAGGTGCTCCAGCTCAAGGACAAGAAGCCCGACGTGATCATCATGATCAGCTACACGTCGGATGCGATCCTGTTCGCCAAGACCATGCAGTCGCTCGACTACAAGCCGGCCGTGCTTTTGGCCGACGACGCAGGCTATTCCGATCCCTCCTTCATCAAGGCGGTCGGCAAGATATCGCAAGGCGTCTTCAACCGTTCGTCATGGTCGGTGGGGCCGGCCGGCTCACCATCGGCCATCATCGCCGACATGTACAAGAAGAAGAGCGGCGAGGAGATGGACGACACCGTCGGCCGTCAGATGCAGGGCTTCTTCGTGCTGGCCGACGCGATCGACCGCGCCGGCTCGACCGACCCGGCAAAGATCCAGGCCGCGTTGAAGACGACCGATCTGAAGCCCGAGCAATTGATGATGGGTTACAACGGCGTGAAGTTTGACGACAGGGGCCAGAATATCCTCGCCTCCGGGCTCATCATCCAGCTCCAGGATGGCGAGAACTACACCGCGGTATGGCCGAAGGCCAACGCCGCGAAGGCGCCGGTGCTGCCCTACAAGGGCTGGTGAGATTGAAGGCGGGGCTGCGCGCCCCGCCATTTCCGAAATGATTTGATCAGAGCAACGCTGGCTCATGTCCTTTGTACTCGTGCAGGTGATCGTCGGCGGACTTCTGCTTGGCGCTGTCTATGCCCTGTTTTCCTCAGGCCTCACGCTGGTGTGGGGCATGATGAACATCGTCAATTTCGCGCATGGCGATTTCGTCATGCTCGGCATGTACGTCGCCTATGTCGTCTACACGCTGTTGGGAGGAGGGCCGATCCTCGGCGCGCCGCTGGCAACCCTGGTGCTCGCGACCGTCGGCGTCGTCGTCTATTTCGCCCTGATCCGCGATATCATGAAGGGACCGATGCTGGCGCAGATCCTCGGCACTTTCGGGCTTGCGCTATTGCTGCGTTATTCCGTGTTCTGGTGGTTCGGGGCCAACTTCCTGTCGATGCCTCCGGACATCGTGGGCGGCACCTATGCGTTCGCGGGCCTGCGCATCGAGGCCTCGCGGCTGCTTGCCGGCGTGGTTGCGCTGCTCGTTACCCTCGGGCTGCATCTGCTGCTGACGCGGACCTCGCTCGGCTCGAAGATGCTGGCGGTGGCGGAGGATCAAACCGCGGCCCAGCTCATGGGCATCCGTCCCGACACCATGCAGGCGATCGCCTGGGCGATTGCGGCCGGTGCCACCGGGCTTGCCGGCGCGCTGATTGCGAACTTCTTCTACATCGTGCCGACCGTCGGCGAGACGCTCGGCATTGTCGCCTTCGTCACGGTGTCGCTCGGCGGTTTTGGCAGTGTGCCGGGCGCCCTCGTCGCGGGCCTGCTGATCGGCGTGATCGAGTCACTGTCGGGCTATCTGATCGGCGCGATCTACAAGGACATCGTCGTCTATGTCCTGTTCCTGCTCTTCCTCTGGTTCCGGCCGCAGGGCCTGATGGGCAAGACCTGATGAGAAAGCTGTGATGCGGCGCTTGATCTGGCTCTCGGCCGTCGCAGCGTTCGCGATCTGCTATCCGCTGCTGCTGTCCTCGCCGTTCCAGCAGCGTCTGGGCGCGCTGGTGCTGCTCTATGCGATTGCAGCGTCTGCGTGGAATATCGTCGGCGGCTATGCCGGCCAGGTCTCGGTCGGCCACGTCGTGTTCTTCGGCTGCGGTGCTTATGCCGCGATGGGATCCTACGCAAAATTCGGCCTGTCGCCCCTGTTCGGCATCCCCGGCGGGATCGTGCTCGCCGTGGGCTTGGCCGCGATCATCGGCGTGCCGACGCTGCGTCTGTCGGGCCATTATTTCAGTATGGCGACCATCGCGGTCGCCGAGACGATGCGGCTGATCGTGACCAACACCGACTGGCTCGGTGCGGCCGTCGGGCTCTCAGGGCCGACCGTGCCGCGCAACATCTTCGATCTCTCGTTCCTGTCGTCGCTGCCGTATTACTATCTCTTCCTCGCAATCCTCGTGATCACGCTGTTGATCACCTGGTGGATGACCAACAGCCGCATGGGATTTTACCTGCGCGCGATCAAGGACTCCGAGCGCGCGGCGCGCTCGCTCGGCGCACCCGCCAGTCGCACCAAGCTCTACGCCTACATGCTGAGTGCGGCGCTGACGAGCGTCGCCGGCGCGCTCTATGCCATGATGTTCGGCTTCGTCGACCCCGAGTCCGGGTTCGGGATCCTGATTTCGGTGAAAATCCTGATCATGGCGGCGCTGGGCGGGGCAGGGCTGTTGTTCGGGCCCCTGGTCGGTGCCGCGATCCTGGTGCCGCTGGAGGAGATCTCGAACAGCTGGCTCGGCGGCAAGGGCGCCGGGCTCACCTTCGTGCTCTATGGCGCGATCATCGTGGTGATCGCGCGCTTCCAGCCCGGCGGTCTGCTCAGCCTGTTCACTCGGCGCAGCAAGCCGACGAAGGACACGGGAGCTGGCCATGCTCCTTGAGGCACGCGAAATTACGAAGGCGTTCGGAAGCTTCAAGGCGGTGGACGATGCCTCCGTGACCTTGGAGCAAGGCGACATCCTCGGCCTGATCGGCCCGAATGGCGCGGGCAAGTCCACCTTCTTCAATTGCCTGACTGGCGATCTCAAGACCACTTCGGGCTGCGTCCTGTTCGAGGGCCGTGACATCACCGACTTCGCGCCGGAGCTGCGCGCCGGGCTTGGGCTCGCTCGTACCTTCCAGGTGCCGCAGACATTTGAGGGCATGACGGTGCTGGAGAACGTCATGATCGGCGCATTCCTGCGCACCTCGCATCGCAAGGACGCCGAGACCAGGGCGCGCGCGGTGCTCGAGCGCGTCGGCATGATCAGGCTTGCGGATGCGCCGGCGCGCTCGCTCGGCACCCCCGGTCGCAAGCGGCTGGAGATCGCGCGGGCGCTGGCAACCGAACCGAAGGTGCTTCTGCTCGACGAAGCCATGGCCGGCCTCAACGCCCATGAGGTGAGGCTCGCCATCGACCTCGTGCGCGACATCCATCGTTCCGGCATCACCCTCGTGATCGTCGAGCACATCATGGAAGTGATCATGTCACTCGCCAGCCGCGTGATGGTGTTCCACCAGGGCAAGGAGATCGCCCGCGGATCGCCGCGCGAGGTCACATCCAACCCGGCGGTGATCGAGGCCTATCTCGGCAAGCGTGCAGCCAAGGCAGCGGCCGGCCACACGCCGGTCGAACTGATGGGCGGGCCGGACCTATGAGCGGGCCGTTGCTGCGGATCGAGCACCTCGAGGTGCGCTACGGCGATCTCATCGGCGTGTCCGACGTCTCGCTGGAGGTTCCTGAAGGCAGCGTCGTGGCGCTACTCGGCTCCAATGGCGGCGGCAAGACCACGACGCTGAACGCGATCGCCGGCCTCATTCCCGTGCATTCCGGATCGATCCGCTTTCGCGGCGAGGATATCGCCGGCGAGAGAGCCTTTGCGATCGTGCGCAAGGGGCTGGCGCTGTCGCCAGAAGGCTGGCGGCTGTTCGTGCAGCAGAGCGTCGAGAACAATTTGATGCTTGGCGCAACGCCGCTGCGCGACAAGTCGCGCCAGGCCACGCTGCTCGAACGTGTCTACGAGATCTTTCCGCGCCTGAAGGAGCGCCGCAACCAGCGTGCGGGCACCATGTCCGGTGGCGAACGGCAGATGCTCGCGGTCGGGCGCGCGCTGATGAGCGACCCGAAGCTGTTGATGCTGGATGAACCTTCGCTCGGTCTCGCGCCGGCGGTGGTCGAGTCCATGTACGAGACCTTCGGCCGCCTGCATCGCGAGGGCCTGACCATTCTGCTCGCCGAGCAGTCGATCGAGCTCGCACTGGAGGTCTCGGATTTCGCCACGGTGCTCCAGGTCGGCAAGAGCGTGCTGTCGGGCACGGCGGCGGCGCTCGCGGAGGATCCGCAGGTGCAGAAGGCTTATCTGGGCGTGGACTGACCGATTTTCCGCCTGGAGGCGCCCGGTATCGGCGGCGTTAGGCTGCAAAATGGATATGCAACAGTAACGGCGAGGCGTCGCTACTTGATCTTGTCGTAGGCCGCCGCGAAATCGCCGAGCGGCATCGGGATCGCGATCGTTTCCTTGGCCATGTTCTGGAAGGAGACCTTGAGCTGCTTGCCCGACCGCAAGGTCGCAAGCAGGTCCGGCGCGATCGGCGTGGAGGCGTAGCAGCCGCGGTTCTCGCAGGTCTGGATCTGGAGATCGACCGTCTTGCCCTCGTCAACCTGGAGCTTGGCGCCGATGGGAAGGTTGAGGCCAAGCGGCAATTGCAGCAGCGCCACCGGTGTGCGGGTGTCGGGCGCGATGCGGATGTTGATCAAAACGATGGTCTGGCCGGTCTTGGTCAGCACCGCGTTCTGCTCCATCGCGCATTCGAGCGGTGCGTCGCGGCTGACGCTGGTGCAGCGCACGACCCAGCCGGGCTGCTGCGCCGCAGCGCCGTCAGCCTGCGGCTGCGTCGGAGCCGGTGCGGGCTGTGCCGCCGGGGCAGACGGAGCTGCGTTCTTCTTGGCGCCTTGCTGGGCATGCGCGGCACCCGCCGACAACAGGACAGCGGCGGCAAGCGCGACAAGTCTGGATTGGATGGGCATGGCAAGACCGCGTTGACGTGAACCGAGGGTCTCGCTGTAACGTCGTGAGGCGCGCGGTGCAAGCTGCTACTCGGCAGCTTCCTTAACGGTGCCGTGCTCGACCGTCTCGTCGCCTTCGCCGTCACCCTTGCGGCCCCAGCCCGAGAACCAGTTGTTGAGCTCGTCGAGATAGAGATAGACGACCGGGGTGGTGAACAGCGTCAGCGCCTGGCTGACGATCAGACCGCCGACCATAGCGTAGCCGAGCGGCTGGCGAATCTCGGCGCCGGTGCCGTGGCCCAGCATCAGGGGCACGCCGCCGAGCAGGGCAGCCATCGTCGTCATCATGATCGGACGGAAGCGCAACAGCGCTGCCTGCCGGATCGATTCCGCCGGCGTCTTGTGCTCGTCGCGCTCCGCGGCGATGGCGAAGTCCACCATCATGATGCCGTTCTTCTTCACGATGCCGATCAGCAGAATGACTCCGATCAAAGCAATGAGGCTGAACTCGAAGCCCGCCGCCATCAGGATCGCGAGCGCGCCGACGCCGGCCGAGGGCAGCGTCGACAGAATCGTGATCGGATGGATGTAGCTCTCGTAGAGGATGCCGAGGATCAGATAGACCACGACCAGCGCGGCGAGGATGAGGAGCGGCACGGTGCCGAGCGACTGCTGGAACGCCTGTGCCGTGCCCTGGAAGCTCGAATTGAGCGTCGGCGGCGCGCCGAGGTCCGCCATCGCCTTCTGCACGGCCTCCGTAGCCTGGCCGAGCGCGACGCCCTGGGCGAGGTTGAAGCTGATCGTGATCGCCGGGAACTGGCCCTGGTGGCTGATCGAGAGCGGGCGAACCGGATCGGTGCTCCAGGTCGCGAAGGTCGACAGCGGCACCTGGTCGCCAGTTAGCGGAGACTTCAGGTAGAGCTTGTTCAGGCTCTCGAGGCTGCCCTGCATCTCCGGCAGGATCTCGAGAATCACCTTGTAGGTGTTGAGCTGGGTGAAATACTGCGTGACTTGGCGCTGTCCGAAGGCGTCGTACAGCGTGTCGTCGATCAGCTGCGGCTGGATGCCGTAACGCGCAGCCGTATCGCGGTTGATCTTGAGCTGAACCGTGGTGCCCTGGGTCTGCTGGTCGGTCGCGACGTCGCGCAGTTGCGGCAAGGTCTGCATCTTGGCGAGAATCTTCGGCGCCCAGTCATTGAGCTCGGCGAGATCGGCGTCCTGCAGGGTGAACTCGAACTGCGTACGCGTCGGCCGGCCGCCGAGCCGGACGTCCTGGGCCGCCTGCATGTAGAGGCGGGCGCCGGACACCTTCTCGAGCTTGGGACGCAGCCGCGCGATGATCTGCTGCGCCGAGGCATTGCGGACGCTGAGCGGCTTCAGCGTGATGAACATGTTGCCGTTGTTGCCGGCGCGGCCACTGCCGCCGATGTTCATCGCGATCGTTGCGACGTCGGGGTCGTCCATTACGATTTTGCCGAGCTCGACCTGGCGGCGCTGCATCTCCGCGAACGAGATGTCCTGGGAGGCTTCCGAGGTCGCCGTGATCAGGCCGACGTCCTGTTGCGGGAAGAAGCCTTTCGGGATCAGCACGAACAGATAGACCGACAGGGCAAGGGTGGCGAAGAAGATCGTGAGCGTGGTGCGGCGCCAGCTCAGGGCATGGTCGAGCACCCATTCGTAGCCGCGCAACATTGCATCGAAGCCGCGCTCGCTCCATTGGTAGAACTTGCCGTGGGTGACCTCGCCATGGGCGCGCAGGAAGCGCGAGGCCATCATCGGCGTCAGGGTCAGCGACACGAACATCGAAACGAAGATTGTCATCGCCAGCACGACGGCGAATTCGCGGAACAGGCGTCCGATGATGCCGCCCATCAGCAGCAGTGGAATCAGCACTGCGACCAGCGAGATGCTGATCGACACGATGGTGAAGCCGATTTCCTTGGAGCCCTTGAAGGCCGCCGCCATCGGCGATTCGCCTTCTTCGATGTAGCGCGTAATGTTCTCGAGCATCACGATAGCGTCGTCGACGACGAATCCGACCGCGATGGTGAGCGCCATCAGCGACAGATTGTCGAGCGAATAGCCGACGACCCACATCAAGGCGCACGCGCCCAGCAGCGCCAGCGGCACTGTGATTGTGGGAATGACGGTCGCCCAAAAACTGCGCAGGAAAATGAAGATGACCATGACCACCAGCGCTATGGTCAGCAGCAGCGTGAACTGGACGTCCTCGACCGCGGCGCGGATCGTCGTGGTGCGGTCGCTGATGAGCTCGATCTTGATCGCGGGCGGGATCGCGGCGACGAGGCGAGGCAGGGTGGCCTTGATCCGGTCGACGGTTTCGATAACGTTGGCGCCCGGCTGCTTGAAGATCACCAGGAACACGCCGCGCTTGCCGTTGGCCCAGGCCGCCTGCTTGGCGTCCTCGGCGCCGCTGACCGCTTGGCCGACATCGCGGATTCGCAAGGGACCGCCATTGCGATAAGCGATGATGACGTCGTTCCAGTCCTTGGCCTGGGTGAGCTGGTCGTTGGCGTAGATCGTGTAGGCGCGCTTCGGGCCGTCGATGTTGCCCTTGGGGCTGTCGACCGTGGTGATCGCGATCTGGCTGCGCACGTCCTCCATCGACAGGCCCTTGGCGACGAGTTTCGCCGGGTCGATCTGGATGCGGATAGACGGTTTCTGCTGGCCCCCGATGAAGACCTGCGCGACGCCGGAGAGCTGGCTGATCTGCTGGGCGAGCTGGGCGTCGACCGCGTCGCTGACGCTGGTCAGCGGCAATGTGTCTGAGGTTGCCGACAGCAGCAGGATCGGCGCGTCGGCCGGGTTGACCTTGCGGTAGGTCGGCGGCGACGGCAGGTTCTTCGGCAGCTGACCGCTCGCGGCGTTGATGGCGCCCTGCACGTCGTTGGCGGCGCCGTCGATGCTGCGGTTGAGGTCGAACTGGATGGTGATCGACGCGGTGCCCAGATAGCTCGTCGAGGTCATCTGGGCGATGCCCGGGATCTGGGCGAATTGCCGTTCGAGCGGCTGGGCCACCGACGAAGCCATGGTCTCTGGGCTGCCGCCCGGCAGATTGGCTGTGATCTGGATGGTCGGGAAGTCTACCTGCGGCAGTGGCGCGACCGGCAGCAGGGGATAGGCGACGAGACCGACGAAGAGAATGCCGGCCATCAGCAGCGAGGTGCCGATGGGATAACGGATGAAAGGTGCCGAAATCCCGCCCGCGTTCATTCCTGTCGGACCTTGTTCTGGGCCGGATCCGTACTCGCCACGGCCGTGGAGACGAGGCTTCCGGGCTGGACCTTGAATTGGCCGCCGGTGATCACTTGCTGCCCGGGCGTCAGCCCTTCGTCGACGACCGAACGTCCGTCGATGCTGTAGCTGACCTTGATCTTGTGCACCTCGGCCTTGTTGTCCTGATTGACAGAATAGGCGTAGAGGCCGTTGGTGGAGTGCTGGACCGCGTCATCCGGGACAACGGTCGCATCCTTGAGGGTGCGCACCAGCAGGCGTGTCGACACCGATTGACCGGGCCAAAGCGCGTGGTCCTTGTTCTCGAACACCGCCTTGAGCCGGATCGTGCCGCTGCTGGTGTCGACCTGGTTGTTGATGACGGCAAGCTTGCCCTCGGCCAGCGTCTTCTTGCCGTCGGTGGTGAAGGCGATCACCCTGAGCGCGCCGGCCTTCTGGCCCTCGCTGATATAGGGCAGCTGATCCTCCGGCGCGGTGAAGATCACCGAGATCGGCTCGACCTGCGAGATCGTGACGATACCGGTCTGCGTCGAGGCGTTGACGATGTTACCGATGTCGACCTGGCGCAGGCCCGCGACGCCGGTGATCGGCGCCTTGACCTGGGTGTAGTCGAGCTGGGTCTGCGCGTTGGAGATCGCGGCATCGTCGGCGGCGATCTGCGCCGTGAGCTGGGCGACCGTGGAACGCTGGGTGTCGACCCGCTGGGCGGTGGCGAATTCGCCGAGCTTCATGGCGCGCTGGAGCTCGAGATTGGCGTTGGCCAGATTTGCCTCGTCCTGGGCCTTCTTGGCCTTGGCCTGGTCGAGCGTGGCTTGATAGGGACGGGGATCGATCGAGGCGAGAAGCTGGCCCTCCTTGACGATCTGGCCTTCGGTGAAGGCGATCTTGTCGATCTGGCCATCCACCCTGGTTCGGACTTGGACGGTGTTGAAGCCCGCAACCGTGCCCAGACCGGTCAGGTAAACCGGAAAGTCCACCTTTTGAACCGGCGAAACGCTCACAGGGACGGCGGACGGGCGCTGCGGCCCCTTTTGTGCGGTCTGGGTTTTTCCGGCGTCGGGCGAGCCGAATTTCTGCCAACCATAGTAACCTGCGGAGGCCACGGCCGCGATGATCAGAATCCAGAGGATCGGCCGGGACTTTTTCATATCGTCTCGTGTCGGCTCTTATGCCCTAAGCTACGAATTATGAGGCAATCATAGGGTTCCAGGAGGCTTGTATAATACACGCCAAGTTCCAGTGTAAACAGCACTATCGGTTGAGAATCCTAAACAATTGGAAAGCTTTGCACGGGTTAGGCAGCTCCGTGTCACTACGGTGTGCCGTGCTGCATTCCCCCTCAGGAACGATCAGCGTGCAAAGTTTGTGCAATGCTCGAAAGCGGTGTGCTCTGGACTGAGCGGCGCCGCGCATGGGCCGCAAGGCGACGGCTGGCAGGGACGGTTCTAATCGTGCGGAGCTCGTTTCGGTTGTCAGGGAAACCGGCATCGGTCATATCGACGCGCCACAACGGGAGCGCAGCATGGACGAACTGAACGGCAAGCTGATCGCGTGTCAGATCCTGATCACGGGACTGATCGCACGCGTCGCCAACGAGCAGCGTGATCCCTTGCGCTTTCTCACCGAGTTCCGCGACGAGATCAGAGCCGTCGTCAACGGCGTCAACATCGCAGGCATGGACGACAGCGACCGCGTGCGCGCGGTGGCGCGGAAGACCGTCGATGAATTGTTCTCGTTGATGAAGCCGCCAAGCAGCGATTGACCATGCGCCCGCGACCGCCGATTTAGCAGCATTTTCACGCGCTCTTTAGAACGACTCCAATCTCGATTTAGAACGATTTCAAACGGCAGTTTAGAATCGCTTTGATCTGGACTTATTCAAGCGTTCTCGCGGCTTACTCGCATTGACCCGCAATTTTGCGGCCGATACCAACACTCCAATCGCTCATCGAAGTGAATGGGCGAACTGGAATATGGGGCGTGTTTGGTAATGGGGCAGGTGGTCGCACCGAAGTCGTTGCGTTCGGTCGCAGCATTCGATGAAAAGTTCACGAGCGTTTCCGGCAAGAAGGTCTCCGCTGTCGCCGGCCTGATCGCAGCAGCATCGGTGTCGAGCGGCGCGGAGGCTCAGCAGTCGAACCTGCCGCCGGTGACGGTCGATGCGCCGGTCGCGCGTCCGCGCCCGGTGGCTTCGAAGCCGACGGCGGATCAGGTCCGCGCGCGCAATGCGCTTCGCCGCGCCGCGCAGCGGCAGCAGGCGGCGCAGCAGACCGCTCCCACCACGCCGTCCGGCGAGGTTGACCGCAATCCGTATTCGGATCCGGCGGCGCCATACAAGGTCGACCACGTCCAGGCCTCCGGCAAGTTTCCCGAGCCGATGCTGAACACGCCGAAGACCATCACCGTGCTCAGCAAGGAAGTTCTCGAGGACAAGAACGCCACGACGCTGAAGGAGATCGGGCGCTCCACCGCTGGCGTGACGCTGGGGTCGGGCGAGGGCGGCAACGCGTTTGGCGACCGCTTCTTCATCCGCGGCTTCGATGCGCGCAACGACGTCTTCATCGACGGTATCCGCGATCCCGCGGTCTCAATCCGCGAAAACTTCTTCACCGAGCAGATCGAGATCCTGCGGGGCCCCGCCTCGTCCTACGCCGGCCGCGGCACCGCTGGCGGTGCCATCAACATCGTCACCAAGCAGGCGGGCGACGTTAATTTCAAGCGGATGGATACCGAGTTCGGCACCGACAGAACCAAGCGCGTCACGCTCGACGTCAACCAGGTCGTCGATCCGACCTTCTCCGTGCGCGTGGGCGGCCTGTTCCAGGACGCCAACGTCGCCGGCCGCAACTATATCACCGACGATCGCTGGGGTTCTTTCATCTCGACCAAGTACACCCCGACCAACGACATCAAGATCACGACGAACTATGTCCACACCGATCTTAGCGGCTACCCGGATTTCGGCGTGCCCTTCTACAGGCAGGGCAATGTCCCTGTGACGTCGGCGGGCATTCCGCGCGGAAACTGGTACGGCTTCCTGAATCGCGACTTCCAGACCGCACGGCAGGATTTCGGCACCGGAACGATCGAGTACAAGGTCAACGATGCCATTACGCTGACCAGCAAGGTTCGCGGCGAGCACTCGCTGCTGAACTACATCGGCACCTTGCCGCAGAACCCGAACACGACCAGCCCCAATCCGCTGCTCTGGACCACCACGGCCAGCGCGCAGAGCCGCTTCCAGAACGTCGACGTGTGGGCCAACCAGAACGAGGCCACTTTCAAGCTCGTCACCGGAGGGGTCAAGCACACCGCGGTGTTCGGCGTGGAATACGCCAACGAGAACATCTCGATCGACCGTTACACCGGCCTCTCGTCGGAACTATTCGGCGGCGGCTCGACCAGCAACGGAGCGGTCACGGGGGTCAACCTCTACTCGCCGCAGTACACCTACATTCCCTTCAGCAACACGCCATCGCTGGTTGGAAATCCCACGCGCTATGGTGTCAACACCAGCAGCGTCTACGTCATGGACACTGCGAACTGGCAGGACACCATCATTGTGAATGGCGGCGTGCGCTACGACGGCTATAATATGAGTGCGTCAGTCAACGCGCCCCCCGCCCTAAAAATGAACGCCGATCTTGTCAATTACAATGTCGGCGCGGTCTACAAGCCGATCTCGATCGGCAGCCTTTATGCAGCCTATGCGACCTCGGCCAATCCGTTCGGGTCGGAGCTTGATGCGACCGCGACCGATTACGGTGGTGTTCCGCCCAACACGACCGTTTTGCTCGGACCCGAGCGCAACAAGGCAATCGAGCTCGGCACCAAATGGGAGCTTGCCGACCGTCACCTGCTGGTGACCGGTGCGCTGTTCCAGACGACCAAGGACAATGCGCGCGAGACCGTCAACAGCGTGCTGACTTCGGGCGCCGCCTACAGGATCCAGGGCATCGACATCGAGGCCGAGGGCAAGCTCACCGACCGCTGGAGCATTTTTGGCGGCCTGGTGCTGATGCAGTCGAAGGTCACGCAGAGCGGCGTTGCCTCGAATCTCGGTCTGCAACTCGCCAACATAGCCCACCAATCGTTCAGCATGTTGACCAAGTACAAGTTCGACGGCGGCTGGGAACTCGGCGGGCAGGCGGTGTACCGATCGAAGGTCTATGGCGGCACGTTCGCGGCCAACACCAACGAGTTGCCGAGCTATTGGCGGTTCGACGCGTTCCTCGAGAAGAAGATCGACCAGAACTGGACCATGAAGTTCTACGCCCAGAACCTGACGAACAAGCTCTACTACGACTCGTTCTATCGCAGTGCCGTGCCTTTCGTGGCGGTCGCGCCGGGACGGGCGTTCTACCTCGTGACGACGGCGAAGTTCTGATCATGTTGACGTGCCTGCCTGGCGTTCTGAGCAAGGATGATGTGGCGGATTTCCGCCGCATCATGGACGCCAGCGATTGGGAGGACGGGCGCTCCACCGCCGGCTCGCAGTCGGCGATGGTCAAGCGCAACGAGCAATTGCCGCCCGACAGCGAAGTCGCGCGAAAACTCGGCAACCGCATCATTTCGGCGCTGACCTCGAACCCGCGCTTCATCGCGGCGGCGATCCCGCTCCAGATATTCCCGCCGCTGTTCAACCGCTATGCAGCCAGCAGCGGCCACCATTTCGGCCTGCACGTCGACAATGCCATCCGCGGCGACCGCCTGACCGGCCTCCGCATCCGCACAGACCTGTCGGTGACGCTGTTCCTGGCCGAGCCGGAGGAGTACGACGGTGGCGAACTTGTGATCGAGGACAGTTACGGTTCGCACGAAGTCAAGTTGCAGGCCGGGGACTGCGTGCTCTATCCCTCGACCAGCCTCCATCTGGTCACCCCGGTGACGAGGGGAACGCGGGTTGCGTCTTTCTTCTGGCTTCAGAGCATGATACGGGACGATCAAGCCCGGAGCATGATCTTTGACCTCGACACCGCGATACAGGCGCTGGTGGAACGGCTCGGGCGTGACGATCCCGAAACGGTCAAATTGACGGGTATCTATCACAACCTCATTCGCTACTGGGCCGAAGTATGAAGATCATGTCCTTCCAAGCAAGCCTTGCCGCAGCTCTTGTGCTGGCGGCCGCCTGGCTTGCATCCCCTGTTTCCGCCCAGACACAGGCCACGCCCGCGGCACCGGTCCAGTCGACGGCTCAGCCGTCCCCGGTCGGCCCGGCCCCGGTTGTTGCTCCGCCTGCGGCGCCGCAAGCTGCCGCGCCTGCGGCTGCAAAGTCCGATACTGCAGCCGGCATCGCGCCCGCCATGAAGGAATTGTCGCCCTGGGTGATGTTCATGTCGGCGGACATCATCGTGAAGGCGGTGATGATCGGGCTCGCTTTTGCATCGCTGATGACCTGGACGGTGCTGATCGCCAAGTCGATCGAGCTGTCGATCGCCGCGACCAAGCTTCGCTCGGCGCTGAAGAAGATCGCGGAGGCGCGCTCGCTCGCGGAAGCGCAGATGGCGCTCGGCTCCAAAGCGGGGATCCTGCCGTCCTTCCTGGCGGCGGCGCTGCGGGAGGCGCGGATGTCGGCCGGCCTGTCCAGTGACACCGGCATCAAGGAGCGGGCGGCTTCGAGCTTCTCCGAGATCATGCGCGCGGAGGCGCGGCGCATCCGCGTCGGCATGGGTGTGCTCGCGACCATCGGCTCGACCTCGCCCTTCGTCGGCCTGTTCGGCACGGTGTGGGGCATCATGAACAGCTTCATCGGCATCTCGAAGTCGCAGACCACGAACCTCGCCGTCGTTGCGCCCGGTATCGCCGAGGCGCTGCTCGCCACCGCGATCGGTCTGGTCGCCGCCATTCCCGCCGTCATCATCTACAATTACTTCTCGCGCGTGACGAAGAGCTATCTCGAGCTCGTCAGCCGTGCCTCGGGCGCGGCGGGGCGGTTGCTCTCGCGCGATCTCGACCGCAGCCACGGCAGCGTGCATTCGCGCGCGGCGGAGTGAACCATGGGCGTTTCGCTCGCAGACAATGATGACGACGACGATTTCGGCGAAACGCATGAAATCAACGTCACGCCGTTCATCGACGTCATCCTGGTGCTGCTGATCATCTTCATGGTCGCAGCGCCGCTCTCGACCGTCGACCTGCCGATCGATCTGCCGACGTCGAGCGCGACGCCGCAGAAGAAGCCGGACAAGCCGACCTATCTCAGCATCAAGCCCGATTTGACGCTTGCCATCGGAGAGAACCCGGTCCACCGCGCCGAGTTGATCGGCACCCTCGACGGGCTGTCCGACATGAGCAAGGACAAGTACGTGTTCCTGCGCGCCGATCGCTCGGTGCCGTATGGCGAGTTGATGGGCGTCATGGAGCTGTTGCGCTCAGGCGGCTATTCGCGGGTGAAGTTGGTTGCGCTGGAAGGCGCTCCGGGGGCGCCCGCGGCAGGCGCCGCTCAGCCTTAGAGGCCCGCTATGTCGGACGAGTCCAGACCAGCCCGGACGCTTTGGATTTTGGCAGCGATGGCGGCGCTCGCGCTCCATCTGGGCGGGGCCGCGCTCGCGTTGGCGCACCTGCGGGCCGATGACGCCGATGACGGCCTCGGCGCGGCCGGCGCGGAGTTCGCTGTCGAGATGGCCTCGCCGAAGGCGCCTGACACCGACCTTCCGCCGGGACCGGATAGTGAAGCGATGCAGGAGCAGCAGGCGCTTCCCGAGCAAAAGGCCGAGACCAAGGAAACCGAGCTTCCAAAGGATCAGTCGCAACAGGTCGACGATCCCGATCGGGTCGTCACCGAGAACATTTCGAAGAAGCCGCAGGACGAGGATCCGAAGATTGCGGCGGTCGAAACGCCCGCTGCGGAGGCCTCGCCGAAGTCCGTTGCGACGGCGCGGCAGACGCTCGACGAGGACGCGCGCGAGGCCGAGAAGGCACTGGCGCCCGTGCTGGGCATCGGCAAGGACATTCTAAAGCTCACGGCAGACTGGAATCGCAAGATTAGCGCGCACCTTACGGCCCACAAGGTCAATCCGGAAGGCAAGGAGCCCAACAATCAGAAAGTCAAGGTCAGCTTCGCGATCAACCGACGGGGCAACGTGCTTTCAGTCGACGTTGTCGAGTCGTCCGGGGATGCAGCTTACGATGCGGCCGCGATCTCGATTGTCCGCAAATCCGATCCCATCCCGCAGCCGCCTGCCAGCCTGACCGACGACCGGTTCGAGCGCACCGTCGACATCATCTTCACGCCGCCGGACGCAAGGAAAAAGAAGAAGACGGCTCAGCGCCAGTAGAGCCTGATCCCGACATAGACCACGACCAGGCAGGCGAAGATCAGGGCCACCGGGAGCGGCCGCTTCTGGGTTGCGCCCGCGGTCGCTGCCCGGAAGAAGCTGGCCTTCTTCAGCTTCGGTTCGGGGCGGCGGAAAGCGGTAACATTGTCCGCCGCCGGTTCAGCCGCCCGGGGGCGGACGTCAGGTGGAGTTCCCGCGCCGCCCATCTCGGCATAGTAGGCCTTGTAGATGGCGCCGATGGTGGCCTCGGTAGCCTCACCCTCGTTCATCTGCGCCCGCAGGTTCTTGTAGCTCAGGAGGAACTCCTGCGCCTCCGGAGGCAGCGCGGACGACCCGTTGAGCTTGGCCATCATCTTCCAGGTGGCAAAATCGGCGCGAGCGCGGGTATCAGCGCGTCGCGCGATCAGCATATCGGCAGCTTTGACCAAGTCGGCCTCGAGCCCTTCGGCTTGTGTTCGGGTGTGCTGTTCAACTACGTATTGCCGGTCAGAATGAGAACAGCCTGAATCACATAACCGGTCAACGTTCGCAGTATTGCTGAAATAACATCAAGATTTAGACCGAACTGCGAGCCTGCCAGCGGTAGCAGGATCAGCAAGCCGATCAGAATCAGCATCCCGAACGGCTCGAGCCGCGCCAGCGGGAGGGCGAGTGGCCGGGGCAGCAGCCCTACCGCGACGCGCCCGCCGTCGAGCGGCGGGATCGGCATCATGTTGAACACCGCCAGCACCGCGTTGATCAGCAGTGCGTTCTTGAGATTGTCAAAGATCCATTGCGCCGAGTTCGCTGGGGCCCAGGGCAGGGCGTGCAGGGCAAGAGCTGCGGACAGCGCCAGCAGGATGTTGGTGGCGGGCCCGGCCAGCGCCACCCAGACCATGCCGAGTCTGGGGTCGTTGAGCTTGCGGAAATTCACCGGCACAGGCTTGGCATAGCCGAACAGGAATGGCGAATGCGCGAACAGCAGCATCGCCGGCAATATCAGCGTGCCGAACGGGTCGATGTGGCGGAGCGGGTTGAAGCTGACACGGCCGAGCTGCCATGCGGTATCATCACCGAGACGATGTGCGACGAAGGCGTGGGCAGCCTCGTGGAAGGTGATGGCGAGCACCAGCGGCAGCACCCACACCGAGAGGTCATACAAGGAAATGTTCACGGCTCGTCCGTCCCGGTTTGCCTGCGGTCTTGCAGCCGACCCAGCCAACCGGTGGTGCAGCAACGCGTCACCCCAACATAGGGTGGGCGGTCCCGAAATGCCACGCCGCAAATGATCGGCGAGACCAGCGGCCGTGACGTGGAGCCTTGGCGCCGGATGAGCTACGTCGGGATCGTCCCGTCATATCGGATCATGCCGTCCTCGATCGTCACCCAGCCCATCTTTTCGCTGACCCAGATGTGCTCGGTGGGCACAAACGCGTTGCGATCGTCGAAGGTCGCCAGCGCAACGCCAGCCAGCGTGCCGTTGCGCCGCCAGGCGAACAGGCGCGTGCCGCAGCGCTTACAGAACACGCGGTCGATGTTCTCGGACGACGCATAGCGCTCGGTGTCGCCCTCGACAGTCAGTGCGCGCTGGTCGAATTGCGCGCGGGCGAAGTAGGGCGAGCCCATCGCCTTCTGACAGAGGCGGCAATGGCAGATGCGGACGTTGAGCGGCTCGCCCTCCGCCTTGAACCGCACCGCGCCGCACAGACATCCGCCTTCTCGGATCATGGCTGCCTCAATAGGTTGCCCGCCCACCCGAGATGTCGAACACGGCGCCGGTCGAGAACGCGCAGTCCTCGGATGCGAGCCAGCTCACCATCGCGGCTAGCTCTTCCACCAGCACAAAGCGCGCTTTCGGGATTTTCGACAGCATGAAGTCGATATGCTGCTGCGTCATCTGGTCGAAGATCGCCGTCTTCGCAGCCGCGGGAGTCACCGCATTGACGAGAATGTCGTGTGCGGCCAATTCCTTGCCGAGCGACTTGGTCAGCGCGATCAGGCCGGCCTTGGACGCCGAATAATGCGAGGCGTTGGGATTGCCTTCCTTGCCGGCGATCGAGGCGATGTTGACGATGCGCCCGTACTTCTGCTTGAGCATCCAAGGCACGATCGCCTTGCAGACGATGAAAGGGCCGTCGAGGTTGATGCGCAGAACTTTCCGCCATTCCTCGAGATCGGTCTCCCAGACCGGCTTGTTGACGCCGGCGATGCCGGCATTGTTGACGAGGATGTCGATCTTGCCGAAGGCGGCCAGCGTCGCGTCGCGGGCCTGCTCGACGGCCGCGGTATCGGTGACGTCGACCTTGAAGACGCAGGTGTTATCGCCGATTTCCTTTGCCGTCTTCTCGGCCAGGGCTGCATCAAAATCCCAGATCGCGACCTTGGCGCCGGAGGCGACGAAGCGCTGAACAATGGCGCGGCCAAAGCCCTGCGCGCCGCCGGTGACGATGGCGACACGGCCGTTGAGATCGATCTTGTTCATGCCGGGCCTCTGGCGTCAGAGCATGTAGCCGCCGTCGACCACGAGGTCGACACCGGTGGTGAAGGCGCTCTCGTCGCTGCCGAGATAGACCGCCATGGATGCGATCTCGTCGGCGGTGCCGAGCCGGCCCATCTTCTGGCGGGAGACGAACATCTCCTTGCCCTGCGGCCCTTGCGCTGCGGCACGGTCGAGCATCGAAGGCGTCTCGACGGTGCCCGGGCAGATGCTGTTGCAGCGGATGCCCTTGGTGATGAAGTCGAGCGCGACCGCGCGCGTCAGCAGCGACACCGCTGCCTTCGAGGCGCTGTAGACGTAACGGTTGGCCGGCGGCCGCAGCGCCGCGCAGGAGGAGATGTTGACGATGCTGCCGCCGCCGCCCGCGAGCATGTCCGGCAGGAAGGCCCTGATGGTCCGGTGCATCGACTTGACGTTGAGGTCGAACGAGAAATCAAAATCCTCTTCCGAACACTCCAGGATGGTGCCGTGGTGCACGAAGCCCGCCGCGTTGAGCAGGATGTCGACCTTGCCGACGCGCTTGGCGAAGGCGTTAACGTCGGCGGTGCTGCGCACGTCGAGCTTCGCAGTCTCGGCAATACCTTCCTTAGCCAGCCTCGCGATGCCGCTCTCATTGATGTCGGTGGCGATGACGGTTGCGCCTTCACGCGCGAATGCAATGGCGCATGCGCGCCCGATGCCTGCCGCTGCAGCCGTGATGACGGCGCGCTTTCCCTTGAGGCGGTCTGCCATTTGTATTCTCCTCGATTTTCTCAGTGCCGTAGCCCGGATGAGCGCGCGAGCGCGATATCCGGGAGCGGATGTCCCGGGTGTCGCTCCGCTCACCCGGGCTACGTGTTCCTAACTCAGTGATTATCCCGCGCTACGCCAAATGTGCCGGCGACGTTCTGATAGCGCGTAGCGAGCTCCATGCAGGCACCGGTCGACTGCTGGCCGACGGTGTTGCGATAAAGCTCCTGCCACGGCGTCTGGTTCGGCGGATGCTTGAAGCCGCCATTGGCCTTGAGCTCGGCGTGGCGCTTCTTCACCTCGTCGTCCGAGATGAGAATGTTGGCGCTGCCCTTGTTCAGATCGACGCGCACCTTGTCGCCGTTTCTGAGGATCGCGAGCCCGCCATTGGCGGCGGCTTCCGGCGAAGCATTGAGGATCGAAGGGGAGCCCGAGGTGCCCGACTGGCGGCCGTCGCCGATGCAGGGCAGGGACATGATGCCGCGCTTGATCAGCGCCGCAGGGGGCTGCATGTTCACGACCTCGGCGCCGCCGGGATAGCCGATCGGGCCGGTGCCGCGGATGAACAGCACGCAGCGCTCGTCGATCTCGAGTGAGGGATCGTCGATCCGCTCGTGATAGTCCTCGGGACCCTCGAACACGATGGCGCGGCCCTCGAATGCATTGAGATCGGTCGGGTTGCTGAGGTAGCGATCGCGGAATTCCTTGGAGATCACGCTGGTCTTCATGATCGCGGAATCGAACAGATTGCCCTTCAGCACCAGGAAGCCGGCGTCCTTCACCAGCGGCTTGTCGTAAGACCAGATCACGTCGTTGTCGGGTTTTGGCGCATTGGCGCAGTTCTCGCCGATGCCGCGGCCGTTGACCGTGACCGCGTCCTCGTGGATGCGCTTGTGCTTCATCAGTTCGCGCACCACGGCCGGCACGCCGCCGGCGCGGTGGAATTCCTCGCCGAGATAGAAGCCGGCCGGCTGCATGTTCACCAGCAGCGGCACGTCGTGGCCGACCTTCTGCCAGTCGTCGATGGAGAGCTCGACGCCGATGTGGCGCGCCAGCGCGTTAATGTGGATCGGTGCGTTGGTCGAGCCGCCGATCGCCGAATTGATCACGATGCAGTTCTCGAACGCCTTGCGGGTCAGGATGTCCGAAGGCTTGAGGTCTTCCCAGACCATGTCGACGATGCGTTTTCCCGTCTCGTAGGCGATCTGGCCGCGCTCGCGATAGGGGGCGGGGATCGCCGCACAGCCCGGCAGCGAGAAGCCGAGCGCTTCCGCGAGCCCGTTCATGGTCGAAGCGGTGCCCATGGTGTTGCAATGGCCGACCGAGGGCGCCGATGACGCCACGATCTCCATGAATTCTTCATAGTCAATCTCGCCGGCGGCGAGGCGCTCGCGCGATTTCCAGACGATGGTGCCGGAGCCGGTGCGCTCGCCATTGTGCCAGCCGTTCAGCATCGGCCCGCCCGACAGCACGATCGCGGGCAGGTTGACGGTCGCCGCCGCCATCATGCAGGCCGGCGTGGTCTTGTCGCAGCCCGTGGTCAGCACCACGCCGTCGAGCGGATAGCCGTAGAGGATTTCGACGAGGCCGAGATAAGCGAGGTTGCGGTCGAGCGCCGCGGTCGGGCGCTTGCCGGTCTCCTGGATCGGATGGGTCGGGAATTCCATCGCAATGCCGCCGGCCTCGCGGATGCCTTCGCGGACGCGATGGGCAAGCTCGATATGGTGGCGGTTGCAGGGGGAGAGGTCGTTGCCGGTCTGCGCGATGCCGATGATCGGTTTGCCGGACTGGAGCTCGGCGCGGGTGAGACCGTAGTTCAAATAGCGCTCCATATAGAGCGCGGTCATGCCCGGATTATGCGGATTGTTGAACCATTCCTGCGAGCGGAGGTGGCGGCGAGCACCGTTGCCGGCGGGGGCATGCCCATTGGTTGGTTTTTTTGTCATTGGTTTCTCCTGCAATGCAAACGCACTGGCGTCCGTTTTATGGTATCGGCTTGTGCGATGCCCAACGGCGCGAGCGACGATTTGCCTGCCCGCTGGCGGGTCGTTTCCTCACAAATCCGATACTAGTCATGGCCACTTGGTAACGCTACCATTTTGTTCGCGACGCCCCCGCCTGAAACGGCTGGCCGGTTGTCGGAACGCCGGGCCGACGAGCTTTGCCGCTCGATCACCTTGAAGCCGAGATCGAGCACCGGGTGCTCCGGGCGCCGTCCGTCGATCGCCTCGATCAACATGCTGGCGGCCGTGTTGCCCATCTCGTAGCGGTTGGTGCGCACGCTCGTCAAAGTCGGGACGGCGGAGGCCATGAATTCGAGATCGTTGAAGCCTACGATCGCGATCTGTTCGGGGATCGCGATCTCGCGGCGCCTGCATTCGAACAGCACACCCAGCGCGAGGTCGTCATTGGCGCAGAACACCGCGTCCATGCCGGGCTCCCGCGCCAGGAGATCGGTGAACAGGGCGCCTCCGAGCGTTACCGAGGTCGGAGTCGCCGTGGTGACGACGAGGCGTTGGTCGAACAGTCCGGCGTCTTTCATGGCCGAGACGTATCCGTCGAGCCGGCGCTGCACCCGCGGATCCATCCGTGCGCCGACGAAACCGATCTTGCGGTGACCTTGCGCGAACAGATGCGCAACCGCCGCACGGGCTGCGTCATAGTGCGAAAAGCCGATCATCATGTCGATCGGATTGGGTCCGATCTCCATGATCTGCACGATCGGGCAGTCGGCGGCATCGAGCATTGCGCGCGATTCCGTGGTCTGGTCGATGCCGGTGACGATCAGCCCGGCCGGCTTCTGCGCAAGAAACAGCCGCAGCAGCTTCTCCTCCTGGAGAATACTGTAGCGTGTGTTGGACAACTGGATCGAGTAACGGCTGTTTTCGGAGGCGTCGTAGATGCCGCGTAGCACGTCGGAGAACACGTTATTGGTCAGCGACGGAATCAAGACACCGATCACCTCGGTGCGCTGCGAGGCCAACGCGCGCGCCGCCAGGTTCGGCACATAGCCAAGCTCCCTGGCCGCGCTTTCGACCCGGGTCCGTTTGGCCACCGACAGCGCCTCGGGATTGCGGAAGAAGCGGGACGCTGTGATCGGGCTTACGCCGGCGAGCTCGGCGACTTCCGCCAGCCGGATTTTGCCTGACTTGGTGCGGTTTCGACCCATTTGCTGCTCTTAACACACTCACTGTCGCAAACAAAGGAACGTTGACAGCGCTACCAGCACGGACTAACCAAAGACAAATTGCCAAAACCGCGCAAACTGCCGACAATGTCGCCCGCTAAGTTGGGCTTCGTTCGGTGAAGTCTGAAAAAACAAGACGGTCGCGGCGCGAGATGCGTCGTGGACTTTCGAGGAGGGAGCTAGATGTCGTCTGTGCAAATCCGCGACGTGCGGAAATCGTTCGGCAATTTTGAAGTCCTGCACGGCGTTTCGATTCCGATCGAGGACGGCCAGTTCGTCGTCCTGGTTGGTCCCTCCGGCTGCGGCAAGTCGACGCTTCTGCGCATGCTCGCCGGTCTCGAGAACATCACCTCAGGGACGATCTCGATCGGCGACCGCGTCGTCAACAATGTCCAGCCCAAGGAGCGGGACATTGCGATGGTGTTCCAGAACTACGCGCTCTATCCGCACATGACGGTCGGCGAGAACATGGGCTTCTCGATGAAGCTGCGGGGCGAGAGCACCGAGGAGATCAACAAGCGCGTCAAGCGCGCCGCCGAGATTCTGGCGCTGTCGCCGCTGCTCGAACGCTATCCACGCCAGCTCTCCGGCGGCCAGCGCCAGCGCGTCGCCATGGGCCGCGCCATCGTGCGCGATCCGCAGGTGTTCCTGTTCGACGAGCCCTTGTCGAACCTCGACGCCAAGCTGCGCGTCGCGATGCGCACCGAGATCAAGGAGCTGCACCAGCGGCTGAAGACCACGACGGTCTACGTCACCCACGATCAGATCGAGGCCATGACCATGGCCGATAAAATCGTGGTCATGCATGACGGCATCGTCGAGCAGATGGGTACGCCGCTCGAGCTCTACGACAAGCCCGAGAACCAGTTCGTCGCCGGCTTTATCGGCTCGCCGTCCATGAACTTCCTGAAGGGTCATGTGCGGGTCAACGGCGTTGCGACCTTCGAGGGGCCGAATGGCGTCAAGCTGCCGCTCAGGAACGCGCCGGCGGCGTCCGACGGGCGTCCTGTCGTTTACGGCGTGCGTCCCGAGCATTTCACCATCGCTGACGACGGCGCCGATGCCGAGATCGTCGTGGTCGAGCCGACCGGCTCGGAAACGCAGGTGTTTGCGAAGCTCGGTGGTGAGCAGGTCGTCGCGGTCTTCCGCGAACGTCACCAGTTCAACCCGGGCGACAAGGTCAAGCTGAAGCCCGATCCTTCCGTGATTCATCTGTTCGACGAGGCGACGGGCAAACGCGTATAGCGACGCCAAAGAACTGCCAAGCAGAACTGCCCCAATACAAGACGACCCAATACAAATATAAAATTTAGGGAGAGAACGATGAGCGATTTCGACAGGCGAAGTGTGCTTAAAGTCGGTTTGGGCGGCGCGGCGCTGCTGGCTGGCCCGGGGATTGTCCCGGTACGCGCGGCGGAGTGGACCAACACGCCCGAGCCGAACGCTTCCATCCGCGTCTTGCGCTGGAAGCAGTTCATTCAGGCCGAGTTCGACAAATTCGCCGAGCAGACCAAGGCGTTCTCCGAGAAGACCGGCGTCAAGATCAAGCTCGAGGCCGAGAGCTGGGAGGACATCCGCCCCAAAGCCGCGGTCGCCGCCAATGTCGGCGCCGGTCCCGACCTGATCATCGGAACGCTCGATGATCCCCACAAATTCCCGGAAAAGCTGATCGACATGACTGACGTCGCCGACTATCTCGGCGCGCAGTATGGCGGCTGGTACCCGGTTGCCGAACGCTACGGCAAGAAGGGCAACAGCTGGATCGCCATTCCGCAGGGCGCGACCGGCGGCTGCCTGAACTATCGCGTTAGCCACGTGAAGGCCGCCGGCTTCGATGAATTTCCCAAGGACACTGCCGGCTTCCTCAAGCTCTGCCAGGCGCTGAAGAAGAACAACACGCCGGCCGGCTTCGCGCTCGGCCACGCCACGGGTGACGCCAACGGCTGGTGCCAGTGGGCGCTGTGGGCCTTCGGCGGCAAAGTCGTCAATGAAAAGAACGAGGTCGTGATCGACTCGCCGGAGACGATCGCCGCGCTCGAATACGTCAAGCAGCTCTACGAGACCTTCATCCCCGGCGTGCTGTCGTGGAACGACTCGAACAACAACAAGGCGTTCCTCAACGGCGAGCTCAGCCTGACGCTGAACGGCATCTCGATCTGGACCGTCGGAAAGAACTCGACCGATCCGAAGCAGCAGGAGATCGCCAAGGACATGAACCACGCGCCGATGCCGATCGGTCCGGTCGGCGTGTCGACCGAGCAGCAGAACGTGCTGGTTTATTACGGCTACAAGCACTCGAAGTATCCGAAGGCGGTCAAGGAATACATCAAGTTCATGATGGACAAGGCGAACTACGACGCCTGGGAGGTCTCCTCCAACGGCTACGTGTCGCCGCCGCTTCCGGCCTACAACGACAACCCGGTGTGGACGTCGGATCCGAAGATCACGCCCTATCGCGACTGCCTGAAGCGCTGCCGCGACAACGGCTATGCCGGCGATCTCGGCTATGCCTCGGCCGCGGTGATGGGCGACTTCGTCGTCGTCGACATGTTCGCCGAGGCGGCGTCGGGCTCGGTGACGCCGAAGGCGGCAGCCGCACGCGCAGCCGAGCGCGCCAAGCGCTACTATCAGGTCTGATCAGCTCCAATCTACGCGGCGTCCGGTTCGCCGGACGCCGCGACTTTTCGTCGAGGGGAATCCGACATGGCAGTTATGGCCGAGTCCACTGTTGCGCAGGCCAAGCGCAGCAGCTTGTGGACCAGAGCATTCGAGAGCCGGCATTTCCTCGGCGCGATGTTCATGGTGCCGGCAATCGCCATCCTCATCCTGTTTCTGGCTTACCCGCTGGCGCTGGGCTTCTGGCTCGGCATGACCGACACCAAGATCGGCGGCGCCGGGCGCTACATCGGCTTCCAGAATTTCGTCTCGCTGGCGAAGGACTCAGTGTTCTGGCTTTCGGTGTTCAACACGATCTTCTACACGGTCGCCGCCAGCGCGGTGAAATTCGCCATCGGCCTTTACCTGGCGCTGCTGCTCAACGAGCGGCTGCCGATGAAGTCGATGATCCGGGCGATCGTGCTGTTGCCCTTCGTCGTGCCCACGGTGCTCTCTGCGATCGCGTTCTGGTGGATTTATGACAGCCAGTTCTCGATCATCTCCTGGGTGTTGATCAAGGCCGGCCTGATCACGCGCTATATCGATTTCCTTGGCGATCCCTGGAATGCGCGCTGGTCGGTCGTCGCCGCCAATATCTGGCGCGGCGTGCCTTTCGTGGCGATCACGCTGCTGGCGGGATTACAGACCATCTCGCCCTCGCTCTATGAGGCCGCCAATCTCGACGGCGCCACCAATCTGCAGCGCTTCCGCCACATCACGCTGCCGATGCTGTCGCCGATCATCGCGGTCGTGATGACGTTCTCGGTGCTGATGACCTTCACCGACTTTCAGCTCATCTACACCATCACGCGGGGTGGACCGATCAACTCCACCCATCTGATGGCGACGCTGTCGTTCCAGCGCGCCATCACCGGCGGCAATCTCGGCGAGGGGGCGGCGATCTCGAACGCGATGATTCCGTTCCTGGTCGCGGCGATCCTGCTCAGCTTTTTCGGGCTTCAGCGTTCCCGCTGGCAGCAGGGCGGGAGGGACTGACCATGACCACGGCAGACGACCAAAGCGTCGGAATGGACTATCTCGAGAGCTTCCCGCGGAAGTTTTTTCGGGTCTACCTTCCGCTCGGCCTGATCATCTTCTTCCTGCTGTTCCCGTTCTACTGGATGGCGGTCGCGACGTTCAAGCCGGACGCGGAGATGTACGACTACGAAAAGTACAATCCGTTCTGGATCGTGCATCCGACGCTGGAGCACATCAAGAAGCTGTTCTTCGACACCGACTATCCGCTCTGGATGTGGAACACCGTGATCGTCTCGGTGTCCTCGACCTTCATCTCCCTGTTCGCCAGCGTCTGCGCCGCCTATGCGATCGAACGCCTTCGCTACAAGGGCTCGCGCTATGTCGGCCTTGCGATCTTCCTCGGCTATCTGGTGCCGCCCTCCATTCTGTTCATTCCGCTGGCGGCGATCGTGTTTCAGCTCGGGCTGTTCGACGGCAATTTGGCGCTGATCCTGACCTATCCGACCTTCCTGATCCCGTTCTGCACCTGGCTCCTGATGGGCTATTTCCGCACCATCCCCTATGAGCTGGAGGAGTGTGCGCTGATCGACGGGGCGACGCGGCTGCAGATTCTGATGAAGATCACGCTGCCGCTTTCGCTGCCGGGCGTGATCTCGGCGGGCATCTTCGCCTTCACGTTGTCCTGGAACGAGTTCATTTACGCGCTGACCTTCATCTCCTCGTCCGAAAACAAGACGATCCCGGTCGGCGCGATCACCGAGCTCGTCAATGGCGACGTCTACCACTGGGGGGCCCTGATGGCGGCGGCTCTGACCGGCTCGGTTCCCGTAGTTATCCTTTATTCCTTCTTCGTCGAGTATTATGTGTCGGCGATGACCGGCGCCGTGAAGGAATGATCGCGGGGCCTGCCTCGAGAGCGCGCCAGGACGAATCGCCGAAATCGGCGCGTTCCGGCCAATAAAAAGGAGTAGGCTCTTGCACATTCTGGTTCTGGGCGCCGCCGGCATGGTCGGCCGCAAATTGTGCGAACGGTTGTCGCGCGACGGCCGGCTCGGCAAGAGCGACATCACCAAGCTGACCATGCATGACGTGGTCGAGCCGAAGGCGCCCGAAAGAGCCGGTTTTGCCGTCGAGACCGTGTCGAGCGATTTCGCCGTGCCGGGTGCGGCCGAAAAGCTGATCGCCGGCCGTCCGGACGTGATCTTTCATCTCGCCGCGATCGTCTCGGGCGAAGCCGAGCTCGATTTCGACAAGGGCTACCGCATCAATCTCGACGGCACGCGAATGCTGCTCGATGCCGTCAGGCTTGCAGGCGGCGGCTACAAGCCGCGCGTGGTCTTCACGTCCTCGATCGCGGTGTTCGGCGCGCCGTTCCCCGATGCGATCGGCGACGAGTTCTTCCACACGCCGCTTCTGAGCTACGGTACGCAGAAGGCGATCGGCGAATTACTGCTGGCCGACTATTCCCGCCGCGGCTTCCTCGATGGCATCGGCATCCGCCTGCCGACCATCTGCATCAGGCCCGGCCTGCCCAACAAGGCGGCATCGGGCTTCTTCTCCAACATCCTGCGCGAGCCGCTGGCCGGCAAGGAAGCGGTTCTTCCCGTGTCCGAGGACGTCCGCCACTGGCATGCCACGCCGCGCTCCGCCGTCGGCTTCCTGCTGCATGCCGGCACCATGGACCTCGCCGCGGTGGGGCCGCGCCGTAATTTGACCATGCCGGGTCTGTCGGCGACGGTTGGCGAGCAGATCGCTGCGCTGAAGCGCGTCGCCGGCGACAAGGTCGCCGCCCGCATCAAGCGGGAGCCCGATCCCTTTATCGTCAGCATCGTCGGCGGCTGGCCGCGCAACTTCAATGCAAAGCGGTCGCTCGAGCTCGGCTTCACCACTGCCGAGAAGACTTTCGACGACATCATCCGCATTCACATCGAAGACGAGCTCGGCGGCAATTTCGTCGCCTGATCTCTGACTGAGCGGGTAAAGTGATGGCGAGCGTTGCTTGCATCGGCGAATGCATGGTCGAGCTCCGGCAGGCCCAGGGTGGACAATCCGCCGGACCTTCCAGCGGGCAGGGCGGGGGCCTCTACTCGCGTGGATTCGGCGGCGACACCCTCAACACGGCCGTTTACCTCGCGCGGCTCGAGGTCAAGGTCGATTATTTCACCGCGCTTGGCGACGATGCCCTGAGCGATGAGATGATCGCGGCCTGGACTGCGGAGGGCGTCGGCACGAGGCGCGTCGCGCGGCTGCCGGGCAAGCTGCCCGGCCTCTACATGATCCAGCTGGATGCGAAGGGAGAGCGCCAGTTCTTCCACTGGCGCGACAGTGCGGCGGCGCGCCAGCTGATGAACCTGCCGGAGACGGACGATCTCCTCAACTCGCTGATGAGCTACGACATCGTCTATCTCTCTGCGATCACGCTCTCGATCTACGACACGGCTGGGCGCGAGCGCCTGCTCGCGGCGATCAAGCGCGCGCGTCTGCTTGGCACCCGCTTCGTGTTCGACACCAATTTTCGCGCGCGGGGATGGCCGGATCGTGAGGTCGCGCGCGAGGTGTTTTCAGCGGCCTTCGCGGCAGCCGACATCGTGCTGACCTCGACCGAGGATCTGCTCGCTCTCTATCCCGGCGAAAGCCACGAGCAGTTGATGGCGCGCATCCCAAGCCCCGAGCTGGTGTTCCGGCTCGCCGAGCCGGTCAGCCTGCTGCGCTTTCCCGGGGGGCCCTACGAGGTCCGCGCAGAGCCCATGACCAAGCCCGTGGTCGACACCACCGCGGCCGGCGACAGCTTTGCGGCGGCCTATATCGCGGCACGGCTCGCCGGTTCCGACCCGGTCGAGGCCGCGCAGGCCGGGCACCGCCTCGCCAGCCTCGTCATCTGCTATTCCGGCGCCATCATTCCGGGTTATGCCATGCCGCCGAAGAAACGGCATCGGCCGGCGACCACGCGTCAAGCGACCAAGTGAAACGAAAGCCAAGATGACCACGACTGCCCAACAGAACCACCTCGCCGCGCTGTTCAAGGCCGCGACTGTCATTCCCGTCCTCACCATCGAGCGTATCCAGGATGCGGTGCCGCTGGCGCGTGCGCTGGTGGCCGGCGGCGTCCGCACGCTGGAGGTGACCATGCGTACCCCTGTTGCGATCGAGGCGGCGAGGGCGATGATGGCCGAGGTGCCCGAGGCGGTGGTCGGCATCGGCACGATTCTCAATCCGGCCGACTTTACCCGTGTCGAGAAGCTCGGCGTTGCGTTCGGCATCAGCCCGGGCTTGATCCCGGACCTCTTGAAGGCCGCCACCCATAGCTCCTTGCCGTTTGCGCCGGGTATCGCCACGGCCTCCGAGCTGATGATGGCGCTGTCCTACGGCTTCGACATTGCAAAATTTTTCCCGGCCGAGCAGGCCGGCGGCATCAAGGGGCTGCGCTCGCTGGGTGGGCCGTTCCCGAACGTGCGGTTCTGCCCGACCGGCGGGGTCGGCGAGGCCAATGCGGCAACCTGGCTCGCGGAGCCCAATGTGGTCGCGGTCGGCGGTTCCTGGCTGTGCCCGACGGCGGAGATCAGGGCCGGGAACTGGGCCGGCATAACTGCCATCTGCCAGCGCACCCTCGAGGCCCTTAAACCCGCGTGAAGTCTTGCCATCCCTGAGCTAAGACTTAGGTCAGCAAGAGAGCGCCAGGGAGAATGACCATGACCGCCAGCATCGTCGGATGGGCGCATACGCCGTTCGGCAAGTTCGACACCGAGACCGTGGAAAGCCTTGTGGTGAAGGTAGCCAATGAGGCGCTGGCGGATGCCGGCATTTCGGCCGGCGATGTCGACGAGATCGTGCTCGGCCATTTCAACGCCGGCTTCTCGCCCCAGGATTTTACCGCCTCGCTGGTGCTCCAGGCCGACCCGAAGCTGCGCTTCAAGCCGGCGACCCGGGTCGAGAACGCCTGCGCCACCGGCTCCGCCGCCGTCCATCAGGGCGTGCGCGCGATCGCGGCCGGCGCGGCCAGGATTGTCCTCGTTGTCGGGGTCGAACAGATGACGCGCACGCCGGGCCCGGAGATCGGCAAGAACCTGCTCAAGGCGTCCTATCTGCCCGAGGACGGCGACACTTTCGGCGGCTTCGCCGGCGTGTTCGGCAAGATCGCCAGCTCCTATTTCCAGAAATACGGCGACCAGTCCGATGCACTGGCGCTGATCGCGGCCAAGAACCATAAGAACGGCGTCGCCAATCCCTTCGCCCAGATGCGCAAGGACTTTGGCTTCGACTTCTGCCGCGCCGAGAGCGAGAAGAACCCCTACGTCGCCGGCCCCCTGAAGCGCACCGACTGCTCGCTGGTCTCGGACGGTGCCGCTGCCCTGGTGCTGGCCGACGCGGAAACCGCCAAGGGCATGAGCAAGTCGATCGGCTTCCGCGCCACCGCGCACGCCCAGGATTTCCTGCCGATGTCCAAGCGCGACATCCTCCAGTTCGAGGGCTGCACGGTCGCTTGGCAGCGCGCACTGGAGAAGGCGGGCGTTACACTTTCCGATCTCTCCTTCGTCGAGACCCATGACTGCTTCACCGTCGCCGAGCTGATCGAGTACGAAGCGATGGGCTTGACGCCGCGGGGGCAGGGTGCCCGTGCCATCAAGGAAGGCTGGACGCTCAAGGACGGCAAGCTGCCGGTCAATCCGTCCGGTGGCCTGAAAGCCAAGGGCCATCCGATCGGCGCCACCGGCGTCTCCATGCACGTGATGACCGCGATGCAGCTCGCCGGCCAAGCGCCCGAGGGCATGCAGCTCAAGAATGCAAAGCTCGGCGGCATTTTCAACATGGGCGGTGCGGCGGTTGCCAACTACGTCTCCGTGCTGGAGCCGCTGAAGTAAGGCTGCTGCACGGTAGGCAAGGCGTGAAGCGCCGTGCCCACCTTCTTATCTTGCGCTAGATCATGGTGGGCCCGCTGGGGGCCCTTAAAGCTCTTGATCGATTTGCAGGGGATGCATCATGAGCAATGACTACGAAGATTCGCTGTCGATGGACGCACTCAACGATCGCATCGCGATTCTCGAGGACAATATCCGCCAGCTCATCGAGCAGGCCGCGGCCGCCTCGGGTGAGCAGAACGAGTCGCGGATCGCTGACCGCATCAACCAGCAGAATGATGAGCTCGACCGCCTCCTCAAGATTCGCGATTCCCGTCAGAAGAAATAGCCGCCTTTCGCCGCCGGCGCATGCGGCCATACGCCGGCGGCTCTTGCGCATGCGCCGCCACTGCCGTTAGCTGGACCGAAATCGCAGGCCTCACTTGAGGCCGCGCAATCGGGAGCGAACGATGGGGCCGCTGAAGGGCATCAAGGTCGTCGACATGACCACCGTGCTGATGGGCCCCTATGCGACCCAGATGCTCGGCGATTACGGCGCAGACGTCATCAAGGTGGAGTCTCTGGACGGCGACGTCACCCGCCTGATCGGCCCGATGCGGCACGCAGGCATGGGCCCGGTGTTTCTCAACACCAACCGTAGCAAGCGCTCGATCTGCCTTGACCTGAAGAAGCCCGCCGGCCGCGAGGCCGTGCTCCGCTTGCTGAAAGACGCCGACGTTCTCGTCTACAACGTCCGCCCGCAGGCGATGGCGCGGCTTCAACTCGGCTATGACGTTGTTTCCAAAATCAATCCGCGGCTGGTCTATGCCGGCGTGTTCGGCTTCGGCCAGGACGGGCCCTATGCTGCAAAACCGGCCTATGACGATCTGATCCAGGGCGCCACCGCGCTGCCCGCCTTGATGGCGCAGACCGGTGACGGTGTGCCGCGCTATGTGCCGAACGCACTGGTCGATCGCATCGTAGGCTTGACTGCCGTGGGCGCGATCTGCGCCAGCCTCGTGCACCGCGACCGCACCGGCCGCGGCCAGCGCGTCGACATCCCGATGTTCGAGACCATGGCCGGCTTCGTCATGGGCGACCACATGGGCGGATTGACCTATGAGCCCCCGCTCGACAAGGGCGGTTACGCCCGCCACCTCTCGCGCGACCGCCGGCCCTACAAGACATCGGACGGTTATCTCAGCGTCATCGTCTACAACGACAAGCAGTGGGAGAACTTCTTTGAGGCGACGGGACGCGACGACCTGCGCGCCGACGCGATGTTCGCGACATTCGCCGGCCGCGCCGCCAATATCGACGTCGTCTATGCCGAGCTCGCGCGCATCTTCGAGACGCGCAGCACCGCGGAATGGATCGACCTGCTCACCAAGGCCGACGTGCCGGTGATGCCCATGCACGACCTCGCGTCGATGCTGCACGATGAGCATCTGGAGGCGACCGGCTTTTTCCCAGTGGTGAACCATCCAACTGAAGGGCCGATCCGGAGCATGAGGGTGACGGCCACCTGGTCCGAAACCGAAGCCGAACCGGTGCGGCTCGCGCCGCAGCTCAACGAGCACGGCGCGGAAATCCTGCGCGAGATCGGCTATTCCGCCGACGAGATCGACGCCATGGTCCGCGATGGCGTCACCCGTTCGCCGCCCCGGAATGACGATGCACTGGTGCGCCCATGAGCTTCATCACCGGCGTCGGTCTCACGCCTTTCGGCAAGCACGAAGACTCGTCCTCGCTGGAGCTGATGAGCAAGGCCGCGCAGGCTGCGCTCGACGATGCCGGGCTCAAGCGTGCCGAGATCGACGGCATCCTCTGCGGCTACTCCACCGTCTCGCCGCACATCATGTTGGCGACCGTTTTTGCCGAGCATTTTGGCATCCGCCCCAGTTACGCCCATGCCGTCCAGGTCGGTGGCGCGACCGGGCTCGCGATGACCATGCTCGCCCATCATCTCGTCGAAGCGTGCGTCGCCCGCAATGTGCTCGTCGTGGCCGGCGAGAACCGCCTCACTGGACAGAGCCGCGACGCCTCGATCCAAGCGCTGGCGCAGGTCGGCCATCCCGACTACGAACTGCCGCTCGGCCCGACCATCCCCGCCTATTACGGCCTCGTCGCTAACAGATACATGCACGAGTACGGCGTGACGGAAGAAGACCTCGCCGAATTCGCGGTGCTGATGCGCACCCACGCCTGCACTCATCCTGGTGCGCAATTCCAGGATCCCATCGAGGTCGCTGACGTCATGGCCTCGAAGCCGGTGGCGATGCCGCTGAAGCTGCTCGATTGCTGCCCGGTGTCCGACGGCGGCGCAGCCTTCGTCATCAGTCGCGAGCGGACCGGAGAGGCCGGCGTGCGCATTCGCGGCTGTGCCCAGGCCCATACCCATCAGCACGTCACTGCAGCCCCCGCCCTGAGCGAGCTCGGCGCCGAGATCTCCGTCGCTCGCGCCAGGGAGGTTACCGGCCTTGCCGTTTCCGACGTGCGCTACGCCGCGATCTACGACAGCTTTACGATCACGCTCGCGATGCTGCTGGAAGATCTTGGCCTCGCTGGCCGAGGCGAGGCAGCCGCGCGCGTGCGCGTTGGCCATTTCAGCCGCAATGGAGCGATGCCGCTGAACACCCATGGCGGCCTGCTCAGCTACGGTCATTGCGGCGTTGGTGGCGCCATGGCGCATCTCGTCGAAACGCATCTGCAGATGACGGGGCGGGCGGCGAATCGTCAGGTGCGCGACGCCTCGATCGCGCTGCTGCACGGCGACGGCGGCGTGCTGTCGTCTCACGTCAGCATGTTCCTGGAGCGGGTGCGATGAGCGAGCGTCTAGCCGACTGGACCAAGGGCGAACAGGCCGTCATTTATCAGACCTGCACCGCATGCGGCCATGTGCAGTATATTCGTCGCGCCTTCTGCGCGGCCTGCGGCGCGTCCGATCCGCGCGAGCAGTGCGCCAGCGGCAAGGGCAGGGTCTACGCGACGTCGCTGGTCTGCCGCGCCGCCACGCCCGAGACGCGCGCGTACGTGCCCTACAACATCCTGCTGGTCGATTGCGCCGAGGGTTTTCGCATGATGGCGCATGGTGAGAATGATCTCGCCATCGGCGATGAGGTCAGTGCGAGCTTCAAACTGTTCGCCGGCAAGCTGGTGCCGTTCTTCGCCAAAGACAGATAGTGAAATTTAGATGCTCCAATGTGGCCCGGATGGAGCGGACCGAAATCCGGGTTTTCGCCTCACCGATAGACTTTCCCGGATTGCGCGCCCCATCCGGGCTATTGCGGCAACGCGAGCGGTGGGATCCGTCATTCGGGGGCGGTCCTGAGAGACCGAGCCTGGAACGGGAATTCTGGGCCTGGCCTGTGCGAGGGCCACCCCGGAATGACGAAAGCTCTCACCCGACTCTTAACTAGCGCCCGTAGAACAGGATGCTGGCGATGACGAGCATCGCCATCACCGCTAGCATATGCGCGAACGCTTCCGAGGCCGCCCCCTTGGTGGCTTCCTTCATTCCATTTTCTCCCTAGACTTGGGCGTGACTCATCGATGCGCGGTTAGCGCCCAACGGCCAATTGTTTTTACTCGGAACTCCCCTTGCGAGTATCCGCCGCGATCAAGTCCCCACGCGGCGAATATCGACTGTGCCAAGGTCGTTCAGCAATGCGGCGGCATTTTGACTCGATGTTGTTGCTCCTGCGGACGCGCAAGAATACAGTTTCGTGGAAATTTCGCCGCTAACGACAAAAAGCATCAAAGGCTTAGGGAAAAACTTCAGGAAAATCATGGCCCGCATCAACTACAGCGACCCGTCCAAGGCATCCGACCGCACCCGGGAGATCCTCGACAAGAACCGCAATGCCAACATCTTCCGGATGATGTCGCATTCGCCGAGCTATTTCGAGCAGTACTGCCGGCTCGGCGGCGCCATCCGCCACAAGGGCGAGCTCGATCCGATCGTGCGCGAACTCGCGATCACCCGAACCGGCATTTTGTGCGAGGCGCCGTATGAGATCGTCGCGCACAAGCGCATCGGCAAGAATGTCGGCGTCACCGACGAGCAGAACGAGGCGCTCGAGAACTGGCAGGCCGCGAACTGTTTCAATGAAGTGCAGCGCGCCGCGCTCGCCTTCACCGACGAGATCGTCAAGCTGAACAAGCCGACGGATGCGACCTTCAAGGCGATCTCATCGAAGCTGACGCCGGCCGCACTGGTTGAACTGCAGCTCTCGGTCGGATTCTACATCATGACGTCAAAGTTTCTGGAGACCTTCGAGATCGACCTTCAGCCGGTCACCGAAGTGGTCGGCTGATCGAGCAATTGCTGTGAGGGATGCTCATGACGATCGATGAATATGCCGCCTGGGCTGCAACGATTGCGAAAGTCGATGAGCGTCCGTCGAACGAACGGCTGTCCTATCTCGGGCTCGGCCTCGCCGGCGAGTCCGGCGAAGTCGCCGACCATATCAAGAAGCTGCTCCGCGATGACTGGCTCGACCAGGCGGGCCTCGTCGAAGAGCTCGGCGATGTCATCTATTACTGGGCCTGCCTCTGCGTGGCGACCGGCCAGCAGCCATCGGAGCTGCTCAAGACCAGTGCCGCCAAGATCAAGCGGCGGATCAGCGAGGCGGCGAGCCGCTAGGCCGCTCAGGTGGAGGTCAAGATATCCACTTTGGCGTTGGCGACGATCAGGCGCTCGGCCAGAAGCTGCGCAAGATTGCGCATGATGCGTTCGCTGGCGTGCGGGTGCTGCTTGCGGAAGCGCTCGAACGCTTTCAGAGGCGCCTCGAACGCGGTCGCAGCCATATCCGCGAACACGTCCGCGGAGCGGGTGGTCTCGATCAGGGCCATCTCGCCGAACGCCATGCCGGCGGTGAGTGTTGCGAGCCGCACTCCGTCGGGCAGGGTGACATGCACCGCGCCGCTGCGCAGGAAGAACAGGGAATCGGCTGCGGCGCCAGTGGTGAGGATTTTCGCGCCAGACTGATAGATCCGGATCGTGCAGATCGAGGCGAGGTCGGTCAGCTCTTCCGCGCTGAGGCCTGCGAGCAGCGGCTGCTCGGAAAGCTCGGTGGTCTCGTGAAAATCGATCGAGCCGCCATAGCGGTAGACGATCTGGTCTTCGGCCCATTCGATCGCGGTGTCGAGCACATAGAAGTCGCGGACGTTCTTCAGCTCCGCGGTCCACTCCCGCAGGCTGTCCCATTCTTTGGAGGCGCGCCTGACGCCTGACAGGACGACGGTCACATTCAGCGCCGCCAGCTCCTCGAACGCTTCAGCCACCAGCCGCGCCCCGGCGCGTGTGGTGGAGGTGACGCGGTGGAGATCGAAAATCACGAATTGCGGCCGCGGCCGGCCCGCAAGCCGGCGTGAGACATAGTCGACCGCCGACAGCGACAGCGTGCCGACCAGCTCGATGATCCGCACCTCCTGCTCGTGGGCTGCGAGAATATCGCGCTCCTGCGGGCGGCGCACGCGCCGCGACGGGCTCTTGCCGATGTCGTAATCGGCGATGACGGCATTGCGTGCGTCGTCGCTGCGGTTGAGCATATGCAGATCGTAATGCGAGGACAGCGCCTCGCAGACCTTGATGCCGCGCACGCTGTTGCCGTGCTTGTCGAGCCTTGGCGAATAGCTGCCGAGCCCGAGGCGGGCGGGGAGTGCGGCGAGAATTCCGCCGCCGACGCCACTCTTGGCGGGGATGCCGATCCGGTAGATCCATTCGCCGGCATAGTCGTACATGCCCGACGACGTCATCACCGACAGCGTGCGCGAGATCGCGTAAGGCGTCAGCACCTGCTCGCCGGTAACCGGGTTGACGCCACGGTTGGCGAGCGTTGCCGCCATCACGGCGATGTCGCGCGCGGTGACCAGCACCGCGCATTGCCGGAAATAGACGTCGAGTACGGCCGCGACATTGTCCGAGATCACCGCATTGGTCTTGAGGAGATAGCCGATGGCGCGGTTGCGGTCGCCGGTCTGGCTTTCGGAAGCGTAGACGGCCTCGTCGACGGCGAGGTCGCGGCCGGCAAAACGACTGAGCGCGAGGCGAATTTGCTCGAAGGCGTCCGGACCCTTGCTGTCGTGGATCAGCCCGGTGCAGGCGATCGCGCCGGCATTGACCATCGGGTTGAATGGATGATTCTCCGAGTTGAGCCGGATCGAGTTGAAAGGATCGCCGGAGGGCTCGACGCCGATTGCGCTCTCCACCCTGTTTGCGCCGAGCAGGTCCAGCGCCAGCGCGAACACGAACGGCTTTGACATCGACTGGATGGTGAAGGGCGCCCTGGAGTCGCCGACCTCGTAGACATGACCGTCCAGGGTCGCGAGGCTGATGCCGAAACAGGCAGGATCGGCCTTGCCGAGCTCGGGAATGTAGTCGGCGACCGCGCCCGAGGTCTCTGCCGAGAATTCGTTGAGGCAATTGTCCAGAAACCGCAGCAAAGGCGGCTTCGAGCGGGTCCAGGCGGTAGCGAGAGGCGAAAGCGGTTTCATTGCCTCTCTTTGTGCAACGCAATCAGGGCACGCGCAACCCGTCCGGCACCACGGTCTGCCGCCGGACCAGCAGCAGGGCGAGCAAAATCGTGGGGATCAGGATGGCGAGGCCGAGCAGCGTCACCTGCATCTGCGACAGCGGCATGATGCCGCCGCCGGGGGTGGCCACCACGAAACCGCCGATCACCAGCAGCACGCGGATGGGCCACTCCAGCGCACCGGCGCCGCGGAGATCGCCGACGAAGGGCTGGTAGCCCTGGATGCCGCCGCAGATGAACAGCGTGCCGAACGCCGCGAGCGCCATCAAGCCGAGACCGGCCAGATAGGGGCTCGGCCCCTGCAGCACCAGCGCGGGATTGAGCACGAAGAAGAACGGGATGAAATAGATGATGCTGCCGACCCACATCGATTCCCAGCCCGTCTTCATCGCCGGCGAGCCGGCAATACCTGCCGCTGCGAATGATGCAATCGCGACCGGCGGGGTGATCGACGACAGCATGCCCCAGTAGAAAATGAACATGTGCACGGCCATCTTGTTCAGCCCGAGCTTCTCCAGCGCGGGTGCGACCAGGATGGCGAGGAAGATGTAGCAGGCCGTCGTGGTCAGGCCGAGCCCGAGAATCAGGCTAGTCAGGGCGCACATGCCGAGCAGCAGGAACGGATTGTCGCCGGCGATATGCAGCAGGTCGTTGGCGAGGCTCGACACCACGCCGGTCATCGAGAAGGCGCCGATCAGCAGGCCGCACCCGGCGAGGATGCCGACAAGCTCGACGAAGGTGCGGCCGTTGACCTCGAGGAATTTGCCGATGGTCGCGACAGTCCAGCGCGTGTCCTTCGAGAACAGCTGGTTGAGCACAAGAAGCAATGCGGTGGCGTAGAATGGCGCATGGCTCTCGCGCTTGAAGTAGAGCAGCATCACGATCAGAAGGGCGATGACGAAGACGTAGTACCAGCCATCCTTGATCGTATCCATGACCCGCGGCAGCTCCGCGCGCGGAATGCCCTTCAGCCCGTGTCGTGCGGCGTAGGAATCGACCTGCATGAACAGGCCGATATAATAGAGCGCGGCGGGAATGATGGCCGCGATCGCGACATCGGCGTAGCTGACATTGAGGAACTGCGCGATTACGAAGGCGGTCGCGCCCATCACCGGCGGCGCCAGCACCGCGCCGGTCGAGGCACAAGCCTCGATCGCGCCCGCATAGGAGGCGCGAAAGCCGCTCTTCTTCATCACCGGAATGGTCATGGTGCCGGCGGTCAGCACGTTGGAGATGATCGAGCCTGACATCATGCCGAGCAGGCCGCTGGCGAAGATGCACACCTTGGCCGCGCCGCCGCGGAACGTGCCACACAGCGCGAAGGCGAGATTGATGAAGAACTTTCCGGCGCCGGTCATCATCAACGCGGTGCCGAACACCAGGAAGCCGATCACGGTGTCGGCAAACGCCTGGATGGGAATGCCGAGCAGGCTCTCGCCCGACAGCACGTGATAGGCGGTCGCCTGCTCCAGCGTCGACTGCGTGCCGCGGAACGGCCCGAGCCAGCTGGATTCCGCGAACAGCGGATAGACGGTGAAGGGAAGCACGCTCAGTAGCAGGCTCCAGCCGCCGGTGCGGCGCAGCGCCTCCATCAACATCACCCACATCACGAGACCGGCTGCGATCACGCTGTTCGGCGCGCCGCCGAATTCCCAGCCGGCCTCGGCGGCCTTGCGGACGTTCGACATCAACAGCAGCGCGGCGGCAAAGGTCACGACGAAGCAGAGAAGGTCATACCAGGGAATGCGGTCGAGCGGCGCGCGCGGGGTCCCCGGGAAGATCAGGAACGTGAACGGCAGCATCAGGGCGATCAGGAGGTAGAAGTATTCCGTGTTGAGCTGGGTGTAGCCGACGAAGAAGCGCAGCGAGAATTGCTGGTTGATGCAGAGCAGGATGGTCGCGGCGGTCGCGAGGACGAGCAGCCAGCGCCAGGCGCCACGCAAGCTTCGCACGCGCGTAACTTCCGCTTCCTGCATGTTGGCGGCGGCGCCATGCGGATCGTCGAACACGATCCGCTTGGCCTCGTCCTGGGAGGGGGTGGAGACTGAAGCAGACGACATGATCGACCCCGGGCGTGGACAATTAACGCTGTGAACTAATCCTCGAACCCGTTCGGCATGTCGGCCTTCGCAAGCGCCGCGGCACGCGCCTTCATCCAGGCGTCGAGGAACGCCTTATCATCCGCAGGCGGATTGGATTTTCCGTAGTCGGTCCACGCGGCGCCAAGCACCTCTTGCCGCTTGATCAGTCCGTTGTTGTGCGCCTCCTGTGCGTCGTTCCATTGCCCGGCCTCCTTCAAAGCCTTCACCGCGCCGGGATGCACCGGCACCACCCAGTTCTTGGTCTGGCGATCGGCCGCAAGCCCGCCGGCGCCGGGCGCGGAGTCCTTGTAGGAATCGTAGTTCACGATCATCGCCTTGGTGATCGCATAGACCTGCTCGGGGGCTTGCGAGGCGTAGGCGACGAAGATCGGATAGGGATAGTTGCCGAGCTCGATCGGCTTGTCCGGCGAGATACCGGCGCCGCAGGTCGCGGTCTGCGGGAAGAAGAACGAGCCGACCTTCTGCATCCGTGCCCAACCTTCCTTGTCCTTGGCGGGCAGCGGCGGCCAGACCAGCCCGCGCGGCGAAGTCTCGGCTTCCTTGGCGGGACCGGTGATGGTGGTGCCGAAGGCCGCATCGGTGTCGTTGTTGATCAAGCCCTTCCACATCGCGCCGTAGCTTGCGAACTCGACGATCTTGACGTCCTTCTGCGTCAGGCCGGCGAAGGCGAGCACCGCGAGCGAGTTCTGGTTCAGTGCCGGCGAGCCGACGACGAAGCCGACGCGCTTTCCCTTGAGGTCCTTCAGCTCCTTCACCCCTGTATCCGCGGCCACGCCGAGCGAACCGCAATTGCAATCAACGCTCGAGAGCAGGATCTGGAGCGGCTGCGGGCCCCATTCCCTGGAGCCGAACTCGAACACGCCCTCCTGCGCGAAATAGGTCCCCGATCCCATCGCCGCGGAGACCGCGCGCTTGGCGCGCAGCGGCGCCAGACGCGCGACATCGTTGCCTGCGGGGAGCACGCGCACGTCGGTCGAGTATTTGTCCTTCATCATCTTGCCGACGCCGACCGCGATGTTGAAGCCGGCGGTACCGGTGTCATAGGCGGTGAACGTCAATGTTGCCGGCAGCTTGATGTCGTCGGCGAATGCATAGCGTGTAGACACAAAAGAAAGGCCTGCCACCACGGCAGGCGCGAGCATGATCAGCCCACGACGCATGTTTCCCTCCAATGATCCTCGCGTTTGCCGCGACGATTTCTTTCTTTGTTTGAAACAGGTTTTGTTTGAGAGATCATGTCATCGCGGTCAGGCAATGGCAACGCCGTACCGCGAACGCAGCAATGAGGCTGACAGAATGTCGCGGAAAACGACGGAGAATGCAGTCAGCTTGCGACGATTGCGATCGCCTGTCCTTCGGTAACGACGTCGTCGAGCTTCACCAGAAGCGATGTGATCTCGCCGCTCACAGGCGAAAGCACCGGTATCTCCATCTTCATCGCTTCGACCACCACAATCTCATCGCCATCTGCAACGGTTCCTCCAACTTGCACGGGAGTTGCGCAGACGCGTCCGGCGATCTCCGTGACGATCTTAATTTCTGGCATGCCATCGCCTTTTTGTTGTGGTCGCAAAATGCCTGAGGTAGTTTCTTCTGCAAGCGGAATTTAATTCCGCACAGCGGAACAATCGGTAGGGATCATGGGACGACGTTCGGAGCGGTTGAGTAGACAAGGTGCGCTCGCTGGCGAAGCCGGTGAGGGTGATGTCATCCAGGTGGTGTCGCGCGCGTTCGACGTGTTGCGATGCTTCGAGGGCCACGAGGCCAGGCTTGGCAATCTGGAAATTTCAAATCGCTGCGGCCTGCCGCGCTCGACCGTGTCGCGGCTCACGCACACGCTGACGCGGATGGGGCAGCTGGTCTATCTGCCGCGCGATCAGAAATATCGCATCGGGCCAAGCGCGGTGGCGATGAGCGCCTCGATGATGAAGGGCGCGCAGCTGCGCAGCATGATTCGCCAGCGGCTCCAGGAAGTCGCTGAGCAACTGCCGGGCACCGTCGGCTTCGTGGTCCCCGATCGCTTCCATCTGGTCTATCTTCAGTTCGCGCGTTCGGCCTCGGCACTCGGGCTGCACGAGGGCACCGGCAGCCGCATCTCGATGGCCTCGACCGCTGCAGGCGCAGCCTACACTGCGGCATTGGCGCCCGAGGTCGGCGATGCCTTCATCGCGGACATGGAGCGGGAAGCTCCCGAGGCTGCGAAAATCCTGCGGCCCCGCATCGAGGCCAACCGGCAGTCGCTGCATGAGCGCGGCTATGTCGTGGCCTGCGGCCTGTGGAGCCCGCATATCAACGGGCTCGCGGTGCCGATCTGGTCGCCGCAATACCAGACCTTCGTCGTCATCACGATCGGTCTTCTGTCGGCGATGTACGACGAAGAGCGCCTGCATGCCGAGGTCGCGCCGCTGATGCTCGCGCTCGGCCGTTCGCTCGGCAGCCTGATGGAGGGCGCGGAAGGCGACGTCTTCAACGCCCGCATCCCGCGTAAACCGGTCGCCATCGCCGTGCACAACAATAACAAGCCGATCAATTCGGAGGGAGTGAATGAACTGGAAGCCGGAACTCGACGAGCTCGCCCGGCGCGAAGCCTTCGCGCGGGAGATGGGCGGCGTTGACAAGGTCAAGCGTCAGCATGACCAGGGCCGACTGACTGTTCGGGAGCGTATCGACAGACTGACCGACAAGGGCAGCTTTCACGAGATCGGCGCCGTCTCCGGCGTCGGTGAATACGATTCCAGCGGCGAGTTGCAGAAATTAACGCCGGCGAACTGCGTGTTCGGCCGCGCGCGCATCGAAGGCCGCACCGTCGTCGTGGTCGGCGACGATTTCACCGTGCGCGGCGGCTCGGCGGACGCGTCCATCTCCGCAAAACCGCTGATGGCGGAGGAGATGGCGCATGATCTCCGCCTGCCCATCGTCCGCATCATCGAAGGCTCCGGCGGCGGCGGCTCGGTCAAGACTATCGAGACCAAGGGCGCGGCGAACTTGCCGGGCGGCATCGGCGGCACACGCTGGTATCGCTTCACCACCGAGAATTTGTCGCGCGTGCCCGTGGTCGCGCTCGGCCTCGGCTCGGTCGCAGGGCTCGGTGCCGCGCGTCTTGCCGCCAGCCACTATTCCATCATGACCCGGAAGTCCGCGATGTTCGTCGCAGGTCCGCCGGTGGTGAAGGCGCTGGGGCAGGACCTCTCGAAGGAAGAGCTCGGCGGCGCCGACATCCAGACCCGCGCCGGCGCGGTCGATCATGCCGTCGACACCGAGGAGGAGGCGTTTGCCTGCGCCCGGCGATTCCTGTCCTATCTGCCGTCGTCGGTCTACGAGCTACCACCGACCTTGCCCTGCACCGACAATCCGGAGCGCACAGAAGAGGCGCTGATGAGCGCGGTGCCACGCAGCCGCAAGCAGGTCTACAAGATACGGCCGATCGTCGAGCAGGTCGTGGACAAGGGCTCGTTCTTCGAGGTCGCCAAAAATTTCGGCAAGCCGATCATTGTCGGCCTCGCGCGGCTCGAGGGCAGGGCGGTGATGGTGCTCGCCAGCGACAGCTTTCACTATGGCGGCTCCTGGACGGCGGATGCCTGCCAGAAGGTGGTGCGCTGGGTCGACTTCGCCGAGACCTTCCATTTGCCGATCGTCTATCTCATGGACTGCCCCGGCTTCATGATCGGCCTCGATGCGGAGAAGGCGGGCACCATCCGCCATGGCGTTCGCGCTATGGCCGCGGTCAACCAGGCCACGGTGCCCTGGTGCACGGTGATCCTGCGCAACGCCTTCGGCGTCGCCGGCGTGGTGCATCAGCCCGCCGACCGCTTCTCGATCCGCTACGCCTGGCCGTCGGCTTATTGGGGCTCGCTCCCGCTCGAAGGCGGCATCGAAGCCGCCTACCGCGCGGACATCGACGCGGCCGAGGACAAGGCGGAGAAACTGAAAGAGATCGAGGACCGCCTCAACAAGCTGCGCTCGCCGTTCCGCTCCGCCGAAAAATTCTGGGTGGAGGAGATCATCGATCCCAGGAAGACGCGGTCGCTGCTGTGCGAGTTCGCGCGGCTGTCGGAGCCATTGCGAAAGCCAGGGCCGCCGGGGAATTTTTCGATCAGGCCGTAGCTTCAGCCGTCACTGCGAGCAGCTGTTGCCGATCTCAGCCTAATTGCAGTTCGGCAAAATTGATCTATCGCAACACGTCGCGTCCGATTGTCTGCAAGCGTCTCGTTTGAAACGAGGGAGAGACGTCATGACAAATGCGGGTAACGCGCTGCTTTGGACGGCCATATTTTTCTGCCTGTCGTTCGCTTCGATTTTTGTAGTCTGGTTTGCCGAGCGGTTGCGCGCGGGCTTCGTGAGGAAGCCGTAAAGCCTCCTCGGTTCGCTCCCTCGTCACCTGCTGACCGGACGGCGGATGCCAGCCGCCGGGCGGTGCCCTTGGCGTCGAGGGCCTTGTGCTCGCGCTTTGCGCGGCAGCGATGACGTGACCTCAAAACAATAACGCGCTACGCTTCCCGGGCAAGAACAAGAGGAAGCGCCAATCGTGTATGACTTCATTATCGTGGGCGGCGGCTCGGCGGGGTCCGTGCTGGCCCACCGGCTCTCCGCGAGGAGCGCCAACAAGGTCCTGCTCTGCGAGGCCGGACAGGACACACCGCCCGGAGACGAGCCGGCCGAGATCAAGGACAGCTATCCGGGTACGGCCTATTTCGATCCGCGCTTCCACTGGACCGAGCTCAAGGTCACGACCCAGATCGTCAGCCACAACAATCCAGATGAAGGGCGCCCACCCCTGCGCAAATACGAGCAGGCTCGCGTGCTTGGCGGCGGCTCCTCGATCAACGGCCAGATGGCCAACCGCGGCGCGCCGACCGATTACGACGAATGGGAAGCGCGCGGCGCCGCGGGGTGGAGCTGGAATGATGTGCTGCCCTTCTTCAAGACGGTCGAACGCGACCTCGATTTCGACGGTCCCTACCACGGCAAGGACGGCCGCATCCCGGTCCGCCGAATCCCCAGGGAGCACTGGACGCGGCATTCGCAGGCGTTCGCGCAGGCCTTCCAGCAGGCCGGACATCAGTTCCTGCCGGACCAGAATGGCGAGTTCGTCGACGGGTTTTTCCCGGTGACGCACTCGAACCAGGCCGAGCAACGCGTCTCGGCTGCCATGGGCTATCTCGATCGCGACACACGCAAGCGCGCCAACCTCACGATCTCCACCAACACGCAAGTCCGGGAATTGCTGTTCGAAGGCACGCGGTGCGTCGGCGTGAAGGCGGTGGTCGACGGGCGGGAGCAGGAATTCCGCGCCCGCGAGATCATTCTCTCCAGCGGCGCCATCCATTCGCCGGCGCATCTGTTGCGCGCCGGCATCGGCCCGGTCGGTCACCTCAGGGATATGGGCATTCCCGTGTTGATGGGGCTGCAGGGCGTCGGCCAGCGCCTGATGGATCATCCCTCGATCTCGCTGTCGTCCTTTGTCCGCCGCGGCGCGCGGATGAACGAGCACACCAGGCGCCATATGCAGCTTGGCCTGCGTTACTCGTCCGGGCTCGAAGGCGTACCGAAAGGCGACATGTTCGTCGTGCTGCTCAGCAAATCGGCCTGGCACGCCGTCGGTGAGCAAATCGGATCGCTGCTGACGTTCGTCAACAAGACCTATTCCGAGACCGGACAGGTCAAACTTGCCTCGCGCGACCCGGCAGTCGAGCCGATCGTCGAGTTCAACCTGTTGTCCGACCGGCGCGACCTCGATCGCCTGATGAGCGGCTTTCGCAAGATGGCGGCCGTGCAGATGAGCGACGTCGTCAGGGCCGTGACGGACAAGCCGTTCCCGGCCTCCTATACCGATCGCGTGCGCAAGATCGGCGTGGTCAACACCAAGAATCGGATTCTGACCAAGATCGCCGCGGCCCTGATGGACGGGCCGGCGGCGCTGCGCCACTACATGATCGACAATTTCGTGGTCGAGGGCTTCACCTTCGACGACGTCATCAACGATGACGAGGCGTTGGAAGCCTTCGTGCGCAAGGCCACGATCGGCGTGTGGCACGCCTCCTGCTCGTGCCGCATGGGCCGGACCGATGATCCGATGGCGGTGGTCGATCCAGAGGGGCGCGTCAAGGGCGTGCAGGGCCTGCGCGTCGTCGATGCCTCGATCTTCCCGGTGGTGCCGTGCGCCAACACCAATTTTCCGGTCCTGATGTCGGCGGAGAAGATCGCGGCCGCGATGATGCAGTGAGCCGGCGCGGCTTTTCGGCTGGCGAACCGCCTTGTCGACGCTGACCGTCCAGGACCGCTAGTGAGACCGCAAAAGCTGAATGGTGGGCGAGAACGGTTCCGCGGCCGACGGTCTGGCGGACATGCGTCCTTAGGCGGAACTTGGAACCCGGCTTCGGCGTTCTTTGCCAGATTTCGCCTTACGACTGAGACGGGCCGCTGACCGCGCGTCCCATCTCGGGGCCGGAGCGCACTGTCGGCGATGGAGCTTCACGGGGGTTCAATGATCAATTCATCAAGCCGGGCGCAAACCAGCGATCCCGGAGAGTTGCCTAGGATTTCGACCGGCAGTGACGGTCTCGACGATATCCTCTACGGCGGACTCGATCCCAATCGCATGTACCTCTACGAGGGCCGGCCCGGCTCGGGCAAGACCACGATGGCGCTGCAATTCCTTCTCGAGGGCGCCCGTTGCGGTGAACGCGTGCTCTATATCTCCTTGTCGGAGACCAAGCGTGAGCTGACGCTGGTTGCACAGCGGCACGGCTGGTCGCTGGAAGGGGTCGACATCTTCGAACTGGTGCCGCCCGAGACGACGCTCGATCCGGAGCGCGAGCTCACCGTCTTTCACCCCGCCGAAATGGAGCTGAGCGAAACCACGGGCCTGATATTCAAGGAGGTCGAACGGATCAATCCCGCGCGCGTGGTGCTGGACAGCCTGTCCGAGCTCCGCCTCCTTGCGCAGAACCCGCTGCGGTACCGGCGCCAGGTTCTGGCCCTGAAGCACTTTTTCACCAACCGCAACTGCACGGTCATCCTCCTCGACGATCTCTCGTCCTCCCAGGACGATCTGCAACTCCATTCGATCGCGCATGGCGTCGTGATGCTCGAACAGCTCGCCATTGATTATGGGGCAGAGCGCCGGCGGCTTCGCGTGATTAAGATGCGCGGCATTCGATTTCGCGGCGGTTTCCACGATTTCACGATCGAAGCGGGAGGGGTGCGGATATTCCCCCGTCTGGTGGCGGCGGAACATCACACCTCGTTTATCGGTGAATTGACGCCCAGCGGCAATGCACAACTCGACCAGCTCCTGGGAGGAGGGCTCGAGCGCGGCACCAGTGCGCTGCTCTTGGGCGCCGCCGGTGTCGGCAAGTCGTCTCTCGCGCTGACCTATGCGATCGCGGCGGCAGATCGCGGTGAGCATGCGGTGTTCTTTGCCTTCGATGAAGGTCGCGGTACAGTGGAGGCCCGGGCTCGAACGCTGGGCCTGCCGCTTGAAAGCCATCTGCAATCGGGACTCATCCGATTTAAACAGATCGATCCCGCCGAAATGTCCCCCGGCGAATTCGCCGCCAATGTGCGCAACAGCGTCGAAAAGGACAACGCCCGAATTGTTGTCATCGACAGTCTGAACGGCTACCTCAACGCAATGCCGGATGAGCGATTTCTCATCCTCCAGATGCACGAGCTCCTGAGCTATCTCGGGCAGAAAGGCGTGCTGACCGTCCTGATCCTCGCTCAGCACGGGCTGGTCGGTCCGATGGAAACGGCTCTCGATATCAGCTATTTGAGCGATGCCGTGCTCATGCTGCGCTATTTCGAGGTCGGCGGAACGGTGCGGCGCGCCCTCTCGGTCGTGAAGAAGCGCAGCGGCAATCATGAAAATTCCATCCGCGAGTTTCGTCTTGGCAGTGCCGGCATTACGGTCGGTCCTCCGCTGACCGGATTCAGCGGCATCTTTTCCGGGAATCCGCGTTACTCGGGCACGGAGATACCGGAGGGGCTGTCGGAATGAGCGCCGACCGCGATCATTGCGTCCTCGTGTTTGCTCCGATTGGCCGCGATGGACCGGCATCGGTCGAGCTTCTCCGCAGTTCGAATCTCGTGGCAATCAATTGTCGAGGTCTGCCTGAACTGGTCAACGAGATGTCGGCTGGCGTGGGCGCGGTGCTTCTCGCCGAGGAGGGCTTGTTCGGAAAGGATACCCAGCCGCTGGCACATTGGATCGAGCGGCAGCCGCCCTGGTCCGACCTGCCCTTTGTCATTCTTACCAGCCACCGGGAGCAGCCGGCGGTGGTTGCCTGGCGCCGCAGCATCGTCGATACACTCCGCAACGTTTCGCTGCTCGAGCGCCCGGTTCAGCCGATCACGCTGACGAGCGCAATTCAATCCGCAATGCGGGCCCGCCGGCGGCAATATGAGATTCGGACCTTGCTGCAGGCGCGCGAGCGGACGGCCCAGGAGCTCGAGAAGCTCGTGGTCGAGCGCACCCGTGCCCTCGAGGAGGCCAACAAGCATCTGCGGGCCGAAATGGAAGAGCGCGCCCGCGTCGAGGAGACCCTTCGTCAGGCCCAGAAGATCGAGGCCATTGGGCAATTGACCGGCGGAGTAGCTCACGATTTCAATAATCTGCTGATGGTGATCTCCGGTGGATTGGACATGCTCGACCGACAGACCGATCCTGATCGGCGGCGTCGGCTGTTGGAAGGAATGGTTCAGGCGGCGCAGCGTGGTGCGGGCCTGACCAGGCAGCTTCTGGCTTTTTCACGGCGGCAGAAGCTCCGGCCCGAGGCCGTCGACATCCCCGCGCAGATCGGCGGCATGCGCGAATTGCTCGATCGGAGCCTGAGAGGCGACGTTCACGTCGAGTTCGATTTTCCGGAGGGGCTTTGGCCGGTTGAGGTCGATCCGGGAGAGCTCGAACTGGTCATTCTCAATCTGGCGGTCAACGCCCGCGATGCGATGCCGAACGGCGGTACGATCGTTGTCCGTGGCGAGAACCTGGCCGGCCTGAACGAGAACGAGATCGCGGGCGATTACGTTCGCCTATCCGTGGTCGACAGGGGTGTTGGAATGAGCCCCGAGATCCTGGCGCGGGTCTTCGAACCGTTCTTCACGACCAAGGATGTGGGGAAAGGCTCGGGCCTGGGGCTTGCTCAGGTCCACGGATTTGCGACGCAATCACGCGGGATGGTTCGAATAAAATCGATCGTCGACGAGGGCACCAGCATCGAGCTCTATTTGCCGCGATCCAGGAATATCCCTTCGGGTGAACGGCACCTCATCGACCTGAACAGGGCTCGGCCCAAGAAGGCCAATCAGGGCCGAATCCTCCTCGTCGAAGACGACGACGAGGTCGCCGCGCTCGTCAGCGAGATGCTTGCGCAGCTCGGTTACCAGGTCACGCGCGCGGCCAGCGCTGCGGCGGCTCTCGGTGCCCTAGCGGACGGCCGCTCCGTCGATCTGGTGTTTTCCGATATCATGATGCCGGGCGGTATGAACGGTGTCGAACTCGCGCGCGAGATCAGAAGAAGGCGAAGCGACATTCCGGTCCTGCTGACGAGCGGATACGCCGAAGCCGCGGTTCACGACGCCGAGCAGGCTGGGATCCGGATCCTGTCGAAACCCTACCACATCGACGAGCTCGCCGCAGCGCTCGGCGCTGCAAAATCGGACTTTGCGATAGCCACAGGAGCGGGGTTGGCGACGACTCGGGGCTGACCAAGCGCGCAACAATCACTGCCCGGGTTTATGGCTCGAGGGGCACCCTGCGCAATTGCGCGCTCGGGCCGGTCGACGCCCGTCGCTGAGCGGCGCGTGCACATGCGATCGCATTTCGGTTGCGACGACACGCGTTCGTTCTCTGCGAATATCTATCTCCGCCGCTACGTCTGGGCTATGAGGACTGCAGAAATCGGCCCGCTAATGAAGCCACTTTTGGCCGTTCTTTTAGCCGATTTCAGCCAAACTGTTATTGGTTTCTCATTGCCGGGGCAGGGATCTTCAATTTGGAGCCCTGCAATGTTCAAGGCGGTTCTTTCTGCGTGTCTCTTGGTTGCCCTCAGCTCCGTCGCTTCCGAAGCACGGACTTATCGCATTCATCAAGTACCTGAATGCAACGTCACGATGCCCTGCGACTTCTCATATGCGCAACCGCGCCGTGAGCGGACTTCCCGGTCCCCACTGAATCCCAGGTCCTCGCTACAAGCCTATCGCGCGACGCAATTGACAGTGACCGACGCGGGCGGCGCCCCGACGACGAGCATCTCCAGCGCGCATCGTCGGCAGTCGTCCGGCAGGGTGTCCTTCCTCCTTCTGCGGCTGCGGCGCGGCTCTGCGCGTGTTCGGCCGTATCGTGCCGGAATTGAATCTTGCGGCCAATTGGCTGCGCTTCCCGCGGACATCACCCGCACCGGGAATGGTCGCAGCGCGACGTGGACATGTATTCGTCCTCGAGCAGCATTTGGAAGGGGACACCTGGATGGCGTACGACGCCAACTCGGGCGGACACGCGACGCGAATGCATGCGCGTTCATTGCGTGGCTATACGATCGTCAACCCGCGCGGGGGGTCCCTCGCCTGAGCGGCCAGCCGACATAATTGCGACGCATGAACATCCGCAAGGCGTCTGTTGACGGTTACGGCAGGTTCGCCTTGCTGATTTTCGATCTGCGACGGCTGGTCGCGCTTTATTTCAGGTACGTCTTCCGCAATCGAGCGGCACCCCGAACCCGGACGACCCGCCTCGTGTCGGGCGGATCGGTGACGCCGCATTTTACGGCGTCACCGGCACCATCAGATACTAAGCCATCGCCGCTTGCGGCTTCGGCTTCGGTTGTCGCGACAGCGTCAGCACGATCAGCGAGGCGAACACGCAGAGCGCGCCGGCGATGAAGAAGGCGGGCAGGTAGCTCTGATAGACCGTCCGCGAGAGACCGGCGCCGAAGGCAGCGGTGCCCGCGCCGAGCTGGTGGCCTGCAAAGATCCAGCCGAACACCAGATTGGCGCGCTCAGGTCCGAATTTCTGCGCGGTCAGGCGCACCGTGGGCGGCACAGTTGCAATCCAGTCGAGCCCGTAGAACATCGCGAAGATCGAGAGCCCATAGAACGAGAAATCGCTGAAGGGGAGGAAGATCAGCGAGAGCCCGCGCAGGCCGTAATACCAGAACAGCAAATAGCGGTTGTCGTAGCGGTCCGAAAGCCATCCCGACATGATGGTGCCGAAGAAGTCGAAGATGCCCATTGCAGCCAGCAAGCCCGCGGCCTGCACCTGCGGGATGCCGAAATCGAGGCACATCGGAATCAGATGCACCTGCACGAGGCCGTTTGTGGATGCGCCGCAGACGAAGAACGTCGCAAACAGGACCCAGAACGCGCCGCTCTTCGAGGCCTCGCGCAGCGTGCCGAGTGCGACGCCGGTGATCGAGCCACGGCTGACGGGCGGCGCTGGCAGGGGTGTGGTGCCTTCGTCGCCGAACGGGCGCAGGCCCAAATCGCTCGCACGGTCGCGCATCGCGAGCAGGACCGCGAGGGCGGAAACACCAAGTGCGATGCAGACGAAGCCGAGCGCAAGCCGCCAGCCGAAGCGTTCGGTGAGGCTTGCCAGCAGCGGCAGGAACACGAGCTGACCGGTGGCGACGCTCGCGGTCATGATGCCGACGACGAGGCCGCGCCGCGCCGCGAACCAGCGCGTCGCGATGGTAGCGCCCAGCACCAGCGCGGTCATGCCGGTGCCGATCCCGATCACGACGCCCCACAGCGCGACGAGCTGCCAGACCTCCGTCATGCCGAGCGAGAGCACCAGCGCCGAGACCACGATGAGCTGCGCGGTCAGCGTGACATTTCGCAGGCCGTAGCGGTTGAGCAGGGCCGCCGCGAACGGCGCCATCAGCCCGAACAGGATGAAGCGAATCGACAACGCCGACGAGATCTCCGCCGTGCTCCAGCCGAATTCCTTCTGAAGCGGAACAATGAAAACGCCGGGCGCGCCGACCGTGCCGGCGCTGATCAGCGCGGTGAGGAAGGTCACGCCGACCATCACCCAGCCGTAGTGGATATTGCGGCGGCCGAGTGTTGCCGCGAGCCAGTTCGAGATCATTGGGCCTCAATCTTGATGGGCAGGCGAGAGCCTGCGCAAGTTTTCAGAATGGCACGGGACGCGTCTGTCGGAAATGACGGAGTTCCCTCATTTCCGGACGTTCTCGTCAGTGCGTCAGGCGCTCTACCGCGATCGCAGTAGCTTCGCCGCCGCCGATGCAGAGCGCGGCGACGCCACGCTTGAGGTTTCGCGCCTCGAGCGCATGCAGCAGCGTCACGATCAGCCGTGCGCCGGTGGCGCCGATGGGATGGCCGAGCGCGCAGGCGCCGCCGTTGATGTTGAGCTTGTCGCGGGGAATGCCGAGATCGCGCTGGGCCGCCATCGCCACCACGGCGAAGGCTTCGTTGATCTCGAACAGATCGACATCGCCGGCATTCCAGCCGACTTTGTCCAAGAGCTTGCGGATCGCCGGGATCGGGGCCGTAGTGAACCATTGCGGCTCCTGGCTGTGGGTGGTGTGGCCTTTGATCACGGCGAGAGCCGGCAGGCCGCTGCGATCGGCGAGCGAGCGCTTCGTCAGAACCAGCGCAGCGGCGCCGTCGGCGTTGGCGGAGGAGGCCGCCGGCGTGATGGTGCCGTTGGCGCGGAACGCCGGCTTCAGCCCGGGGATCTTTGCGGGATCGACCTTGAGCGGATGTTCGTCATTGGCGACGATGCGGGGGCCGGCCTTCTCACTCAGCGTGATCGGCGCGATCTCGGCCTTGAACGCACCGCCCTCGACCGCCTTGCGTGCGCGGCTGAGCGTTTCCATCGCAAAGGCGTCCTGGTCCTTGCGGGTGAACTGATAGGCTTCTGCGGTGGCCTCGCCGAAATCGCCCATGGAGCGGCCGGTCTCGTAGGCGTCTTCGAGGCCGTCCATCATCATATGGTCGATGATGCGATCATGGCCGGCGCGATAGCCGCCACGCGCCTTGGCGAGCAGATACGGCGCGTTGCTCATGCTTTCCATGCCGCCGGAGACGACGATCTCGGCCGAGCCGGCGCAAATGATGTCGTGCGCCAGCATGGTCGCTTTCATGCCGGAGCCGCAGACCTTGTTGACAGTAGTCGCGCCGGTGGCATCGGGTAGGCCGGCGGCCCGCGCCGCCTGGCGCGCGGGGGCCTGGCCCTGGCCGGCGGGAAGGACGCAGCCCATGAAAACCTCGTCGATTTTCTCCGGCGCAAGCTTGGCACGCTCCAGTGCCACGCCGATCACGTGCGATCCGAGCTTGTGCGCGGCCAGCGGCGAAAGCTCGCCCATGAAGCGGCCGAGCGGTGTCCGGACGGCGGAGACGATGACGACGGGATCGGCGGCTTCGGCCATGGGTGAGACTCCGTGAGATGCCAACTATGTAAGATTACGGTCATCATATGATGCGGCGCAAAAAATGCAACTGCGCGGGGCATGAGAAATTGTCGTAGGTCGGATGAGATTTGCTCGTTCGATCGGACGAGGTGGAGAGCGCCTACCGCTTCCGATTCACAAACGCGCCCATCAGCCGCGTCGGCTCGTCCGTCAGGAACGACTCGCCGAAGACTTTGACGCTCAAATTTACCGACTCGGTCAGCGGCAGCTCCTCCCATTGCCGCAGCAATGCCTTCTGCGACCGCAGCGCCTCGGGGCCGCATTCGAGCAGGGCCTTCACGAGGTGCTCGACCTCGGCATCGAGCCCACCCTCCGGCGCGACCTTGTCGACCAACCCCCAGGCCAGCGCCGTCGGCGCGTCGATGTTCTCAGCGGTCATCACCAGCCAGCGCGCGCGGGCCCACCCGATCAGGCGCGGCAGCAGCGCGGCATGGATCACCGAGGGAATGCCGACCCGCACCTCCGGCATGCCGAAATGCGCATCACGGGCGGCGATCCGGAAATCGCAGGCCGCGGCGACTTCGAGCCCTCCGCCGAGGCACCAGCCGGGCATGCGCGCGATCATAGGGGCCGGGAAGGCGCGCACGGCCTCGCAGAGGTCGCGCAGGCGGCTGATGAAGGCCTCGGCGGACTTCTGGTCGAGCTTGGCCATCTCCTTGATGTCGGCGCCGCCGATCATGCTCTTCTCGCTCTGGCCGCGCAGCACCACGACCCGGATGCTGCGGTCGGACGAGAGCTGCTGCAGGCCTTCGCGCACCGCATCGGTGACGGGCGAGCTCAAAATGTTCAGCGAGCCGGCATTGCAGATCGCGACATGAACGACGCCGCGCGCATCGCGCGTCACGCCGCAGTGGTTGTTGAGCATTTCCATGAGAGGATCTCTGAGCTTCGTAGACGTGCGAATACGCCGGTCAGGTCACACTTCCGGGCCGAAACGCATTGCTTGTCAAGCCGGCGGGGAGGGAGTTGCCAGCGCTAAGTCCGCAGCATAGTATGATGAAAATCATACAAAAGAGGCCGCGATGACCGACATCGATCAACTCGACCTGTTTTCGCCTGCGGGCCGGCGCGAGCGGGTGGTTGAATGGCAGGTGCCTGCGCCGGTTGCGAAAGTGGCGATGGGCCTGTCAGGCATGGATGCGATGCTGGGCATCCGCGACGGAAGGCTGCCGCCGCCACCCTTTGCCAAGCTGATCGGCTTCATCATGGCCGTGGTCGAGCCGGGCCGGATCGTCATGGAACTCGAGCCGCGCGAGGATCTCGAAAACACCATAGGCCTCCTGCACGGGGCCACAGCCGCCGCGCTGCTCGACACCGCCATGGGGTGTGCGATCTCGACCCGGCTGGAGCCCGGGCAGGGCTCCGTCACCCTCGATCTGAAAATGACCTTCCTGCGTCCGCTCTCGGTCCGGTCCGGGTTGATCTCCGCCGAAGGCAAGGTGATCAAGCTGGGACGCCAGACCAGCTACGCCGAGGGATTTGTCCGCGACGGTAAGGGGGCGCTTGCGGTGCACGCAACGGCGACCTTTTCCATGATCGGCAACAATTTTACCGGGAATTAATGCGCCGTCCGGCCGATATCCGTGTTATTAGATGACCCCCGACATCCAATGAGATCCGCATGCGCTATTCCCGGGAACACAAGCAGGAAACCCACGACCGCATCGTGAAGAAGGCTTCCGTGCGGCTGCGCGAAAAGGGCGCCCACGGCATCGGTGTCGCCGACCTCATGAAGGAAGCGGGCCTGACCCATGGCGGCTTCTACGCCCATTTCGATTCCCGCGAGGCGCTGGTGATCGAGGCGTTTGGCTACGCTATGGATCGCTCGATGGAGCACTGGCGCAAGCAATCCGATCAGGTCACGCCGGAGAAGCAGCTCAGTCAGATCGTTGAGACCTATCTCTCCGCGGTGCATCGCGACAACCCCGGTCACGGCTGCTCGATCCCCGCGCTCGGCGCCGAGATCGCCCGAGAAAGCCCGAAGACGCGAAAGGCCTTTGCCGGCAAGCTCGACGAGATGATCGAGATGATCACGGACTTCATCCCGAATCTGCCGCGCAAGGCCGCGCGCAAGCAGGCGATCGCGACGCTGGCGACCATGGCCGGCACCATGTTGCTCGCGCGCATTGCCGGCTCGAGCGAGCTGTCGGATGAGGTGCTGAAGACGGGCAAGGACAGCGCGCTGGACGGCGCGCGGCGTGAGCCGAAGGCTGCGGCGGCGAAAAAGGCGAAGCAGAGCTAGGCTTCAGAGCCCCGCAAACAACGCCCGCTCGCGCTCCACAATCTCGGAAATATAATCCGCCACCGCGCGGATGCGTGCGAGGTCCTTGCTGTCGGCGTGCATCAGCATCCAGAAGGTGCGGGTGATCGAGACCTCTTCCGCCAGCACCGCAATCAGCTGCGGATAGTCGGCCGCCATGAAGTGCGGCAGCACCGCAATACCGAAGCCGGCGAGCGTGGCGTTGAGTTGTGCGATCAGATTGGCGCTGCGCAAGCGCGCGGAGATCTTCGGCGAGACCTGCGGCAGATAGTCGAGCTCGGGCGTGAACAAGAGCTCCTCGATATAGCCGACGAATCGATGCTGCGGCAGGACCTCGCGCGAGGTGATTTTCGGGAAGCGGTCGAGATAGGCGGGCGCGGCATAGAGTCCGAGCCGGTAGTCGAGCAGCTTGCGGCCGACGATGCGGCCTTCCTTCGGCATGGTCAGGCTGATGGCGATATCGGCCTCGCGCTTGGAGAGGCTGAACAGCCGCGCGGTGGCCACCAGTTGCAGGTCGAGATCGGGATACCGGTCCGCGAACGGCGCCAGTCGCGGCGCCAGGAAGGCGGTGCCAAAACCGTCCGGCGCGCCGATCCGCACCGTGCCGGTCAGCCGCGCCACGGAGCCACCGACCTGCTCCTGGTTGGCGACGATGGTCGATTCCATCGCTTCCGCGCTGTCGGCGACGCGCTGGCCGGCCTCTGTCAGCAGGTAGCCGGTCTTGCGCCGGTCAAACAGCTTGGCCGAGAGGTGCTTCTCCAGCCGGTCGACGCGGCGGATCACGGTGGCATGGTCGACGCCGAGCTGTTTTGCCGCAGCCGAAACCGAGCCGCCCCGCACGATGGCCAGCACGAACCGGAAGTCGTCCCAGTCGATAGCGCCTTGATCCAGCATTTTCGCACATCTATGGTGCATTATCTCAGACTTGAATCCTATAAAATGCAGGTCGATAGGATTTGTCAAAGCGTTCAAGCTCGCCTCAAGGAGACCATTCCATGCGTTCAGTCGGACATTTCATTGGTGGCAAGGAGGTCAAGGGCACCTCGGGCCGCACCGCCGACGTTTTCGAGCCGATGACCGGTGACGTTCAGGCCAAGGTGGCGCTGGCGTCCAAGGCCGAGGTTCGCGCCGCCGTGGAAAACGCCCGCGCCGCGCAGCCGGAATGGGCCGCGACCAACCCGCAGCGCCGCGCTCGCGTCATGATGAAGTTCGTCGAGCTGGTGCAGCGCGACTACGACAAGCTGGCCGAACTGCTTGCCCGCGAGCATGGCAAGACCGTTCCTGACGCCAAGGGTGACATCCAGCGCGGCCTCGAGGTCGCGGAGTTCGCCTGCGGCATTCCGCATCTGATGAAGGGCGAGTACACCGAAGGCGCCGGCCCCGGCATCGACATCTATTCGATGCGCCAGGCGCTCGGCGTCGTCGCCGGCATCACGCCGTTCAATTTCCCGGCGATGATTCCGATGTGGAAGTTCGCTCCTGCGATTGCCTGCGGCAACGCCTTCATCCTGAAGCCGTCGGAGCGCGATCCCGGCGTGCCGATGATGCTTGCCGAACTGATGATCGAGGCGGGCCTGCCGTCCGGCATCCTCAATGTCGTCAACGGCGACAAGGAAGCGGTCGACGCCATCCTCGACGATCCCGACATCAAGGCCGTCGGCTTCGTCGGCTCCACCCCGATCGCGCAATACATCTACGAGCGCGCCGCCCAGACCGGCAAGCGCTGCCAATGTTTTGGCGGCGCCAAGAACCACGCCATCATCATGCCGGATGCCGACATGGACCAGGCAGTCGACGCACTGATCGGCGCCGGCTACGGTTCGGCCGGCGAACGCTGCATGGCCGTGTCAGTCGCGGTTCCGGTCGGCAAGGCCACTGCCGACCGCCTGATGGAAAAGCTGGTCCCGCGCGTCGAGAGTCTCAAGATCGGCACCTCGATCGATCCCTCCGCCGATTACGGTCCGCTGGTGACGCGCGAGGCGGTCGAGAAGGTCAAGGGCTATATCGACATCGGCATCAAGGAAGGCGCGACGCTCGCCGTCGACGGCCGCGGCTTCAAGATGCAGGGCTACGAGAACGGCTTCTATCTCGGCGGTTCGCTGTTCGACAACGTCACCAAGGACATGCGGATCTACAAGGAAGAGATTTTTGGCCCCGTGCTCTCGGTCGTGCGCGCGCACGATTACAAGGAAGCGCTGGCGCTGCCGTCGGAGCATGATTACGGCAACGGCGTTGCGATCTTCACCCGCGACGGCGACGCCGCGCGCGACTTCGCGGCCAAGGTCAACGTCGGCATGGTCGGGATCAACGTGCCGATCCCGGTGCCGATTGCGTATTACACCTTCGGCGGCTGGAAGAAGTCGGGCTTCGGCGATCTCAACCAGCACGGCCCGGATTCGGTCCGCTTCTACACCAAGACCAAGACGGTGACCTCGCGCTGGCCGTCCGGCGTCAAGGAAGGCGCGGAGTTCTCGATCCCGCTGATGAAGTAACCGTCGTTGGAGCGAAGCTAACAGATGCAGTTCGCTCTGAACGAGGATCAGATCGCGGTTCGCGACATGGCGTTGGCGTTTGCGGCGGAAAAGATCGCGCCGCACGCGCTGCGCTGGGACGAGGAGAAGCATTTTCCCGTCGAGGTGATGCGCGAGGCCGCCACGCTCGGCATGGGCGGCATCTACATCCGCGAGGATGTGGGTGGCTCCGCCATGACACGGTTCGACGCGGCGCTGATCTTCGAAGCGCTGGCGACGGGCTGTCCGACCACCTCGGCCTTCATCTCCATCCACAATATGGCGTCGTGGATGATCGATGCCTACGGCAGCGACACCCAGCGCCACAAATGGCTGCCCAAGCTCTGCACCATGGAGCTGATCGCGAGCTACTGCCTGACCGAGCCCGGCGCCGGCTCGGACGCGGCAGCGCTCCGCACCCGTGCCGTGCGCGACGGCGATCATTACGTTCTCAACGGCCAGAAGCAGTTCATCTCCGGCGCCGGCGGGACCGATCTCCTGGTCGCGATGGTGCGCACCGGCGGCGATGGCCCCGGCGGCATCTCGACGCTGGTCATCGACGGCAACACGCCGGGCGTCTCGTTCGGCGCCAACGAGCGCAAGATGGGCTGGAACGCGCAGCCGACCCGCGCCGTGATCTTCGAGAACGCCCGCGTGCCGGTCGCCAACCGGCTGAGCGAGGAGGGCGTCGGTTTCAAGATCGCGATGGCAGGCCTCGACGGCGGGCGTCTCAACATCACAGCGTGCTCACTAGGCGGCGCGCAGACCGCGCTCGACAAGGCGCGTTCCTACATGAAAGAGCGCAAGGCTTTTGGAAAACGCCTCGACGAATTCCAGGCATTGCAGTTCCGTCTCGCCGACATGGCGATCGAGCTCGAGGCCGCGCGTACGTTCCTGTGGCGCGCAGCGGCGGCGCTAGACCGCAAGGATCCCGACGCCACGATGCTCTGCGCGATGGCCAAACGCTTTGGCACCGATGCCGGCTTCGAGGTCGCCAACCAGGCGCTTCAGCTGCACGGCGGCTACGGCTATCTCAGCGAATACGGCATCGAGAAGATCGTGCGCGATTTGCGCGTGCACCAGATTCTCGAAGGCACCAACGAAATCATGCGGCTGATCGTGGCGCGCAAATTGATCGAGGGCGCCCGATGAGTGGAGCGGAGGAAGGCGATCTGGTCGCATGGGTCGAAGGCTCGGCCGGATTTATCAGGCTCAACCGCCCCAAGGCGATCAATGCCGTGACGCTGGAGATGTTTCGCGACATCGACAAGGCGCTCGACCGTTTTGAGGCCGATCCCGCCGTTGCCGTGATCGTGCTGGAAGGTGCCGGCGAGCGTGGCTTGTGTGCCGGCGGCGACATCCGTGCGCTCTGGGAAAGTTCGAAGGTCAATGGTGACCTCGGCAAGATCCTGTGGCGGGAAGAGTACATCCTCAACGCCCGGATCAAGAAATTCCCGAAACCTTATGTCGCCTTCATGGACGGCATTGTGATGGGCGGCGGCGTCGGACTCTCGGCGCATGCGAGCCATCGAATCGTGACTGACCGTACGAGGCTTGCGATGCCCGAGGTCGGGCTCGGTTTCTTTCCCGACGTCGGCGGCACTTGGCTGTTGTCACGCTCGCCGGGCGAGATCGGCACTTATTTCGGCCTGACCGGCCAGACCATGAACGGCCCCGATGCGATCCATGCCAGGTTTGCCGACGCGGTGGTATCGGCGGCCAAATGGCCCGAGTTGCGCGACGCGCTGACCAAAGTTCGCCAGGGCGTCACCGCGGCCGATGTCAGCAAGCTCATCAACGGTTTTGCGACCGGGGAGATCGCGGGGCCGGTCGCCGCAAAGGAGCCGGCGATCGACGCACTGTTCGGCTTCGACCGCATGCAAGACATTTTTGCCGCGCTCAAGCGCGACGGTTCCGAGTTCGCGCTGGCGACGTTGAAGGCGCTCAACGAAAAATCGCCGCGCGGCATGGTGGTGACGCTCAAGCTGCTGCGGCTCGCGCGCACCGCGTCGAGCCTGGAAGAATGCCTGGTGCGCGAATATCGGGCTGCGCTGGAAGTCTTCCGCAGCGACGACTTTCGCGAAGGCGTGCGCGCCGCCGTGATCGACAAGGACCGCAATCCGACCTGGTCGCCGTCGCGAATCGAGGACGTCACGCCGGACATGCTTGCGCACTATCTCGCCGAGATCGGCGCCGACGAATTGAAGTTCAACTAACAACGTCTTTCAAGCGGAGGAAACCAAGATGGCCACGATCGCATTCATCGGTCTCGGCAACATGGGCGGCCCCATGGCCGCCAATCTGGTCAAGGCCGGCCACAAGGTCGTCGCTTTCGACCTCGCCGAGGCCTCCCGCAACCAGGCCAAGGCCGACGGTGCCGGCATCGCAGAGAGCGCTGCGGGCGCCGTGAAAGGTGCCGATGTGGTCGTCACCATGCTGCCGGCCGGCAAGCATGTGCTCGGCGTGTGGGGCGAGGTCGTTCCCGCGATGACCAAGGGCGCGTTGATCATCGACTCCTCCACCATAGACGTCGAGAGCGCGCGGCAGGCGCATGCGCTCGCGGCCAAGCACGGCGTGCTTTCGGTCGACGCGCCGGTGTCCGGCGGCACCGGCGGAGCCAAGGGTGCGACGCTCACCTTCATGTGCGGCGGCGAGGACAACGCGTTTGCAGCGGCAAAGCCCGTGCTGGAGAACATGGGCAAGAAGATCGTGCATTGCGGCGGTGCCGGCGCGGGCCAGGCGGCAAAAATCTGCAACAACATGATCCTCGGCATTTCCATGATCGCCGTGAGTGAGGCGTTCGCGCTGGCCGAGAAGCTCGGGCTCTCGCACCAGGCGCTGTTCGACGTTGCCTCGACCTCGTCGGGCCAGTGCTGGTCGCTGACGACCTATTGTCCGGTGCCCGGGCCGGTGCCGACCTCGCCCGCCAACAACGACTACAAGCCGGGCTTTGCCTCGGCACTGATGGTGAAGGATCTGACACTGGCGCAGGACGCCGCCAAGGCCGCCGGCGCGGCGACGCCGCTCGGCAAGCATGCGCAGGAAATCTATCAGGCCTTTGACGCAGCCGGCCAGGGCGGGGTGGATTTTTCCGGAATTATCGAGCACGTTAGGGAGCTGGCCGGGAAAGCCTAATGACGACATTTCAGGAAGCGCGCGCGTTTCTGCTTCACAACCGCACGGACTATGAGACAGCGGTCAAGGGCTTCCGCTGGCCGGATCCGATTCCCTTCAACTGGGCGCTCGACTGGTTCGATGCCGAGCTAGCGGCGAATGCGGACAGCAAGGATCGTCCTGCGCTCTGGATCGTCGATGCCGCGCAGGATCGGCAGACCAAGCTCTCGTTCGGGGCGTTGTCGCGCCGCTCCAACCAGGTCGCCAACTTCCTCCGCGCGCAAGGCTTGAAGCGCGGCGATCATCTCCTGCTGCTGCTCGGCAATGTCGTTCCGCTGTGGGAGACGATGCTGGCCGCGATCAAGCTCGGCGTCGTCGTGATTCCCGCGACGACGCTGCTCACCGCCGACGAGCTGCGCGACCGGCTCGATCGCGGCAAGGCAAAGGCGGTGGTGGCCGCGCAGGACCAGGTTGCGAAGTTCGCAAGTCTTGGCGCCGATAATATCGTCCGCATCGTCGTGGGCGAGGCCTCCGATGGCTGGCTTTCCTATGATGACGCCGCAAGGGCGTCGGAGAGCTTTGCAGCCGACGGCCCGACCAACGCTGACGACCCGATGCTGCTCTATTTCACCTCGGGCACCACGGCAAAGCCGAAGCTGGTGCGGCACAGCCAGCGCAGTTATCCCGTCGGCCATCTCTCGACCATGTATTGGATCGGGTTGAAGCCCGGCGACGTCCATCTCAACATCTCCTCGCCCGGTTGGGCCAAGCACGCCTGGAGCTGTTTCTTTGCGCCGTGGAATGCGGGCGCGACCGTCTTTGTGGTCAACCAGCCGCGCTTCGACGCCAAGGGGCTGCTTGCCACCATTGGCCGCTGCGGCGTCACCACGCTGTGCGCGCCGCCGACGGTGTGGCGGCTGTTCATCCAGGAGAATCTTGCGTCGTTCAAGGTGGCCTTGCGCGAGGTCTGCGGCGCCGGCGAGCCCCTCAATCCTGAAGTGATCGAGCAGGTGCAGGCCGCCTGGGGCCTCACCATCCGCGACGGGTACGGCCAGACCGAAACCACGGCGCTGGCCGGCAACTCGCCGGGGCAAAAGATCAAGGTCGGCTCGATGGGCCGGCCGCTGCCGGGCTATCGCGTGCAGGTCAGCGACGCCGATGGTCATCCGGCCAAAGAGGGCGAGGTGGCTCTAGTGCTCGGCGAAAACCGCCCCGCCGGCCTGATGCAGGGCTATCAGGGCGACGACGGTGGGCTGTCCGGCGCCGAAGGCGAGCTTTATCGCAGCGGTGACGTCGTGTTCGAGGATGACGATGGCTATCTCACTTTCGTCGGCCGCTCCGACGACGTATTCAAATCCTCCGACTATCGCATCAGCCCGTTCGAACTCGAGAGCGTGTTGCTCGAGCACGAGCTCGTCGCGGAAGCTGCTGTGGTGCCGAGCCCGGACCCGATCCGGCTCGCGATCCCCAAGGCCTATGTGCTGCTGACATCCGGTGCGGAGCGTTCGCCGGAGACGGCGCTCTCCATCTTCAGGCATCTGCACACGCGCCTTGCACCGTTCAAGCGCATCCGGCGCCTCGAGATCGTCACGGAGCTGCCGAAGACGATCTCGGGAAAGATCCGCCGCGTTCAGCTGAGACGGCTGGAGCGTGACGACGACCGCAATGATGCCCTGCGCGGCCGGGAATTCCGCGAAGAGGACTTTCCGGAGCTGCCGAAAACACGGAGTGAGACCTAAGTGAACGAAGTCTGGAAGAAGCCGCCGATTTCCTTGGACGCCTATCAGGCCATGGTTGGCAAGGAGATCGGCGTGTCGTCGTGGCACCTGGTCGATCAGCCCCGCATCGACACCTATGCCGACGTGATCGAGGATCACCAGTTCATTCACGTCGACCCGGAGCGTGCGAAGAACGAGACGGCGTTCGGCACCACCATCGCGCACGGCTTCCTGACGATGTCGCTGCTGTCGATTATGTCCTACGAGGTGATGCCCGTCATCGCGGGCACCACGATGGGGGTCAATTACGGTTTTGACAAGCTGCGTTTCATCTCGCCGGTGCGCTCGGGCAAGCGCGTTCGGGGCCGTTTCGTGCTGGCGGAAGCCAAGCTGCGCAAGCCGAATGAATTGCAGTCGCGCACCAACGTCACCGTGGAAATCGAAGGCGAGGACAAGCCCGCGCTGGTCGCGGACTGGCTCGGGTTGATCTATTTCGCCTGAGTGGGCCGTCGCTGCCGGGCTTGACCCGGCAGCCCATCGCTGCTCAAAAGTTGTCCAAATCGGTGCGCTCGAACCCTCTCCCTCGCGAGAGAGGGTGGCGAAATCGAGCGGAGCGAGATGAAGCCGGGTGAGGGGTATCTCTCCACACGCTCATCTGCCGAGACAGATCCCTCATCCGGCGCTTCGCGCCACCTTCTCCCACAAGGGGAGAAGGGAAGACAGCACAAGGAAGCACAATGGCAATCAGGTTCGACGGACGCGTCGCCATCGTCACCGGCGCGGGCAATGGTTTGGGGCGCGCGCATGCGCTGGGATTGGCAAGCCGCGGCGCGAAAGTCGTGGTCAACGATTTCGGCGGCGCGCGCGACGGCAGCGGCGGCTCGCTGTCGCCGGCGGAGACCGTTGTCGAGGAGATCCGCAAAGCGGGCGGCACCGCCATGGCCGACGGCGCCGACGTCTCGAATTTCGAGCAGGTCACCGCGATGGTCGAGCGCGCCACCAAGGAGTGGGGCAGCGTGGACCTCTTGTGTGCCAATGCCGGCATTTTGCGCGACAAGTCGTTCGGCAAGATGGAAGCGGCCGATTTCCAGAAGGTGCTCGACGTGCACCTCGTCGGCACCTTCTATTGCTGCAAGGCGGCCTGGGCCGGCATGCGCGATCGCAACTATGGCCGCATCGTCCTGACGACGTCGTCCTCCGGCCTCTACGGCAATTTCGGCCAGGCCAATTACGGAGCGGCCAAGTCCGGCATGGTCGGCCTGATGAACGTGCTGGCGGAAGAAGGCCGCAAGAGCGACATCCGCGTCAACATCATCTCGCCGACGGCAGCGACCCGCATGACGGAAGAGCTGCTGCCGCCGCAGGCGCTGCAGTTGATGAAGCCGAACGCGATCACGCCCGCGGTCGAGTACATGCTGAGCGAGGACGCGCCGACCCGCACCATCATGGGCGCCGGCGCCGGCTCGTTCGCGGTGATCAAGATCGTCGAGAGCGAAGGCATCAACCTGCCGGAGTCCGAGTGGACCCCGGATGCGGTCGCGGCGCATTTCGCCGAGATCAGCGACATGTCAAAAGCGAAGGCGCTGCAGGGAGCTTTCGAGCAGACGCAGAAATACGTGGCGCAAGCCGCTGCGCGCGCCGGGGTAAAACTCTGACAGCGGTCGCCGTCATCGGCGCCGGCCCTGCCGGTCTGATGGCGGCCGAAGTGCTCGTGCAGGGTGGTGCTCGCGTCACCGTCTACGATTCGATGCCGTCCGCTGGCCGCAAATTCCTGATGGCCGGCCGCGGCGGGCTCAATCTCACCCACAGCGAACCGCTGCCTCAGTTCATCACGCGCTACCGCGAGGCGGCGCAGAGGTTGCAGGCTGCGATCGAAGCGTTTCCGCCTGACGCGCTGCGCGCCTGGAGCGAGGCGCTGGGCGAGCCGACTTTTGTCGGCTCCAGCGGGCGTGTGTTTCCGAAGGCCTTCAAGGCCTCGCCCTTGCTGCGGGCCTGGCTGCGACGCCTCGATGCCGCCGGCGTGCACTTTGCGTTTCGCCAGCGCTGGATGGGCTGGGACGGGGACGGACAACTGGTCTTTGACCCACCCGGCGGCGAAGACGCCATCGCCGCGGACGCCACGGTGCTGGCACTCGGCGGCGCCAGCTGGCCGCGACTGGGCTCCGATGGCGGCTGGACGACGATCCTGGCCGACAAAGACGTTGCGATCTCGCCGCTGCGGCCGGCGAACTGTGGCTTCACCGTCGATTGGTCCGAAATTTTCCGCACGCGCTTCGAAGGCCAACCCCTCAAGGGTATCACGCTGTCCTTCGGCCCACACCGCGCCCGCGGCGAGGCCACGATCACAAGCGGCGGGATCGAGGGCGGGGCGATCTATGCGTTGTCCGCCGAGCTGCGCGAGGCGATCGCAGCGAACGGCGCAGCGGTCCTTCACGTCGCGTTGCGGCCGGATGTCGATCATGGCGAACTCGTCAAGCGCCTGTCCGCCTCGCGCGGCAAGCAATCCTTCTCCAACTTCCTGCGCAAGGCTGCGCAGCTGTCGCCGGTCGCGGGCGGGCTGTTGCAGGAAGTCGCCATCGGTGCCGGCCGGTCGTTGTCGGCAATGTCGGCTGAACAATTGGCGGAGCTCATCAACGCCGTGCCGGTCAAGCTCATGGGCGTCGCGCCGATCGCGCGCGCGATCTCCAGCGCCGGCGGGATTTCCTTCGATGAACTCGACTCGGACTTCATGATCCGCAAGCTGCCGGGCGTGTTCGCAGCCGGTGAGATGCTGGACTGGGAGGCGCCGACCGGCGGCTATTTGCTCCAGGCCTCGTTCGCGACGGGAGCGGCGGCGGGCAGGGGTGTGTTGCGACGGCTCGCCGAACTGTCGTCCTGACCATCCGCATCATGACGTCCCGGTCCGGGTTGCGAGATCCGTGAGGAGGCCGAGCACGCCGAAGCTTGCCGCCACTGCGCAGACCATCGTCCAGCCCCCGTAGCTCCAGGCCAGCGATGCCGCCGCCGCGCCGATGCCACCGCCAATGAAGAACAGCGCGACGAACAGGCCGTTCATGCGACCGCGGGCCTCGGGGCGCAACAGGTTGATGGCGCGGCGGCCCAGCGTCTGGTCGGTGGTGATGCCGACGTCGAGCAGGATCGTGCCGAGGCTCAGTACCAGCAGACCGGTGATCTGGGATTCAAGCACGCTCGCCCAGGCACAGAGCGCAAGCGAGCCGATGATGAGCAGATGGGCGGCAAAGAACATCGGCCGAGCCCGGCCCTTGTCGCCCCAGCGTCCCGCGATCGGTGTCGCCGCGGCACCCGCCACACCGATCAGCGCGAAAGCCGCAATTCCCTTGGCATCGAGCTCGAACGGCGCATCCGGCAGCCGTAGCGCGACCGCCGACCAGAACGCCGTGAAGGAGGCCATGACAAGCGAGGCGGTCCAGGCCCGCACGCGCAGCACCGGCTCTTCGCGCAGCAGTCTTGGAAAGGACAGCAATAAATCGGCGTAACTCGCGCGTGCCGACGGTCGAAGGGTTGGAAGGTAACGGGCGAGTGCGCCGGCAAGCAGGGCCATCAGAGCGGCCGAAACGACATAGTAGGCGCGCCAGCTCCAGAGATCGGCGATCAGGCTCGCTGCAGGTCGTGACAAGAGGATGCCGATCATCAATCCGCCCATCACCTCGCCGATGGCCTGACCGCGGCGATCCGGCGCCACCATGGATGCGACCAGCGGAACCATCATCTGGATCGCCGCGCAGCAGGCGCCAAGGATGAAGGTGGCGAGCAGCAGGAGCGCAGGCGTCGGCGCGAGCGCCGTCGCGAGAGCGGCGAGGATGGCGCAGCCGAGCGTGCGGAGGATGACAAGCCGGTTCTCGACGAGATCGACCAGAGGCACGAGCAGCAGCAGGCCGAGTGCATAGCCGAGCAAGGTCAGCGTGCTGATCAGGCCCGCCTGCCACGCAGGCATGGACATTGACCGGCCGATCAGGCCGAGCAGGATCTGCGGCGCGAACAGATTGGTGACGACGACACCGGCGGTGATCGCGCCGAGCCAGATCAGCGGCCGCTCGGCGAACTGGTTTCGGGACGCGGGCCTGGCGGTTTCGGAGATACTCATGGGACCTCGCAGCTGTGGCGCGGGACCCTTTAAGCGGGGACATCAATATGCTACAATTCAAATAAGCCTATAAAGAATATGCGAGTTTGTTATGAATACCCATGACCTTGTTGCCTTCGTCGCCGTGGTCGAGACCGGATCGATTGTCGCAGCTTCGGCGCGTCTCAATCTCACCCAGCCTGGCGTGACCCGACGCATCCAGAATCTCGAGGAGATGTTGGGGGCGCAGCTTCTGGATCGGCTCTCGAAGCCCCTGAAGCCGACGGCAGCGGGGCATGAGGCCTACGAGCAGGGCAGGCGCCTGCTCAGGATGCTGGACGACCTCAAGTCGGGCGTTGCCAGCGACGGAATGGTCCGCGGCGAGTTCAGGCTCGGCCTGACGCCGTTTCTCTCGGAAGCGGGCTTGACCGCACCACTCGATGCGGTGCGCGCCGAATTTCCCGCGCTGGCGGTGCGGGTGGTCTCCGGTTGGTCGCCGAACCAGCTCGAGCGTGTCTGCCGCAACGAGCTCGATGCAGCCGCGATTTGTCTCCCCGACGGTGCAGTGCCGCCCGCCGATCTGGCGGCCGACGATCTCGGCGCGCAGCCCGTCGTCTTCGTCGTCGCACGCGAGATGAAGATCCCGCGCACCGTCGACCTGGAACGGCTGTCCCAACTGTCGTGGGTGATCAACCAGGACGGCTGTGGATTTCGCGATACGCTGAAGCGAAAATTCGATGCCTCGCATCTGCCGTTCAACATCGCCGTCGAGGCGCTGGACAGTGAGCTCCGCCTGTCGCTGGTGTCGCGCGGCCTCGGCGTCGGGCTGGTCACCCCGATCGCCCTGAAACGTAGCGCATTTCGCGACAGGCTCAAGCCGGTCGCCGCGCGCGACTTCAAACCCGCCGTGCGCGCTTGGGTGGTGCATCGCGCCCCCGCCGGTCGGCTGGAGAGGCCGATCAAACTCTTTCGCGACGGATTGGTCCGGGAACTCCAGGCACTGATCGGGGGCTAGCTATCTCAGCTTCCCCCGTGCCGCCACCGGCAGCGTGCCGATGATCTCCTCGCCGCGCACCATCACCACTTCGTCCATCATGTTGACGACGACGCAGACATGATTTGGCACGACCCGCACGACGTCGCCGACGTTAGGCCGGGTGTTGCTGCGGGAGAGGTCGAGGAAGCCGTGCTCCTCGGCGAAGCGTGCGATCTTCGCTTCGGGGTGCTCCAGGATGAGGCCGTGGCCGTCGAGGCCGCCGGTGTCCGTCGTCAGAGTCTTTGAGCCGGCGTCCAGAATCCCGCGCTCAGGCGCGGCGCGGCTGACCACGGTCGAATAGATGTGCAGCGCGCAGTCGTCCCAGGTGGCGACGCCGGCCGCGACCTGCATGCGGTCGTTATAGATGTAGGTGCCGAAGCGATGCTCGGTGCCGCCCTTGAGCTTGCCGAGGTTCTTCAGGTTCGGCGTGCCGCCGGTCGAGACGATTTTTGCATCCAGCCCGTGTGCGCGCACGCCGGCCAGAGCTTCGTCATAGAATTTTTGGGCGTCCGCCCAACCAGTCTCGGTCGGATACAGCATGAAGCCGGCGAATTGCAGGCCCTTGGATGCGGCAATCTTCTGCGCCAGTGCAATCGCCTCGGCGGGCGTCTCGACGCCGGCGCGCTGGCGGCCGGTATCGCATTCGACCACGACCGATAGCGGTCGACCTGAGGCTGCGGCGGCCTTGGGCAGGCCGGCGACGACGGTCGAATTGTCAGCGGCGACCGTCATGTTGGCCTTCGCCTGCAGCGCCCCTAACCGCGCCATCTTCTCTTCGCCGAGCAGGTTGTAGCTGATCAGGATATCGTCGATGCCGGCATTGGCCATGATCTCGGCTTCACCGAGCTTCTGGCACGTGATGCCCTTGGCACCGGCCGCGATCTGCATCTTCGCGATGGTGGGGTTCTTGTGCGTCTTGACGTGGGGACGGTTGGCGATCCCGGCGTCGTCGCAAGCCTTCTGAATCCGCGCGATGTTGCGCTCTACCTTGTCCATGTCGATAACGGCGCAGGGCGTGCCGTATTCGCGGGCGATCTTGGCGGCAAGGGTCGTTGTCATGGAAGTCTCTGAGTTGGCGCGCATCCCGTTTGCAAAAGCGGTGCCCACTTTTGCGGAATGCACGCTAGGCCTGTTCAATCTCTTCGCGCCGCACTTCGAGCTCCAGCCATTTGTCCTCGGCCTCGGCCAGTTCCTTTTGCGCCTTCGTCAGAGCGTCGGAGGCCTGGTCGAAGCGCTTGCGATCCTTGCGAAAGAGATCGGGGTCGTCAAGGAAGCGCTGCTGCTTGGCGATCTCGGCCTGCAGCTTGGCGATGGTCTTGGGCAGCGTCTCCAGCGCGTGTTGCTCGTTGAAGGTCAAGCGTCGTCTCGCGACGCCGGACGGCACGGCTGATCGCTGCTCTCTCGTCTCTTCGACGGCCTTCGCGGTCGCGCGCTTCACGTCGGCGCCGCGCTGGGCCAGCATGTCGGTATAGCCGCCGGCATATTCGAGCCAGCGTCCGTTGCCCTCGGGCACGATCACTGACGTCACCACGCGGTCGAGAAAATCGCGATCGTGGCTGATCAGAATCACGGTGCCCTCGTAGTCGCTGAGCATCTCCTCGAGGACGTCGAGGGTCTCCAGGTCGAGGTCGTTGGTCGGCTCGTCCAGCACCAGGAGGTTGGAGGGTTTTGCCAGCGCGCGCGCCAGCATCAGCCGGCCGCGCTCACCGCCCGACAGCACCTCCAGCGGCGTGCGCATCTGTTCCTGGGCGAACAGGAAGTCCTTCATGTAACTGACGACATGCTTCGGCTTGCCGCCAACCATGACATGGTCGCCGCGGCCGCCGGTCAGCGCCTCGGCCAGCGTCGTCTTCGGATCGAGACTTTCACGATGCTGGTCGAGCGTCGCCATCTCGATGTTGGCGCCGAGCCGTATGCTGCCGCTGTCCGGTGCGCTGCCGCCGGTCAGCATCTCGATCAGCGTGGTCTTGCCGGCGCCGTTCGGGCCGACGATGCCGATGCGATCGCCGCGCTGGACGCGGATCGAGAATCCGTCGACGATCTTTCGCTCGCCATAGGACCGGCTGATATTCTTGGCCTCGATGACGAGCTTGCCGGACTTGTCGGCCTCGGCAGCCGCGAGGTTGGCGTTGCCCGTCGCGCCGCGATGGGTGCGGCGCTGGTCGCGCAGCGCGTGGAGATTGCCGAGTCGCTTGACGTTGCGCTTGCGGCGGCCCGAGACGCCGTAACGCAGCCAGTGCTCCTCGTTGACGATCTTGCGGTCGAGCTTGTGCTGGTCGCGCTCTTCCTCCGCGAGCACCTCGTCGCGCCAAGCCTCGAAGGCACTGAAGCCGCGGTCGATCTGCCGGATCTGGCCGCGGTCGAGCCAGGCGGTGCTGCGCGAGAGATTGCCGAGGAAGCGCCGATCGTGGCTGATGATCACCAGCGCGCAGCGGCGGCTCTCCAGTTCACTCTCCAGCCATTCGATGGTCGGAAGATCCAGATGGTTGGTCGGCTCATCCAGCAGCAGGATGTCGGGCGAGGGCGCCAGCACGCGTGCCAGCGCGGCGCGGCGCGCTTCGCCGCCGGAGACATGCGCCGGATCTTCTTCGCCGCTGAGACCGAGCTGCTCGACCAGATAGCGCGCCTGATAGTGGTCGTCGCCAGCATTGAGGCCGGCCTCGACATAAGCGAGCGTGGTGGAGAAACCGGAAAAATCCGGCTCCTGCGGCAGGTAGCGAATGGTGGCGCCGGGCTGCACGAAACGGCTGCCGCCATCCGGTTCGACCAGGCCGGCGGCGATCTTGAGCAGCGTCGATTTGCCGGAACCGTTGCGGCCGATCAGGCAGACGCGCTCGCCGGTCGAAACCGACAGTTCGACGCCCGCCAGGAGCGGCGTGCCGCCAAAGGTCAGCTTGATATCGCGCAGTTGAATCAGCGGTGGCGCCATGCGGTGTCTCAGTCCTGTCTTGTTGCGGCCTGGTCGGCGCGGCGGCGCTGAATGCGGCGGATGGTCTGGTCGAGCGTCGACAGAAACGTCGAGCGGTCGCGCGGTGAATACGATTTCGGACCGCCGGTGACTTCGCCGGCCGAGCGCAAATCGGTCATCAGGTTGCGGACCGCGAGCGTCATCCCGATCGATTCCTCGGTGAACGCCTTGCCGTTGGACGCGATCACATCGGCGCCGGCCTTCACGCAGCGGCTTGCGAGCGGAATATCCGAGGTAATGACGATATCGCCGGGCCCGGCGCGTTCCGCGATCCAGTCATCGGCTGCGTCCATGCTGGCACCAGCGGCGATCCGCTCGATGAGTGGATCCTGGGGCACGCGGATGAAATTGCCCGCGACCACGCTCACGGGCAGGCCGTGCCTGCCGGCAACGCGATAGATCTCGTCCTTCACCGGACAGGCATCGGCGTCGACATAGATACGAGTGGTGTTTTGAGGGTTCGTCATGGTCCGTAGATGGGGCTTGCGAAGCGGTTCCGCAGCAGCCGCGTGGTACCCCATTCGGGCCGCAAAGGCGAGGGGATTGACCCCGGTTCCTCAGGGCCTACGATCGGGCCGAAACAACAAGAAATTGGGGAAAGCCAAGCCATGCCGAACCGGCTCGAAACCTATCGCGTCGAGGCCTACAACACGGCCAAGCAATCCGAAAACAAGATGCATGACGATGCAGTGGCGCGCCGCTTCGGGTTCTCCGGCGGGCTGGTCCCCGGCGTCGACGTCTTCGCCTACATGATGCATGTGCCGGTGTCGCGCTGGGGCCGCGATTTCCTGTCGCGCGGGCTGATCGAGGCGCGTTTCATCAAGCCGGTCTATGACGGCGAGACCGCCGACGTCGATGCGACCGAGCACAACGGCCTGCTCACGATCGAGGTGTTCAGCCGCACCGAGCTCTGTGCCACCGGCACGGCGGCGCTGCCGGCAACTGCGACTGCGGCTGCGGTGTCGTTGAGCGACTATGTCGAGGTCCCCGCGGTTGCCGAGCGCAAACCGGTCAACCCGGCAACATTCGAGACCGGCAAATGGCTCGGCACGACGCCGCGCCGCTGGGCCGGGCAGGACGCAGCTGACTATCTCGCCGACATCCGTGAGGCCGATCCGATCTTCGCCCAGGAGGGGCTCGGCCATCCCGGCCTGATCCAGCGCGTCATGAACCGCGTGCTGGTGGACAACACGATCCTCGGCCCCTGGATCCATGTCGGCAGCCGCATGCAATTGCTGTCAGCCGCGCGCGCCGGTGACGAGATCACCGCGCGGGCCAAAGTCACCGCGAACTACGAGAAGAAGGGCCACCGCTTCGTCGAGCTCGACGCGCTGGTGGTTGCCAACGGCACGACGCCGCTGGCGCACTGCCAGCACATCGCGATCTACCAGCCGCGCGAGCAGGCGGCGGCGTAGGGAAGGAGCAGAGCGCGTCCTCACACTCGCTGTCATTCCCCGCGAAGGCGGGGAATCCAGTACGCCGAGGCTCCTCCGTATCCCACGACCGTCTCTGGAATACTGGATCGTCCGCTTTCGCGGACGATGACAGCGGAGTTTGTGGCGACGACGGAACGCCCTTTACGCCGCTTTCCCCTTCGCATCCTGGATCGCGCGCCACACGCGTTCCGGCGTCAGCGGCATGTCGATGTGCTTGATGCCGTATTCGGAGAGCGCGTCGATCACCGCGTTCACGACCGTCGACAGGCTGCCGGCGCAGCCGGCTTCGCCGCAGCCTTTGCTGCCGAGCGGATTGGTCGTGGCCGGCACCGGGTGGTCGCCGACCGTCATGTTCGGAACGTCCTCTGCGCGCGGCAGTGCATAGTCCATTAGCGAGCCCGTGATCGGCTGGCCGCTCTCGTCGTAGCGGACGTGCTCCATCAGCGCCTGGCCGATGCCCTGGACCACGCCGCCATGGAGCTGGCCCGCGACCAGCAGCGGATTGATCACCGTGCCGAAATCGTTGACCGCGCTGTAGCGCACGATCTGCACGACGCCGGTCTCAGGGTCGATCTCGACCTCGGCAACATGGCAGCCGTTCGGGAAGGCTGATGGCACCGGTTCGCTGGTGTGATCGACGTCCAGGCTGTCGGGTACGCCCTCCGGCATCTTGCTGTCGTGCAGGCGTTTGGCGAGCTCCATGATGTCGATGCTGCGGTCGGTGCCGGCGATCGTAAAGCTGCCGCCTTCGAATTCGATATCGGCTTCGGAGGCCTCCAGCATATGCGCTGCGGCGCGCTTGCCCTTTTCGATCACGAGCTTGGCGGCGCCCACGATCGCCATGCCGGTCGCGGTGATCGAGCGCGAGCCACCGGTGCCGTTGCCGGTGTGGACGATGTCGCTGTCGCCCTGCACCAGCTTGACGCTGTCGAAGGGGACGCCGAGCTGCTGGCAGAGGACCTGCGCGAATGCGGATGCGTGGCCCTGACCGTAATCGAGCGTACCGGTGATGAGCTGCACCGAGCCATCGGGATCGAACACGATCTTGCCGAGCTCGACGCCGGGAGGTGCGGTCACCTCCAGATAGGAGCCGACGGCGATGCCGCGCAGCTTGCCGGACTTCTTGCTCTCCTTCTTGCGCTTGGCAAAATTCTCGTGGTCGGAGATTTCGAGGGCCTTGTTGAAGACGGCCTGGAAGTCGCCGCTGTCATAGGTGACGCCGGAGGACGCGGCGAACGGCATCTGGTTCTGCTTGATGAAGTTGCGCTTCCGCAGGGTCAGCCGGTTGATGCCCATCTCGTCCGCGGCGCGGTCGATTAGCCGCTCCATGTAGTAGTTGGCCTCGGGCCGGCCGGCGCCGCGATAGGCGCCCATCAACGTGGTGTTGGTCAGCACCGTCTTGATGTCGACGGCCATCAGCGGCGTGCGATAGACGCTGGAAAAGTTCTTGCTGGTGTTGAGCGAGAGCGGGCTGGGCGCAACGCCGGTGATGTAGGCACCGAGATTGCCGTAGCCCGAGAGCTTGGCGGCGAGGAAATGCCCCTCGGCGTCCAGCGCGAGTTCGGCGTGAATTTTCTGCGCACGGCCGTGGCTGTCGGACAAGAAGCTGGTCGAGCGTTCGTCCAGCCATTTCACCGGCCGTCCCAGCGTCTTTGCCGCGTACAGGATGCACATGTATTCGGGGTAATTGATGTTCTTCATGCCGAAGGAGCCGCCGACATTGGCGGTGAGAATGCGCACATTTTCGTTCGGCACTTTCAGGTTCTTGGCGAGATTGGCACGGTTGCCTGCCACCCCCTGCGTGGGCACCTGAAGAGTGTAGCGCTCGGTCTTCTTGTCATAGGAGGCAAGGCCAACGCGTGGCTCCATCGAGACCACGGCGACGCGGGTGTTCTCGATGTCGACCTTGGTCACGTGAGCAGCACTGGCGAAGGCCGCGTTGACCTTGTCGGTGTCGCCATAGTGGTAGTCGAGCGCGACATTGTTCGGGATGTGGTCGTAGAGCTGCGGCGCGCCGGGTTTTGCGGCTTCCTCGGGATCGGTCACCGCCGGCAGCGGCTCGATGTCGAGTTCGACCGCCTCGGCCGCGTCGCGCGCCTGGGCCAGCGTCTCCGCCACCACGAAGGCGACGGGATCGCCGACGAAGCGGACCTTGTCGGTTCCGAGCGGCTGGCGGTTGGTCTGGAGCAGGGGCGAGCCGTCACGGCTCTTCAGCGGCAGGCCGCAGGTGAAGGGGCCGTAGCCGGCCGCATCGAGGTCTTTGCCGGTCCACACCCCGAGCACGCCCGGCATTGCTCTGGCTGCATCGATGTTGATGCCGCGAATGACGCCATGGGCATGGGTCGAGCGAACGATCACGGCATGGGCCTGGCCGGGCAGGTTGAAATCGTCGGTGTAGCGGCCCTTGCCGCGCACCAGGGTATCGTCCTCCTTGCGGCGGACCGGCTGCCCGACGCCATATTTTTGCAGTGCAATAGCGTTTTCGAGCGTGGAGGATTTGGTGTGTTCTTGCATGGAGTTGACCTGAAAAGCCGGCAAATGCGCGGTTTGGGGGGCGCCTGGGGTCCGGACCCCTCAAAAATAACCCACCGGCCCGCTCACGACAACGCACGAATGGGCATGGTCCCATGTGATGCGTTGTTGCGCAGGATTGGTGCGCTGCTAATGTTTCAGGCGAAAAAGCAATTCCAGATCGGCCTAACCGGCCGCGGAAAGACAGTTTGTATGAATGACCACACGCGGCTCCGCGACGGCCTTGCGCCGCACGGTGAGCTGGGGTCGATGGCGGCGGCGTTCGCCACTGAACCGGCCGTCGGCGCGCAAGCGCCGGGAACCGGCGTCTACGCGGCGCTCGACCTCGGCACCAACAATTGCAGGCTCCTGATCGCCTGTCCGACCCACGACGGCTTTCGCGTGGTCGATTCCTTCTCGCGCATCATCCGGCTCGGCGAGGGCGTCTCGGCAACCGGGTGCATCAGCGAGGCCGCGATCGAACGCGCCATCGTGGCGCTTGGCATCTGCCGCGACAAGATCAACCTGCGCAAAGCGCGGCGGCTGCGGCTGATCGCCACCGAAGCGTGCCGCGCCGCCTCGAATGCCGAAGGCTTTCGCAGCCGCGTCGCTGCCGAGACCGGGATCGAGCTCGAGGTAATCGACCGCGAGACCGAGGCGGCGCTTGCCGTGCTCGGCTGCTCGCCGCTGGTCGATCCCAGGGGGCGCGGCGCAATCCTGTTCGACATCGGCGGCGGCTCGACCGAGCTGGTACGGATCGAGCGCGACGCCGCAAATCCGGAGCCGCGCATCAAAGCCTGGATGTCGATCCCGTTCGGTGTGGTCACGCTTGCCGAGCAGTTCGGGGGCCGCGACGTGACGCCCGAGATCTACGCCGCGATGGAGCGCGAGGTCGCCCATCACATCGCGCCGTTCGCCGAACAGCATGGCGGCGATCTCACTGATATGCATCTGCTCGGCACGTCAGGCACTGTGACGACGCTCGCCGGCATCCATCTCAACCTCGCGCGCTACGACCGCCGCCGCATCGACAGCGTCTGGATGAACGATACCGACGTCACCGCGACCATTAACAAGCTGCTTGGCATGAGCTACGAGGAGCGCGCCGCGAACAGCTGCATTAGCGTTGAGCGCGCCGATCTCGTCCTGGCCGGCTGCGCCATCCTCGACGCGATCCGCCGCGCCTTTCCGCTGCCACGCCTGCGCGTCGCCGACCGGGGCTTGCGCGAAGGCATGCTGGTCGAGATGATGCGCGAAGACGGCGCGCTCAGGAGCTGGTGAGATGGTCAAGGACACCACCGGCCGTTTGCACGTCCAGGTCAAGACCCACGGCAAGCGCAAATTGTCGTCGAAGCTCTGGCTGGAGCGGCAGCTCAACGATCCCTATGTGGTGAAGGCGAAGGCGCTGGGCTATCGCTCGCGCGCCGCGTTCAAGCTGCTCGAGATCGATGACAAATACCGGCTGCTGAAGCACGGCATGGCTGTGGTCGATCTCGGCGCCGCGCCGGGCGGCTGGAGCCAGATTGCCGCCAAGCGCGTCGGCTCGGTCGACGGCAAGGGCAAGGTCATCGCGATCGACCTGCTCGAAATCCCCGAGATTGCCGGCGTCGAGTTCGCGCAGCTCGACTTCATGGACAATGACGCGCCGGACAAGCTCAAGGCCATGCTCGACGGCGGCGCCGACATTGTCATGTCCGACATGGCTGCCAACACCACCGGTCATCGCAAGACCGACCAGCTTCGCATCGTCGGCCTGATCGAGACCGCTGCCGCGTTCGCGTGCGATGTGCTGAGGCCGGGCGGGACCTTCCTGGCGAAGGCGTTCCAGAGTGGCGCCGACGCCGAACTGCTCGCCCAGCTCAAGCGCGATTTCGCCGCGGTGCGTCACGTCAAGCCGGCCGCAAGCCGTGCGGATTCCTCGGAGCGCTACGTTCTCGCGACGGGATTTCGGGGGGCTCGCAACGACGAGGTGGAGCACTAGCCCAGCCGCTGATCCCGCACATCCTGCGTATCCTCGGTCGCCGTCTTGACGGCCGCCTTGGCCGCGCCCTTGCCGGCACCTTTGCGGCTCGCGATCTCCACCGCTTTGCGGCCGGAAACTTCGTGGCCGGCATCGGCGGGCATCTGCCAGAAGAACCAGCTCGACGCCGCCGAAGTCAGGGCGATCACGAGAAAGGCCGGCGCAAACACGGTGGCGTCGAGCTCGCTGACGTGGCTGAACCACATCGTCGTCTCCACGGAGGCGGCGCCGACCGCGACGCCGGCCGAGACCGCGAGCTGCTGGTTGACGCTGACGAGCGTGGTGGCGCGGCTCATCTGCGCCTGCTCGACCTCGGCATAGGCCACCGTGTTGATCGCGGTGAACTCGAGCGAACGGAAGAAGCCGCCGACCACCAGGATGATCATGATGATCAGCAGCGGCGTCGTCACGGTGAAGAGGGCACAGGCGGCCAGGAAAACCGCACTGATGATCGCGTTCACCGTCATCAGGTTGCGGAAGCCGAAGGCGCGGATGATGCGCGCGGCCAGCGCCTTCATGCCCATGGCGCCGAGCGAGGAGCCAAACGTGACGAGGCCGGACTTGAACGGCGAGAGGCCGAATCCGATCTGCATCAGCAGTGGCAGCAGGAACGGCAGCGCGCCGATGCCGAGCCGGAACATGAAGCCGCCGAGAACGGCCGCGCGCAGTGTCGGCAGCCTCAGCAGCGTAAAGTCCAGCACCGGCGACCCCGTTCGCCGCGCGTGAAGGACATACAGCGTCATCGAGATCGATCCGCCGACGACCAGGGCGGCAACCGTGCTCCATGGCAGCAGATTGAGTCCGGCGACCGACAGCCCGAAGGCGATGCCGGCGAGCCCGAGGCCCGCGAGCACCATGCCGTAGAGGTCGAACGGCTCTCGTTCCTCGCTTTTGATGGGATCGATGAAGCGCAAGGCCATGAAGATGCCGAGCAGCCCGATCGGGATATTGATCAGGAAGATCCAGTGCCATGACGCGTAGGTGGTGATGAAGCCGCCGAGCGGCGGCCCGATCACGGGTCCGATCAGGGCAGGGACCGTCACCCACGCCATCGCGTTGACCAGCGCGCTCTTGTCGACCGACCGCAGCAGCACGAGGCGCCCGACCGGCGTCATCATTGCCCCGCCCATGCCTTGGAGGATGCGCGCGAACACGAAATCGGTGACCGATGTCGAGAGCGCGCAGCCGACCGAGCCGACCATGAACACGCCGACGGCAATCGCAAACACCAGGCGCGCGCCGAACCGGTCGGCGGTCCAGCCGCTCGCCGGGATGAAGACCGCAAGCGACAGCAGATAGGAAGTGATCGCGAGCTTGAGCGTCAGTGGGCTGGTGCCGATGTCGGCCGCAATCGCGGGCAGCGACGTGGCGATCACCGTCGAGTCCATGTTCTCCATGAAGAGAGCAGTGGCTACGATCAGCGGAATGATGCGTTGCTTGTCGACCATGACGGATTGGTAATGGACATCGGGAACGAAGGGCGAGAATTGCGGCTTATCACCGCCACTGGGCCGCGACCATTGCGGATCGACGCATAGCACCTAAATCCCGCGTGACCCCAAGCGGGTGCGCCCTGCGCCGGAGATCACGATGATCTGCCGTTCGCCAGTACGTGCCGCCGCGAAGGCTATCCGCCGCCGAACTTGCCCAAAAAAGCCTGTGCATGGCTGGCCGGCGGTCCGAATTGCTTTGATTCGTCGCCCGCCCGTGCTATCGACCCGCGTCAACCCCACCGATGGGCTCCGATTCTCCGGCGTTGCCGCAAGGTACGCCGAGGGCGGCGCTCATCCATAGCTATTTGCGGCAGGGCCGCGGAAGGAGTTGGCACATGGCCACGGTGCAACAAGGCATTCGCGAAGCCCTCACGTTCGACGACGTGCTGCTGAAGCCGGGCCTGTCGGACGTCATGCCGGGCGAGGTCGACATCCGCTCCCGCGTCACCCGCGCCATTCCGCTCAACATCCCGATCATGGCCTCCGCCATGGACACGGTCACCGAAGCCCGCATGGCGATCGCCATGGCGCAGGCCGGCGGCATCGGCGTCATCCATCGCAATTTCGATCCCGAAGGGCAGGCTGCCCAGGTGCGGCAGGTCAAGCGCTACGAGTCGGGCATGGTGGTGAACCCGCTCACGATCAGCCCGGACGCCACGCTGGACGATGCGCTCAAGCTGATGAGCGATCACGGCATCTCCGGCATTCCCGTCGTCACCGGTGCGGGCAAGTCCACGCCGGGCAAGCTGGTCGGCATTCTCACCAACCGCGACGTCCGCTTCGCCACCGACCGCCAGCAAAAAATCTCCGAGCTGATGACGCATGAAGGTCTCGTCACGGTGCGCGAGAATGTCAGCCAGGACGAGGCGCGGCGGATGCTGCATCAGCATCGCATCGAGAAGCTGCTTGTGGTCGACGAGCAGTATCGCTGCGTCGGCCTGGTCACCGTGAAGGACATGGAGAAGGCGGTCGCCCATCCGCTGGCCTGCAAGGACGCGCAGGGCCGCCTCCGCGTCGCCGCCGCCACCACGGTCGGCGATAGCGGCTTCGAGCGCACCGAGCGGCTGATCGATGCCGGCGTCGATCTCGTCGTGGTCGACACCGCGCACGGCCATTCCCGTCACGTGCTCCATGCGGTCAACCGCATCAAGCGCCTGTCCAATTCCGTGCAGGTCGTTGCCGGCAACGTCGCGACCTCGGAGGGTGCGCAGGCGCTGATCGATGCGGGCGCGGACTGCATCAAGGTCGGCATCGGCCCGGGCTCGATCTGCACCACGCGCATCGTCGCCGGCGTCGGCGTTCCGCAGCTCACCGCGATCATGGATGCGGTCGAGGCGGCGAAGAAGTCGGACATCCCCGTCATTGCCGACGGCGGCATCAAGTTTTCCGGAGACCTTGCCAAAGCGCTCGCTGCCGGTGCCGACATCGCGATGGTCGGCTCACTGCTCGCCGGCACCGACGAGACGCCCGGTGAAGTGTTCTTGTGGCAGGGCCGCTCCTACAAGGCCTATCGCGGCATGGGCTCGGTCGGCGCGATGGCGCGCGGCTCGGCCGACCGCTACTTCCAGCAGGACATCAAGGACACGCTCAAGCTCGTGCCCGAAGGCATCGAAGGCCAGGTGCCTTACAAGGGCCCGGTCGGCAACGTCATGCATCAGCTCGCGGGCGGCCTGCGCGCCGCGATGGGCTATGTCGGTGCAAAGGACATGAAGGACCTGCACGACAAGGCCCAGTTCGTCCGCATCACCGGCGCGGGCCTGCGCGAAAGCCACGTCCACGACGTCACCATCACGCGCGAAGCGCCGAACTATCCGGGCGGGGGTTAGTCTCCGCTCTCGTGCCGCTCGGCTGCGCGTTGTTTTTCGCGCGCTAGCCTCGCATGCGCTGTCATGCCCCGGCTTGACCGGGGCATCCAGTACGCCGCGGCCTTTTCGGCTCGATCACGGCCGCCTCTGGAATACTGGATCGTCCGATCAAGTCGGGCGATGACAGCGAGGGCGTAGTTGGTGTGTACCAAACTTCATTTGCGGCGCTGTCGCGCCACCACGCTCCACCGTTTTTGTATTGACGCAGCTGCCTCCCTCCGCTTCCGTCTACGCCGAAGTATAATTTGGAGGAAGCCATCATGTCCCAAGGCAAACGCATCGTTCTCGCCGCGCGTCCCGTCGGGGAGCCAAAGCCGTCCGATTTCCGCATCGAGGAATTCGCGGTTCCTACGCCTGCCGCAGGCGAAGTCCTGCTGCGCACGATCTGGCTCTCGCTCGATCCCTATATGCGCGGGCGCATGAGCGACGGTCCGTCCTACGCGACGCCGGTGCCCGTCGGTGGTGTGATGGAAGCCGGTACGGTCTGCGAGGTCGCAGCCTCCAACAATCCAAACTTTGCCAAGGGTGACATCGTGCTCTCGCGCGCGGGCTGGCAGACGCACGCGATCTCCGACGGCAAGGGGCTGAACAAGATCGACCCGAAGCTCGCGCCGATCTCGACGGCCGTCGGCGTGCTGGGCATGCCCGGCATGACCGCCTACACGGGCCTGCTCGATATCGGCAAGCCGCAGCAAGGCGAGACCGTCGTCGTCGCCGGCGCCTCCGGCGCGGTCGGCTCGGCCGTGGGACAGATCGCGAAGATCAAGGGCGCACGCGCGGTTGGAATCGCCGGCGGCAAGGACAAATGCGATTACGTCGTGAAGGAGCTCGGCTTCGATGCCTGCATCGATCACCGCGATCCCGATCTGGCGACGAAGCTGAAGGACGCCTGCCCGAAGGGTATCGACGTCTATTTTGAGAATGTCGGCGGCGCCGTGTTCGAGGCGGTGTTCCCGCTGCTCAATGCGTTTGCGCGCGTACCCGTCTGCGGCCTCATCGCCCACTACAACGACACTGAAGCGAAGCCGCCGAAATGGGCCGCCAGCATGATGCGCGCGACCCTGACCAAGCGGCTGACCTTCCGCGGCTTCATCGTCTCCGACTTCGCCTCCCGCCATGGCGACTTCCTGCGCGACATGTCCGGCTGGGTCCGCGAGGGCAAGGTCAAGTACAAGGAGTTCGTCACCGAGGGCCTGGAGAGCGCGCCCGAAGCCTTCATGGGGCTTCTCAAGGGGGCCAATTTCGGCAAGCAGCTGGTGCGGGTCGGGCCGGACAAAGCTTGATCGGCCGCTCTCGCCCCCTCGGGGGCCGGGTATGGTTAACAAAGAGTGACTGATCGGCCACACCCGCCCGTAAAAGCCGCAGGTGTGACCGTCGGTTCATTGACGGGCTCGCGAAGGCATTGAATCATTGCGCATATTTCAGGTGCGATGATGTTAGAGCTTGTTGTTTTCTGCGTAATCCTGCTGGCTGCCGGTTATTGGGCGACCATGTTTGTCATGGGCCGTCGCGACGACGTCATCCATGGCAAGTTCGTCCATACCGAGGACGTGTTCGCGCAATCCGCGATGCCCACACCCACGCCGCCATTCCCCAAGCGCCCGGTCAATGCCGCGCGGCCTGCCAATGTTCTGCCCGCCAATACCGGGGCCAAACCGGTGAACAGCGACGCGCTGCAGTCCTTGCTTGCCGCGATCCAGCAGGATCTCAAAAGCGTCGCTTGAGCAGCGATGGGCAGCGCTCATGCTCGCCGCCCATCTTGGGGCGATCGAACAAAGTTTAAAGCACGCGATAGCGGATTGTGTAGGCGTCCTGCGGCGCGACCGGGCTTGCCAGCGGCGAGGCGATGCGGTCGGCGAGGTGCCAAGGGCCGAACTGAGGGCCGAACTGAGGGCCGAACTGAGCGCCGGACTGTTCGGAGCGATGCGGCTCGGCCGGCAGGCGGAGGCGGAATTCGAAGGTGCCCTTGCCGGGCAGGTTCACGACCAGCACGCGGTCCGCAGTGCGGTGGTTGAGCGGTACCGCGCCACGCAGCACGGAGCGGCCATCACCGAGCTCCCGCACGCCCTCGACCAGTGCCAGCGTCTGGTTGCGGTCGGTATGCAGCTCGATCTGGGTGTCGGACGCCGCCGCCAAGGTCTCCTTGGGCATGCGGATCTCGAACTCGACCGCGGGTTTCGAGGGATTGAGGCCGAGATAGGCCAGCGCGGCATGGCGCATGTCGTAGGCGGCAAACGCAAACAGAGCGAGGGCGGCGAGCGCAGCGAGGCCATGCCTGAGGACATCGCGCCAAGTCCGATAGCTCATTCGGAAGTAGACCGTCATTGCCAGCGCCACCGCGAGCGCCGTCGCGATGCCTGCCAGCGCCGACATCAGGATGCCGAACTGGCCGTCGGCGGACTCGGTCAAAGCGCCGGTCAGGCTGCCGATCTGGCTGAAGAGGGTGTTCATGGCGGTCTCTCGCCTTGCGCCCCCGAGGGGCCAAAATCGCTTTAACTGTCGACAGTTGGTCGCCTCATCGGGAACGCCGGTTCAACTCGTTGATTGTCAGGACCAGCGGTGACCGCTAATGGACGCTAGCTGTGCCTTCCGCCGGATGGGAAAATCCCGAGAAATTCCGATGTCCATTCAAATGGTTTTGCTGCCGGTCTTCGTGCAAGTCGGCCTCACCTTCGCGCTCCTGATCGCCATGGCGATGGGACGCCGGCGCGCGCTCGTTTCCGGCGAGACCAAGAGCCGCGACATTGCGCTCGGCGAGCCGAACTGGCCGAAGGGCGCAACACAAATCGCCAATTGCTACCGCAACCAGTTCGAGCTGCCGGTGCTGTTCTACGCCCTGATCGCGCTGGCGCTCCCCTTGCGCCATGCCGATTTGTTCATCGTGCTGATGTCCTGGGTGTTCGTGGTGACGCGCTTCGTCCATGCCGGAATCTTCGTCTCCTCCAACAATCTCGGCCGCCGCTCCACGATCTGGCTCGCCGGCGTGCTCGTCCTGCTCGCGATGTGGATCTACTTCGCGTTGAAAATGCTGTTGCTGATCTAGGCGCTACTCGCCGATCCTGATCTGAAAGATTCAAATGACTCCCGCTGCCCGGCTGTCCGCAGCCATCGAACTGATCGACACCATCGAGAAGGACCGCGTGCCCGCGGCCAAGGCGCTGAAGGAGTGGGGCACCGCGCACCGCTTCGCCGGATCCGGCGACCGCGCCGCCATTGCCGGCCTCGTCTGGGACGTGCTGCGCCGCTATGCCTCGAGCGCCTACCTGATGGATTCGGATACCGCGCGTGCGCGGCTGATCGGCATGCTTCGCCTCGAGCGCAACATGGATACGGCGACGATGGCCGCGCTGTTCGACGGCAGCCGCTTTGCCCCCGCGCCGTTGACCGAGCCCGAGCAGGCCGCGCTCGCCTCGCGGTCGCTTGAAGGTGCCCCGGCCGCGATCGCCGGTGACTATCCGGAATGGCTGGATCCGTATTTGGCAAAAGCGTTCGGCGACGAACGCGTCGCGGAGGCGGCCGCGATGGCGAGCCGGGCGCCGCTCGACCTGCGCGTCAACACGTTAAAATCCAATCGCGACAAGACGCTGGGGGCGCTTGCTCACCTTCATGCGAAACCGACGCGTTGGTCCGCAACCGGCCTGCGCATCGAGCTTTCGGCCGATGCGCGCAACCCCGGCATCCAGGCCGAAGAGGATTTCATCAAGGGTGCCATTGAAGTGCAGGATGAGGGGTCACAGCTTGCGGCTGCGTTGACCGCGGCAAAACCCGGCGAGCAGGTGATCGATCTCTGTGCGGGGGCCGGCGGCAAGACGCTGGCGCTCGCCGCGATGATGCAGGGCAAGGGCCGGCTGATCGCGACCGACAGCGACAAGCGGCAACTTGCGCCCATTCACGAACGCCTGTCGCGCGCCGGCGTCCACAATGCCGATGTGCGCACGCCCAAGGGCGAGGCCGATCCGCTGGCGGAGATCAGCGCGACCGCCGACCTCGTCGTGATCGACGCGCCCTGCACGGGAACCGGAACCTGGCGCCGCAATCCCGATGCCAAATGGCGCATGCGTCCGGGCGCGCTGGAGATCCGCCTGCGGGACCAGACCGCGGTGCTCGATCGCGCGGTTCCGCTGCTCAAGGCCGGCGGCCGCATTGCCTACATCACCTGCTCGGTGCTCTCAGAGGAGAACGGCGACCAGGTGAGGGCGTTCACCGCCCGCCATCCCGAGTTCGCTGTGGTGCCGCCCGAGCAGACCGCGAGCGTGCTCTGGGACAAGGCGGAGGAGTTTGCGCAAGCCGCGCTGCAATCGCCGGAAGGCTGGCTGATGACACCGCGGCGGACGGGAACGGACGGGTTCTTCGTCTCGGTCTTGAAGAAGGCATAGCCCACCCCACGACATCGCGGATGACGCGACGCCTGTCTCACCAAACAAGAACCCCGCGAACCGGAACCCGGTCGCGGGGTTTTCTAACTCGACGTTCTGCCGGTACGTCCGTGGTCAGAACGGTGCGCGGGCTTTAGCCGACGCGGAGATTGTCAGCCGAGGACTTGCCGCTGCGACGATCGGCGACGATGTCGAACGAGACCTTCTGACCTTCGTTGAGGGTCGAGAGGCCAGCGCGCTCGACGGCGCTGATGTGCACGAACACGTCCTTGTCGCCGTCATCCGGCTGAATGAAACCAAAACCCTTTTGATTGTTGAACCACTTCACGGTGCCCATAGCCATGGGAATTTCCTTTGCTTAAGAAGTTAACACGCGGACCGGTACGCACTATTGCGCCCATAGTCCTGATCAGTCGATGTTGGAGAAATCATCTGAAGCGTGCGCGCCCGTCAGCAACGAAGCGAAGCGGCCCAGTCGTTCGGCCAAGTATCGATGATCACAATATAGCGAGATTTTGGGGCCACTTCAAGGCACCACCCGCCGCTCGGGATGTCGCCGAATTTTGCTATTTTGCGGTGCAAATTAACCCTTCCGGGGCGCCTCAATCGACGATAAACAGCGTCGCCCCCGTCGTCGTCGAGGATCGGTGCGCTGCATCGCCGAAATCCGAGACCTGGTAGCTCATCCCCGCCGTGAGCTTGAACTTGCGGCCGTCGCGCAGCTCGCTGTCGAGCTCGCCCTGCAGCACGTACAGCACGTGGCCGCGGTCGCACCAATGGTCGGCGAGATAGCCCGGCGAATATTCGACCATCCGCACCCGGAGATCGCCGATGTCGAGCGTACGCCACTTGGCTTGCCCGGTCTCGCCGGGATGGACGGTCGGCTCGACCTTGCTCCAGTCGGTGACGGTGAACGGGGAGGTGGGCAGCTTCATGATGGTGATCCTGAGGCGGCGACGGCAGTGCCGTTACTATCGGATGCTTTCGCGGTAGTCCTCATTTTTACAGTTCTTATTGTTTTCGGCCCTTATTTTTGCCCATGCATCAGCGCGCAATCTGCCGTCACCGGCATCCTGCTTGCGATGATGACCCAGACCAGCAGCGCGGCGGCACTGATTCCCGCGCCGAGCACGCAGACGCCGGACCAGCCGGCCATCGCGTACACCATCGTCGACGCGATCGCGCCAATCGCGCTTCCGACCGAGTAGAACACCATGTAACCGCCCACCAGTCGGCTCGCCGCATCGGGCCGCACGGCGATGATCAGGCTCTGGCTCGTCACGTGCACGGCCTGGAGTCCCAGATCCAGCACGATCACGCCGGCGACGACCAGCCAGAGCGAGCTTTGCAGGCAGGCGATCGGAGCCCAGGCACCCAGCATCAGCAGCAGTGACAGCCCGGTGGTCCGCTGGGCCCATCCGAGATCGGCAAGCCGCCCGGCATTGCGCGCCGCGAGCGCTCCGGCGAACCCGGCGACGCCGAGCAATCCGATGGTGGTATGCGACAGCGCGAAGGGAGGCGCCGAGAGCGGCAGCACGATCGACGTCCAGAACACGTTGAGATTGGCGAAGATCAGAAACGCAAACAACGCGCGCTCGCGCAGTATCGGCTCCTCGACAAACAGCGAGGCGGTTGAGCGCAACAGCGACAGATAAGAGGATCGGGCCAGCGCCGACTGCCGGCCGCGCGGCAGCACGCGCAGGAGCAGCGCCGCCATGGCCAGCATGAGGCCGGCCGAGACCAGGTAGACCATTCGCCAGCCGCCGAAATCGGCCAGCGCGCCCGAGGCGAACCGCGCCAGCAGGATGCCGGCGACGACGCCGCTCGTGACGGTGCCGATCGCGCGGCCGCGCCCGTCCGGTCTGGCCAGCGTCGCGGCAAAGGCGACGAGGACCTGGACGACGACGGCGAGCATGCCGACTAGCGCCATTCCCACAAGCAGCACGGCGGCATGCGCCGCCGTGCCGACGATGACGAGGCCGATCGCCGACAGCACGGTCTGGCCGACGATCAGGCGGCGGCGATCCCAAAGGTCGCCGAGCGGCACGACCAGGATCAGGCCGAACGCGTAGCCGATTTGGGTGAAGGTCACCACCATCCCGATCGCGGCGGGGTCGATGCCGAGATCGCGCGCCATGGCATCGAGCAGCGGCTGCGCGAAGTAGATATTGGCGACGCTCAGGCCGCAGGTCAGCGCCAGCAGCATCGCCATCCCGCGCGAGAGCCCGCGCCCGGCGGTGTCGTCGGCCTTTTCGTCGGCGTTGGTCGGTCCGGCTGTGGCGGCATCGTGGATTGTCATTGTCGTCTCCGGCACGTTCTATCTAGTCTTAAAATAAGACCAGTTGCACACCGCGCTGTCCAGTCCTATTTTAAGACCAATTTGGAGGGCGGCGAATGAAGCGGACCGGTTTTGCCGAGGCTGACTGCCCGGTGGCGCGTGCACTGGACGCAGTTGGGGACATTTGGTCGCTTCTGATCGTGCGCGATGCCTTCGACGGGCTGCGTCGATTTGGCGATTTCCAGAACAACCTCGGCATCGCCAAGGGCATGCTCACTGCGCGGCTGCACAGGCTGGTGGAGCTTGGCGTGCTCGAACTGATTCCGGCCTCCGACGGCAGCGCCTATCGGGAATATGCGCTGACCAAGAGGGGGCGCGAGCTGTTTCCAGTCGTGGTCAGCTTGCGCCAATGGGGCGAAGCGAATCTCTACGCGCGCGGCGAAGTCCATTCGGACCTGGTGGACGAGACGGGCCAGCCGGTCGGGAAGCTCGTGCTTCCGTCGCGGGCCGGCCGTCCGCTGGCATGGTCCGATACCAGGGTGAGAAAGGCCGGTCTGCGCAAGCGCTGATTCGCGTCGGCCTTGGTGCGTCCTCGAGCTAGAAGCGCGACTCAGGGCACCGGATGATTCGCCGATCCCTGCACGATCTTTCCGGCCGCGTTCACCCGCAGATATTCGCAGATCCGCTTTCCCCGCTCGTTCTCGTAGAACACCACCACGCTATCAGGGCTGACGAACAATTCGATCAGCGAGAAATGCAGATTCGGCAACAGGGCGAGCGCCTTGCCCCAATAGGCGCGCAACGCATCCTTTCCGCGCACGGTGCCGCTTTCATCGAATCCCATCGCGGGGATGCGGTCCGAGGTCATCACGGTGTCCTCGTCATAGAGCGTGAGCACGCGTTCGAGGTCGCGCGCGTTCCAGGCCTCGACCCAGGTGCGGCCGAGCTCTGCAAGCGATGACGGCTGATGATGGTTTGGCATGGCGTTCTCCCTGATCGGCCCTTGGTGAGTGGCGGGCCATATAGGTCAATAATACTTACCTATATCGATCTGTCCATACCCCAAAGAAGAATGTGGGCGCGCGGCCCGCGCGGTTGCGGGAAAAGCCCCCGTCGCGTATCTGCTTGCCATGACAGCAGCACAGACCGACCGCTCCGCGTCGACGCCCTCCGTGGCCTCGGCGCATGACAAGATTCTCATCGTCGACTTCGGCAGCCAGGTGACGCAGCTCATTGCGCGTCGCGTGCGCGAGGACGGCGTCTATTGCGAGATCGTCCCGTTCAACAAGGCCGAACAAGCCTTCAACGAGATGAAGCCGAAGGCGGTGATTCTCTCCGGCGGCCCTGAATCGGTGCATGAGGCCGGCTCGCCCCGCGCCCCCCAAGCGATCTTCGATTCCGGCGTGCCGGTGATGGGCATCTGCTACGGCCAGATGGCCATGGCGGAGCAGCTCGGGGGCACGGTCGAGGGCGGCCATCACCGCGAATTCGGCCGCGCCGATGTCGAGGTGAAAGCGCCGAGCAAGCTGTTCGAGGACGTCTGGTCGCCAGGCGGCAAGAACCAGGTCTGGATGAGCCATGGCGACCGCATCACCAAGATGCCGCCGGGCTTCTCGGTGGCCGGCACCTCGCCGAACGCGCCGTTCGCCATCATCCAGGACGAGACGCGCAAATATTACGGCCTGATGTTCCACCCCGAAGTGGTGCACACACCGGACGGCGCCAAACTCATCCGCAATTTCGTTCGCAAGATCGCAGGCCTGTCCGGTGACTGGACCATGCGCGCCTTCCGCGAGGAGGAGATCGCCAAGATCCGCGCCCAGGTCGGCAAGGGCAGGGTGCTCTGCGGCCTGTCCGGTGGGGTCGATTCCGCGGTCGCGGCCGTGCTGATCCACGAAGCGATCGGCGAGCAGCTCACCTGCGTTTTCGTTGATCACGGCATGCTGCGCCTTGACGAAGCGAAGACGGTCGTCGACCTGTTCCGCCACCACTACAACATCCCGCTCGTGCACGTGGATGCCTCGAAGCAGTTTTTGGGCGAGCTCGAAGGCGTCACCGACCCGGAAGTGAAGCGCAAGACCATCGGTCGCCTCTTCATCGAGGTGTTCGAGGCGGAGGCCAAGAAGATCGGCGGCGCTGACTTCCTGGCGCAAGGCACGCTCTATCCTGACGTGATCGAGAGCGTCTCCTTCACCGGCGGCCCGTCGGTGACGATCAAGTCGCACCACAATGTCGGCGGTCTCCCCGAGCGCATGAACATGAAGCTGGTCGAGCCCCTGCGCGAGCTGTTCAAGGACGAGGTGCGCAAGCTCGGCCGCGAGCTCGGCCTGCCCGAAATCTTCGTCGGCCGCCACCCGTTCCCGGGCCCCGGCCTCGCCATCCGCTGCCCCGGCGAGATCACCCGCGACAAGCTCGAGATCCTGCGCAAGGCGGACGCGGTCTACATCGACCAGATCAGGAAGCACGGTCTCTACGACGACATCTGGCAGGCCTTTGCCGTGCTGCTTCCTGTGAAGACCGTGGGCGTCATGGGCGACGGCCGCACCTACGACTTCGTCGTCGGCCTGCGCGCCGTCACCTCCACCGACGGCATGACCGCGGACTTCTACCAGTTCGACATGAAGTTCTTGGGCGAGACCGCGACGCGCATCATCAACGAGGTGAAGGGCGTGAACCGGGTGGTGTATGACGTGACCAGCAAGCCGCCTGGGACGATTGAGTGGGAGTAGTTTTTAGAGACCGAGGCATGCTGATGCGCGCCGCGTTGAAAGTGGTGATGGCCGCAATATTTGCCATGCCGGCTGCGGTGGCTCTGGCGAAGTCTCCGGACTGCGCGAGTTGGCCCAATAACATGGCCCTCGTGCACCTCAAGAACGCCGGCCTGATTGATATCCCATCAGTGATCGAGGCGCAGACCAAGGCCGTTCGTCTCGCATCCGAAAAGATCGGCAAAGACCTCTACCAGCAGGTTTACGACATCACGTTTCACACCAAGGATGGCAAGACGATCGAGGTCATCACGAAAAGCCAAGCATCAAGCGAGGAATGCTCGATGAGCGGCGTCGACATCTACGTGGTCTCGAACAAAATCGGCGGGTCGGCGGAGCTGCCATCTGACGGCAGGACTAAAAAGTGATCCGGTTGCATCGAAAGCTCAAGAACCGAAATTGACCTGCAGCGGATGCGTAGGGCGGATTAGCCGCAAATCCGGCCTCTCTCGCCGAGTCGCGCGCAAGATGGCAGATTACGCTTCGCTAATCCGCCCTACGATCTCTGTCACGGCTTCACGAACCGATACACGAAGCGATCGGTTTTGCCCTTGATGGCGGGATCGAACACCTTGATCGTGTGCGGGTCGTCCTTGGTCGCGAGCAGGGTGCTTTCCGCGTCCAGCACGAAGCCGGCCGCCTCCACCTCCTTGCGAACGGATGCAGGCTCAAGCCGATGCAGCGATTGGGCCTCGCTCGTGCCCGCCCCGAGCGCGGCGGCGTGGTCGACGATGACGTAGCACCCGCCGGGCTTCAGCCGCTCGTAGACGGCGCGATTGAAGTCGGCCGCCGTCGCGCCCCTGGCCTGGATCAGCGCGGTGTGGAGGTCGTGATAGAACAGGTGCAGCCACAGGACATCCGCTGGTCGCGTGACCTGCGGCATCGCCACGAGGTCCGCTGACACGGCTTCGACGTTGTCTCGGCCCGGCTCCTTCGCAAGCCTCCGCATAAGGCCGAGCGGATCGTTCTTGAAGTGCGCGACTTCGGCCGGCACGAAGCTGTCAACCCGTCCTTCGGGTCCCACGATCTCGGAGAAGACACGGGTCCAGTCGCCGTCGCCTGGGTAAACGTCGATCACGGTGGCGCCCGCATCGATACGTGCGAACCGGATCAACTCGGACAGCTTGGATTGGTCGTACATCTGGATTTCCTTTAGGCTTGGGCATTCGACACGCGCGCGGCTCGTGCCAGTGCCTGCGTGTCGACGTACTCCCGGATGTTCGTCAGTTTGCCGTTGCGAACGGTGATGGCGAAGACCCAGTCGTCCCTAAACGTCTTGTTCGTGGCTTTGATCTTTCCCTTTGCGAATCCGACGACCAGGACCCGGTCTCCTTGCGCCACGAACTCGCGGGGTTCGGTGGACGTTTCGATCGACTTGGATGCCCTCTCGAGCAAATCCGCCACCCCGTCGTGCCCGCGATGCGTTCCGGCCAGCGGCCAGTCCTCGCCGGGGATGATCCACTCGATGTCTTCGGCGATCAGCGCCAGCAGAGTTTCCCTGTCGCCTCGGCCGATCGCGGCGAAGAAGTCCTTCACGGTCTGGATGTTTGTCTCGATACTCATGGGAATTTCTCCATTTCGCTCCGATCGGATCGCGCTCGATCCGATCGCATGCTTCGTGTCCTCGTGTTCATCAGTCGAACTTGACCAAATCCTTGAAGATCAGGTGGCCCCAGCTGTTTCCGCGCGCCTGCACAAGCAGCCCGCCTTCCGAAAGCCCGCCGAGCTTGATCGGCGCGAAGCCGAGAGTTTCCGCAAGCGTGCCAATCGCCGCTGCGGCAGCGTCATCGTCGCTCGCCAGGAACACGACTCTCCTGCCACCATGGACGGCCGGATCCTGGGCAAGGACGGCAGCACCCAAATGGTTGAAGCCCTTGACCAGTCGACCGCCGGTGAAGGCTTGCGCGAGGGCCTTGGACGAAGGTTGTCCCCCCAGTTTCTCAGGCGGCACGCCGTAGGCGTTGGTCACATCGACGATCGTCTTGCCCTGCCAGGTGGGCAGCGCTTTCGCGACATCCTGGTGCGACTCGAAACGGACCGCCAAAAAGACGATGTCCGCCTTGACGGCGTCCGCCAGCTTTTTGGGAATGATCGAGGGTCCGATCACGGCCGCGGCGGATGTAAAGCTTTCCGGGTCGCGCGTGGTTGCAACGGAGACTTCGATGCCGTTGCGGGCAAACGCGCTGGCCAGGGCTTGGCCGATAGGGCCGAAGCCGATGATTGCGTAGCTCATGATGTTTCTCCGAACTTGTGTCGATGGCGCGGTCAGACCTGGGCCATGCCGCCATCGACGGCGAGCTCCACGCCGGTGATGTAAGAACTTTCATCGGAGGCGAGGAACGTGACGGCAGCCGCGATTTCCTCCGGCTTGCCCCTGCGACCCATCGGGACCTGTGAAGCAAATTGGCTGGCCGCTTGCTCGGCTTGCTCGCGGGTCAAGCCCGTCGTCGTCTCCAGGGCGGGGGTCTCCGTTGGCCCGGGGCTCATCGTATTGACGCGGATTTTGCGGTCCTTCAGCTCCAGCGTCCAAGCGCGCGAGAAGCTGCGCACCGCCGCCTTGCTCGCGGCGTAGACGCTGAACCCCGGCAGCCCCTTCACGTTCGACACCGAAGAGTTCAGGATGATCGAACCGCCGTCCTTAAAGAGGGCGAGGGCTTTCTGCACCGTAAAGAACAGGCCCTTCACGTTCACATCGAAGGTCTGGTCGAAATGGGCCTTGGTCGCTAGCGCGAGCGGCGCGATTGTCCCCGCGCCTGCGTTCGCGAAGAGAATGTCGATGTGACCATGTTTCTCCTTCACGACGGCATAGAGCCGGTCCAGATCTTCCAGGCGCGACACGTCGCTCACGACCGTCGTCACGTTTCTCTCGATGAAGGCTGCGGCCTCCTTCAGCTCTTTCTCGCGTCGCCCGGTGATCACCACGTGCGCACCTTCGTCCACGAAGCGCTTGGCCGTGGCCAATCCAATGCCGCTGCTGCCGCCGGTGATGACGGCGATCTTGCCTTCTAGTTTTTTCATGATGTTTATCTTTCATTGTGTGTGGGCCAGGCGCGGGACCGCGCCGGGATCAGAGTTGCGCCAGGCCGCCGTCGACGGCGACTTCGCTGGCGGTCATGAAGCTGCTGTCCGAGGAGGCGAGAAAGGCAGCCACCGCCCCGATCTCCGCCGGATCGGCCATGCGCTGCAGCGGAGTCATCGCGGCGAACACCTTCTGTCCCTCTTCGCCCAGCGCTTCCTTCGCGAGTTCGGTCGCGGTCGCTCCGGGCGACAGCACGTTGACCCGGATGCCGCTGCCTTTCAGGTCCTCCGCCCAGGTCCGCGCGAGGTTTCGCACGGCCGCCTTGCTCGCGCTGTAGGCGCTCATGGCCGGGGCGCCCGTCGTGCCGGCGCTCGATCCCGTCAGGATGATCGAACCGCCCCGGCGCATCAGCGGCAGCGCCTTCTGCACCGTGAAAATCGTACCCTTCACATTGGTGTCGAAGGCCTCATCGATGTGCGCGGCGGTGATCTTGCCGAGCGCAAGCTGACTTCCCGCGCCGGCATTGGCGAAGACGATGTCGAGGGTTCCGCGCTCGGCCTTCACCGCCGCGTAGAGGCGGTCGAGGTCGGCTTCATCCGAGACTGAGCCCTTCACCGCGCGGGCATTGGGCCCGAGGGCGGCGACAGCAGCGTCGAGGGCTTGCTGTCGGCGGCCGAAGATGAAGACGAAAGCGCCATCCTCGATGAAGCGCTTTGCCGCGGCGCGGCCGATGCCGGTCGCGCCACCCGTGATGACTGCAACCTTGCCGTCAAGCTTTCCCATGATGTCTCCTGTCGTGGTGTCGGGGCAGCATCTGCTCCCGAGGACCCCGACATAGGTCCGCCGGCCCCAGGCGTTGAGTGCGGAAGCGCGCACATCGGTGGTGCGAAATCGATCCGGCCGGACGACTAACGCCGACGGCGACGATCGGTGTCCATCGCTCAGAATGGGCCCTGCTGGCCGGAACCGGCTATGATGACTGCCCATACTGCTGTAGGAGGCATCAGATACGGCTTGAAAGGCGCACCGCGCGGTGCGGGATTGCACCATGATCGACTGGGACGATGTTCGCTATTTTCTAGCCGTCGCGCGGGGAGGCTCGGTGCGGGCGGCCGCCGAGCACCTCGGCGTGAACCACGCGACCGTGCTGCGACGCATCGCCCAGCTCGAGGAACGCCTCGGGGTCCAGATGTTCGAAAAGCTGCCTTCGGGCTACCGGCTGACGGCTGCGGGCGAGGAGGTCCTCGAATTCGCCGACCAGATGGAAGCCTCGTCACACCAGCTGGAGACGCGCGTGTTCGGGCGCGATCAGAGCGTGCGCGGGCGTCTGCGGGTGACGCTGGCGCCGCCGATGGCGACACATTTGCTGATGCCTGATTTCGCCGATTTCGCGCGTCTGCATCCCGATATCGAGATGGATGTCCTGTCGTTCGGCGAACTGGCAAATCTGACCAACCGTGAGGCCGACGTCGCGATCCGCGTCGTCTACGACCGCAAAACCCTGCCGCAAAATCTTCATGGCATGAAGGGACCGGAGCTGTTCGGCGCCGTCTACATGTCCAGGGATCGACTGGCCGCGTGGCGTGCGGGCGCGCCGGATCCCTTCCGCTGGATCGTCATCAGCATGCACGGCATCCCGGATTGGGCCAGCGCGGGCGAGGTTCGCACCACGGGCGTTCCATTCAGGACCAGTGACGCCGGAGCGCAGATCGCTGCTGTCCGGCAAGGGCTGGGGATCACGACACTGCCGTGCTTCGTCGGCGATGCCGACCCGCTGCTGGTGCGGGTGCCGGGGACCGACCTGCACATGTACGGAACGGTCTGGCTCCTCACGCAGGGAGAGACGCGCAAGACCAAGCGCGTGCGGCTGTTCACGGAGTTCGTATCACGCAGGCTCGCCGCGTACGCGCCGCTGCTGGCGGGGCTGTCGGTGGCGGGCGAGTGACGCGGGGCGGGTCGTGGGCGGAAAGCTTGGCCTCGACAGATCAATGCGTTATCGTGCTTCCGAAACAATCGAGTGGGAGTAGGGTTGTGACTGCTATTGATCCAGCATCGCTGGGTGTTGTTTCCTGGAGAGGCAGCGCCGCTTAGGTCATGGGGTTTGGGGTATTCATCCATCGATTGGACTCGATCTACGACGACAGCCCCGCTGAGCAGTACCAATTTCCCAGTCAATATCTTCATCGCGTTGAAGCCTGCATCGGCGATTGGATAGTATATTACGAACCGAGCAAGGTTGCTGAAACGCGCGGTTACTTTGCAATTGCTCGGGTTCAGCAGGTTCTTCCCGATCCCGGTACTTCCGGGATGTATCTCGCTTTAATGGAACCGGGAAGCTATCTCGATTTTGCCAATTCAGTCCCATTCAACGGACCGACGGGTCCAGTAGAGCGCGGTGTTCTTAACGAACAGGGGCGGATTTCAGGACGCGCTCAGTCCGCAGTCCGCCCAATCTCTCCCGACGATTTCAATAGAATATGCGAGCTTGGTTTCGCGGAGAACGCGCCGCTGCTGCCGCGGCGCGACGGCGACCTTCCATCGCTCGATCTTAACGACCAGCCGCAGGTGCCATTCGCGGTTGAGCAGCAGCGCGACCGTGTTAGCGTAACGATCTCGAAAGTCCTGCGTGATCGAGTTTTCCGCCGCATCGTGCTGCGTGCCTATGAAGAGCGTTGCGCCGTCACCGGCCTCAAGCTCATCAATGGAATGGGGCGCGCGGAGGTCGCGGCGGCTCACATACGCTCCGTCGAGGCAAACGGGCCGGACATCATCAGCAATGGCGTTGCTCTTTCGGGCACCGCACATTGGATGTTTGATCGTGGTCTCATCAGCTTCGCGGACGATCTGGAGATATTGATCTCGCGCCAGACAAACGATCTGGAGGGAGTGCAATCGATCATCAACAAGACGGGGCGCGCTCTTGCGCCGCGTCGTGCGTCAGATCGGCCACATCCGCACTTCTTAAAGTGGCACCGCGAGCATTGTTTCAAGCAATAAGCAAAACCATACGGCTCATGCGCTCGTACCCGCCCGCCGCTGAGCCGCAATCAGCATCTCCACAAACGCGGTCACCTTCGGCGGGCGGAAGCGGGCTGCGGGGTAGACCGTGTGGATGCCGCCGGATGGCAGTTGCCATTGCGGCAGGATGTGGATGAGGCGGCCCGCCGCGAGATCGTCGGCCACCAGGAAATCCGGCAGCACCGAAAGGCCGCCGCCGGCGAGCACCGCTGCGAGCACCCCCGGCGTCGTGTCGATGGCGATGCTCGCCTGCAGGCGCACGGCGCGTCGGTCGAGATCACCGCGCGAGAACTGCCACAGCAACGGCTCGCGCAGCGCCATGTTGGCGATGAACGGTAGCGTCACCAATTCGTCGGGATCGCGCGCGGCGGCGATCCGATCCGCGAATGCGGGAGCGCCGACCAGACATTGCCGGAACGATCCGATCTTGCGCGCCTGCAGGCTGGAATCGACCAGCCACCCCACACGGATCGCCATGTCGATCTGGCCTGAGGCGAGATCGACGGTCTGATCTTCGAGCGTCAACTCCACGCGGCAGTGGGGATAGCGTGCCGCGTAGGCCGTGACGACGGCGACGACGACGGCGGTGCCGTAGTCGTTGGGCGCCGTGATCCGCAAGGTGCCGGTCGGCGCGGCGGCTGCCTGAGCGAGCTCGTCGAAGGCATCCTCCGCTTCGCGCAGGATCATGACGCAGCGCGCATGAAACATGCGGCCCGCCTCGGTCGGATGAACCCGGCGCGTCGTGCGCACGAGCAGGCTGGTGCCGAGATCGCGCTCCAGCTGCGCCACCTGCTGGCTCACCACGGCCTTGGTGATGCCGAGCCGTTCGGAGGCCCGCGTGAACGATCCGCTGTCCACGACGGCTGCGAAATAGGCCAGTCGGTTCAGGTTCATAGGTTCTGCCCGGTCAGATTTATTGTCAGTCAATACCATACATTATGTCTGTTTTGTTGATATTTATCTACCAATGTGCGCGTGCCACATTGCGGTTCAAGGAGATCGCCATGTCCGCGCCCATTCAAATCACCTACCTGTTCGATCCGCTCTGCGGCTGGTGCTACGGCGCCGCCACGCTGCTCGAACAGCTCGTGACCCGTCCGGATTTCGCTGTCGAACTTGCGCCGACAGGTCTGTTCGCCGGCGAGGGCGCCCGTCCGATGGACGACGGCTTTGCCGCTTATGCCTGGAGCAACGACCAGCGGATTTCGCGCTTGAGCGGCCAGCCCTTCAGCGAAGCCTATCGCCGCGATGTGCTGGGCGACCGTACGCGCCTGTTCGATTCCGGTCCGGCGACACTGGCGCTCACGGCTGTCGCGCTCACGGCGCCTGATCGGGAGTTCGCGGCGCTGAAGGCCTTCCAGCTCGTCCGCTATGTCGAGGGCCGCGACAGCACGGACATCTCCGTTCTGTCGGATGTGCTGCGCGCGATGAATTTGCCGGAGGTTGCCGCGCGCCTGGCGAGCCCCGACGCCGCGTTGATCGCCGCGTATCGCGCACGCCTCGAGGCCGCGCGTGCCGAGATGCGCCGGTTCGGCGTCAGCGGCGTCCCGGCCCTGATCGTAGGGGCCGGCGATGACCGCCGCCTCGTGCAGGCAAGCGCCCTGTTCGGCAGCCTGGACGTCCTCGTCGACGGACTGAAGGCGGCCTGAGCGCCGCGATCAACAGAGACCGGACCATCCAGCTTTCATTTCGCAATCGTAGACAAGCACCAGGAGACCAACATGCTGACAAGGAGAACCATCATGAAAACCACTCTCGCCGCGGGCGCCGCCGCCGTCTTCGCACGCGCAGGCCTCGGCCATGCCGCGGGCGGGCTCGCCTGGAAGCATTTTCCAGCCGGACAGAACGGCTTCTTCCGGGCGCCCGTTCTGGTGTCCGGGCCGAGCGAAGCCGTGCTGATCGATGGCGGCTTCACGCTGTCCGATGGCAAGGCTGTCGCCGACGCCATCAAGGCCACCGGCAGGAAGCTCACCACCATCTATATCAGCCAGTCGGACCCGGATTATTATTTCAGCCTCGGCGCAATCAAGGCTGTCTTCCCCGAGGCCCGCGTGCTCGCGTCGCCAGCGACATTGGCGGCCATTCACGCCAGCGTCGAAAAGAAGCTTGCCGTCTGGGGCCCGCAGCTCAAGGCGAACGGCCCGCAGGTGCTGGCCGATGTGGTCATCCCCGAAGCGTTCGACGGCAAGACGCTCAGCGTCGACGGCGAGACCATCGAGATCGTCAGCGCCGACGGCCTGGCCAACCGGCGCTATCTGTTCGTACCCTCGCTCAACGCGGTGTTCGGCGGCGTCCTGATCTTCTCCGGCGTCCATGTCTGGACCGCCGACACGCCGACCAGGGAGCAGCGTGCCGCCTGGATCGCCAATCTCGAAAAGATCGCGGCGCGCAAGCCGGCGATCGTCGTGCCCGGCCATTTGTCGGCGGATGCGAAGACCGACCTGTCCGGTGTCGAGCACACCATCGCCTACCTCAAGGCGTTCGACGAAGAGTTGGCCAAAACCAAGGATTCGGCGGCGCTCAAGGCGGCGATGGAAGCGCGCTTCCCCGGCCTCGGCATGGGCGTTGCGCTCGACATCGGCGCCAAGGTCGCCACCGGCGAGATGAAGTGGGGTTGAGATGGGGGCGAACCTCGACCTGATCCGCGCCACCTATGAGGGATCATCGTCGGAAGAGAACGGCCGCAACTTGCTGGCCGCTCTCGCTCCCGATGCCGCATGGACCGAAGCGGAAGGGTTTCCATACGCGGGCACCTATGTCGGGGCGGACGCGATCATATCAGGCGTGTTCCGGCGTCTCGCCACCGAATGGACCGGCTACCGCGCCGATGTTCACACCTATCTCGAAGACGGCGACCGCGTCGCCGCCTTCGGCGTCTACTCCGGGACCTACAAGGCGACGGGCAAGTCCATGCGCGCCAATTTCGCGCATCTTTATCTGGTGAAGGACGGCAAGATCGCCAGCATGACCCAATATGTCGACACCGCGCTGGTGCAAAAGGCATTGGAGCCTGCCGGCCGGTAACAGCCGCATCACGTCGGAATGTAGGAGTGGGGAGCCCGCGACATGCGGGCTCCCCTTTTTCGTTCCGGCGTCTGCTAGATCTTGATGGAATTGTGCGCGGCCGAGGAAGTCCACCGCGCGCGTGAACGTGGTCATGGATATCCGTGCCAAACCGCAAGATCGGTCGAGCGTGTCATGGCCGTCAGCGACTAGATGGAGCCGCCACGGAGGAGGGACGATGAAGGCGGCGCTGCAAAACTATCAGGACCGCATGCGACGGGTGCTGGACCATATCGACCGGCATCTCGACGGAGATCTGGACCTGGACGGCTTAAGCGCTGTTGCCGCCTTCTCGAAATTTCATTTCCACCGGCAGTTCTCGGCAACCTTCGGATTATCTGTGCATCGCTATGTCCAGCTGGCCCGCATGAAGCGCGCTTCGCACCAGCTGGCCTATATGGACGCCCTTGATGTCACGGATGTTGCGATGGATGCCGGTTACGACGCACCGGATGCCTTCGCCCGCGCCTTTCGGCAACGGTTCGGGCAATCTCCGTCGTCGTTCCGGAAGTCTCCCGACTGGGAGCCGTGGCTTGCGGCCTTAGGGCCTCTCGACAACGCCAGGAGCAAGCTCATGCAGAAGACGTTTACCACCGACGACGTGACGATCCGCGATGTGCAACCCACCAAGGTGGCGATCATGGAGCATCGCGGCGACCCGGCTACGCTTCCCGCCACAATCCAGCGCTTCATCGCGTGGCGCAAGGCGGCTCACCTGCACCCCAGCACAAGTCCGACCTTCAATGTCTGGCGTTCCGAGCGGCGGCCTGCGTCACCCGCCGATTACAGCGTGGACCTTTGCGTCGGGACCGCACAAGCGATCGTGGCGAACGGCGAAGAAATCAAGGCCGGCGAGATCCCCGGCGGACGCTGCGCGGTGCTGCGCGTTGTCGGTTACACCGACAATCTGGAGCCCGCCGCGCTCTATCTTTATCGCAACTGGCTTCCCGCCAGCGGCGAAGAAGCACGCGACTTCCCGATCTATTGCCAGCGGCTGAGCTTCTTCCCGGAGGTGCCGGAGCACGAGACGGTCGCGGACGTTTTTCTGCCGCTGAAATAGCGCCGCTCGCGGCGGCCTGTCGCTTCCGATCACGGAAACGGGCAGGCCGCCATTCCCCGATCAATATCGCCACGATGTGATCCCGCGTTCAACTCGGGAAACGGGTGGCAGCTCGCCGGTGCCTGATGTCTTGTTCGGCTCCTTTTTGACATCAGGAGAGTCTCGCGGTGGAACTGGCCAACAAGACGATCATCATAACCGGCGCCAGCAGCGGTATCGGTGCTGCCGCAGCGTCGCTGTTCGCGTCCGAAGGCGCCGATGTGGTGCTCGGGGCGCGTCGCGGCCCCGAGCTGCAGGCCGTTGTTGCAAGCATCAAGAGCGCCGGAGGGCGCGCGACGTTTCTCGCCGGGGATGTTCGGGACACCGGCTATGCAGCCCGCCTTGTCGAGCACGCCGTCAAGACTTTCGGAAAGCTCGACGGCGCTTTCAACAATGCCGGCATTGTCGGCGAGATGACGCCAGTCCCCGAGATGAGCGTCGAAAACTGGACCGATGTGCTTGCGGTGAATCTCACCTCGGCGTTCCTCAGCGCGAAGGCGCAGATCCCGGCACTGCGCAAGCAGGGCGGCGGTTCGATCGTTTTCACCTCGTCCTTCGTTGGCTTCAGCAACGGGGGCCTGCCGGGAATGGCGGCGTACGCAGCCTCAAAGGCAGGACTGATCGGCCTGGCTCAATCACTGGGCGCCGAGCATGCGGCCGAAGGCATTCGCGTCAACGCGCTTCTGCCTGGAGGGACCATCACCCCGGCGGCGGGCGAAGGAAATCCCGACGCCCTGAATTTCATCGCCGGGCTCCACCCGATGAAGCGGATGGCCAGTCCCAAGGAGATCGCGCAGGCGGCGGTTTTTCTCCTGAGCGACCGGGCATCGTTCATGACGGGCAGCCCCATGACGGTTGACGGCGGCATGTCGGTCCGCCTGACCTGACCACGAATCCGCTCGGGCCCGATCGACGGGGCTCTGCGCCGTCGATCGAGCCAATTGATAGCGGGGCGCGCAGTGCGCGAAAGGCCTGCTTCACCCGTGCGCCTCCTGCCAGTGCGGATAGGTGACATAGGCGGTGACGGCGCCTTGCTCATGCGAGCGAATGGTGACCTGCGTGCCCTTGGGCATGTGGACGGTCTCGCCCGGACCGGCGGTCACGGTGCCGGCGTTGCTCGACACCGAGAGCTTCCCTTCGAGCACGATCATCACGTCGTCGACGGCGATTGTCTCGTCGAGGATCTGGTTCGGCGCGTAGCGGCCGTAGCCGATGGTGATCGGCGCGCCGTGACGCTGGTCGATCACGTTGCCGACGAATATGTCGCCATCCTGGCCGGGCGAACGCTCGAGCGTTGCGTCCGAGATGGCAAACTTGCGAACTTGCATGAGATGTCGTCCGTCTTTTCAAAGTGGGCGGGTTGAGGACGATAGAAGCCTCAGGCAAGTGTTTTGTTCAGCGCGCCTTGCGGGACCGTTTGACGCAGATGGTGCGACGATGGCTGGCGCGCAGGAGACGATTGGTGCCCAGCCCACGGCGACGGTCGCCTCGGCGCAAACACTGGATGTTCGCCACGCGTCTCCATGATACGAAACCCCCGTCGTTCGCTTCCGGAGCCAATGTTCATGTCTGCCACCGCGCCGAGTCAGTCGCCCGCAACCTCCGCCGAAACCGATCCCGAAACACTCGGCTGGATGAAAGGCTTCCCGCCGTCTCCGGACCGCACCATCAGCTTCCAGGATGGTTCGTTCCGCAGCTTCCCCGAGCTACGCTGGGCATGGAGCAACATCCGCCAGCTGGTGCCGACCGTGAATGTCTGGCGCGGGGCGGGGCCTGCATCGGTGTTGCCGCGGGAAGACCACGACATCGGTGCGTCGGCCTCGACCACCATGGACAGGCGGCCCATGACGTTCGCGAAGATGCTCGAGGAAACCTACACCGACGGCATCGCCGTGCTGCATCGGGGCAAGCTGATCTATGAGCGCTATTTCGGCGCGTTGAAGCCGCACAAGCCGCATATCGCGATGTCGGTGACGAAGTCGTTCACCGGCTTGCTCGCCGGCATTCTGGTCGCCGAGGGCAAGATCGATCCGCAGGCGCCCGTCACGGACTATGTGCCGGAGCTGAAGGCGAGCGCGTTCGGCGACGCGCGCGTGCACGAGGTCATGGATATGACCCCCGGGCTCGAATACACCGAAATCTACACCGACAAGAACTCGCATGTGTGGGGACTGCGGCGCGCCAACGGCATGGCGCCGATTCCACCCGACTATGACGGTGCGACCACCATCTTCGATTTCCTGGTCGGGCAAAAGAAGCAGGGCGAGCACGGCAAGGTCTTTGCCTACAAGACCGTCAACACAGACGTGCTGGCCTGGATCATCCGGCGCGTCAGCGGCATGACGTTGTCCGATCTGCTCTCCGAGCGCATCTGGCAGCCGATGGGCGCGGAGGAAGACGCGCATTACCACGTCGATCGCATCGGCACCGAAAGCGGCGGCGGCGGCCTGTCGACCTGCTTGCGCGATCTCGCCCGATTCGGCGAGACCATGCGCAATCACGGCCGCTTCAACGGCCGGCAGATCGTGCCTTCATCTGTCGTCGAGGACATCGCGCGCGGCGGCGATCCCGAAAAATTCAAGCCGGCTGGCTACACCACGCTAACAGGTGCCTCCTATCGCAATCAATGGTGGGTCACGCACAACGCCCACGGCGCCTATATGGCGCGTGGCGTTCACGGCCAGGGCATCTATATCGATCCCAAGGCCGAGATGGTGATCGCGCGCTACGCCTCGCACCCCGCAGCGGGCAACGCCGCCAACGATCCCGTGACGCTGCCGGCCTACATGGCGCTGGCGAAGGAGCTGATGGCGAGCGGGTGAGGCCGCCTACGGCAGCTCCCGCCAGCGCATCGGCAGAATGCCGTCCTGCCTGAAACTGTCGATGAAGCGGAACCGGGCGGCTTGCGGATTGGGACGGGCTTCGATCGGTGTGCCCAGGATCTGCACGACGTCGTTCTCGTCATAGGTGGGCCAGGGTGGCAGGCCTGATCCGTTGGGATCGCCGTGCGCTGCGAAATTCACCCAATAGGCCATCATGGTCCGCGCCAGAGCGCGGTCCTCTTCGGCCGGCGGTGCCGAGCTGCCGATCACCTGCTGCGGAGTGAGTGTGCCGAACACGAACGGAATTTCAGTCACGTGCGAGGCGATCGGCGTGTAGTGCGAGGTATAGCTGAAGTGATAGCCGTAGACCGGCGCTCGTCCCCCGCGCCGATGCAGACGCAGCCACTGCCAGCATTGCTCGCCGACCACGATGTCGCCCGTGAGCGCCGCCGCGGAAGTCCTGGCCTCCGCATCGGTCGCCGCGGGATAGACCTTCAAGAAATCGTTCATGCGCCCCTTCCCGAACATCGCCTCGGCCGCGGCGAGAAAGACTTGTGCCGATTGATCGGGGAGTGACTGCGAACGGAAAGGAAATTCCTCGGCCGCATTCCAGCCCGCCAGCAGCGGGATGTGCATCTGTTCGCCGCGCCGGAAGCGCCGCGCGGGCACATCAGGAACGACAAGACCATCGATACTCGGCGAGAAGGCCGTCACGACCGGGCTGTTCCTGAAACTCCACGGCGCGGCTGCATTCAACGAATCGGCCGGCATGCTGCGCAAAGCTGCGATCGACGCGTTGTCCTGTTGCCGGGCAAAAGCGAGACCACGCGCGCGGGCTTCTTCAAAGCCCTGAAGCGGGCCGTGTTTGCCATCCCAGAACGCGCCGCTCTGTCCTATGGCCTTGTGAAACAGTCCGTGCGCGAGCGGCGAGGCGATCAGGATTCCGACGGCCATGGCGCCGGCGGATTCGCCGAACACGGTGACGTTCTCGGGGTCGCCGCCGAAGCCGGCGATGTTGGCCTTGACCCAGCGCAGCGCCGCCAGTTGATCCTGCAGGCCGTAATTGCCTGAAGGCGCCTCCGCGTCGAGATCGGGGTGGGCGAAGAAGCCTAAGATGCCGAGGCGGTAGTTGAAGCTGACGACGACGACACCTTTCGCTGCTAGCGCGTTGCCATCGGTTGCGGGATTCGCCGAGGAGCCGAACTGAAAGCCGCCGCCGTGAATCCACACCATCACGGGCCGCTTCTCATCCGCGTGCTTCGCCGCGGTCCAGATGTTGAGATAGAGGCAATCCTCGTCGCGCGGTCCCGGCCGCGGGTCGTTTTCGAGCGCCGATAGACACCCCGCGCCGAAAACAAGCGCATCGCGCACGCCATCCCAGGACTCCGGGGGCTGCGGAGCGCACCAACGCAGAGGCCCGACCGGCGGTGCTGCGTAGGGAATGCCTTTGAACGCGATCACGCCGCTTGCATCGCGCGGGCCGCCACGCACGGCCCCCGCTTGCGTGCGGACCACGCGTTGCAGCCCGGCTGCTGTCGTACTCGTGAAACCATGCATGGCCGTTTCTTTCGATAGCGTGGGCGGCGCCCGGACGCCCCCCGGGCAGGTTCAGGCGGCACCCTATCGACATTCCTCTTCGCTCGATTTAGATGTTCTGCCAATCAATTTCTAAAAACCGGCAAACATGCGGCAGCCGCTCCGTTTTCCATGGCCTGATCTTGATGTGGATGATGTCTCCGCGCCCGTTATCGCCGTGCGCGTCGACGTGATCGGGACCAACGACGAGGTGCCCGATCACAGGCACCGCAAGGGGCAACTTGTCTTTGCGCTGGGCGGCGCCGTGACGTGCCGCGTTCCCACCGGTCTGTGGATGGTGCCGCCGCATTGCGCGGTGTGGATTCCAGGAGGCATGCAGCACAGCAACCTCGCGACGGAAAACGCCCGGCTGTTTTTCGTCTACATCGAGCCTGAGGTCGTGGACCTGCCGGATCGGTGCTGCACGCTTTCGATCTCCCCACTGCTGCGTGAAGTGATCGTCGAGCTGGCCAATCAGATCGCGGATGACGAGGCGAGGGTGGAGCTTCTGGCGAGCGTCCTGCTGCGCGAGCTTCCCCGCATGCCGGTTCAGCAGCTGCATCTGCCGCTCTCGCCAGAGCCGCGGTTGAAGAAGATTGCCGCGGCGCTGGCGAAAAACCCTTCCGATCGCAGGACGTTGGCCGAATGGGCCGATCGCGTCGCGCTGAGCGAGAGCAGCCTCGCGCGTCTCGTGGTCAGGGAGACGGGCTTAAGCTTCGGGCGGTGGCGCCAGCAATTGCACCTGATCGTCGCCTTGCGGGAGCTGACGTCCGGCGCGAGCGTGCAGCAGGTGTCCGCCGATCTCGGCTACGACTCCGTCGCGGCCTTCATCACCATGTTCAAGAAGGCGCTCGGGAAACCACCAGGGAAATATCTGAGCCGTATTTTCCCTGAATATAAGAATTGACTTATATTAACGTCGACCGATATTAATCCTGGCACGAAACGACAAGGAGGAGCGCCATGGAGATCGACGTCGTCAGGGTATTAGGGCTGGTTACGCGTTCGGTGAGGAATTTCGAGAAGGACGGGAAGGCAGCCAGTGCGGTGACACTGACGCGGCTTTACGAGACCAGCGTCGACGATCTCTGGGACGCAGTGACCAGCGAGCAACGCATTCCGCGCTGGTTCTTGCCGGTCGAGGGAGATCTCCGGCTCGGCGGAAAATACCAGCTCAAGGGGAATGCAGGCGGGACCATCACGGCATGTACGCCGCCGACCCATTTTGCGGCGACCTGGGAATTCGGCGGCGCGATGAGCTGGATCGACGTCAAGCTGACGGCAGAACGAAGCCAGGCGCGGCTGACGCTCGAGCACACCGCGATGATCGAGGATCATTGGAATCAGTTCGGTCCAGGGGCAGTCGGGATCGGCTGGGATCTCGCCATTGCCGGGCTGGAGCGATATGTTGCGACCGGGGCATCGGTCGACCATGAGACGGCCGAGGCATGGATGGGCTCTCCCGCGGGCAAGGAATTCATGACGAGCAGCGGCGAGTATTGGCGCGCAGCGCATGTCGCAAGCGGCGTGGATCCTGCGTCCGCGAAACAGCGGTCGGACCGTACCATCGCTTTCTATCGCGGCGAGACGCCGCCCGACGTGGCGCATCCGGGCACAGGAAGCTGATGCAAATCTTCGAGGTCCTTGCCGACCCCGTCCGCCGTCGCATCCTCGAGCTGCTTGCGCCCGGCGAGATGGCGTCCGGCGAGGTCGTCGAAGTGATCGGAGCGGAGTTCGGGATCACGCAGGCCGCCGTGTCGCAGCACCTCAAGGTGCTGCGCGAGAGCGGCTTCGCGACGGTTCGGGCGGAGGCGCAAAGACGGCTCTATTCGGTCGATGCTGCGGGCCTCCAAGCGGTGGATGCATGGATCGGTCAGTTCCGCAATTTCTGGGAGCCGAAGCTGGATGCGCTGGCGACGGAAATCGCGCGCGGCAAACGCGAGCGTCGTAACGCGCCAATGAGCAAGCGGAGCGGGAAGCGGGCGTGAAGGCATCGCGGCCACGCCTCATGGAGACGTTTCCGTTCTTTGCCCGGCGGGGGATGGGCTTAAGGGGCGGCATCTCGGTGTCGCCCGGGCTGGCGGCCCATCTGAGGCCGTACTGCAGGTTCGCGGCCTGCGCGGCGGCGACAAGCTGTACAAAGCCCCAGACGATTGCGGCGGGCAGCATCGATAGCTCGAAGCTCATCGCCATTGGCTGTCCCCCAATCTGCAAGAAATCAGCGCGATCCCGGGTGCCATCCGGGAGTTTGGGAATCTCGGGATCGAGGTGATCCCAGGCATATCCGCGCGAGCAGAACAGCACGACGGACGGTTTGAACGTGCTGGCATCGTCCAGCGTGCCGACATAGATGCCGATTAAGTCCGGCTTCTCGTCCGGCTTGTTGTAGATAGGCGAGCCGCAGTTCGGACAGAACCCTTTGCGCTTGACGCGCCGCTGACGGCAGTGCGCTCGATTTCGCGCACCTCGCCTGTCACCGCGACTGCGCTGCGCGCGAACACGAAGATGGAGCTGTGGCCGCTGCCGGTATCGCGCTGACAGTCGCTGCACTGGCATTGGAAGCCGCGGATCGGCGCGGACGCAATGGTGTAACAAACCGCGCCGCAGGCACAACGACCTGAATATGTCATTCTTCTCCCTCCCAACGGGCCGGCGCGATTTCACACAAGCCGGATATTTGCCGGCCCGCTCACTCGCGCGACATCTTCTCAACCTCTTCACCAGCCGCTCCCGCTTCAGCCGCGACAGGCGCTGGATCCAGAACATGCCGTCGAGCTGGTCGATCTCGTGCTGGTGGCAGACAGCACGCAAGGCTTCCGACTCCTCTTTGTGCATGCTGCCGTCGAGATCCCGATAGCTGATCCGCACGCGGGCGTGGCGCCGGACCTCGTCGTTGACGCCGGGCATCGAGACGCTGCCTTCGCGATGCAGGATCATCTCGGGTGAGGCCCATTCGATCTCCGGATTGACATAGGTCTGTGCACCGTCCCTGGCGTCGAGCTCGAGCACGACGACGCGCAAGGGCACGCCGACATGCGGCGCCGTGATGCCGATGCCGGGCGCGGCGCGCATGGTCTCGAGCAGATCATTTGCAAGCTCGCGGAGCGCATCGTCGAACGCGGTGACGGGGTGAGCCGGCATCGCGGAGCCGGCGGTCGGGATAGCGGACGATCGGGCGAATGGTCATGCAAGCTCCTAGCACTCACGGATGGTTGAAGCATCCCGTTCTTGACGCCCTACCAACTGGAAGGTAGCTAGGGACCATGACCCACGTTTCCTCGACAGCCGACGACATCCTGGCCTGCGCGCGCAGCTTGATCATCGCGGGCGGCTACAATGGTTTCAGCTACGCCGACGTGGCCGAGGTGGTCGGTATCCGCAAGCCGAGCATCCACCATCATTTCGCCAGCAAGGTCGATCTGGTCCGCACGCTCGTGTCGCGCTACCGCGCCGAAGCCGAGGCGGGACTGTCCGCGCTCGAGCGCAATGTCCCTGATCCGCGCGACCAGCTCGAAAACTATGTCGCGTACTGGAAGGCGTGCATCAATGATGCGACAGCGCCGTTCTGCGTGTGCGCGCTGCTGGCCAGCGAGCTTCCGATCCTGCCGGAGGAGGTTGCGCTCGAAGTCCGTGCGCACTTCCGCTCCTTGGCTTCCTGGCTGACGGCCGTCATGGAGCGTGGCAAGCGGAAAGGGCAACTCAAACTCTCCGGCACAGCCCGCGTCGAGGCCGAAGGATTCATGGCGACCATTCACGGCGCCATGCTGTCGGCGCGTGCCTATGGCGATCCAAAGATGTTCGGTGTGATTACCACCCCGCTGCTGGACCGGCTGTCCAACAAGCACTGAGAGACATCGGCGAGACGATGACGATAGCCAGCAAGTGGGCTGGATCGAAGACGGTTTCGTTGTGTGTAAGGAAACTACCAACTAGTAGGTATAGGAGAGACTGCGATGGCGCGATATCAATTGAATCCGGTTCATTGCGACCGCGAGCGATGGCTGAAGCAATATTACTTCGTGCGAGCGGCGTTCTCGGTTGCCTGGGTCGCTGCTGCGTTTGCCGCCGGGGCTTCTTCTCCAGTGACCGCCGGCGCCTTGCTCGTCCTCTATCCCGCATGGGACGCCGCTGCCAACTTCGCGGACGCGGTTCGCAGCGGCGGACTCGCTCAAAGCCGCCCGCAGGCTCTGAACGTTGTGGTCAGCCTGGCGACCACCGTCGCGGTGCTTGTGACCTTGCAGATGAGCATGAACCGGGTGCTCGGAATCTTCGGGGCATGGGCGATCCTGTCGGGATTGCTCCAACTCGGAACGGCCATCCAGCGCTGGCGGAGTTTTGGCGCGCAATGGGCCATGGTGCTCAGCGGGGGCCAGTCGGCTCTCGCAGGCGGCTTCTTCATCTTTCAGGCCACGATGCCCGCGATTCCCTCGATCGCGAATGTCGCGGGCTATGCTGCAGTCGGTGCGCTCTACTTCCTGGTCTCGGCGGTCTGGCTCACGGTCGGCGAGTGGCGGCGTAGCGCGGCGGTTTGAAGCCTTGCCATTCAAGCCTTGTCGCGGACGCTCACCCGTCCGGATAGGGCGTGCCGTCCTTGTGCACGAATCGGCCGTCGGAGTTGGCGCTCATCATGTCGATGTCGGAGCAAATCGTGAGATCGTCGGGCGAGCGAGAGCCGACTTCGAGATAGAGGGCGATGGCGCTCGAACGGTTGATCAAGTGATGGCCGTTGCCGCTGTTTTTCGCGAAGGCGGCGCAGTCACCGGCGCGGAGCACGATCTCGCATTGGTCCTCGATCAGCGTCACTTCGCCTTCGAGGACATAGACGAATTCGTCCTCATGCGAGTGCCAATGTCGCTGGCTCGACCAGCTGCCCGGCGGCAAGCGCATCAAGTTGACGCCGAAATCGGACAAGCCTCCGGCATTGCCGAGCCGCTGCCGGACCCGATCGGCGCAAGGTGCATCGAAGGGCGCGGGGTAGCTGGAGCCCTTGCGGGCGGGTACGGCAGCGAGGTCGATTTTCGGCATGGGCACTTCCCTGCAGTTCTTTAGCGTCGCTTGGCCTGGCACATCACGGAGCGCGGGGCTCGTCGTCGAACCCGGTCACGGACTTCGCCGCATCCGCACGGCCAGTTCCGCACGGCAAGGCCGGATGGCGCGCGAGAAGGCGGACGATCGCGTTCGCGACGGGACGAATTCAATAGCGGCGGGATGATGCCATCATGCAGGTGTTTTGCCCGACGAGTCAAACGGCGGGTCTTCCTTCGCACTGCAAAGAGCTGCGCTGTAAGTCCTTGATCCCAAAGCGCCCGGCTACTGTGCATGGGGTTGTTTTCGCATTTTTTGTTTGGCAGGTCACAAAAGCGTGCCGCAAAAACTTGCGTCGGCCTGTCGGCCCACCATGTTCCCATTCGTCTTCCACCCAGACAGATCTGACGGGAGACCAAAATGAACGCTTCCTCCTATCGCTGGGTGATCGTCGCCGCGGGCGGCTTGCTCGGGTGCGTCGCCATCGGCGGCATGTTTTCGCTGCCGGTGTTCCTGCAGCCGATCGCAAAGGATACCGGCTGGTCCGTAACCGGCATCTCCAGCGCGATGACGATCGGCTTTCTGGCGATGGCCTTCACCAGCATGGCCTGGGGCACGTTGACGGACCGGTTCGGGCCGCGGCTGGTGGTGCTGACGGGATCGACGGTGCTGACCGTGAGCCTGTTCGCGGCGAGTCACGCCACCTCGCTGCTGGCGTTTCAGTTCGTCTTCGGGCTTCTGGTCGGAGCGTCCTGTGCGGCGATCTTCGCGCCGATGATGGCGACCGTGACCGGCTGGTTCGACACCCATCGCAGCCTCGCGGTCTCGCTGGTGTCGGCCGGCATGGGCATGGCGCCGATGACGATGGCGCCGCTCGCGGCCTGGCTCGTCTCCGGCCATGACTGGCGCACCTCGATGCAGATCGTGGCGCTGGTGGTCGGCGCCATCATGATTCCGGTCTCGTTCCTGGTGCGCCGCCCGCCGGCGCTCGCGCACGCCTTGGCCGCGCCTGCGGGCGAGGGCGCCGTGCAAGGTGAGATGTCGATGGGAGAGGCGCTGCGCTCGCCGCAATTCCTGATCCTGCTCGCGACCAACTTCTTCTGCTGCGCCACCCATTCCGGCCCGATCATCCACACCGTCTCCTATGCCGTGAGCTGCGGCATCCCGCTGGTCGCGGCGGTGACGATCTACAGCATCGAAGGCTTTGCCGGCCTTGGCGGACGCATCGCCTTCGGCCTGATGGGTGACCGCTTCGGCGCCAAGCGCGTGCTCGTCTCGGGCCTGCTGTTGCAGGCGTTCGGCGCACTCGCCTATGTCTTCGCGCACCAGCTTGCGACGTTCTACGCGGTCGGGGCCGTCTTCGGCTTCATTTATGCCGGCACCATGCCGCTCTACGCGGTGCTGATCCGCGAAAATTTCCCGCTCAAGATGATGGGCACGGTGATCGGCGGCACCGCCATGGCCGGCAGTCTCGGCATGGCCACGGGCCCGCTCGCCGGCGGCCTGATCTACGATGCGTTCTCGAGCTACGCCTGGCTCTATATCGCCTCCTGGGCGATGGGCCTCGGCGCCTTCCTGATGGCGATGAATTTCAAGCCGTTCCCGAAGCCGCGCGCGGATTTGGCGCCCGCGGCGGCGTAAGCAAGTTCATCGAGGCGCAGCACTAGAGCTGCGCCTCGATCGCGGGCTTGTCGATGATGGACCACACGTGCCGTATTTTCCCGTCGTGAAATTGATAGAACACGTTTTCACAGAAGGACATGCGCCTGCCGTTCACATCCAGCCCCAGAAACGTTCCAGCCGGTGTGCAATCGAACTTCAGCCGGGCGGCGATGTGGGGCGGATCGCAGACCAGCAGCTCGATGTTGAAATGCAGATCCGGAATTGTGCGAAAATCCTGCTCCAGCATGGCACGATAGCCGGACAGTCCGAACGGTCGCGCATTGTGGGCGACATCATCGTGGACGAACTGTCCGAGCGCGGGCCAATCCTGCCGGTTCAGGCAGGCGATGTAATTGCGGTAGATGTCGGCGAGGTCGGACCTGGTCATGGCGTGCTCCTGCGGCTTCGGCCATAACGCGGCAACAGGGCAATCGGCGCAGGCGCTTACAGACGTTTTTCGAAGAACAGGTCCGGGTAAGGGTCATCATTGAAGCGGGGGATCTCGCTCCAGCCGCTTCGTCGGTAGAGCTGGCCGGCTTCCGCCAGGGCGCTGTTGGTGTCGAGCCGCAATAGCTTGATGCCGAGCCCGCGCGCGGCGTTCTCGGTCATGTCCATCAGGCGCCGGCCGAGCCGCAATCCGCGCGCCGCCGGTGCGACCCACAGCCGCTTGATCTCGGCATAGCCGTGATCGGTGCCCTTGAGCCCGACGCAGCCGACCGGTAGCGTGTCCGACATCGCGACGATGAACGTGCCGCGCGGGCGGCGCATATCCTTGGCGTCGGGATCGCGCGACAGCGAGACGTCGAACCCCTGCTTGAAGCGGCGGCCGAGCTCGCCATAATATTCGCCGAGGCAATAACGGGCCTGTTCGCTCCGCGGGTCCATCTCGTCCAGCGTGACGCGCTCGCGCGTCAGCGCGGAAGCAACCAAATCCATCGCCGCCAGCAGCGCCTCGCGTTGCGCATGTTGGGCGAGGAAGCCCTCGGCCTGCGTATTCGACAGCGCCTCGTAGGCCGCGAACTCGCGCCGGCCCGCACGCGTCAACGTCGCCACGCGACGGCGCGCATCGTCCTCATGCGCATTGGTCTCGACCAGCCCTTCGTCCTCGAGGCAGCGGAGGAGGCGGCTCATCAGGCCGGAATCGAGGCCGAGATAGTCGCGAATCTCGGCCACGTCCGAACGTCCATGCCCGATCGCGTTGAGCACGCGCGCCGCCCCCAGTGGCCGCCCGCGTCCCAGGAATGACGTGTCGAGCGCGCCGACAGCGGACGTGACGGCACGATTGAAGCGGCGGACGCGGGAAACAGGGTCGAGCATGATATATCTGACTTTAGTCAGACATATCATCGAAGTCAATCAGTGCACGTTTTCGCTTCACCAGCGAACTGCGCTTCAATCCAGGCCCAGGACCTTGCGGGATTTCCGCGTGAGTTTCGCCGCGATCAGCGCGTGCGCCTGCGCCAGATAGGCCGTGAGCTCGGCGTCCGGCAGCGCGTTGTTGCCGACGAGTTGCACCCATTTGGCGCGCGCCAGATAGGGCGCCGGCCGCGCAAGGCCGTGCTCGATCAGCATGGCATAGGCCATGTTCGAGACCTTGAACATGTAGCCGCCGGAGCGCGCGGCAAAGCCGCCGCCGAGTGCGAACATCTTGCCGCCGACCTTGAACACGGAGGTGCCCTCCCACTGCACCACCTTGGTGACGGCGGGCAGGCGCAGGCAGCGGGTTTCGAAAGTTTTGGGAGTCATCGCCCGAGCGATAGCACAGCGCACGCGGCTTGCAACGCCGCAACGATGGAGCGCCTCTGCGTGCCGCACGCGTCCGGGATACGAGAGGAACGACTCCACTTGTATCGTGCCGTCCGATCCCCCACACTCCACATCACTCAATCAGTCACAGGAATAAGGTCATGGCTCGCATTCGCTGTATCACCGAGATGGGGATGGGCGTCGACGTTCACGGCAGGGACGCCACCAAGGCGGCGAAGCGTGCCGTTTCTGATGCCATCAGGCATTCGAGCCTCGGCTTCTTCCGGATGATCGACAAGACTGCGAACGACATGTTCGTCGACGTCACGATCGCGGTGCCGAATCCCGAAGCCGTCGACAAGGACGCGGTCGCGAAGGAACTGCCTTACGGCACCGTCACCGTCAACGCGGTGAAGGGCGGGCTGGAGATTCCCTCGGCTGCGGAGCAGGGCAACGACCCCATCCTCATCGCCAATGCCGCCGTCATCGTCAGCTTCGATAAGGACTAGGCCGGTGTCCGACGGTGACGTGACCCTACTGGATCGCCCGATCTGGAGCGCGCTGACGACCAGCCACAAACATCTGGCCGAGGGTGGCCCGGGAGCGCTGCGCTATCCGGTGGACGTGACGCCTTTTGCCGACATGGTCGACATGTCCGAGACGAGCTTTGCCGAGCTCGGCAATCTCCTGTCGGGCTCGCAGGTCGCCGCGCTGTTCACACCCGAGGCCGTCGACGTTCCCGCCGGTTTCAAGGTCGTGCTGGCCGGACCCTGCGAGCAGATGATCGGCTCCCCGGCCGATAGCCCGCTTCGCGATGCCGAGATCGTCCGGCTGGGTGCAGCCGACGTTCCCGCCATGATGGCATTGACGGAGTTGACGAAGCCCGGTCCATTCGCGCGGCGCACGCACGAACTCGGGACGTTTCTTGGCATCCGCGCCGGCGGCGAATTGGTCGCGATGGCCGGCGAGCGCATGAAGCCGGGCAATTTCGTCGAGATGACGGCCGTCTGCGTCCACCCTGATCATCGGGGGCGGGGCTACGCGCAGGCGCTGCTGGCGGCGGTCGCGCGGCAGATCGAGGCGCGCAGCGAAATTCCGTTCCTGCACGTGTTCTCGAGCAACTCGTCGGCCATCGCGCTGTACCAGCGGCAGGGGATGCGGACTCGGCGCCGCCTGCACGTGACTGCGTTCATGAAGCAGAGATGAGCCGCGCCGTCCGGTCAGGCTTCATATCTGGCGAATTCACGCTATATCGATCCCAACCATCATTGGGGAAACACATGGACGCCAGAACACCTGATTTTTCCGCCATGCGGACAGCAATGCAGAGTTACGTCGATCAGGAGATCATTCCGGGTGCATCCTGGGCGGTGCTGCGGGGCCGCGAGGTCGTCGATCAGCAGTGCGTCGGTTTCGCCGATCGCGAGACCAGCACCGCGCTGCGGCCCGATCACATTTTTCGCGCCTTCTCCAATACCAAGATCTTCGTCACCTGCGCGATCATGCTGTTGGCCGAGGAAGGCCGCATCGGGCTCGATGACGTTGTCGAGAAATTCCTGCCGCAACTCGGCAATCGCAAGGTTCTGAAGCCGGGCGCTTTGAGCCTTGCCGACGTCGAACCGGCGAAGAGCCCGATCACGATCCGGCAGCTTCTGACCCATACCTCCGGCCTCAGCTACGGCATCTTCGATCCCGGCACGGTGCTGTTCAAAAGCTATAACGAGGCACGCGTTCTCAATCCGTTGACGCCGCTGACTGACATGATCGACCGGCTCGCCGATCTGCCGCTGTCCTTTCATCCCGGCGCGTCCTGGGAATATTCGGTTGCGACCGACGTCCTCGGGCGCGTCGTGGAGGTCGTCTCCGGCAAGCCGCTCGACGCCGTGCTCAAGGCGCGCATTTTCGAGCCGCTCGGCATGACCGACACCGGCTTCCACGTGCCGGACGCGCAGCAGGGCAGGCTGGTCGCGCTCTACAACGGCACGGATGTCCTCGATCCCATGAAGCCCGGCCTCACCCGGGCCGACGACCTGCCTTATCCGCAGGCCTATCGGCGGCAGTTCCCGCGGCTGTCGGGCGGCGGCGGACTGGTCTCGACCTTGCCCGACATGCTCGCTTTGATACAGGCGCTGCTTCCCGGCTCGGATGCTCTGCTGAAGCCGGAGACGCTGCGGCAGATGACGACGAACCAGCTGCCCGCCGGCGAGAACATTCGCTTCGCCAATCTCGGCCCGATCCCCGGCAAGGGCTTTGGCCTCGGCGGCGCGGTCACCTTCGCGCCGATGCCGTTCGATCCCCCGAATTCGACCGGCGAATTCCAGTGGGGCGGCCTCGCCGGCACCCATTGGTGGATCTGCCCGCAGGCCAATACCGCCGGTGTGCTGATGACGCAGCGCTACATGGGCTTCTGGAATCCGTTCTTCTTCGAGTTCAAGCGTCTGGCCTATCAGGCCGTCGGAGGCTGATCGCGAAAAAAATTGCAGGTTGCCGCGAATCCTTTCCGGTCGTCGCGCCCTCTCTTGACGGTCGAGGCATTTTGCTTCGGCTCATCTCGGAGAATGTGATGGCATTTTACAGAAAGAACATCGGCGGCCTGCATCAGGCCGTGCGGATCGCCTTTGGCGTCGCGGTGGCGGTCGCGGCGATCGTGTATCTCACTGGCGCTGCGGCGTGGCTGGTTGCACTTGGCGGTGCTGGCTTCGCGCTGACCGGCCTCGTCGGCTATTGTCCGATGTGCGCGATGGCCGGCATCGGAAGAGGAGGCGCGTCGTGAGCGCGGCTGGGATCTCGCCGGACCTGTTCGAGGCCGCGCGCCTCGGCGATCCCCAGGCGATCGCGTCTCTGCTCGAGACGGCGCAACCGAACATCCGCCGCTACGCCCGCGCCACCTGTCGCAGCTCGGCGGACGCCGAGGATGCGACGCAGGAGGCGCTGTGGATCCTGTTTCGCCATGTCGGCACGATCCGCTCGTGGCTGGCGTTTTCGGCCTGGCTGTTCAGTGTGGTCCGCCGCGAATGCCTGCGGCTTGCCCGCAAGGCAGGCCTCGCGCCGGCGATCGACGACGGAGAGGCGGAGGCGCTGCTGCTGTCGCGTCCTGAGGCCGATTTGCGGATCGACATCGCGGCGGCCTTCGAGGCGCTGCCGCCGCACTACCGCGACGTCGCGCTGATGCGCGACGTCAAGGAAATGACCATCGATGAGATCGCCGTCGCGCTCGGCGCGACCCGGCAGACCGTGAAGGCACGTCTGCATCGCGCCCGCGCCCTGATGCGCGAATATCTGACGAGATGAGCCATGACCGATTATCAAAGACGTGACGACCTGAAATCTATCCCGGCCTTCGTGGCGCTCGCGCCGGTCGAGGCCAACGCGTTCCTTGCGTTCAACCACGCGGTCGAGCGCAAGGACGGATTGATTCCGCCAAAATATCGCGAGCTGATCTCGCTCGCGGTCGCGCTCACCACGCAATGCGCCTATTGCCTCGACGTGCACACTGCGCAGGCGGCGAAGGCCGGTGCAACGCGAGAAGAAGTCGCGGAAGCCGCGTTGATTGCGGCCGCGGTTCGCGCCGGCGGCACGCTCGGCCATGCGTTGTTGGCGCAGCGCCTGTTCGAGCGACATCGGGGCGAGGAACTGGGATAGAGGAGCGGGCGGATGTCCCGCAGAGATCAGGAACTTGCCAAACTATCTCGGCCTCGACGGATTTCGCTTCGGCTGGGTCGTCGCCTGGATCGACCAGCGCGGCGATCACGGCTTTGATTATTCGCCGGGTCTTGCGCGGCTGCTCGCGCTGCCGCATGCCGGGGCGATGATCGACATGCCGATCGGATTGAAATGGAGTGGTTATCGCATCTGCGATTTGCGCGCACGCGAGCTGGTCGGTCCCGCCGTATTTCTCGGCGCCCGCCGCGATCTCTGGACGTTCGCCGATATGGCGGCAGCCAATCGCCACTACTGGGAGCGCGAGGGCAAGGGCAGGGGCGTATCGGCGCAGCTCTGGAACATCAGGGACAAGATCAGGGACGTCGACGCGATCATGACGCCGGCGCGGCAGGCGACCATCGGCGAAGCGCATCCGGAATTGATTTTTTGGAATTTGGCTGGGCGGGTCCGGCTTGCAAAGAAGACATCGGCGGAGGGCCGCGGGCAGCGCATCGCACTCCTGCAGCAGCGCGGCTTCGGGCGCTTGCCGACATGGCTGACTCAACGACATGGCACCGGCGTCGGCGGTGACGATCTGATCGACGCCTGTGCCTGCGCGATCGCGGCACGCGACAGCACGCAGCGGTTCGGCGGGGAGGAGACCGATCCGCGGGGCTTGCGGATGGAGATCAATTATTGAGGCCGTCGGGGTGCGAGGAGCCGGGAAAAAGCTGCAATTTATTTGAAGCTTGCAGGAACAGACGACGGCTGGCCCGCGTTCCTCGTGCGAACCGAACACGGAGAAGCTCGTCCGATGAGGGATGTCAGTCAGTTCGCGACCGCGATGCTTGCGCTCGTCTTCACCGGAGCACTGCTCGTCACCGGCCAGCTCTTCATCGAGCAACGCGCACAGCGCGATGTGATGCACGCCACCAACCATTTGCTGCGGCCATTGTGACCTGTACGGGAAAATGACCTGACTACTCGACCTTGCGTCGTTCGTCCGCTCGCCTAGACTAGGCGGCATCTCATGAACGAAGCCGGGGTCCTGATGTCCGATCTGTCCGCCTTTCCCATCACCAAGCGCTGGCCGGCCAAGCACCCGGAGCTGCTCCAGCTTTATTCGCTACCGACGCCGAACGGCGTCAAGGTCTCGATCATGCTGGAAGAGATCGGGCTTCCCTACGAAGTCCATCTCGTCGATTTCGGCAAGGATGACCAGAAGACGCCGGAATTCCTCTCGCTCAATCCGAACGGCAAGATCCCGGCGATCCTCGATCCCGATGGTCCCGGCGGCAGGCCGCTGCCGCTGTTCGAGTCCGGGGCGATCCTGCAATACCTCGCGGAGAAGACCGGCAAGCTGCTGCCGCAGGACGCCGCGCGCCGTTATCAGACCATCCAGTGGCTGCATTTCCAGATGGGCGGCATCGGGCCGATGTTCGGCCAGGTCGGCTTTTTCCACAAATTCGCCGGCAAGGACTTCGAGGACAAGCGGCCGCTCGAGCGCTACGTGGGCGAAGCCAAGCGGCTGCTCGGGGTGATGGAGATGCATCTTGCCGGCCGGCAATGGTTCATGGACGACGATTACACCATCGCGGACATCTCCATGCTCGGCTGGGTGCGCAACCTCATCGGGTTCTACGGCGCCCGCGATCTCGTCGAGTTCAGCCAGTTCAAATCCGTCGCCGCCTGGCTCGACCGCGGGCTGGCGCGTCCGGCGGTCGAGCGCGGGCTGAACATTCCGAAGCGGCCGTGAGATCAGGTTAGCGCCTTTTGGGTCATGTAGAGCGCCATCAGCAAGATGAGGGCGATCAAGACCCGGCGCAGCACCGATTTGCTGACGCCATTAGCCGCGCGTGCGCCGAGATCGGTGCCGACCCAGAGGCCGGCAAGGATGCCGATGATGGCAGGCCAGCCGACCATGAGGCCCTTGCTCCAGTAGATCCAGGCCGCCGGAATATTGGTCGGGATGACCGAGAAGACGAGGCTGACGAGCTGGGCCTGATGCTGCGGCACCCGCAGGCCCGCCGCGAGCCCGACGGTGATCGCGAGCCCACCGCCGATGCCCATGAAGCCGGAGGAAAATCCGGCAAGCATGCCGATGAGGAGCAGCGGCAGCCAAGGCAGCTTGTCTCGGTCGCAGGTCTCATTGCTTTTCTCCTCGCGGTCGCTGCGCAGGATCAGGAGAGCGATCAGCGCGACGAGATAGACGACGTAGGTCCATTGCAACACCGAGTCGGAGACTGCGGCCGCAGCGTAGCCGCCGCCGGCACCGCCGAAGAGAAACCCGATGCCGATCCAGACGATCCACAGCAACGGGCTGCGATTGCCGCTCTGCCAGTAGCGGCGAACGCCCGCGAGTCCCGTCGGTGGAACCTGCGTGATCAGCGATGTCCCCTGGGCGACGTGTTGCTCGGCGCCCAGTAGCAGTACGCTGAAAATCACGAGGCCGCCTCCGGGACTCGTGCCCATGAAGCCCGATGTCAGCCCGCCGATGAGGCCGACCCCAATGCCTGCGAGCAGGTCATGGACCCACGACATCGCTCAGCTCCTGGTCCGTCGCTTGACGTCGGCCTTTGTGGTGCGAAATCCATCGATCACGCTGGTCACGGCCGCCATGCAGGCCTCGATGTCAAAATCCTGGCCCCAGCATTTTTGCAGCACAAAACCCTGGAAGATCGCGATCAGCACGCGCGCGATCGCTTCCGCACCGAGATCGCGTTTGATGAGGCCGCCATGCTGGCCCCGCTCGACCAGGGCGACGATCAGGGCGCGGGGTATGTCGATGCCTTCCACGACGCTGGTGCGGACGCGGCGGTTGCGTAGGGCTTCGGCCCAGCCATGGATGCCGACACGGCGGCGCGCTTCGCCGGCGGAGTCGGTGAGCCATTGCGCGTAGACGCCGACCAGCGCGTGAAGTCCTTCGATCGGATCGCCGGATCCTTGCGCGACCGAATTGAGCACGGCCTCGCGCCGATGCCGGTCGTCGGCGAGTGCCTCGATCAGATCGTCCTTGCTCTGGAAGTAGAGATAGACCGCACCGTGGCTCAGCCCCGACCGTTTGACGATGTCGGCCATCCCGGTCTGGTGAAAACCGTCCTCGGCGAAGCAGGCAAGGGCGGCTTCGAGAATCTGCTGCCGCCGGCCTTCACGTTGCTTGTCGCTGATTTTCGGCATTCGGCCATCCACAAAAAACTGACAGATCAATCGTTTAGTCGTTCTGCAGGACAAGCGGTTCCGTAGCACTGAATAAGATAAAAAACGATCAGTCAGTCATTTTTAGCTCAAAGTGTATCGTGGTCAAGCCCGAGGAACCGGGGGCCGGGAACGAGGAGGTGAACCTTAAAGGGCGCCCCCGGCGGCCAGGAACCGCCCCTTGAGCGCGCGGTGCTAGAACAGCCGTCCGCCGTTCGGCACGGGCTTGCTCGGCTGCACCAGCACGACCTTGCCGTCGGCATCGGGGAAACCGAGGGTCAGCACCTCCGAGACAACGGGGCCGATCTGGCGCGGCGGGAAATTCACGACCGCAGCCACCTGTTGGCCCACTAGCGTTTCAAGCGGATGATTTTCGGTGATCTGCGCCGAGCTCTTGCGCACGCCGATCGCGGGACCGAAGTCGATCCACAGCCGCCAGGCCGGCTTGCGCGCCTCGGGGAACGGCTTTGCATCGACGATGGTGCCGACGCGGATATCGACCGCGAGAAAAGTGTCGAAGTCGATGGTCGGCGATGCGGTCGCGGCTGGATCGTGGGTGACGTGCATGGAGTGTCCGTTCGAAGAGCTGGCATCGTTTTCGCAATATTGTCGCGCGAACCGGAGTTGCGTACAACGCCTTGGGATCACGATACGACGCATGCGCGAGGAACGCTTTGCCCAACATCATCTACGGCATCAAGAACTGCGACACCATGAAGAAGGCGCGCGCCTGGCTCGACAGCCATGGCGTCGCCTACGCGTTTCACGACTACAAGACGGCGGGCGTGGAGAAGGACAAGCTCAAGCAGTGGAGCGAGAAGGTCGGTTGGGAGACGCTGCTCAACCGCGCCGGCACGACTTTCAAGAAGCTGCCCGATGCCGACAAGGAAGGCCTCTCCGAGAAAAAGGCGCTGGCGTTGATGCTAGCGCAACCATCGATGATCAAGCGGCCGGTGCTTGAAGTCGGCGGCAAGCTGCTGGTCGGCTTCAAGCCGGAGATCTATGCCAAGGAAGTCACGACCAAGGAAGCCGCCGCCAAATCGCGCTGACCGCTAGTTCAGCTCGATGATCTCGGTGGGAACACCTGAGCCCTGCTGGTCCGCGAACTCGACCAGTTCGGCCGGCGCGATGCGGCCCGGGGTGCGATGGAACAGGTCGTGGTCGATCACCGCGCGCAATCTCGGGCGCGGCAGCGCGTCATTTCCGCGCATCAGATTCTTGATCTCGAAGCCGCCGTCCTCGCAGAAGGTCTTGAGCGACGCGATGATGTGACAGACCTTGCCGTCGCTCTGGAACGGCAGCAGCAGGCGCTCATAGGCGACGATGCGGCCGTAGATGTCATCGACGTCGGCAACGCTGTAGACAGGCAGCCCACGCGCCACGCATTCATGATAGACCGGCATCACCAGGGGCGCGAGACGCGGCCCGATATAGTCGTCGAGCAGAACGCCCTTGCCGGTGTGTCCATAGGCGCGCGAGATGCGCGTGCCTTCGCTCTGGATGGTCAGACGCGGTGTCGGCATCGACGCATCCACCGTATAATAGATCAGATCGGAGAGCTCTTCCTCGAGCCGCGCAGGCTGGTACTCCCAGATCGCCGGGGCCGTCTGCTCGCGCGCATAGAGCCGCAGCCACGTGTTCAGGAGATCACGCTGCCTGATCGACTTGACCACGGAAGGAGCCGCGCTTGCAAAATCCAAGACAATATTCCCGGCGAATAGAAATTCCGGACGCATGAAACCCGCGCATGATCCTCGCTGCGGGAAAATTTTCTATGAAGGCTGGCGCATGGAACGAAAGACCGTTAACGACGGCTTGATGACCGGCGCTTTGCGAACCGGGAAGCCGGGCAGGCGCGACAACAAAACATGTCCGACTAAGGGAGCATAAGTCTCCCGGCCGGAGGCCTGACCTGCTCAGCTTTCCGCCTTGCCTAACCCCCGTCACCTCCGGCATATTCCGCGCCCGGAGGCGGCGTTCCGGATGAGCTCAAGGGAGTGGCTCCAAGGGCCTCCGGAAAGCCGAAGCAACAAGGATAGCCACGCGCGTTGTGCGGGCAGGGGGAAAACTGTTTGGCCGATGAGTTCATTCTCGAAACGGAAGGCTTGACCAAGGAGTTCGCGGGCTTCTTCGCCGTCCGCGACGTTGCGCTCAAGGTTCGCCGTGGGAGCATTCACGCGTTGATCGGCCCGAACGGCGCCGGCAAGACGACGTGCTTCAATCTTTTGACCAAGTTCCTCAAACCGTCTGCCGGAAAAATCCTGTACAAGGGGCAGGACATCACCGCGATGGCGCCCGCCGACGTGGCTCGCCTGGGGCTGGTTCGCTCGTTCCAGATCTCGGCGGTATTTCCCCATCTCACCGCGCTGGAAAACGTGCGCGTCGCGCTTCAGCGCCAGCACGGCAGCTCCTTCGATTTCTGGCGCTCCAAGTCCGTCCTCAACCAATTCAACGATCGCGCGCGCGAGCTGTTGAACGATGTCGGCCTCAGCGAGTTTTCCAATACGCCCGCGGTCGAGATGCCCTACGGGCGCAAGCGCGCACTGGAGATCGCAACCACGCTCGCGCTCGACCCGGAGATGATGCTGCTGGACGAGCCGATGGCCGGCATGGGCCACGAGGACATCGACAAGATCGCGGCGTTGATCAAGCGCATCTCCGCGAAATACACCATCCTGATGGTCGAGCATAATCTGAGCGTCGTTGCCAATCTCTCCGACATCATCACCGTGTTGACGCGCGGCCAGGTGCTGGCGCAAGGCCATTACAGCGAGCTCACCAAGGACGAACGCGTCAAGGAAGCCTATCTGGGAGCCGGTCATGGCTGAGACTGCAACGGCGGAAGCTCCCGCAAAGGCCGCGAGCGGCGGCAACCTCCTCCAGGTCCGCAACCTCGAAGCCTGGTACGGCGAGTCCCACATCCTGCACGGGATCAACTTCGACGTGAACGCGGGCGAGGTCGTCACCCTGCTCGGGCGCAACGGCGCCGGCAAGACCACCACGCTGAAGTCGATCATGGGCATCATCGGCAAGCGCACCGGCTCGGTGAAGTTCAATAACCAGGACATCATCCGCACGACCTCGGACAAGATCGCGCGGATGGGAATCGCGTTCTGCCCGGAAGAGCGGGGAATTTTCGCCAGCCTCGATGTCCGCGAGAACCTGCTGCTGCCACCGGTGGTGCGTCCCGGCGGATTGCCGCTCGAGCAGATCTTCGATCTGTTTCCGAACCTGAAGGAACGGCTCAACAGCCAGGGAACCAAACTCTCCGGCGGCGAGCAGCAGATGCTCGCGATCGCGCGCATCCTGCGCACCGGCGCGAACTTCCTGATGCTGGACGAGCCGACGGAGGGTCTCGCGCCCGTCATCATCCAGCAGATCGGTCACACCATTGCGCGGCTCAAGAAGGAGGGTTTTACGATCCTCCTGGTCGAGCAGAACTTCCGGTTCGCATCCACTGTCGCTGACCGCTATTACGTGGTCGAGCACGGCAAGATCATTGACGGATTTTCCAATGCGGAGCTCGCCGCCAACATGGACAAGCTCCACACCTATCTCGGTGTCTAGAACTGCCAACAAGAAGATTCATAGGGAAGTAGCATGATGACAAAGTCGATTGCGTCGTTTCTGCTCGGCACGGCGCTGGCCGTGACCACCGCGGGCGTAGCCTTCGCGCAGGACAAGACCGTCAAGATCGGCGCGCTGTCCGATCAGTCCGGGCTCTATGCCGATCTTGGCGGGCCGGGCTCGACGCTCGCCGCGCAGATGGCCATTGAAGATTCCGGTCTGGCTGCGAAGGGCTGGAAGATCGACATCATCTCGGGTGATCACCAGAACAAGCCCGACATCGGCACCGCGATCGCGCGGCAATGGTTCGACGTCGACAAGGTCGACCTCATCGTCGACGTGCCGAATTCCGGCGTGGCGCTCGCGGTCAACAACGTCATCAAGGAAAAGAACGGCGTCTATATCAACTCGGGCGCGGCGACCTCGGATTTGACCAACGCGCAGTGCTCGCCCAACACGGTGCACTGGACCTACGACACCTACATGCTTGCCCACACCACCGGCCAGGCGCTGGTGAAGGCCGGCGGCGACACGTGGTTCTTCCTGACCGCGGACTACGCCTTTGGCGCGGCGCTGGAGCGCGACACCACCGCTGTCGTTACCGCAAATGGCGGCAAGGTGGTCGGCGGCGTCAAGCACCCGCTGAACACGCCGGACTTCTCGTCCTTCCTGCTGCAGGCGCAGGCTTCCAAGGCCAAGATCATCGGCCTTGCCAATGCCGGCGGCGATACCACCAACACGATCAAGCAGGCGGCCGAGTTCGGCATCGTCAAGGGCGGCCAGAAGCTCGCGGCGCTGCTGCTGTTCCTCACCGACGTCAAGGCGATCGGGCTCGAGACCGCACAGGGCCTCAACTTCACCGAGACCTTCTACTGGGACATGAACGACCAGACCCGGGCGTTCTCGAAGCGCTTCGCCGAGAAGATGAAGAACAACGCGCCGCCGACCATGGTGCAGGCCGGCGTCTATGCGGGCGTGCGTCACTATTTCAAGGCACTGGAAGCGCTCGGCGGCAACCCGCATGACGGCGTCAAGGTCGTCGAGAAGATGAAGTCGATGCCGACGGAAGACGATCTGTTCGGCAAGGGCGAGATCCAGCCCAACGGCCGCACCATCCACAATGCCTATCTGTTCGAGGTGAAGAAGCCCTCCGAGTCCAAGGGACCGTGGGACTTCTACAAGCTGGTCGGCACGGTGCCGGGCGACCAGGCCTTCACGCCGCTGTCCGAGAGCAAGTGCGCGCTCTTGAAGAAGTAAGCTAACCGCCCGCAGGCCATCAGGCCTGCGGGCGACTTTCAGGGAACGCCGAAGGGACCAGGTGCGGGATCGATGCAGGCTCTTTACGCTCAGCTACTGGTAGGACTGATCAACGGCTCGTTCTACGCGCTGCTCAGTCTCGGGCTTGCCGTGATCTTCGGCATGCTCAACATCATCAATTTCGCCCATGGCGCGCTCTACATGATGGGCGCGTTCGTCGCCTACTTCCTGCTGAACCTCGGCGGCATCAACTACTGGTGGGCGTTGCTGCTTGCGCCTGTTATCGTCGGCATCTTCGGCATGATCCTGGAACGGACCATGCTGCAATGGCTGACCGGGCTGGATCATCTCTACGGCCTGCTGCTGACCTTCGGCATTGCGCTGATCGTGCAGGGCGTGTTTCAGAACTACTTCGGCTCCTCCGGCCTGCCTTACGCCATTCCGGACCAGCTCAAGGGCGGCATGAATCTCGGCTTCATGTTCCTGCCGGTCTATCGCGGCTGGGTCGTCATCTTCTCGCTGGTGGTCTGCATCGCGACCTGGTTCCTGATCGAGAAGACGCGGCTCGGCGCCTATTTGCGCGCCGCCACCGAAAACCCGACGCTCGTGCGCGCCTTCGGCGTCAACGTGCCGCGCATGATCACGCTGACCTACGGCCTCGGTGTCGGCCTTGCAGCGCTCGCCGGCGTGCTGTCGGCGCCGATCAACCAGGTGCGGCCGTTGATGGGCGCCGACCTCATCATCGTGGTGTTCGCGGTGGTCGTGATCGGCGGCATGGGATCGATCATGGGCTCCATCATCACCGGCTTCGCGCTCGGTGTGATCGAAGGCCTGACCAAATATTTCTACCCCGAGGCCTCCAACACCGTCGTGTTCGTGCTGATGGTGCTGGTGCTCTTGGTGAAGCCAACGGGATTGACGGGAAGGGCGGCCTGATATGACAGCCTTGACGGACGACACGCTGCCGGTAACCCCGCGCGCGATCCGCGACGAGATGATCGTGTTCGTGGTGATGGCGCTGCTGCTGGCTTCGGTGCCATTCACGGGGGTCTACCCGTTCTTCGTGATGCAGGCGCTGTGCTTCGCGCTGCTCGCCTGCGCCTTCAACCTGCTGATCGGCTACGGCGGTTTGCTGTCCTTCGGCCATGCGATGTTCCTGGGCACGGCCGGCTATTGCAGCGCGCATGCGCTGAAAGTATGGGCGCTGCCGCCGGAACTCGGCATCCTCGTCGGGGTCGCCGGTGCCTTCGTGCTCTCGCTCATCACGGGCTATATCTCGATCCGCCGCCAGGGCATCTATTTCTCGATGATCACGCTGGCGCTGTCGCAGCTCTTGTACTTCATCTACCTCCAGGCGCCGTTCACCCATGGCGAAGACGGCATCCAGGGTATTCCGCAGGGACGCATGTTCGGCGTCTTCGATCTGACCAAGCCCACCGTGCTCTACTACGTGGTGCTGGTCGGTTTCCTCGCCGGCTTCCTGCTGATCTTCCGCATCATCAACTCGCCGTTCGGCGAAGTCCTCAAGGCGATCCGCGAGAACGAGCCGCGCGCGATCTCGCTGGGTTACCGCACCGATCAGTACAAGTTCCTGGCTTTCGTCCTGTCGGGCACGCTGGCCGGCTTTGCCGGTGCGCTGAAAGTCTTCGTGGCGCAGAATGCCTCGCTCACCGACGTGCACTGGTCGATGTCGGGCGAAGTCGTGCTGATGACGCTGGTCGGCGGACTCGGAACCGTCTTCGGTCCCGTGGTCGGTGCCTTCGTGATCATCGCCATGCAGCAATATTTGGCGGGGTTCGGCCAATGGGTGACCGTGATCCAGGGCTCGATCTTCGTGATCTGCGTGCTCACCTTCCGCCGTGGCGTCATCGGCGAAATCGCGCATTACTTCCGGCGGTCGCTGTAAGTCATTGATATAATAGAAGATGTGTTGACGCGCGAAAGCGGTGGATGATCCAGCTCCACGGGCGTGAGGTGGCACGCGCGTGGATCGAAAATGGTCTATGACAGTTTCATGACGGCCCGCTTGGGCCAGGCCATCATCCAACCGGTAGTCTCTCCCCATGATGCGATTGTTTCGCGCTTTCCTGCCGAAGGAAGAACGGTTCTTCGACCTGTTCGACCGCCACGCCCAGACCGTGATCCAGGGCTCGATCGCGCTCCAGAGCATGCTCAACGGGGGCGAGGAGACGCCGGTCTATTGCCAGCGCGTCAACCAGTTCGAGAACGATGCCGACAACATCACCCGTGAGGTGCTGACCGCGGTGCGCCGCACCTTCATCACCCCGTTCGACCGCGGCGACATCAAGAACCTGATCACCTCGATGGACGACGCCATCGACCAGATGCAGCAGACCGCCAAGGCCGTGATGCTGTTCGAGGTCCGCAGCTTCGAGCCGCCGATGCGGGAGATCGGCGGGCTTCTGATCGAATGCGCCAATCTGGTCGGCCGCGCGCTGCCGCTGATGCAGAAGATCGGTCAGAACGTGGCCATGCTGACCGCGATCACGGAAGAGCTTGGCAAGCTGGAAGGCCGCGTCGACGATCTCCATGATATCGGGCTGAAGGAACTGTTCCTCAAGCATCGCGGCGGCAACGCGATGGATTTCATCGTCGGCGCAGAGATCTACGACCATCTCGAGAAAGTCGCCGACCGCTTCGACGACGTCGCGAACGAGATCAACAGCATCGTCATCGAGCAAGTTTAGGGCAGGGGCCACGCCGTGGATGTTGCGCTGGGTCTTCCCGTCCTGGTCGGATTGATCGCCGTCGCGCTGCTGTTCGACTTCCTGAACGGCCTGCACGACGCCGCCAATTCGATCGCGACCATCGTCTCGACCCGCGTGCTGCGGCCGCAATACGCGGTGTTCTGGGCCGCGTTCTTCAACTTCGTCGCCTTCATGGTGTTCGGGCTGCACGTTGCCCAGACTATCGGCACCGGCATCATCGATCCCGCGATCGTGGATGCTCAGGTGATCTTCGCCGCGCTGGTCGGCGCCATCGTCTGGAACCTGGTGACATGGGCGCTCGGCATCCCATCGTCCTCGTCTCATGCATTGATCGGCGGCTTGTTTGGTGCCGGCGTGGCAAAAGCCGGCCTTTCAGCGGCGGTCTGGAGCGGGTTGTCCAAGACGGTGATCGCCATCGTGCTGTCTCCGCTGGTCGGCTTCCTGCTCGCGATGGTGCTGGTCGCGATCGTCTCCTGGGCCTCGGTGCGCTCCACGCCCTTTGCCGTGGATCGCGCCTTCCGCATCCTGCAATTCGCCTCCGCCTCGCTCTATTCGCTCGGCCATGGTGGTAACGACGCTCAGAAGACCATGGGCATCATCGCCGTGCTGCTCTATTCGCAGGGCCAGCTCGGCGGCGAATTCTTCGTACCCTTCTGGGTGGTGCTCTCGTGCCAGGCCGCGATGGCGATGGGGACGCTGATGGGCGGCTGGCGCATCGTCCGCACCATGGGCCTGCGCATCACCAGGCTGACCCCGATGCAGGGCTTTTGCGCCGAGACCGGCGGTGCCGCGACCCTGTTCATGGCGACCTTTCTCGGCGTTCCGGTCTCGACCACCCACACCATCACCGGCGCCATCGTCGGCGTCGGCGCCGCCCGCCGCCTCTCGGCGGTGCGCTGGAACGTCGCCAGCTCGATCGTCTATGCCTGGGTGATCACGATGCCGGCCTCGGCCATCGTCGCCGCGCTGAGCTGGTGGGCGGTCAAGATCTTCGTCAGGTAACCAGCTTCAGTCCGACAATGCCGGCGACGATCAGCCCGATGCTGGCGAGGCGGAACGCGGTGGCCGGCTCGCCGAACAGGACGATGCCGAGCGTCGCGGTGCCGACCGCACCGATGCCGGTCCAGACCGCATAAGCGGTTCCAATCGGAAGCGATTTGAGGGCGAGCCCGAGCAGGATGATGCTGCCGGCCATGGCGCCGAGCGTGAGGACTGACGGAACGAGCCTGGTGAACCCCTCGGTATATTTGAGGCCGATCGCCCAGGAGATCTCCAGCAGACCGGCGACGAACAGGATGCTCCAGGCCATGACGACCCTCCATTCAAGGCAGGGTCGTCCCCGCGACTGGTGTGCTGATAGCAAGGGAAGGCCGTCCCTCCCAACCCAAGCCCGATATGGGGCTGGCCGGAAGCCTCCGCAATCACCAGATCAGGCTTGATCAGGCTCATTTTCCCTGCCAAACGCTGCCGCAATGTCCGACATCGCCACCACAGCCGAATCGACGGCCCGTTCCTCGCTTGCCGCTGAAGTGTCGCGGCGGCGTACTTTTGCGATCATCTCGCATCCGGACGCCGGCAAGACCACGCTGACCGAAAAGCTGCTGCTGTTCGGTGGCGCCATCAATCTCGCCGGCCAGGTCAAGGCCAAGGGCGAGCGGCGCAACACGCGTTCGGACTGGATGAAGATCGAGCGCGAGCGCGGCATCTCGGTCGTGACCTCGGTCATGACCTTCGAGTTCGAGGGCCTCGTGTTCAACCTGCTGGACACGCCGGGCCACGAGGACTTTTCGGAAGACACCTATCGCACGCTTACGGCGGTCGATTCCGCCGTCATGGTGATCGACGCCGCCAAGGGCATCGAGGCGCGCACCCGAAAGCTGTTCGAGGTATGTCGTCTTCGGGATATCCCGATCATCACCTTCATCAACAAGATGGACCGCGAGAGCCGCGACGTCTTCGAGCTCCTCGACGAGATCGAGAAGACGCTGGCGCTCGATACCACGCCGATGACCTGGCCTGTCGGCCGCGGCCGCGAGTTCCTCGGCACCTATGACGTCGTCAATGGCGGCGTGCGCCTGCTCGAAGGCGGTGGCGCCAAAACTGGCGCGGCGCAGCAGATCGAGATCGCCGAGCTCGCCAAGCTCAATGCCAATCTCGACGTGTCGGCGGTCAAGGACGAGCTCGAGCTCGTCACCGCGGCTTCAAAACCGTTCGAGCTCGAAGCGTTTCGCGAGGGCCATCTGACGCCGGTTTATTTCGGCAGCGCGCTACGCAATTTCGGCGTCGGCGACCTGCTGCAAGGGCTCGGCAAGTTCGCGCCCGAGCCGCGCGCGCAGGAGAGCGACCAGCGCAAGGTCGAAGCCACCGACCCGCGCATGAGCGCCTTCGTGTTCAAGATCCAGGCCAATATGGATCCCAACCACCGCGACCGTATCGCCTTCGCGCGGCTGTGCTCCGGCAAGCTGAGCCGCGGCATGAAGGCGAAGCTCGTGCGCACCGGCAAGAGCATGCCGCTGTCCAGCCCGCAATTCTTCTTCGCGCAGGACCGTTCGGTTGCGGACGAAGCCTATGCCGGCGACGTCGTCGGCATTCCCAATCACGGCACGCTGCGCATCGGCGATACGCTGACCGACGGTGAGGATTTCAACTTCGTCGGCGTGCCGAGCTTTGCGCCGGAAATCGTCCGCCGCGTGCGTCTCACCGATGCGATGAAAGCGAAGAAGTTGAAGGAAGCGCTTCAGCAGATGTCGGAAGAGGGCGTGGTGCAGGTGTTCCGCCCGCGCGACGGCGCACCGGCGTTGGTCGGAGTCGTTGGCGCACTCCAGCTCGACGTGCTCAAGGCCCGGCTGGATGCGGAATATTCGCTCCCAGTCGAATTCGAGGTCAGCGAGTTCCAGCTCGCGCGCTGGGTCTCGTCGGACGACCGCAAGAAGCTCGATACCTTCATCGCTGCCAACACCTCCAGCATCGCCGACGATGTCGACGGCGATCCCGTCTATCTGGCGCGGAACGAGTTCTATCTCGGCTACACAAGGGAACGGGCGGAGGGCATCGAGTTCACCAACGTCAAGGACGTCAAGAAGAAGGGCTAGGGTGGGGCTCCGTCCGCTCCTCACCCTCCGCTGTCATGCCCCGGCTTGACCGGGGCATCCAGTACGCCGCGGCCTCTCGGCTCAACAACGATCGCCTCTGGAATACTGGGTCGTCCGATCAAGCCGGACGACGACACCGTGGGTAAACGCGAGCACGTGAACGCGAATGGCTTGAAGCCGCTTCAAGTCCTACCAATTTGAATGTGGTCGCCCGTTCGGTGCTCCCGATGTTGCGCGCAATCCTCGTGCTGTTCCTGACCGTCTTTGCCGTGATCGCCGCCGATGCGCGGCCGCGACAAATCAACCCAATTCCGTTTTCGCACGAGCCGTGCAGCGTCCTCGATGGCCGGCCCTGCACGCCGTCCTATTGCAGCCCGCTCGAGCCTGGCCCCTGCATTGCCGAGATCGACTATCCCTACGGCCAGAACCTCCAGCTCACGATCCAAAGCGTGCCGGCGGAGGCGGATCGCGCCAAATACCAAAAGCCGGATCACGATCTCGATACGATTGGCGATCTCTTCGCCGAGCTGCGCAGCTGCTGGTCGCCGCCATCGGACAATGCGCGCGCGGGCATGCAGATCGCCGTGCGCTTCAGCTTCAACAAATCGGGCGGCCTGATCGGCCCGCCGCGCCTGACCTTTGCGACCGCAGGCGTGCCCGCCGAGACGAGAACTACCTATCTTAATGCAATCAATTCATCGTTGAACGCCTGCCTGCCGCTGAAGTTCACCGGCGGTTTTGGCGGTGCCATCGCCGGGCGGCCGATCGCGATCCGGTATGTCGACAATCGCGAGATCGGCAAGTAGCGCATCAGTTGCGACCCGCGGCCAATCGATGATACGCCATGGGCTGGGGCGCTGGTTGAGGGGAGAATCTCGTGGGTCTGCTGGTTATGATCCTGGGGCTTGCGCTGTTTTTTGCGGCGCATGTGTTCACGACGAAACGCGATGCACGCGCGCAGGCCATCGCGAGAGTGGGCGAGGGGACCTACAAGATCCTCTATTCGCTTGCCTCGCTTGCGGGGCTCGCACTGATCATCTGGGGCTTCGCGCATTATCGCGCGACCGGCTGGATCGACGTCTGGTATCCGCCGAAGGCGCTGAAGCACATCACGCTCGCACTGATGCTGCCCGCGGTCATCCTGGTGGTTGCGTCCTATCTGCGCGGCCGCATTTACGCGACACGGAAGCATCCGATGCTGGCCGGCATCAAGCTGTGGGCGGCGGCGCATCTTCTGGCCAATGGCGATCTCGGCTCCATCATCCTGTTCGGGTCCTTTCTGGGCTGGGCGGTGTATGACCGCATCACGCTGAAGCGTCGCACCGATGGCGGCGGTCCGCCGATTCCGGTCGGCGGCGTCACCAACGATCTGATCGCGGTCGTGGTTGGAATCGTCGCTTATCTGGCGCTGGCTTTTGCGTTCCATCCCGTCGTCATCGGCGTTCCCGTGATGGGCGGCTAGCCGATCAGCACAAGACAGGACCGCATGCCCGTGCGCGGAAGATAACGAAAGTAACAAGCCAAGGGCAATCCGATGGACTGGTCGCATTCTCAGATCCCGCCAATGCGGTTCGAGGCGCGCTTCGGCGATCGGGTGGTACCGGCATTTTGCGATCGGCCGTCGAGCCTGTGGGCGATGATTGCGGACGCCTGCGCCCGCAATCCCGACGGCGAAGCGCTGATCTCAGGCGGTGTCCGGCTGAGCTGGCGGCAGGCCGTCGAGCAGGCTGCGCGGATCGCGGCGGGATTTCGCAAGCTCGGATTGCAGCGCGGCGATCGTGTCGCGATCCTGCTCGGCAACCGCGTCGAATTCCCGCTGCTGCTGTTTGCTGCCGCCCATGAGGGGCTCGTCACGGTGCTGCTCAGCACGCGGCAGCAGAAGCCGGAAATCGCCTATGTGCTCGCCGACTGCGGCGCCAAGATCCTGATCCACGAGGCGGCACTTGCGGAGCGGCTGCCGGACGCACTGGACGTGCCCGATGTGATCGACCGCATCGCCATCGACCACGATCCGGCTCTGTCGGATTTCGCGGTGCTCGTCGACAACGCCCCGGCCGCGGCGCCGGTCGAGACGAGCGAGGAGGACACCGCGATGATCCTCTACACCTCGGGCACGACAGGCAAGCCCAAGGGCGCGATGCTGGCCCATTGCAACATCGTCCATTCCTCGATGATCTTCATGTCCTGCCTGCAATTGACGGCGGCCGACCGTTCGATCGCGGCAGTGCCGCTCGGCCATGTCACCGGCGTGGTCGCCAACATCACGACGATGATCTGCTGCGGTGGCGCGTTGATCATCATGCCGGAGTTCAAAGCCGGCGAATATCTCAAGCTCGCCGCGCGCGAGCGCGTCACCTACACGGTGATGGTGCCGGCGATGTACAATCTGTGCCTGCTCCAGCCCGATTTCGCCAGTTACGATCTGTCGAGCTGGCGCATCGGTGGCTTCGGCGGCGCACCGATGCCGGTCGCCACCATCGAGAAACTCAAGGCGATCATTCCCGGCCTCGCGCTGGCGAATTGCTACGGTGCGACCGAGACCACGTCGCCGTCCACGATCATGCCGGGCGAGTTGACGGCGACCCACATCGACAGCGTCGGCTTGCCGTGTCCGGGTGCACGCATCCTGGCGATGGACGCGGACGGGCGTGAGCTGCCGCCTGGGGAAATCGGCGAGCTCTGGATCCAGAGTGCCTCCGTCATCAAGGGCTACTGGAACAATCCGAAAGCCACGGCCGAAAGCTTCACCAGCGGGTTCTGGCATTCCGGCGATCTCGGCTCGGTCGACGCGGAGGGATTTGTCCGGGTGTTCGACCGGCAGAAGGACATGATCAACCGCGGCGGCCTCAAGATCTATTCGGCCGAGGTCGAATCCGTGCTGGCCGGCCACCCGGCCGTGGTTGAGAGCGCGATCGTCGCCAAGACGTGCCCGGTGCTGGGCGAACGCGTCCACGCCGTGGTGGTGACGCGTACGCCGGTGGACAGCGAGGCCTTGCGCGCCTGGTGCGCGGAGCGGCTGTCGGACTACAAGGTCCCGGAAACCATGGTGATCACCGCGGAGCCCTTGCCGCGCAATGCCAATGGCAAGGTGCTGAAGCGGCAGCTGCGGGAGCTGTTGGGAACCTGACCCGGGGAGGCGTCTCTCCGGGCTGTCCCGGGTGGTTAACGCCTTGATCGGGCTCGCTTTGCCTTGCCACCGCCATATCGTTAGGGTACCCCGCCGCCACGTGGGGGACGGGATTCCTGACGCGAACGCTTCGGCGCGCGCACCCGGACGGGCATGGGATTAGCATAAGTGTCTGAATTATTTGACGAAGTCGACGAGGAAGTACGTCGCGAACAGCTCAAAAAGCTGTGGGATAAGTATTCGATTTTGTTCATCGCCCTGATGGTGCTGATCGTCGCCGCCGTGGGTGGCTGGCGCGGTTACCAATATCTTGAAGCCAAGAAGGCTGCCGAGGCCGGTGCTGCCTTCGAGAAGGCCGCTGAGCTGTCCGAGCAGGACAAGCATGCGGAGGCCGAGGCGGCCTTTACCGAGCTCGCAGCCAAGGCTCCATCGGGCTATCGCACCCTGGCGCGGCTGCGTGCTGCGGCCGAGGCAGCGTCCCGCGATCCCAAGGCAGGCGCCAAGTTGTATGACGACATTGCCGCCGACCGCAGCGTAGGCGGCGAGTGGCAGGATCTGGCGAAGATCCGCGCCGCCGGTCTCCTGCTCGACAGCGCCGGCTATGCCGACATGCAGCAGCGGCTGGAAGCCTCCACCGCGCCTAAATCGACCTTCCGTCACACCGCCCGCGAAATGCTGGCGCTGTCGGCCTGGCGCAACAACGATGTGACTGCCGCCCGCAAATGGCTCGACGCGATTGCCGAGGACGGCGAAACGCCGCCCGGCCTGCGCTCACGCGCCGAGGCGCTGCAGGCCCTGCTGCCGCCCGTAGCGAAGAGCTGAGCCGAGAGCTGAGACGAGATACCGACATGCGCCGCACGCCACGCTTGATCGCAACCGCCGTCTTGATCGCCTTCACGGGCGTGCTGGGCGGTTGCTCCAGCTTCGATCCGAGCGACATGCTCGACTTCCTCGACACCAAGAAGAAGCTGCCGGGCGACCGCAAGCCGGTGTTCCCGGAAGGCGTGCCCGGCCTCGAGCAAGGCGTTCCGAAGGATATGTACAAGGGCGCCCAGCAACAGCCCGATCCGAACGGACCCGCCGTTGCGGCTCTGCCCACCGAGCCTGCGCCCGAGCCGAAGCCGGCGAAGGGTGCCAAGGCGAAAAAGACCAGGCAGCCGGCCACCGCAGCCGTCGCGCCGGCTGAGGCGCCCGCCGGCGAAGTCGACGGCGAGGCCCAGCCGGAGGCCGCTCCGCCCGCGGCCACGCCGCCGCCCAGGCAGAAGATCGTGCGCAAGCGCACCACCGCGCCGCCGCCCGATCAATCCGTCCAGCAGGCGCAACCGACCCAGACCACCCAGCAGCAAACGCAGGGCGCCTTCCCGGCGCCCATGCCGAGCGGCAGCTTCTCGCGCTGATTTTTTCATTTCATTGACAGGCGCGGCTCCGGCAGCGCACGAATGACCCATGTCCTTTAAGATTGCCATTATCGGCCGACCCAATGTCGGCAAGTCGACGCTGTTCAACCGTCTGGTCGGGCAGAAGCTCGCGCTTGTCGATGACCTCCCCGGCGTCACCCGCGACCGCCGCGAGGGCGAGGCCAGGCTCGGCGATCTCGACTTCACGATCATCGACACCGCCGGCCTCGATGAGGGTGCCAAGGGCTCGCTGACCGCCCGCATGCAGGAGCAGACGGAGGCCGCGATCGCACAGGCCGACGCGCTGTTCTTCGTGATTGATGCCCGCATGGGCCTCACGCCCAACGATCGCGCCTTCGCCGATTTCGCCCGCAAGGCCAACAAGCCGGTGATGCTCGTCGCGAACAAGAGCGAAGGCAAGCACGGCGATGCCGGCGCGATGGAGGCTTTCGCGCTCGGCCTCGGCGATCCCATCCAGATCTCGGCCGAGCATGGCGAGGGCCTGGGTGAGCTCTATGACGCCTTGAGAGAGCTGATGCCGGAGCCCGTCGAGGAGGATGAGGTCGAGGACGACGAGCCGCTGACGGAGGAAGAGGCGGCCACGCGTCCGATCCGGGTCGCGATCGTCGGCCGGCCCAACGCCGGCAAGTCGACGATGATCAATCATCTGCTCGGCGAGGAGCGCCTGCTGACGAGCCCGGAGGCGGGTACCACGCGCGATTCCATCGCGGTCGAGATCAACTGGAAGGGGCGCGAGTTTCGGGTGTTCGACACCGCAGGTCTGCGCCGGCGCTCGCGGATCGAGGAGAAGCTCGAGAAGCTCTCGGTCGCCGACGCACTGCGCGCGGTGCGCTTTGCCGAAGTCGTCGTGATGATGATGGATGCGCAGAACCGCTTCGAGGAGCAGGATCTTCGCATTGCCGACCTGATCGAGCGCGAGGGTCGGGCCGTCGTGCTCGCCGTCAACAAATGGGACCTGATGGAAAGCAAGGGCGGCGGCGCGATCTCGAACCTGCGCCGCGATGCCGATCACTTGCTGCCGCAGATCAAGGGCGTGCCGATCGTCGCCGTCTCCGGCTTGATGGGCGAGGGCATCGATCGATTGATGCAGGCGATCCAGGATGCCTATGCGCTTTGGAACAGGCGTGTGTCGACCGCGGCGCTGAACCGCTGGTTCGAGGAGGCGGTCCAAGCCAATCCGCCGCCGGCCGTGTCCGGACGACGACTCAAGCTGAACTACATCACGCAGACCAAGGCCCGCCCGCCAAGCTTCGTGTTGTTCTGCTCGCGTGCGGACGCGGTACCGCAGTCGTATCTGCGATATCTCACCAATTCGCTGCGTGAGGCCTTCGAGCTGCCGGGCACGCCGGTGCGCATCACCTTGCGCGAGAAGGCCAATCCGTTCGCCCACAAGCGCAAGCGGCCGTCGTGAGCAACGACGCCGGCGAGGCGATGGCGCAGGGCGCAGCGCCAGTCCGGCGCGGTGCGGTCGCCTTCATCTTCGTCACCATCCTGCTCGACATGCTCGCGCTCGGCGTGATCATGCCGATCCTGCCAAAACTGATCGAGAGCTTCGTCGACAACGACACGGCCCATGCGGCCCGCATCTTCGGCCTGTTCGGCACCGCCTGGGCGCTGATGCAGTTCGTATTCTCGCCGGTGCTCGGCGCGCTGTCGGACCGCTTCGGGCGGCGGCCGGTGGTGCTGCTGTCGAATTTCGGGCTCGCGGCAGACTATGTGCTGATGGCGCTGGCGCCGTCGCTGGTCTGGCTGTTCGTCGGCCGCGTCATCTCGGGCATCACCTCGGCCAGCATCTCGACCGCCTTTGCCTATATCGCCGACATCACGCCGCCGGAGCGGCGCGCAGCGGTGTTCGGCAGGATTGGCGCTGCATTCGGCGCCGGCTTCGTGCTGGGCCCGGCGCTGGGCGGCCTGCTCGGCGATATCGATCCGCGCCTGCCGTTCTGGGCCTCGGCGGCCTTGAGCTTCGCCAATGCGCTCTATGGGCTCTTCGTCCTGCCGGAATCGTTGGCGCCGGACAAGCGCGCGCCGTTCCGCTGGAGGAGCGCCAATCCGCTCGGAGCGCTCCGCCTGCTGCGTTCCAACGCGGTGCTCGCCGCGCTGTCCGTCGTCAATTTCATCGCGCAGGTCGCGCATGTCGTGTTGCCCTCGACCTTCGTGCTCTACGCCACTTATCGCTACGGCTGGGATTCGAAAACCGTGGGGCTGACGCTGGCGATGGTCGGCATCTGCGCGATGGTGGTGCAGGGGCTCGCGATCGGCCCGATCGTGCGTGTGCTCGGCGAGCGCAACGCCTTGTTGCTCGGCCTGTGCTGTGGCGCGATTGGCTTCGTGATCTTCGGCGCGGCGCCGACCGGGCCGCTGTTCTGGATCGGCATTCCCGTGATGTCGCTGTGGGGCATTTCGGGCGCCGCCATGCAATCGCTGATGACGCGGCTGGTCGCGCCCGATCAGCAGGGCCAGTTGCAGGGCGCGACCGCGAGCGTGCAGAGCGTGTCGCAGCTCGTCGGCCCGTTCCTGTTCACGCTGACCTTTTCATATTTCATCGGCGCCAGCGCGCCGTGGCAGCTGCCCGGCGCGCTGTTCCTGCTCGCGGCGGTGCTGATGGTGGTGTGCGTGGCGATCGCGGTGCGGGCGCTGGCTGTCGCCAAGGCGCCTTGAAGAGGGCCGTCATGGCCGGGCTTGTCCCGGCCATTCACGTTCTTCGTCCGGTCCAGAACGTAGATGCCCGGGACAAGCCCGGGCATGACGTCGTGGAGGCAGTTGCGCAAGCTACGCCCTTACTTCTTCACCAGCGGGCACTCGCTGTCCTTGAGCGGCTTGGCCGCGTCTTCCGCCGCGATCGTGGCGATCTGCTTGTAGTAATCCCACGGTCCCTTCGATTCGTCGGGCTTCTTCACCTCGAACAAATAGGCCGGGATGAGACGACGCCCATCCTCGCGCAGCGGACCCTTGCCGAACAGCGGATCGTCGGTCGGAAGCTCCTTCATCTTGGCGACGACCTTGGCGCCGTCATGCGGATTGCTGCCGAGCGCGTCCATCGCCTTGAGATAATGCAGCACCATCGCGTAATTGCCGGCCTGCGTCATGGAGGGCATCGCATTCTTATTGGCCAGCGCCGAGAATCGCTTCGACCAGGCGCGGGTCTGCTCGTTCATGTCCCAGTAGAAGGATTCCGTGAAGGTCAGGCCCTGGGCGGTCTTCAGACCTAGTGAATGCACGTCGTTGATGAACAGCAGCAGCGCCGCGAGCTTCTGTCCGCCCTGTACAATGCCGAACTCGGCGGCCTGCTTGATCGAGTTCGTAGTGTCGCCGCCGGCATTGGCAAGGCCCACCACCTTGGCCTTGGACGATTGCGCCTGCAGCAGGAAGGACGAGAAGTCCGCGGTATTGATCGGATGCTTGACGCTGCCGAGCACCTTGCCGCCGTTCGCAGTCACGACCGCGGTGGTGTCGCGTTCGAGCGCATGGCCGAAGGCATAATCCGCGGTCAGGAAAAACCAGCTGTCGCCGCCGGCCTTGGTCAGCGCCTTGCCGGTGCCGTTGGCCAACATGTAGGTGTCGTAGGTATAGGAGACCGTGTTCGGCGTGCAGGCCTTGCCGGTCAGGTCGGCGGAGGCCGCGCCGGAATTGAGCAGCACCGAGTTCTTTTCCTTGACCAGGTTGCTGACCGCCAGGGCGACACCGGAATTCGGCGTGTCGGCGATCGCATCGACCTTGTCGTTGTCGATCCATTGCCGGGCAATGTTGACGCCGACGTCAGGCTTGTTCTGATGGTCGCCGCTGATGACGTCGATCTTCCAGCCCTTCTTGAGCAGGCCGGAATCCTCGACCGCCATCTTGATCGCGACCACGGAGTTCGGGCCACCGATGTCGGCATAGAGGCTCGACATGTCGTTGAGCACGCCGATCTTGACAGTCTTGTCCTGAGCGAAGGCGGATGTGGCAAAACCGAAGGCGGCACAGGCCAGAAGGGCCGCAGAGCGGCGCGCGAACGTCGTCGTCATAAAAGGTTTCCTCCATTGTCAAACATGCGGACGGCTCTCTTGAACGGAGCCTTGTTCCGGCTGATGGCTCTACCGTGTCCCACGGCCGGCGGCAATGCGCCTAAAGCCGGATGACGCTGCGTCGCAGCGTCATCCCTCCGTTAACTTTTGGGCAAAATGCGTCGAGAGGCTATTTCAGCGCGTCCGATGTCAGCTTGAATTTCTGGATCCGCTTTCCGGTGTCGACCTCGGCGGTATAGACGTTACCCTTGGCGTCGATCGCCATGGCATGCACCCAGTGGAATTGTCCGGCATTGCGGCCATTGTGCCCGAAGCTGCCGACCACGCTGCCGTCCTCGCGCCTGATCACCCTGATCTCGTTGTTCTCACCGTCGGCGCTGAGCAGCCAGGTCTGCTTCGGATCGGGCCAGATCGCGATGTCCCACACCGCGCCGTTGCCGAGCGTGTTCTTCTCGAAGAAGAACTCCTTCACGAAGGTGCCGTCCGTCTTGAAGACCTGGATGCGGTTGTTGATGCGGTCGCAGACGTAGACAAGCCCGTCATTGGCGAGCTTCACGCAGTGGACCGGATTACCGAATTGCTGCGCAACCGGCGCCTTGGGATCGTAAGGAGCCTGCTTGGTATCGTCGGGCTTGTTGCCGTAGGCGCCCCAGTGCCGCTTGTAGGCGAGCGTGGTCGCGTCGAACACGATGACGCGGCGATTGCCGTAGCCGTCGGCGACGTAGATTTCGTTGGCGGCCTTGTCGATCGCGGTCTCGGCGGGCTTGCCGAGCTGGGTCGTGTCGTTGCTGCCGAGGCTCGGCGCGATCTTGCCGATCTGCGCGACGAACTTGCCGTCGAGCGTGAATTTCAGGATCGCGTTGTCATTGTCGGCATTGCCGCCGACCCAGACGAAGCCGCGCTCGTCGACTTCGATGCCGTGCTCGCGGCCAACCCATTCATAGCCTTCGCCCGCGCCGCCCCACGATCGCAGCAGATTGCCATCCGTGTCGAATTCGAGCACGGGCGGCGCCGAGACGCAGCATTTCGAGCGCGGCGGAGTGAGGCTCGCGCCTTTCTCGTCGTCGGTGAGCGAGCGGGGACGATGGATCACCCAGATGTGGCCCTGCCAGTCGACGGTAATGCCGCCGACCTGGCCGAGGATCCAGTTGTTCGGCAACGGCTTTGGCCAGGAAGCATCGACCGCGAAGGTCGGGACATCGCCGGCGGTCGCCGCGCCCGGAAGCGCAAACGCGACGGCCACGATCAGAACGGAGAGGACGCGAGAGACATTTGCGAGCGCACGCTTAAAGCCTGCGCGATTCCGCCATGGCGCCATGGCAACCTCCCTTTATTGGCTTGCGGCTTGCTGCCGCTTGAGCGCGGGCAGTCAATCGCGGGGAGGCCGTCAAGTCAATCAGGCCGGCGAGCGGAAGCTCATCAGGCTGCGGGTCTTGTAGTCGTAGAACTTGCCGGTCTCGGTCCAATCAGGCGCGCACATCGGCACGATGAATTCGGCGACCTGCTCGGCTGTATCGAGCGTCGTTGGGTCTTCGCCCGGCATCAGCGTCGCGCGCATCCGGGTGCGGACGGGGCCCGGATTGAACAGATTGACGCGCAGCTTAGTGTTCGCGGTCTCCTGCGCCCAGGCGCGCGCCAGCGTCTCCAGCGCCGCCTTGGAGGCGGCGTAGGGGCTGACATAGGCGGTCGCCTTGTTGGCGGCGCCGGAAGTGATGAACACCGCGCGACCGGCGTCGGACTGCTTGAGCAGCGGCTCCATGCAACGGATCAGCTGGAAGTTCGCGGCGACGTTGACCGCCATCACGTCGGTGAAGGCCTTCAGCTCGATATGGCCGATCGGTGAGGAGGGCCCAAGCACGCCGGCATTGCCGACGAGGATGTCGAGCTTACCGTATCGCTCATGCAGGCCGGCACCTAGGCGCGCGATGCCGTCGGAATCGGTGAGGTTGAGCGGCACCAGCGTGGCGCTGCCGCCGTCCTTGCGGATCTCGTCGTCGAGCTCTTCCAGCCCGCCCTGCGTGCGCGCGACCGCAACGATATGCGCGCCGGCCTTGGCCAGCGCCTTGGCCGTGGCGAAGCCGATTCCGCGCGAGGCGCCGGTGACGAGAGCGATGCGGTTGGCGAGGGGATTTGTCATTGAAAGGTTCTATCCAGCGTCGTCCTGGCGAAAGCCAGGACCCATACGCCGTGACGTTTATGGCTAGGGAAGATGATTGTCACACCTTCTTCGTACCAGAAAGGCCTGTGGTAATGGGTCCTGGCTTTCGCCAGGACGACGAGCCTAGCTCGCCTCCGCCAGCAACGACAATTGCCGCGGCTGCTGCTCGGTCTGGGTCTGGTCGGTGAGGTGGGTCGGATAAGCCCCGGTGAAGCAATGATCCGAGAATTTCGGATTGGCGGGGTCGCGGCCGGGCTCGCCCATGGCGCGGTACATGCCGTCGATCGACAGGAAGGCGAGCGAGTCGGCGCCGATGATCTCGCGCATCTCTTCCAGCGAATGTGTCGCCGCAAGAAGACCACCACGGTCCGGCAGATCGATACCGTAATAGTCGGGATAGAGGATCGGCGGCGAGGCGAGGCGGAAATGCACTTCCTTGGCGCCGGCATCGCGCATCATGCGGACGATCTTCTTCGAGGTGGTGCCGCGTACCAGCGAATCGTCGATCAGGATGATGCGCTTGCCTTCGATCGCGGCGCGGTTGGCCGAATGCTTCATGCGCACACCGGATTCGCGGATCGCCTGCGTCGGCTGGATGAAGGTGCGGCCGACATAGTGGTTGCGGATGATGCCGAGTTCGAACGGGATGCCGGAATGCTGGCTGTAGCCAACCGCCGCGGGCACGCCGGAATCCGGCACCGGCACCACGACATCGACCGGCACGTGGCTCTCGCGCGCAAGCTGGGCACCAAAGGCCTTGCGCACCTCGTAGACCGAGCGGCCGTGGACGATGGAATCCGGACGGGAGAAGTAGATGTACTCGAAGATGCAGGGACGCGGCGCGATCGGCGGGAACGGCTTGTGGATGTCCTGCCCGTTCTCGTCGAACACGATGACCTCGCCGGGCTCGATGTCGCGGACGAAGCGTGCGCCGATGATGTCGAGTGCGCAGGTCTCGGAGGTCAGGATCGGACAACCATCGAGTTCGCCGAGCACCAGCGGACGGATGCCGCGCGGATCGCGCGCGCCGACCAGCTTCTTGTTGGTCAGCGACACCAGCGCATAGGCGCCCTCGATCTCGCGCAGCGCGTCGATATAGCGCTCGATGAAGCGGCTGCGCCTGGAGCGCGCGACCAGGTGCAGGATCACCTCGGTGTCGGTGGTCGACTGCATCATCGCGCCGTTCCTCACGAGCTCGCGGCGCAGCGTCAGGCCGTTGGTGAGATTGCCGTTGTGGGCGACCGCAAGGCCGCCGGCATTCAGTTCGGCGAACAGCGGTTGCACGTTGCGCAGGATGGTCGCGCCGGTGGTGGAATAGCGGACATGGCCGACTGCCATTGTGCCGGGCAGGCGGTCGATCACCTCTCGGCGGGAGAAGGTGTCGCCGACGAGGCCGAGGCGGCGTTCGGAATGAAAGCGGCCGCCGTCATAGGAGACGATGCCGGCGGCTTCCTGGCCGCGGTGCTGAAGGGCATGGAGGCCGAGCGCCGTGATGGCGGCGGCATCGGGGTGGCCGTAGATGCCGAAGACGCCGCATTCCTCGCGCAGCGTATCCCCCTCCAGATCGTCTTGAAGTTCCAGCGCGGCCGGGCCGAGATCAAGTAGGGCGTCCTGGTCAGGATTTCGCATCTCGTCCGAGCCTCTCGTTAGGGCTTAATCAACGCGCCGCGGGTTTCTCGATCAGCTTTTTAAGGCTGTCACGAGCCGGTTTGCTGTATCCGTCGCCACTGCCCGAAGGCTGCTGCTCGGAATCAGTTTGCTCTTCATCTGGTTTGTTTTTCTTGAATCTCTTCAAGATGGTGTTCTCGGGGTCGTCAGGCAAGAGGGCCATCAGCCAATCCCCGGTTCCCTGCAGCACCACGCGGGATTTGGCCCCCGTGACCCAATCCGGGCGCTGCTTGTCCGGCACGAGCCAGGTGAAGAACAGGAAGGCGACCACGACGATCAAAAGTCCGCGCGCCAGCCCGAACAGAAAGCCGAGGGTGCGGTCCAGTGCGCCGATGCGCGAATCCAGGATCATGTCGGAGATCCGGACCGTGATCACGGAGACCACGACCAAAGTGCCCACGAACACGCCGGCAACCACGACCACGCTCGCGACGGTATCGTTGTTGAAATAGGTCTTTGCGGTCGGCAGCAGCTTCGAGAATGAATAAAGCGTGACAATCGCCGCCGTGCCCCAGGCCGCGATCGACAGGATCTCGCGCATGAAGCCGCGAACCATGGCGAGCAGGCCCGAAATCAGCATCACACCGAGCAGGATCAGGTCGAGGATGGTTACTGGCATCGGCTGGTCTGGTCCGCTCGTACTTCAAGGTGCTCAGCGAATCGGTGCTTGGCCGCCGCCCTAAGTGAGGGCCAGACGACGTTCCCGGCAAGGCCGCAACCACGCAATCCCATGCTGCTTTTGTGACGGCTGTATAGCGGCGAGGGCGGGGGACGTCACCACCGGCTAACCCTCTCCACGGCGGAATCTTGCTGGTGTGGCATTTTTCTCTGCCGGTGCGCTCGAGTCGCCCCGCCGGGAGCCGCGTGCGGCGATCTCGGCGACCAATGTCGTCAGGCTGTTGATCGCGTTCAGCGACAAGCCGGCATCGCCGCCGGCTTCGCCCCGGGCCGATTCGGGCAGAACGGCACGCTGGAAGCCGAGTTTTGCCGCTTCTTTCAGCCGGGCCGGGGTCTGCGCTACCGGGCGCACCACGCCGGACAGCGAGATCTCGCCGAAATAGACCGCATCGGAGGGCAACTGCGCATTAACCAGCGAGGACACCAGCGCCGCCGCGGCGGCCAGATCAGCCGCGGGCTCGTGGATGCGCAGGCCGCCCGCGACGTTCAGATAGACGTCGTGGCCGGACAGCTTCACCCCGCAATGGGCTTCCAGCACCGCCAGCACCATCGATAGCCGGCTCGGATCCCAGCCCACCACGGCCCGGCGCGGGGTGCCGAGCGAGGTCGGCGCCACCAGTGCCTGCAATTCGACCAGAACGGGTCTTGTACCCTCGATACCCGCGAAGACTGCGGTGCCGGGCGTGCCGAGATCGCGCTCCGACAAAAACAGCTCGGAAGGATTGGTGACTTCGCGCAGGCCAAGCCCGGTCATCTCGAACACGCCGATCTCGTCGGTCGGCCCGAAACGATTCTTCACGGCGCGCAGGATGCGGAATTGCTGCGAGCCTTCGCCCTCGAACGACAGCACCGCATCGACCATGTGCTCGACCACGCGAGGGCCGGCGATCTGTCCGTCCTTGGTGACATGGCCGACCAGGATGATGGCCGCGCCGGTCCTTTTGGCAAAACGGATCAGGGCCTGCGCCGAGGCGCGCACCTGCGTCACCGTGCCGGGTGCCGATTCCACCGTGTCGGTCCACATGGTCTGGATCGAATCGATCACGATCAGCCGCGGCACCGCGCCCTCAGACAGCGTCGAGACAATGTCCTCGACCGACGTTTCGGCGGCGAGCTGCACCGGCGCATCCGACAGCCCGAGCCGTTCGGCGCGCAACCGCACCTGCGCGACCGCCTCTTCGCCGGAGATGTAGACGACGCGGTGTCCGGCGCGCGCGAGCAGGCTTGTGGCCTGCGTCAGCAGCGTCGACTTGCCGATGCCGGGATCGCCGCCGACCAGCAGCACCGAGCCGCGGACAAAGCCGCCGCCGGTCACGCGATCGAGCTCCGTCATGCCGGAGGACAGGCGCGGGGCGTCCTGGGTTTTTCCGGACAGGCTCTCGAGCGCGAAGGTCCGCCCCTTGCGCTTGGAGCGGATCGACACCGGCACGCTGCCGGTCGTGTCCTCCTCCGCGAGCGTATTCCACTCGCCACAGGACTCGCACTTGCCCTGCCAGCGGTTATAGGCCGCGCCGCAGTTCTGGCAGACGAAGGAAAGTGTGTTCTTGGCCATGGGGACAGCGAGTCCGGGGACAGCGAGTCGGGGGTTTCAGGTTTGCTGATAGCACGGAATGACGGGTCGAGAGAGTGAGCCCCGGCGCCCCCCCGAAGCCCGGCTACGGCTGCGCCGCGTTCCAGAGCATGGAGAGGCCGGCCGCGATCATGATTGCGTCCATCACCAAGCGGAACATCTCCGGCTTCAAGCGCAGCACGAAGCGTTTGGCGATGAAGGCGCCGGCCATCAACGACGATCCTGCGACCAGGCCTTTGACGAACACATCGCCGGTCAGCGCGCCGAAACGTTCGAAGGTCACGGATTTCGCAACATAGAGCCCGAGCGAAGATGCCGCTTCGGTGGCGAGGAAAGCGCCGCGGGACAAGCCGTAGAACAGGAATAGCGGCACGCTGAGCGGGCCGGTGGAGACGACGATGCCGGTGAGATAGCCGATGACGGCCCCGCCGATCGCCAGATGCCAGAGATTGGCCTTGAGATCGTGCCGCGCCAGCCAGTGCCGAACCGGCACCATCGCGATCAGGAAGACGCCGATGGCAAGATCGACGGCGTGCGAGGGCAGCGCCAGCAGTGTCCGCGCGCCGAGCACGGCGGCTGGAATGCCTGTGACCGAATAAGCCGCGCAGGCGCGCCAGTCGACCTCGCGCCACCACGCCAGGATTCGTGAGAAGTTGGCCATGACGGCGGCCACCGCCATGATCGGCACCGCCTCCTTTGGCCCATAGGCATAGACCAGCACCGGCATCAGCATGATCGACGAGCCCGTGCCGACGATGCCGGAAATGGTGCCTGCGACGAGGCCGACGATGAGGACGAAGAGGAAAGCCAAAACCGTCTCCACGAATCGGGAGAGTTTAGCCGCGGCCCGCGGCGCGGGCGATCCGCGAGGCGAGAGAACCTTATCTTGCCGAGAGCCCGGCGTTAACCATCGCCGACGGGTCCAGTCTGAGCGAAATCGCTTCGAAGTTTCTTAAATCTTACTGGGTACCTCTCTTGGGCATAGTGACCGGGGGGAAGAAGAGTATGGGTAAGCGAGCCAAACGCGGAAAGGCGCAGACGTTCGCAATCCCGATGGCGGCGAGAGTTGCAGTTGGTGCCGTCGCCGTCGCAGCGTTGGGGTACGGCTTGCTGTCCCGACCGGCGAACGTGCAACTGGCACGAAAGCCGTCCGCGCACGAAGCCCAAGCGTCATCAACTCCGGTTTACGTCTCAACGCCTGTTCATGCATCAGCTCCGACGCCGGCTTCGGCTCCGCTTACGGCCCCGGCGCCTCTGGTCGAACCGCCCAAAGCGGCTGACGTTCCCGGAGCATTCGTGCGGCAGGTGGTTGACTACGCCAGCCGCCAGACGCCGGGCACCGTGATCATCGATACCAAGAACACATTCCTCTATCTCGTTCTGAACGACGCGCAGGCACTGCGCTATGGCATCGGTGTTGGCCGCGAAGGTTTCACATGGTCCGGTGAGCAGACTGTGGCTCGTAAGGCAGAATGGCCGGATTGGCATCCGCCTGCGGAGATGGTCTCGCGTCAGCCTTATCTGCCGCGGTTCATGGCCGGAGGTCCTGGCAACCCGCTCGGCGCTCGGGCGATGTATCTGGGCGAGACCGAATATCGAATTCACGGCACCAACAAGCCCGATACGATCGGGAAGCGGGTCTCGTCCGGCTGTATCCGACTGACCAATGAGGACGTCGTTGACCTCTATGATCGCGTGAAAGTCGGCGCGAAAGTGATCGTGCTTCCGACGACCGTTGCCCGCCGAGCACCCCAGGGAGCGCCAGCCGACGCCGCTTTCCGATTACCGGACCCGGCATCACCGCCGAACCGGCCCTCGGCAACTCACGCGCAGATGCCGTCATCTGGAGCGAAGATCGCCGAGGCGCAGTAATTCGTCCTCCGTCCTCATCCTGCAACGGAGGACAAGGAGGCAATTCAAGTCGCCTACGAGGTCATCCGGTCGGAAGCTTGTGACAGGCACAAACAATTTATGGCTTGTAGGGCGGAGGACAGACCACCACCTCGCCCGAAGAACTTCTCCGGCACGGCTCAGTCACCCCGATTGCGGTATGAGTATAAGCGTAGCTCAGAGCTGCGCCGGTTAGAGCAGCACCAAGGATTGCAATTTGCCATCGCAATTTCATGCCGTCGACGTCCCCGAAGAGGGGCGTCGACGGGCTGCCCCTTCATATCGAAGCCCGAGCTGTCTCCCGTAGGCCCTTCGCATCGCATGACGCGCTGCTGCGATGAAGTCCACGCTCCACCGTGTCGACGACCGCTTCTGAAAACATCCCGCCAGTGTTTGCCCGACGCGTCAAATCAGTGTTTCGGAGCATGCGTAACCCATTGATTTGCCAGCCATCGGCTACTGTGCATGGGGTTGTTTTTCATGTTTTTGTTGAGTTGGCGCGGCAAGTCGGTGCTCGCAGCACATGGGGCAAGTCCGGCTGCGCGCTGCTGACAGCATGTTGGCAGCAGGGTCCGGCTACGACCATCTCCTGACAAAACAAAGAGTGGGTCATGCGGGTCGAGGGAAGCTGTCATTGCGGTGAGACGGTGTTCGAGGTGACGGAGGCGCCCGCGAGCGTCACCCGTTGCACCTGTTCGCTCTGCGCCAAGCGCGGCGCGTTGTGGGCCTATTACACGCCGGCGCAGTTTCGGCTGCTGTCGCCCGCGGAGAACCTCGCGACCTATCTCTGGGGCAGCCGAACGGTCAAACACCATTTCTGCGCAAGCTGCGGCTGCGGTACCTATTCGGAGTCGCCGGACTGGTCGACCGGCAAGCCCGATTTCGACAATCCGAGGGTCGCCGTCAACGCGCGCCTGTTCGACGAGTTCGATCTCGAGACCGTGCCGGTGACCATGATCGATGGCAAGAATTTATGGTGAGCATGCGCTCTCGCGCATGTCTGCTGCTCGTCCGTGCTCTTGAGGCACTCTTGAAAAGCTGATCTGTTTCCGGCCCGACAGAAAAAGGGGAGGAAGCCGATGATGCGTCTTTTCGCGCGAGTGATGCTCGCGATGTGTCTGGCCGTTGTAGCCGGCTTCAATGCGCAGGCGCAGACCAGGCCCAAGGTCACGACATCAGGACCGGATTTCCCCAATGCCGCGCTGTTCGTCGGCAACAGCTTCTTCTATTACAACAACGGCATGCCCGGGCATCTCTCCTTCATGGAGCGGGCTGCGGACCCTGAAAACAAGACGGCCTATCGCAACACCATGGCGACGATCGGCGGTTCCGGCCTCGATTGGCATGACATGGACAACCTGCTGCGGCCGGGTGGCCTCGGCGCCTATTCGTTCGACGAGCAGAACAACGTCGTCTTCAACAAGCCGGGCAGGCAGTACGACGCCGTCGTGATGATGGATTGCAGCCAGTGCCCCATCCATCCGCAATTGAAGGACGCGTTCACGACCTTCGTAAAGAAGGACAGCGAGATCGTCCGCGCCAACGGCATGCGGCCGGTCTTGTTCATGTCCTGGGCTTACGCCGACAAGCCTGAGATGACGGAAGCGTTGGCCGAGGCCTACACAATCGCAGGCAATGCCAATGATGCGCTGGTGATCCCCGCAGGTTTTGCCTTCGCGCGCGTGCGCAAGCTGCAGCCCGAGCTCAATCTGTATGCGCCGGACAAGCGGCACCCGAGCCCCGCAGGCACATATCTGGCGACCTGCGTGACGTTCGCCGCGCTGACCGGCCGCTCGCCGGTCGGCAATTCCTACACGATGGGACTGGACGGCCCGACGGTGGAGCTGCTGCAGAAAGCAGCGTGGGACACGGTGCAGGAGTATTACGGGCGTTGACCTAGCGCAGCACGACCCACGCCGGTGCGTGGTCGCTCGCGCCTTCTTCGCCGCGAACCTTCTTGTCCACGCCGGCTTTTGCCAGGCGTGAGACGAGGGCAGGGCTGAGCAGGACATGGTCGAGCCGCAGGCCCGCATCTCGCGGCCAGCGGTTTCGCTTGTAATCCCAGAAGGTGTAGATGCGCTGCTCGGGGTGCAGTTCGCGGATCGCGTCACACCAGCCTTGTGCCAGCAGCGAGGCAAAGGCCGCACGGCTCTTCGGTTGGATCAAGGCATCCTTGTCCCACGAGCGCGTCGGATAGATGTCGAGCTCATCAGGTGCAACGTTGTAGTCGCCGGCGAGCACCACGGGCAGCTCCTGCTTGAGCAAGGTTCTGGCATGGCGCTTGAGCCGCGCGAACCAGTCGAGCTTGTAGTCGAATTTCGGTCCCGGCTGCGGATTGCCGTTCGGCAGGTAGATGCTGGTGACGATGACACCGCGTACCGCGGCCTCGATGTAGCGGGCTTCGTGATCGGCAGGTTTTCCCGGCAAGCGATCGCGGGTGAGAATGGGCTCGGCATTGCGGGCCAGGATGGCGACGCCGTTCCAGGTCTTCTGTCCACACCACACTGCGCCGTAACCGGCCTTTTCGATCGCGGTCGCCGGAAATTCGCCATCACTTGCCTTCAACTCCTGAAGTGCGACGACATCTGGCTTCGCCGTTCGCATCCATGCCAACAGATTGGGCAGGCGGCGATTGATGTTGTTGATGTTGAATGTCGCGATCTTCATGTAGAGCTACCGGCTCCTGCCTTCCGCTACCGGAGAAACAATGTCCAAGTTGAGCTTTGCCGTCATCGCCGTCGCCGTTGCGTTCTCCGGGGTTGCCTCGGCACAATCATCCGATCCGCGCGGCGCGTGCAAGGCGGACTATGACAAATTCTGCGCCGGCATTGCGCCGGGCGGCGGCATCGTCGCCTGCCTCAACGCCAAGCGCGACAAGCTCAGCGCAACCTGCAAGACGGCGCTGGACAGCAGGAAAAAGAAGTAGGCGGCAAGCCGCTCAGCCCGGCAGCGGCGGCGGGCTTGTGGGCTGTTCGACCGATGGCGGAGCGGGCGTCTGCTGCTCGACCGCCTGCGCGGAAGCCGGCCTGGCCAGCGGCTCCACCACGTTCCCGCCCTTGTAGACGCGGGCGTAGCGGCGGCCGAGGCTGGTCAGCACCTCGTAGCCGATCGTTCCGAAATGATGCGCGAGCTCGTCGACGGTGATGCCCTCGCCGAGCAGCGTGACCATGTGGCCGCGCCGCGCCGCGTTCGGCGGCAGATCGGTGATGTCGATCGCGATCAGGTCCATCGAGACGCGGCCGGCGACCGGACAGCGCTTGCCGGCGACGATGACCTCGGCGCCGCGGGTGCCGTCATTGGAGCTTGCGGCGCGGAAATAGCCGTCGGCATAACCGACCGCGATGATCGCGAGTTTCGTCGGTCGCCGTGCCGTCCAGGTGCCGCCATAGCCGACGCTCTCGCCGCGCTCGACATTGCGGATCTGCACGATGCGGGCCTTGAGATCGACCACCGGCTGCATCGGATTGTCAGCCTCCGGCGTCGGGTTGACGCCGTAAAGCGCGGCGCCCGGCCGCACCATGTCGAAATGGAAGGGCGCGCCGAGGAAGACGCCGGACGAATTGGCGAGCGCCGCCGGCACGCCGGAGAATTCGCTGGCGATGCCGCGGAAGGCCGCGAGTTGCTTGGCATTCACCGGGTTGTTGAGCTGCTCGGCCGAAACCAGATGGCTCATCACCAGCGTAATGCCGTGATCGCCGGCGTTGATGCGGGGGATAATGGCCTGCGCTTCCGCGAGCGTCAGGCCGAGCCGATTCATGCCGGTGTCGATGTGGATGGCGGCGCCACCGGTCCAGCCGGTGCGGCGGCAGAACACGTCCCATTCGGCGAGCTCGTTGAGATCGCCGATCACGGGGCGGCAGTTGATCTGGGCGTAGTGCTCGCCGGTGTTCTGGAAATAGCCGCCGAGCACGTAGACCGCAGGCTCCGGCACCGCCGCGCGCACCTTGCGCGCTTCCTCGATGGTGGCGACGAAGAAGGTCTTGCAGCCGGCCTTGTTCAAGGCACGCGCGACCTGCTCGGCGCCGCAGCCATAGGCGTCTGCCTTGATCACCGCCGAGCATTCGGCCGGCACCGCCGTCTTCTCGAGCTTACGCCAATTGGCGATGATGGCATCGAGATCGACGGTGAGCACGCCGCCGAAGGTCGCGAGCGCGGCAGCCTGATTGGCCTCCGCGGAGAGAAGGCCGGATTGCGGGATCATTTTCGGGTCGGACGCCGTTGTCATGGCGCCGTTTTACGCAAGAGGCCGGTCAGGTTCAACCCAGGGAACTCAGTAGTCGCCGCCGCCGCGGTCCGGCACTTGGCTGTCCGGCGCAAGGTCGCCGAACCGGGTGACCGACGCTTCGAAGGCCAGATCGACGGTGCCCGTCGGGCCGTGGCGTTGCTTGCCGATGATGACTTCGGCCTTGCCGTGCGCAAGATCCATGTCCAGGCGCCATTTTTCGTGCTCGGGTGTGCCCGGGCGCGGCTCCTTGTTTCCGAGGTAATATTCCTCGCGATAGACGAACAGCACGACGTCGGCGTCCTGCTCGATCGAGCCGGATTCGCGCAAATCCGATAGCTGTGGCCGCTTGTCGTCGCGTGATTCGACCTGGCGCGAGAGCTGCGAAAGCGCAATCACGGGCACGCTGAGTTCCTTGGCGAGCGCCTTCAGACTGGTCGTGATCTCGGTGATTTCCTGCACGCGGTTTTCGCTGCGCTTGCCCGAACCCGACAAGAGCTGGATGTAGTCGATGACGATGAGGTCGAGGCCCTTCTGCCGCTTCAGCCGGCGGGCGCGCGCCATGAGCTGCGCAATCGAGAGACCGCCGGTCTCGTCGACATAGAAGGGCAGCGACTGCAGCTCGATCGAGACCTCGCGGATCTTCTCGAAATCGGCCTCTGAGATGCCGCCGCGGCGGATCGACGAGGAGGGAATGCCGGTGCGCTCGGCCACGATACGCGTGGCGAGCTGGTCGGCCGACATTTCGCAGGAGAAGAAGCCGATGACGCCGCCATGGGCGGCCTTCATGGTGCCGTCGGCCTGGAGTTCTGGAACGTAGGCCCGGGCGACGTTGTAGGCGATGTTGGTTGCAAGCGACGTCTTGCCCATGCCGGGGCGGCCGGCGACGATGATGAGGTCGGAGTGCTGCAACCCGCCCATCTTGGTGTCGAGGTCGCGCAGGCCAGTCGAGATGCCCGACAGCTTTCCATCGCGCTGGAACGCTTTCGCGGCCAGATCGACCGCAAGCGTCAGCGCCTGCGAAAATTTCTGGAAGCCTCCGTCATAGCGGCCGGATTCGGCGAGTTCGTAGAGGCGGCGCTCGGCGTCCTCGATCTGCGCCCGCGGCGCGAAGTCGACCGGGGCGTCATAGGCGACATTGACCATGTCCTCGCCGATGCCGATCAGGTCGCGTCGCAATGCCAGATCGTAGATGGTGCGCCCATAATCCTGCGCATTGATGATGGTGGTCGCTTCGGCGGCGAGGCGCGCCAGATATTGCCCGATGGTCATGCCGCCGATGTCGGTGTCGGCGGGCAGGAAGGTCTTCAGGGTGACGGGCGTCGCGATCTTGCCCATCCGGATCAGGCTGCTGGCGGTCTCGAAGATGGTCTGGTGCAGCGGCTCGAAATAATGCTTCGGCTCCAGAAAATCGGAGACGCGGTAAAACGCGTCGTTGTTGACCAGGATCGCGCCCAGAAGGCTCTGTTCCGCCTCGATGTTATGCGGCGCGCTCCGATAGGCCGGGGTTCCGGCTTCGGGCGCGAGTTTGAGAACGTTCGAATCAGTCAGGGCCATGGTCGAGCGATAGCAATTTTCTGGGGCGGATGCGGGGCCGGGATAAAGCGCCGCCTCAGCCCAAAGCGGAAGCAAAAGCTCGCTGCTATCAACCGATCATTAAAATGGTGGATGATTGACCGCCGCAGCACGCGCCGCGCTTGACGGAATTTCGTGGAACCCGCGCCACGGAAAACGCCGGATGAAGTGAACCTGATGGGGTGCCGGGCAGACACATCGAGACGCGCGCGAATGACCCACGGCCAGGCGCTTTTGGCTCGGTTTAGACCAGCAGGAGGTAGACCAGTGCAACCAGGGCCGCCCCGACGCCGGTAGCGATCAGGGCGTAATCGGTGCGGAGGTCGTCCTGCACGTCGAATGAGGTTTTGGTCTTGTTGCTCATGGCGACGGTCTAAGCCAGGGCCGACCAGACTTATGTGAAGCAGATCACATCTCCCCGGATTCTTTCGGGGGTACAGCCGGAACAGGTTAGCGGGCGGGGGGTTGTCTCCTGATCTGCCACCAGGGAACGAGGCAAGCGATGCGGCCAGAACGGCAGCCCCGGAATTGGCGAAGCGAAGCAGGCAGCCGACTTTGGCTGTCGGGGCTGATCGCGGCCATGGAGCACGCTGAGCGGCCGGAAGTGCGTCGGGAACCGGTCGCCCCTGAAATCCTGAAAGCGCTGCGGATGCAATTGGCCTTAACGGCCTCTTCCACGTCCGCTCCGGTTTCGACCCTGCGACACTAGGACTCATTCACCAGCCAGCTTCAGCCTCGGCGTGGCGCCGGCTTCGACGGCCCGCAGTCGGGCTTCTTCACGCGCGATGTAGTTGCGCGTCATCGGCACGACGCCCTGACGGCGGGTGAGTTGAATCTGGAAGTTCATCATATGCTGCTTGCGGAACGTCATCTCGCTGGCTGCTAGATAAAATTCCCACATCAGCGCGAAGCGCTCGTCATACAGCTGCACGGCTTCTTCGCGTCGCGCCATGAAGCGCTCGCGCCATGCCTTCAGGGTTTCGGCGTAATGAAGGCGCAAAATCTCGATGTCGCAGACCAGCAAGCCCGCCCGCTCGATCGCCGGCAGCACCTCCGAGAGGGCGGGGATGTAGCCGCCGGGAAAGATGTATTTGGCGATCCAGGGATTGGTGGAGTCCGGGCCCTGCGAACGGCCGATCGAGTGCAGCAACATGACGCCGTCCTTATCCAGCAGCTCGGCGCAGCGCCGGAAGTAGGTGTCGTAGAAGCGGGCGCCGACATGCTCCAGCATGCCGACTGAGACGATGCGGTCGAACGGACCGGCGATGTCGCGATAGTCCTGAAGCAGGAATTTGGCCGATCCGGTCAGGCCCTTTTCGGCTGCGCGCGCATTGGCGATCTGCAACTGCTCGGTCGACAACGTTATGCCGGTGACGTCAGCACCTGCGATCTCGGCGAGATAGAGCCCAAGTCCGCCCCAGCCCGAACCGATGTCGAGGACGCGCTGGCCGCTCTTGACGAGCAGCTTTGCGGCGACGTGCCGTTTCTTGGCAAGCTGTGCATCGTCGAGCGTGCTCTCCGGCGTCTCGAAATAGGCGCAGCTATATTGCTTGTCGGCGTCGAGGAAGAGCGAATAGAGCCTCGCATCGAGATCGTAATGATGTGCGACGTTGCGGCGGGATCGCGGGCGCGGATTGAACTGCTTCAGGTGCCGCACCAGATAGCGCAGGTGCCACCAGGGTTTTGCCCAGTGCGGCAACAGGTCGGGTTGACCGAGCAGGATCGCGAGAGCATCAGCTATGGTGCCATGCTCGACAATGAACTCGCCGTCCATATAGGCCTCGCCAAGCCCGAGCTCGGGATTGACTAGGATCTTCCGCTCTGCGTCCGCGGTGACGAAGCGGACTGCGACCGGTTCGCCCGAGCCGTCGCCGACGGTGAACTTCGAGCCCTTCGCCGTGGTCACCGTCATCGACCCGCGGCGGATGAATTGAGACAGGAATTGACGCAACAATCGGTCCATCGGCACCCATCCTCTCGAGCGAACCCGAAGAGATGCGACTAACCCGGCCTTTCACACCCTACGCCCGGGCATCTCAGCGGTTCCTATGCGCTTGCATCTAGATCTAGGGAGGTGTCCCGGGCCCGCTATTGCGCTGTGCTCAAAGCGGATATTCCAAAACCGCTTAATCACATCCTTGCGCGCGGTGCCTGCTTCCATTCGCGGCTCAATCGGATAAAAGGTGACCCGCCGCGGCGCCGCCTGCCGGCTGCACCTCTCGGAATTCAATGGAGATGATGGGAATGTCGAGCCGAGCGCTCAGCCTCGCGACGATCTTGCTTCTGATCGGCTTCGGCGCGACCGATACCGTTTTCGCGCAGGCGACGAACCTCGAGGCCGGCAAGGCCCCATCCCAGCTTTTCGCGCAGACCTGTAATGCATGTCACAAGAGCCCGCGCGGCCTTTTGAAAACAGTGGCGCCGGGCTCCTTGCCGGGCTTCCTGCGCCAGCATTACACGACCAGCCCCGACATGGCCGGCGTGCTTGCCTCCTACCTCGTCTCCAACGGGGCCACCGACACCCGCTTCCAGGCGAAGGACGGCCATAAGGACGGCAAGGACAAGAAGGACGGCGCCAAGGATAAGGACAAGGAAGCCAATACCAATCCCGCGCAGTCTCCTGAACATCAGGGCCGCCGGCAACGTTCCCAGGAGTCCGCCAAGCCGGAAGGCGAGGGTGCCGCTCCCGCGGCCGAGGGCGCGCGTCAGAAGCGCGCCGCGCGGCCGGCCGAAGAAGGAACGAAGGAAGGTGCGAAGCCCGAGGGCCAGGCTGTCCCCGAAGGGCGCAAGGCCAAGCGTCTCGGCAAGCGCGGCAAGCCGGGAAGTGATGAGGCGCCGAAGGTCGATGCCGCGGCGCCGACGGCAGACGACAAGAAGAGCGAGCCGAAGGTCGAGTCCAAGCCTGAGACAAAGCCCGAGACTGCGAAGGTGGATTCCGGCGAAGCTAAATCCGAAGGCAGCAAACCCGAAGGCAGCAAACCCGAAGGCAGCAAGCCGTCCGACAAGCCCGCCGAGGCCAAGCCGGAAAGCGCCAAGGTGGAGCCGCGCGGCAGCGAAGCTCCGGCGTTGCGGCCCGATCCGGTGCCGCAGGTGACGCCGGCCGCACCGTCCGCCGCGAAGCCCCCCGAGCCAGCTGCGCCCAAGGCGGCGGAAGAGGCTGCTCCCAAGCCCGCCGGGAGCGCCGAACCGCCAGCGAAGTCGCAGGAACCGGCGCCGCCCGCGACCGCTGCGACTCCACCGGCGCCAGCCGAATCGTCCGGTCCGCCGACGCCGCCGATTTCGCGATAGGCGACCACATTTTTAGACATGCGAAGGCCGCGCTCTCGCGCGGCCTTCGTCGTTTTGGCTACAAGCTCAATCTGCTGTCGCCCGCGGTCGGCGAGAAGCGGATCTGCCGGGCGAGGGTGATCAAGTCGGGCCGTCAGGTCTCCGTCGCCGCAGCCGGCGTTTTCTGCGTCAGCGCCGGGGTCGAGACCATACGGCGACGGCGCTCGCGTCGATCGCGATGCTGAGCGAGGATTGTGCCGCCACAACGAAAAACCCGGCCGCCTGAGGCGACCGGGCTTCGAAAGCCTGCGCGAACGCGAGGCTTACTTCTCGGTCTCTTCCGCGGCCGGCGCCGGCTCGGCGTCGTCCTGCAGGGCTTCCGGGTCGAAGAACTCGCCGGCGGCTGCGATCGCTTCGGCCGCAGCATCCCGGTCTTCGTTCCGGCTCGAGATGTCCTCGCCGCGGTTGATGCGCTCGGCCTCGTCCTGGCTGCGCGCCACGGTGACACTGATCTCGACCTCGACCTCGGGGTGGATGGCGACCGTGATGGTGTGCTTGCCGATGGTCTTGATCGGCGCATCGAGCTGAACCTGCGGGCGGGACAGCGAAACGCCGTCGGCTTCGAACGCCACGACGATGTCGCGCACGTTGACCGAGCCGAACAGTTGACCGGCTTCCGAAGCTTGACGGATCACGATGATGTTCTTGCCCTGGATCTTCTCGGCGACCTTGGACGCCTCGCCCTTGGACTCAAGGTTGCGAGCCTCGAGCTCGGCCTTCATGCCGTCGTACTTGGCACGGTTGTCGGCGGTGGCGCGCAGCGCCTTGCCGCGCTTGAGCAGGAAATTGCGGGCATAGCCGTCGCGAACCTTCACGACTTCGCCCATGTGACCGAGCTTGTTGACGCGTTCCAGCAAAATGACTTCCATATTCGTTCTCCTTTGATGTGTTGAGTGAGGTGGAATTTCGAACTTGAACTTTCGGACTTGAACTCAAGAGGTCGGCAGCGGCGGTGGCTGGCGCGTGCGAAGGAAGCGTTCGCGGAGGCCGAACACGGCATCGGCGAGGCCGAGGATCACCATCGCGATGACGGGCCATCCGAACACGACGACGACGGCGTAGGTCGAGCCGAGCCAGAAGGTGCGGCTCTTCAGCGCCAGCGTCAGCGTATGCAGCACGGCAAAGCCGGTCAGCGCGTACCCCATCATCAGCGCAGCCGTCGCGATTTGCGCCGCGATCGCAAGCAGTCCGCCGGTGAAGCAGAAGGCGAGCGCGACGCAGAGCGCCACGAGCGTCATCGGCGGCAGCTCCGCGGTCATCAGGTCCGGCCAGGGGCGCCGCAACCGGCCCGACGTCGCCGTCACCTTGGTGCTGAGCCAGAGGTTGAGGGTCAGCGTCATCATCGCAACGATGGTGGCACCCGCCGGCAAGATACGCACCAGTGCGCCGACGAATTGGTCGGTCTCGCCGGAGCTCTGCGGGTCGGCGGCGCGGAGGAGGCGCATCAAGCCACGGCGCAGCGTGCCGGTGATGGTCTCCGCGTCGGTGCCGATCGTGAGCAGCGCGGCGATCGTGGTCAGTGTGGCGAAGCCCGCGATCCACAGCAGGATACGGCCGACCGGATACCACTCCAGCGCAGGCTCGGTGGGCGGCTCGGCGGCGGGCTCCGGCGCGGCGGCTCCGACCGGCCGGCTGAGCAGGACGAGATGGCCGAGCCACCAGGCCGGCAATGCGACGGTGAGGGCGAAGGCGATGCAATAGGGCAGGCCGAACAGGGCGCCGAGGCCAAGCGCGGCGGCGATGCCGCCGAGGCTCGCGCAAAGCGGTCCCCAGCCGATCGAAGCGACCATCAGCGGCAGCGGTGCGAGATAGAACAGGACGAGCGAGATCAGCGCGCCCGAAATGATCGAGGCGAACATCAGGGCCGACGCAGCGCCGGCGATCAGAGCTATCAGTCCAAAGGCCATCATCAGCTGTCCCGCTCCCTTCGAGCGGTTAGAGGCATCTCGCCCCAACCATCGGCGACCGGACGACCCGGAAGCCTTATGAGAAACTAGGTCGTACGGCCGGCGGCGATGTCGCCGCCGGCCGAATTCGTCTTAGCGAATGACGTAGGGCAACAGGCCCAGGAACCGCGCGCGCTTGATGGCGCGGGCAAGCTCACGCTGCTTCTTCGCGGACACCGCGGTGATGCGGCTCGGCACGATCTTGCCGCGCTCGGAGACGTAACGCATCAGCAGCTTGGAGTCCTTGTAGTCGATCTTCGGAGCATTCGCGCCCGTGAACGGGCAGCTCTTGCGGCGACGGAAAAACGGGCGGCGTGCACCAGCTTCAGCCATTGTTCTTACTCCCCATCCGTCGTGGTGGTGGTGGTGGTTTCAGCGTCTTCACGCGAACGGCGCGGACCGCGGTCACCGCGGAAGCCGCCGCCTTCACGATCGCCGCCACGGAAACCACCCTCGCGGTCGCCACGGAAGCCACCGCCTTCGCGATCGCCACGGAAGCCGCCGCCACGGTCGTCACGCTCGCGGTCACGGTCGGCCTTGCGCATCATCGCGGACGGGCCTTCCTCGAGCTCCTCGACGCGGACGCTGAGATAGCGGATCACGTCTTCGCTGATGCGCTCCTGGCGCTCGATCTCGGCGATCGCCGCGGACGGCGCGTCGATGTTGAGCAGCACGAAATGCGCCTTGCGGTTCTTGTTCATGCGGTAGGTGAGGGAGCGTACGCCCCAATTCTCGGTCTTGCTGACCTTGCCGCCGAGACCTTCGACGATGCCGGTCATCTGCGCAGTCAGCTCTTCGACCTGCTGCGTGCTCGCGTCTTGGCGCGCGAGAAAAACATGCTCATAGAGAGCCATGGAAGTCCTTTCCTCATGTTGGCGCATCGCCCGGCGTCAAGCCCTTAAGAGGCCTTCGGAAAGGACTCTGGGATTAAGCTCAGAAGGCGGAAACACGGGACGACGGGCCGACTGGCCCTGCCACACCAAAATCACGAATGATTTGCTGAGACCGTCCGTTCAGCTCCCGGCCGGGGTCTGCGGATGGGCGCCTTATACGGATTTCGGCTGACTTGGCAAGGTTGCAGGCGCCGTTTCGGCGCGGGGATCGCAATGCGGGCGGCCGGATCCGCCGCCGACCATCATACCGGCTTGATTTATTTGTTTGTATATCATACAAATAAATCAACCGGAGCGAACTCCAATGGCAGAAAAGCCGGCCCACGAGCCCCTCAAGGAGGCAGGCGATCCCAAACACGCCGCCCGCGCCACGCGGTCGGCCGGCCGCAAAATGCGCTCGCTGCTGCTTGATGCCGCGAGCCCGCTGTTTCGGGAGCGGGGGCTGTCGGGTACGGCGATCACCGACATCGCGGCCGCTGCGAACGCGTTCCCGAGCCAGATCACCTATTATTTCCGTACCAAGGAGGCGCTGTTCGTCGAATGCGCCTGCCGCGAGCTGCTGTATCTGGCGCGGGCGACCGAGCAGGCGGCGCTGAAGGCGCGCGCGCCGCGGGATTATACCCACGCGCTGGCCGAGACCGTGACGACGAGCGATTCGGTGGCCTTCTTCGCCGAGGCGCTGACGCTGACGCGGCGGCGCCAGGATCTCGCGCCGCTGGTCGAGCGCACCATCGAGCGCCTGCACAGTGAAGGTGCGCGGGCCTATGCGAGCCAGGTCGCGCGGCACGGCTGGCGCTCCCTGCGCGCGCCCGACGAGAGTTCGCGGCGGTTCTGGGCCGTCGCCATCGGCGTCATCCTTGAGGGCTACGCCATGGGCCGTTCGCCCGAGGCGCTGTGCGCCGAGATGCTGCGCGTGCTGGGCGAACAGGCGAAATCCTCTGATGACACTGCGCGGCTGCGCCTCGTCGACGCGCGCGACGCATCGAGCAATTCGAATGAGGAGGATTAGGCCATGACTGCGCTTCGCATGCGTGCCCGCGATTTCCTGACCGACGAGCAACTTGCCGACGTGCGCCGGCGCGTGACCTGGAAAGGCGTCGCGCTGATCGCGCACGCCTGGGCGCTCATCATCGCGGCAATCGCCTTGGTCGCGTGGTGGCCCAATCCGATCACTTATGTGCTCGCCGTTGCCATCATCGGCTCGCGCCAGCTCGGGCTCGCGATCCTCATGCATGACGGCGCGCATGGCTGCCTGTCCCCCGACGAGAAGACCAATCTGACCCTAAGCCAGTGGTTCTGCGCCTATCCTCTGTTTGCGGAGACGCGCAGCTATCGGCGCTATCACCTTCAGCACCATGCGCGCACCCAGCAGGAGGACGATCCCGATCTCGTGCTGTCGGCGCCGTTTCCGATCACGAAGCTGAGCTATCGCCGCAAGTTCATTCGCGACCTCACCGGGCAGACCGGCTACCAGCAGCGCAAGGCGCAATTGCTCAACGCGCTCGGGCCGAAGGACTGGCCATCGCGGCAGCGCGCGGCGCATTTGTGGGAGAAGCTTGGCCCGCAATGTCTGGTCAATGGCGCGATGTTCGCAGCGCTCACGGCGGCCGGCGTGTGGTGGGCCTATCCGCTGCTATGGCTGGTGCCGCTCCTGACCTGGATGATGGTCATCACCCGCATCCGCAACATCGCAGAGCACGCGGTCGTACCTGACAGCAGCGATCCCCTGCGCAATACCCGCACCACCTATGCCAATTTCCTCGAGCGCTTGTTCATCGCGCCGTACTACGTGAACTACCACCTCGAACATCATCTCTTGTTCTACGTGCCCTGCTACAATCTGCCGAAGGTGCACCGCTTGCTGAGTGAGAGCCGGCATGCGGGCCGGATGGAGGTGCAACCGAGTTACGCCGCCGTGCTGCGGCTTGCGACCGCGAAGCCGAACCGCGATGACCGGCCGGGGCAATTGGTCAACAGCGCGCGCCGCGCGCAGGCGGGGTCCGAGGTCGATGCCAACCAGACGGCTGGCGGATTCTAGGAACCCGTCACTCCGGTTGAAGGCTGCCAGTCGAAGGCTGATCGAAGTTCCCATCTTGGCTTGACATTCCGGCCCCGGACAGTGTCTACGGCCCCCTTTGGAGCTTGATCCGGAACCATGGCCTAAGGCCGCGCGTCATCGGCTGCCGGTTCTCGCAGGGATCACGCCCGACAAGCAGGGAGCGCCGATGACGGCAGCATTCACATTTCCGGGGCAGGGTTCCCAGGCGGTCGGCATGGGCAAGGCCCTGGCCGATGCCTTTCCGGTGGCGCGCGCCGTGTTCGACGAGGTCGATGCCGCGCTGGGGGAGAAGCTGACGGCGACCATCTGGGATGGTCCGGCTGAAACCCTCCAGCTCACCCAAAACGCCCAGCCGGCCCTGATGGCGGTGTCTATCGCCACCCTGCGGGTGCTGGAGGCCGAAGCCGGGTTTTCCGTGCGGCGGGATGCGGCCTTCGTCGCCGGCCACTCGCTCGGCGAATATTCGGCGCTGGCCGCGGCCGACAGCCTGACGATTTCCGACACGGCGCGGCTGCTTCGCATCCGCGGTCTCGCAATGCAAAAAGCTGTGCCGGTCGGCGTCGGTGCGATGGCCGCTCTGCTCGGCCTCGACTACGAGGCCGCCGTGGCGGTGGCGGAGGAGGCCGCTCAGGGAGAGGTCTGCCAAGCCGCCAACGACAATGGCGGCGGGCAAGTGGTCGTCTCCGGCGACAAGGCTGCGGTCGATCGCGCCGTCGAGATCGCCAAAACCAAGGGCGCTAAGCGAGCAATGCTGCTGCCGGTGTCCGCACCGTTCCATTGCAAACTGATGCAGCCGGCTGCCGACGCAATGGCGGAGGCGCTGGCCGGGGTCACGATCAAGGCGCCGGCCGCCCCGCTGGTGTCGAATGTGCTGGCGAGCGCGATCACCGATCCCGACGAGATCCGCCGGCGCCTGGTCGAGCAGGTCACCGGCACTGTGCGGTGGCGCGAGTCGGTTGCCTATATGGCGGGGCAGGGCGTCACCCGTTTCTTTGAGATCGGTGCCGGCAAGGTGCTGACGGGCCTGGTCAAGCGTATCGCAGACGGTGCCGTCGGCGTTGCGGTCGGTGGTCCCAACGACATTGCTGCTGCCAAAGATGCATTGGCTGCTGCCAAGCAGGCCTGAAGCGCGATAATTCGTCGTCGCGCGCGAGTTCTACAGTTGACGCACGACCCTTTCGGAAAACCGCTGCGCGCGTTTCCGGATCGTGCCTTGGAGGAGTTATCGATGTTCGATCTGACTGGCAAAAAGGCGCTCGTCACCGGCGCAACCGGCGGCATCGGCGGCGCGATCGCGCAGGCGCTGCACGCGCAGGGCGCCACCGTCGCGATATCGGGGACGCGCAAGGAAGTGCTGGATGAGCTTGCAGGCAAGCTCGGCGAGCGCACCCATGTGCTGCCCTGCAATCTCTCCAAAGTCGAGGAGGTCGAAGCGCTGGTGCCCGCTGCGGAGGCGGCGATGGGACAGGTCGACATCCTCGTCGCCAATGCCGGCATCACGCGCGACAATCTCTTCGTGCAGCTCCGTGACGAGGACTGGGAGGAGGTCATCAACATCAATTTGACCTCGACCTTCCGGCTTGCCCGCGCCGCAACCAAATTGATGATGCGCAAGCGCTTCGGCCGCATCATCGCCATCACTTCGGTGGTCGGCGTCACCGGCAACCCGGGGCAGGGCAATTATACTGCGTCGAAGGCAGGCCTGATCGGGATGATCAAGACGCTGGGTGCCGAATACGCCAAGCGCGGCGTCACCGCAAACTGCATCGCTCCCGGCTTCATCAAGACGCCGATGACCGATGCGCTCAACGACAAGCAGCGCGAAACGATTCTGACCAAGGTTCCGGCCAATCGCCTGGGGACGCCAGAGGACATCGCGGCGGCCGCCGTCTACCTGAGTTCGAACGAAGCGGCCTATGTCACCGGCCAAACCATCCACGTCAACGGCGGCATGGCCATGATCTGACGCCTCATGCCGCACCGCCCCCCTAGGCAGCCGAATGCGGCAAACGGCCGTTTCCGGAGCGAAATGAGGCTTGTAGTCAACGCAATTGAAGTATGATAACCGGACCTTCAACGGATGGGCAAAGAACGCCATTGCAGGTTTTTGAAACCCTGTATATTGGCGATGCGGAGCCTTGGCCGTCATTCGCCGGGCCTGCATCGGTTAGGATGGGGCCAGATCAAAGTTCGTAAGCGAAGGCAGTCAACGACCACGACGGCTCGTATCGTCCCGGGGGGTCGGGTCTACAGGGAACAACACGAGGTTATGCAATGAGTGAGATTGGCGAGCGGGTTAAGAAGATCGTGGTCGAACACCTTGGTGTTGAACCCGAGAAGGTTGTCGACGCTGCGAGCTTCATCGACGACCTCGGCGCCGACAGTCTGGACACCGTCGAGCTGGTGATGGCGTTCGAAGAGGAATTCGGTTGCGAGATTCCGGACGATGCCGCGGAAACGATTCTCACCGTCGGCGACGCCACCAAGTTTCTCGAGAAGAACGCGAAGAGCTAACGCTCTTCATTTTCGCGGGGACAACATTGAAACCGGACGGACCGCCCAACAGCGGTCAGCCGGTTTCTTGTTATTGGCCGTGAATCTTTCGATGCGGAGTTTTCGGACATGAGGCGGGTTGTCGTTACGGGTCTTGGCATGGTTTCGCCACTCGGCTGCGGAGTCGAGCCGACCTGGAAGCGCATCCTCGACGGCGAAAGCGGCGCACGCAAAATCGAGAGCTTCGATGTCTCCGATCTTCAGACCAAGATCGGCTGCACGGTCGTGCGCGGCGACGGCACCAACGACACTTTCAATCCCGACATCTGGATGGAGCCGAAGGACCAGCGCAAGGTCGACGACTTCATCATCTTCGGCATGGCCGCAGCCGGCCAGGCGCTCGACGATGCCAACTGGCATCCCGAGACCGAAGAGGATAAATGCGCCACCGGCACCATGATTGGATCCGGCATCGGCGGCCTCAACGGTATCGCCGAGACTGCGGTCCTGCTGAAGGAACGCGGGCCGCGCCGGGTCTCGCCGTTCTTCATTCCGGGCCGCCTGATCAATCTCGCCTCCGGTTATGTCTCGATCAAGCATGGGTTGAAGGGGCCGAACCATTCGGTGGTCACGGCCTGCTCGACCGGCGCTCACGCGGTCGGCGATGCCGCCCGCCTGATCGCGCTCGGCGATGCCGACGTCATGGTTGCGGGCGGCGCGGAATCGCCGATCGGCCGCATCGGCATTGCCGGCTTCAACGCCGCGCGTGCGCTCTCGACAGCCTTCAACGAAACGCCTGAGAAGGCCTCGCGTCCCTACGACAAGGACCGGGACGGCTTCGTGATGGGCGAGGGCGCCGGCGTTCTGGTCCTGGAAGAGCTTGAACACGCCGAGCGCCGCGGCGCGAAGATCTATGCCGAGGTGATCGGCTACGGTCTCTCGGGCGATGCCTACCACATCACCTCGCCGTCACCCGACGGCGACGGTGGCTTCCGCAGCATGGCGGCAGCGCTCAAGCGCGCCGGCCTTACCGCGTCCGATCTCGACTACATCAATGCGCACGGCACCTCGACACCGCTCGGTGACGAGATCGAGCTCGGTGCGGTCGAACGTCTGCTCGGCAATGCCGCTTCCAAGGTCGCGATGTCCTCGACCAAATCGTCGACCGGTCACCTTCTGGGTGCGGCTGGCGCGATCGAGGCGATCTTCGCCATTCTCGCGATTCGCGATAATGTCGTGCCACCGACCATCAACTTGGACAATCCATCGGTCGAGACTGCGATCGATCTCGTGCCGCACAAGGCGAAGAAGCGCGAGGTCAACGTCGCGTTGTCGAATTCTTTCGGTTTTGGCGGTACCAACGCGTCGGTGATCTTCCGGCGTCCGGTCCAATAGTTTGTGTTTGCGACGAATCCACCGTTTTGCCGTATTCGGCGATAGTCATACAAGTGGGCGCGTGTACTTGGCCAGACAAGCGATTGTCGGGTCGCATTTGAACCGGCAGGATTCAGGTTGCTTCGATGAGTGAAAGGCCGCCCATTTCGCCCCGGAGCCCGCGGGCAGCGCTCGAGCCCGAGCAGGTCCCGCCGCCGCCGAAGCGATCGGACCGCGCGCGCAATCCGTTCGTGATCGTCGGCAACGCCATCATCACCCTGCTGCTGATTGCAATGATCGGTGCGGGCGGCGTGTACTATTACGGCCGGCAGGTGCTCGAGGCGCCGGGACCGCTGAAGGAAGACAAGATCGTCAACATCCCGCAGCGCGCCGGCAAGCGCGACATCGCCGAGACGCTGAACCGGGAAGGCGTGACCGACGTCAATCCGTGGGCGTTCATTGCCAGCGTCGCTGCGTTGAAGGCGAGCTCGGACCTCAAGCCCGGTGAATACTCGTTCCAGAAGAACGCGTCCTTGCGCGACGTCATTGCCACAATCGTCGAGGGCAAGGTGGTGCAGCATGCCGTGACGATTCCGGAGGGCCTCACCTCCGAGCAGATCGTGGCGCGCCTGTCCGACAACGACATCTTCACCGGCAGCGTGCGTGAGCTGCCGCGCGAAGGCACGCTGCTGCCCGAGACCTACAAGTTCCCGCGCGGCACCCCGCGCGATCAGGTGATCCAGCGCATGCAGCAGGCGCACAAGCGCGTGCTGACCGAGATCTGGGAGCGCCGCAATCAGGACATTCCGGTCAAGAGTCCGGAGCAACTGGTGACGCTGGCCTCGATCGTCGAGAAAGAGACCGGCAAGCCTGACGAGCGCAGCCGTGTCGCCGCGGTGTTCGTCAATCGCCTGAAGCAGAGGATCAAGCTGCAGTCCGATCCCACGATCATCTATGGCCTCGTCGGGGGCAAGGGCACGCTCGGCCGTCCGATCAAGCGCAGCGAGATCACGCAGCCTTCGCCCTACAACACCTATGTCATCGAGGGCCTGCCGCCGGGCCCGATCTCCAACCCCGGCCGCGCCTCGCTCGAGGCTGCCGCCAACCCGGCCCGTACCCGCGACCTCTATTTCGTCGCGGATGGTACCGGCGGGCATTCCTTTACCGAGACCTACGACGCGCACCAGAAGAACGTCGCCAAGCTGCGCGCCATGGAAAAGCAGATCCAGAACGACACGGTCGAGCCGGCCGAGGACGCGCAGCCGCCGGCCGCCGCCGCGCCCGGCGCCGCCGATACGCCGACGGCGACGACGCCGGCACGCCCCAACCAGCAGAAGAAGCCGCCGGCCGCTCGCCCCCCGGGTCCGCCGCCGGCCCGACAAGGCGCGGTGCAGGCCTCGCCCCCGGTGGTGCAGCGCTAGGCCTGCGCGTAGACCTGCCCCGCGGGACTTTGCGGATTACATTTTCCTGCAAAATAGTCTTAAGATTCGCGTGGCTTGATGGCCGCGCGAATCCCGTGCTTCTGGAGAAATTGACCTGATGGCGTTGTCGTCCATGACCGGCTTTGCCCGAAGCCACGGCGCGAGTGGGCCGTATACGTTCGAATGGGAATTGAAGTCGGTCAATGCCAAGGGCTTTGACTTGCGGGTGCGGCTGCCGCAGGGGTTCGACGAGCTGGAGGCTCATGCCAAGAAGCGCGCCGCCGAGCTGCTCTCACGAGGCACCGTCTACGCCAATCTGACCGTCAAGCGGGCCAATGCAGCCACCAGCGTCCGCGTCAACGAGGACGTGCTCAACGCCGTCCTCAAGGCCGCCGCCGTGATCGCCGGCAAGGTCGATGCGGTCGCGCCGAGCGTCGACGGGCTTTTGGCCATCAAGGGGGTCATTGAGGTCGCCGAGCCCGAGGGCGACGAGGAGGAGGACAAGGCCGCGCGCGCCGCCGCCGCGGATGCCTTCGACAAGGCGCTCGCCGAACTCGTCGAGATGCGCAAGCGTGAGGGGACCTCGCTCGGGCAGATCCTGATCCAGCGCGTCGACGAGGTCGAGCAGCTGGCGAAGAAGGCGGAGGCCGCGCCCGGTCGCAAGCCGGAGGCGGTCAAGGCCAGGCTCGCCGAGCAGATCGCGAGCCTCCTCGACACCTCCGACCGTTTTGATTCCGACCGCCTGATGCAGGAAGCGATCCTGATTGCGACCAGGGCCGACATCCGCGAGGAGCTCGATCGGATCGCCTCGCACATCGCGCAGGCGCGCGAGCTGATCGGCAAGGGCGGCCCGGTCGGGCGCAAGCTCGACTTCCTGGCGCAGGAGTTTCACCGCGAAGTCAACACCTGCTGCTCGAAGTCGAACGACATCGAGCTGACCAATACGGGGCTCGCCATGAAGAACGTGGTCGAGCAGTTCCGCGAGCAGGTCCAGAATCTGGAGTGATCGATGACGATTGGCGGTCACGGAACTGATGGTGTCGAGCGGCGCGGATTGATGTTCGTGCTGTCCTCGCCGTCGGGCGCGGGCAAGACGACGCTGTCGCGCATGTTGATCGACCGTATGCCCGGCCTTCGAATGTCGGTGTCGGCGACCACGCGGGCGATGCGGCCGGGCGAGGTCGACGGCAGGGATTATTCGTTCGTCGACAAGGCTACCTTCGGCGCGATGGTGAAAGCCGACCAGCTGCTGGAATGGGCGACCGTGTTCGACAACAGTTACGGCACGCCGCGTGCGCCGGTCGAGGCGGCGCTGTCAGCCGGGCAGGACGTGCTGTTCGACATCGACTGGCAGGGCACGCAGCAGCTCCGAGAGAAGGCGCGCGCCGACGTCGTCAGCGTGTTCATCCTGCCGCCCTCGGCTGCCGATCTCGAGAAGCGGCTGCATTCGCGCGCGCAGGATTCCGACGAGGTGATCCGCAAGCGCATGAGCCGCGCCAGCCACGAGATGAGCCACTGGGCCGAGTACGACTACATCGTCATCAACCACGACGTTGACGAGGCCTTCGCCGAGGTGCAGTCGATCCTGAAGGCCGAACGCCTCAAGCGCGAGCGGCAGACCGGCCTCGTGGGCTTCGTGCGAGGTCTGCAAGGTCAACTTCAAGGCTAGTAGGCTGCGTCAGCCGCGGCCCGTCCTTCGCCAACCGTTCCAGCATCGTCGTGATCACGTCGATGTCGATGGCGTTCTCGACTCCCGCGTCGTCATGGCCGGCCGGCTCTTCGTCATTCACGTCGTTGGCCGCGAGCTGCGGTGCGGCCTCGATCTGGAATTCTCCGTTGAAGATATCGGCCTCGTCGAGCTCTGCGGCCTCGACGTGGACTTGGTCTTGCGCTTGCGGGGCGAGCTCGTCGATCACATCGATCTCGCGATCGATCGCGGCGAGCTGCGCGGTCTTGAGCTGGGTTGACTGCGGACGCAGGGCATCGAAATCCACCGGGCGGGGCTGCCGAGCGTGCGGCGCGCCGGCGGGCGCAGCGTTGAGCCAGGGTGCACGGCCATCGTCGTGATCGTGCGGCTCAAAATTGTCCCAGTTGACGCGGCGCTGGTCGGCGGCCTGGACGCGCATGCGTCCACCGGCGAAGCGGTAGATGACGCTGGCGAGGATGCCGGCAAGCGCCAGCGCGCCGCCGATCACGAGCAGCAGCATCTGGAGCGAGCCGGTCTGCTTGTCGGCGGTGCTGTCTGCCGCGGCCAGAGCCATCGGAGCAGGGGACTTCGCCGGCTTCGCGGTCGGCTGCGCGGCGGCCGCGACAGGTGCAGGCGACGGCTGCTCTGTGGGCGCGGCGGACGCCGTGGAGGCGTCGGGCCAGCGCCCGGCGACGGCGGGCTGCTGTGCGTTGGCGTCAGCGGAGGGGTTCGCAGCTTGCTGCGTCGGCGCCGGTCCCGCCTGTGCAGGCGTCTTCACGGCGGCGATGCTCTGCGGCGTCAGATATTCGGCGCGCGCGTCCTCGACCGAGTGCTGCTGCGGCACGGCTGAATCCGCTGCAGGCGTATCGGGCGCAGTCTGTGCGGTTTGGGTGGCCTTGCCGCCTTCGGCGCGCAGATACCAGCACTGCCGCTTGGTCGCGCGCTCGAGGCGATAATGCCAATGCTGGCCCTGCGGCGCGGCGCCCTTTGGCGAGCCAAGGCAGTCGCTCGCGGCATTTGCCGTGCTCGGTGGCGTCGATGCATTCTGCGACACGGCGGCAAGTGGCGCGCCGGCAATGATGCTGCCTACGAGGGCAGATAAGAATTTTGCGGTGCGGTTGCCCATCCTGGTCTCCCGATTACGCATGACGCAACTCGTTACCTTCCCTTTGTCGTCAAAGACTTGGGTGGCAATGAGCCGCAAATCCGGAGAGGATGTGGCCTGAATCGGGCTTGCGCGGCGTTCGTTCCCCCGCGAAACCAGACTTTTTCGCTGCTATTGCTTGGTCGAAGTCCAGGTTCCGCCGCAGCCGTCCGAGCGGCGGAAGGAACCGGAGCCGCTGCGGGCAGCGAGGCGGCCCGAGCCGGTAAAGGTCACGCCATCGCCTTGACCGAACGTGCTGACCGCGCCGCTCGCGCTGACGGTACCCGTGACGCCTTGGCCTATGACCTTGCCCGAGGAGACCACGACCGCGCCGGACGTGGTGCCGCCGCAGCCGACGCTGACGACCATCCAGGCGCCGTCGAAACTCACGCCACCGCCTCCACCACCGCGTCGCGAGGAGCTGCGCGGCTCCTCGGCGGGCTTGCTGCGGCGCGCCGAGGGCGCCGGCTCGGCGGAACGATCCGACCGCGAGCCGGACAGCGACTTCTCGTCATTGCCGATCGAGCCGCCGGCGCTGCCGGACTGCGCAACGGCGGACGGTGGAGCGCCGACGGCGGACAGGAAGACGGTCAGGGCAATCGCAGGGATGATGGCGCGCATGAGTAAAAATCCAGAATGAAAAATCGTATCAGCGGCCGGAGCCGTCGGCACAGACGGAACCGATAATGCGGCAAGCTTTGCCAGCCTTGCCGCATTCGTCAAGCGCGGCATCTTTCGCGCGCTGCACGCTGTCGCGCTGGACCAGCGACCAGGATTTGTCGGAGATCGCGAACGCGCCGCAGCGGTTGCCATAGAAAGACAGCTCGATCGGACATTTGGCGCCGGCGCAATTGCCGCGCGCATCCGCCACCGCCGCGCGCCGCGAGGCGTGGTTCCAGGAGATTCCCCATTTGCTGCCGTCGGGGCCGTAGACGATCGAGCCCCATGGCTTCAGGTCCTCCATCTTGCGCATCCGCAGCAGCAGGCCCTCGGTGGCTTCGCCCGTCGGCGCCATGGAAATCCGTTGCTGGAGCTTCGTGATCGCGCGCGTCAGTCCGTCAGGGCTGTCAGGATCGAAATTGAGCTCGTAGAGCCGCTCGCTGAGTTCGCTCAGCAGGGCGGCATCGCGCAACGGGACGCGGTCTGGATCGGCGCGCAGCCGATCCGCCGGCAGCCGATCGGGCTGCATCGCTGCGACCTGCGGCGGCGCGGTTTGCGTGGGGGCGACGAAATAGAAGGTGCCGTCGATCGGCGAGGACGACACCCAGGGCTGCTGCGCGCCGGACGTGGCGCGCTTCACCGCGAGGCCGACCTGGTTGAAGGTCTGGAACACGTCGAGGCCCGCGGTCCGGACCGTCGCGGCCAAGGCCTTGGTGTAGGGGCTGTGGCCGTCGCTGCCGTCCTGGGCGACGTTGCCGGGTTGGGTTGCGTAGGAGATCAGCGTGCCCTCGGGCGCGCGCATCTGCGCGAGGCCGCCATCGGAGGCGCGCAGGCCGCGTGAGCCGAAGGGGTTGTTGCGGCAGGCGTCCAGGATCACGAGGTTGAGGCGCGTGCCCGATCCCTGCATCTGGCGCAGCACGAGGTTGACATCGGTCATCTGGAAGTCGACGTCGGCCTCGCGGGTCGGATTGGCGCCGACCGGCACGAGATAGTTGGCGCCCGAGACCTGCACGCCGTGGCCGGCATAATAGAACAGCGCGACGTCGGCGCCCTGCACCTGCCGGCCAAAGCTCTGCACCGCCAGATCCATCGCGCCCTTGTCAAGATCGAGTTGGGCGCGGCCTCCGACCAGCGTAAAGCCGAGCAGGCCAAGCGTGTCCGCCATCAGGCTCGCGTCCTTGGATGGATTGTCGAGCGGCGTGATGTTCTTGTAGGCGGAGTTGCCGACCACGAGCGCGATGCGCTTCTCGGCCGATGCCGGGTGCGTTGCGACGACGAGCAGGGCTGCGACCAGCATCGCCAGCCCCGGGACGCGATTGAAAATCCTCGCGCGCATCAAAATTCCCCAAACAATATCGCCATTCTACCAGCTCGAGGCGCGGGCGAAAAGCGGTGCGACAGTGTGTACAGCGTTGGCCGGTCGCGCCGGGGAGGGCGCACGCTTGCGCGTTCCCGCGGCAGATTCTGCCCGAACCTTGCTGCCGTTCATCGCCCACTGGAGGCCAAAGGGCGCAGGGAAGGCCGGGCGCTGGCGGCACCCGTTGGTCCGTGCGCTACAGGAATGCACACGGGGTGGACCGATAGGGTGGCCGATCGCCCGGCCTTCCCTGCGCGGATGGTTTTAACGGTGTCCTTCGTGCTCTCCCCGGGGAGCGATGCACTATTGCCCCCGTCGCCTGGCCGATCGCTGATGCGCGCGCCCGGTCGGGCCGCCACATCACCGCGAGGCTTGACGCACAGACCCCGGGCGTCAGGACCACACGACTTCTCCGTCCGCGGACGGTCCGGCCGAAATCATCGAGGGCTTGCGTGTGCTCACCCCCGATGACCGACAAGCCCGCTCTCCAGCGCCGTGTCGTACGCGTCGCGCGAGGACTCACGGTTGCCCGCCCTGTCGTCACGCCGCCCGCGCCGTCGCTGCCGCGTCCACCGCCACCCGGCCCGCATGTCGTGACGGTCGCGAACGCCCCTTTGGCAGGGCCAGGATGACGGGCGTATGCCACAAATCCGAAATTCGGAAAAGCGAAATATTTTTGCGCGGAGGCCTTGACGGGGGTGTTTTGCCCGACGCGTCAGCGCCGGTGGCGAACGACCCAAATCGGGCTTGGAGCCACCTGAAACGCTTGTCATCCGCTGGCAAGAACAATGTCGAAATGCGCGACCAACGCATGCCTCTCAAGGCGTGATGGCGAATTTTGCAGAGTAACGATTAACCTTTCCGGATGCGGGGCCGCATTGAGCCAGCGGTCGGTCACGTTTTCTTCTTCGCCAGCGAAATACAACTGGGTCACCAGGCAATCGAACCGCCCCTCAACGGTGAGATGAATGTGCGGCGGCCTGACGTCGCCCTCTGCTGTCGGATAGCGGCCCGGTTTGACGGTACGAAAGCTGTAGTGCCCGGCCGCATCCGTTGTGAGACGCGCGAAGCCTTTGAAATTGGGATCGAGCGGCGCCGGATTGATATCACTCGGATGACGATATTTCCCCGCCGCGTTGGCTTGCCAGATGTCAATGCGTGCATGCGGCACCGGCGCTCCCGAACGCGTGAGCACGCGTCCGCTGAGATGGATGAGCTGGCCCAGCGCCTCAGCGGTGCTGCCGCTTGGACGCGCCAGATCGGTTGCCAGATCGGGGTGCTCCGAGACCGGGTAGAACGGGCCGACGATCTGGGGCGGCGTGATCGCCAATGCTGCTGCATCGCGGCCACTCGTCTGGGCTTTGGATGGGGTCTGGCTCATCAAGGCAGCTTGATATCCGCATCCTTGACGACCTTGCCCCAGTGGGCGATGTCACTCCGGATTCCCTCACCAAATTCTGCGGCGGTGCCACCCACGGCTACGGCTCCTATCTTGTCGAGCGAAGCGCGGATCTTCGGCTCGAGAAGTACCTTGTTAATTGCCTTGTTGAGCTGCGACGTTACTTCCGCAGCCGTTCCACGCTTCGCTGCAAAGCCGATCCAATCGGCTGTCACCAGATCGGGAAAGCCTGCCTCGATCACAGTGGGAATGTCTCCCAGGGCAGCAATCCTGGTGGGGGCGGTGACGGCAAGCGCTCGCAACTTGCCGGTCGCAATGAGGTCAATAACCGGAAGCGTGGTGACAAACATGTATTGGACGTTGCCGCTGATCAGATCGGTGATTGCTTGGGAAAACTGCTGGTAGGGCACGTGGGTGGCGCGCACGCCCGCCTGCAATGAAAACATTTCGCCGATCAGATGCGAGGGGGTCCCGAAGCCCGCGGAAGAGAAATTGAGCTTCCCTGGCTTGCTCTTGAGCAACGCCACCAGACCGGCTAACGAGTCGATCGGCAAGGAAGGCGTTGTAACGAGCACGGTGTAGGATTTCGATATCTTGATCACCGGATCGAAATCCACATCCGCCCGTGTCTCCGCCTTCGGAAGCAGGGCCGGGGTGACCGTCATCGGAAGGCTCATGGTCAGCAGTGTATAGCCGTCCGCCGGACGACCGCTCACGTCGTTCATGGCAATGGTCTGCAGCGCACCGGGGCGATCTTCCACCACAAGTCGCCAGCCTTCATTGGCGGCGAGCTCGTCGGCGATCATGCGGCTGATGATGTCGGGCGGTGTCCCCGCGCCGGCAGGGACTACAACACGTATGAGATTGGACGGATAAGGTTGCGCGGCGACCTGGCCGGGCAGCAACAATCCCGCGAGGCTTCCGAACAGGAAGGTGCGACGGGGTACATGAATGTTCGACATGGCTGCTCCAAACCTTGGCGGTGGAGGGTAACGCGAATTGCAGCTTGTCCCGCGGATCTATATAAGAAAAGTTCTATTTCTCGATAGTTCTATTCCATTTCGGAAAGGGTCGCATGCTCGATGCATCCCAAATCAGCCGTCGGATCAAGCTGCGGCAACTGAACGTGTTTATCGCCGTCGTGGAATACGGGAGCATGGCGAAGGCGGCCGAGCACCTAGCCATTTCTCAGCCTGTCATATCCAAGATGATGGCAAGCCTGGAGCAAACGATCGGCCTTCCGCTTCTGGAGCGCAGCCGGCTCGGCGTTGAGCCCACGCTTTATGGCAAGGCCTTGCTCAAGCGCAGCATTGCTTTGTGCAACGATTTGCGGAGCGGCGTCGACGAGCTGCAATCGCTCGCTGATCCCGCGGTGGGTGAATTGCGCATTGGCAGCACCGAGCCCGTGATGGCCGGACTACTGCCCGCCATCATTGACCGGCTATCCCGGCAATATCCGAGGCTCGCGCTTCACATCATCGAGGGCGAACCGCCGGAGCTTCAGGATCGTCATCTGCGCAATCACGACATCGACCTCATGATAGGGCGCCTGCCGAGCCCGACACCGGCTGCCGATACCGATGTCGAAGTGCTGTTGCACGAAAGCGGTGTCGTTGTCGCAGGCTTGCACAGTCCGTGGGTGCGGCGGCGCAAGATCCGCCTCGACGAGCTGGTCAACGAGCGTTGGTGCCTGCCGCCGCGCGAAAGCTTTCCGGGCGGCTGGATTGCCAACGCATTTCACGCCTCCGGGCTGGAGGTGCCACGTGCCAGCGTAACCGTGTATTCGATCCTTATGCAGTCGGCGTTGCTCTCGTCGGAACGATTCCTGAGTTTCCTTCCGGCATCGATGTTGCACTTCAGCGCGAAGCGGCTGTCGATGAAGGTTTTACCGGTGGAAATGCCTATTCAGATGTGGCCGATCGGGATCATTGCGATGAAGGGCAGAACGCCGAACCCTGCTCAGCGGCTGCTCGTCGAGTGCGCCCGGGAGGTCGCAAAGCCGCTCGCAGGTAAGCGAAACGCCTCGCCCAATCGGCGAAACTGAAACTGATTGTTCTTCTGCTTCACATCGCGTCGTTCCGCTCCTGCGCGGCCAATGTCGGCTACCGGGGCAAGGCGGTGGCTGCGAGCGCAGCGAACATTCCGGAGTGCTGCCGGGGAACGATTTCTGGAATGCTTGTCTTCGCCGGAAATGACGCCGAGGAGATGGCGCGGTCCAACCGGATCACCTCGGGAAACTTATCCTTCCGGCCGTCGTTTAATTGCGGCTGAGGAGACGCCATGCCGATCAAGGACCAGATCAAAAATCTCGCCAAGAAGTTCGTTGAGGATCACCCCGACGCGGCAACGCTGCGGGCGCTCGTGCGGGCTCGGAAGCCGACAGCCATCCGTTTCGACGACGATGGCATCGTGCCGAATAACCCGCATTTTCCCGTCTTGCTCTATCGCGGTGCGGTGAACCTGAAGACCCGGCGTTTTGCTCCAGAGGTCATCATCGACACGCTGTTCGATCGTCACGGCTGGGGCCGCTCTTGGCGCGATACGGTTTATGACTTTGTCCACTATCATTCGCAGATCCACGAAGTGATGGGCGTGGCACGCGGCACGGCCAGGATCGAGTGCGGCGGGATCAAGGGGCGAATCCTGAGCGTGAAGGCCGGAGATGTTCTGGTCCTTCCCGCAGGCACCGGACACCGACTGATCGAGTCCAGCCGGGACTTCCTGGTCGTCGGAGCGTATCCGCAGGAGGGGACGTATGACGAGTGCACCGACACGCGAGAGCGTCCTGAGGCCAGCAAACGCGTCGCCAAGGTCCGCAAGCCGAAGACCGATCCCGTGCTGGGTGCCGGCGGCCCGTTGCTCAAATCATGGCGGATAAAGCCATCGCGATCGTGAGGCGGGGGATCGCTTTTGCTGTGCCGGTTCGAATGTCGTTGTTGGAACGCCGCCCGTCTTTGTCAGGTCAGATAATCCGGCGTGAAATCCGCGAGCGCGCGGAGCTCGTCGGGTTGCAACAGCTCGATCTCGCTTCCCTCCCAGGCAATCAATCGGCGCCCTCTCAGCTCCTGGATGGTGCGATTGACGTGGACGATCGACAGTCCGCAGGCATCGGCGACGTGCCGCTGCGTCATCGGCATCTGGAAGCGGCCGTTCTTGACGAGGCCCACGACCTCCAGTCTTGCGGCGAGCTCGCAGATCAGATGGGCCACCTTCGGCAGTGCCGCCTGTGCGCCGAGGCGCGCGATCCATTGTCGCGAGATCGCCGCATCGATCAGCGTCTCGCGCCAGAACGCGCGGGTCAGGTGAATGGAGCCGTCGAGCAGCTGCTTGAGTTGGCTGTGTGCGACGTAGCCGACGAGGGAAGGGCCAAGACCGACGAGGTCCGCATCCATCGGCGAGACCAGCAGCGTGTGGAGGCACGGCATGTCGCCGGGAACGTGGAAGGCGAGGATCTGGCTGCGATCGCCGACGATGCGCGCCTGATAGAGGAAGCCGCTGACGACGAAAACGCAGCGAGAGGTATCTTCACCCTGGCGCAGCAGGGTCTCGCCGTCGGAGACCTGGCGCAGCGTGGACGGCAGAGCCGCGATCTGGCGGCGTTCGTCGTCGGAGAGGCCTTCAATCGCCTGGAGATGTGCGATGAACTTGGGGTGCGGCATAGAGAGGAGGAGGTGTTTCAGTCGTCACCCGGCATCGCCGGCTCGAGCAGGCATCGTGAGAGTTTCGCGATGGTCCAATCGGACACGGGAACCGCCTGGAACTCGCGGATGGCGCGCGCAAGCTCCTGATCCGACATCGGCCGCGCCGGCTCCTTCAGCGTGCCTCGCTGGAAGGCAGCGCTGATACTGTCCAGGTGCTCGCCCGACTCCGATGCGAACAGGTGGCGAATGCGCTTCAGGATCGTCGTAGAGCTCATGCGAATGGCGGGCGCAGTCCGCGATCGAGGGACGGTGGGCTGCGACCAAGTAATGTCGCAGACCGGTAGCAACCTGTGCTTCCGACCAGCGTTCTAGTCCGCTGGATACGGGCCAGATGTATCATTTGATCGAACCGGCAGGATTTTGGCGGGACACATGGAAAAAGCCCATGACGTGCTGATCCGGAACTTGGGCGAGCACACCGCGCTAGCCCAGGAGGATGTCGCCGAAATTCGCGGGCTGACCTTTGTGCAGCGCGAGTTCGCGCCGAACGAGGATTTCATCCGTCAAGGTGACGAACCCGAGCATTCGGCGCTGGTCGTTTCCGGCATGATCGCGCGCTACCATTTGCTCGACAGCGGCCGGCGGCAATACCTCGCGTTCCATCTGTCCGGCGACCTGCCGGACTCCCAGGGCTTGTTCATAGACCAGATGGACCATGGCCTCTGCGCCCTCGGACCTGCCTCGGTGGCCTTCATCCCGCATCGCGAATTGTTCATTGCCTTCCGGCGACGACCGACCTTCGCACTGTCGGTTTGGCGCGAGACCCTGCTCGATGCCGCGATCTTTCGCGAGGCCATCACCAACAACAGCGCCCGGCCGATGCACGCGCGCATGGCACACCTGTTCTGCGAGCTGTTCTACCGCGCCCGCGCAGCGCAGCTCGTCCGCGGCAATCGCTGCCGCCTGCCGCTCAGCCTGGCGCAGCTCGGCGAGACCTTGGGTATGGCGATCGCGACGGTGAACCGGACGCTCGCCGACCTCAGGCGGAGCGGGACCATGGACATGCACGACGGCGAGCTCATCGTCATGAAATGGCGCGAATTGCAGCGGCTCGGAGGCTTCAGTCCGACCTATCTGCACTTGAAGCGCCAATCGCCGCCGCATGCGTGAGACCTAAAGCTAACCGTCCGCGGCCGTGCGTCCCATCACCTCGTCAAAGTGCTTCTTCACCCAGTCGTTGCAGGAGCAGGCTCTGGCTTCGAGCGCCGGCGCATCTAGGATCAGGATGGCGCCGCGGCGTGTCGCGAGGATCCGCCTGGCCTTGAACATCTGGATGACGCGGCTGGCATAGCTGCGGGACACGCCGAGCATGCCGGCCAGCTGCTCATGGGTGAGGGGGATCTCGGGGCCGCCGACGTGCTCCTGCGCGGAGATGATCCACTTGGCGGCGCGCTGCTCGATCGAATGCGCGGCATTGCAGGCCGCGGTCTGGAGCAGCTGCGCGAACTGGCAGTCGGCGTAGCGAGAGAAGATTTGCAGAAGCGTGGCCGACCTCTGCTGGGCCTGCTCGAGCACGCGCGGCGGCAGCCGCAGCAGGGTGCCGCCCAGCTTCACGACGATGCGCGAATAGGCCAGCGAGGCGCTGCGGCCGGCGGCAATGCCCACCGCGCCCTCGCGCCCGACCAGCAGGCTTTCGACCTCGCGATCGTCCTCGACCGGCACGGCGAACGACACGAGCGTGGAGCGGCAGGGAAAATGGACCGCCGCCACCTCGTCGCCGGCATGATAAAGGATGTGGCCCGCCTCGAGTTCGACCGGCTGGAGGTGCGGCGCGAGCAGTTCGAAATCCGGGCGGCTGAGCTGCTGGAGAAGATCGTTCTGGGGCCGACCGGTCACATGTCTTGCTCTGGCCGGGAATCGGCACCGGCCAGAACCCTACGTTTCCGTGACGGAGCCGACGGTTCCAAAGTGCACACAAGGCGTTTTTCAGCCGTTGAAAAATGGCCTCCGGCTTGCGGAATTCCAGAAAGTTTTGGCGAGGCATGGGACGAGGCATGGCGCAGCCGAACCCAGCGGCCTTCAACATTGCGAGCTCTGTGCAGGAGTGCACACAGCAGGGGCGCGGCTCCAGCGTAGCGCGCTCGTCGCGGAGCGCCGCAGCCCGTGCGCTCTGCCCGACGGACCGCCGGCCTATACCTCAACGCCGCCGGGCCGGCGGGCCCGAGGGCGGCCGGGATGTTCATCACCCGAAGTTCGTCACCCGAAGCGTGCTTCGCAATCGTGCGCGGGCCGGCCTTTTTCCGCGTGGGCGCGATAGGCATCGATCGCCCTGTTGGCGAGCATCAGTTGCCGGCGCTCGCCGGTCCTGAGCTGGGCCTCAATGGCGTCGAGCAGGACGTTCGCCGTCTCGTCCGGGGAGCCGAGCTCTCCGCTCTGCTCCAGGAAACTCCAGGCGATGAAGAATGCGTTCTCGACGGTGCAGCGAATGGACATGGCTGCCAACGCGGCGCGGCCGTTGCCGTTCCGCGGGACAGACGAATGCTTTGAATTGGCGCGCGTGCCCGCTACTTCAGCGAGCTGCCGATCGAGGTGAACTTCTTGTTCAGCGTAGCGCCGAGATTGTTGACGACGGCGATGATCGCAAGCGCAATGCCGGCGGCGATCAGGCCGTACTCGATCGCTGTGGCGCCGGACTCGTCGGCGAGGAAGCGGCGGATCGTCTGCATGGTTGCCAGAAATCCAAAAAGAGAGCTGGCGAGGACCGTATTCTGCAGAGAGCGGGTTCCCCAATTTGGAACACGGGTCTGCGTCAGTTTCTAGTTCTTGAGCACGATGCGGCCGACGACCTTGCCGGCGCGAAGCTCGTCGATCCATGTTTGGACGTCGGCCATCGGCTCCTCGCGCATCGGCGTCGGCTTGATCTTGCCGGCGCGGGCGAGCGCCATCAGCTCGTGAGCCTCGGTGAGTGTGCCGACCATGAAGCCCTCGATGGTCATGCGCTTGTAGACCCATTGCACCATCGGCAACGTGAACTGGCCCCCCATCAGGCCGGAGACCACGATCTTGCCGCCGCGCGCGGCGACGGCGACCGCGAAAGCCATGGACTTCTCGTTGCCCGCGAAGTCGACGATCTCGTCGAAGCCGCCATCGGTTTCCTTGAGGATGCGCTTGACCACGTCGGGCTCGGCCGGATCGTAGGCCACCGCCGCGCCGTTCTTCAGCGCGGTTTCGCGCGCGGCACCGCTGAGGTCGGCGACCGTGATCGGCTGCTTGAACATGGCCGCCGCGAAGGAAAGGCCCATCATGCCGACACCGCCGAGGCCGATCAGCAGGAGGTTGCGCTGGCGCGGCCGGTCGACCAGGCGCTTGAGCGCGCCGTAGGCGGTGACGCCGGAGCACATCAGCGTCGCGGCCTGGTTGACGGGCAGGGGATCGTAGTCGAGCAGATATTTCGCGTCGGGCACCAGCACGTGGGTGGCGAAGCCGCCGTCGATGGAGACGCCGAGAAAGCGCTGTCTGGCGCAGAGATTCTCGTCGCCATTGGCGCAGTCGCGACACTGGCCGCAACCGATCCACGGAAACACCGCCTTCTTGCTGCCGACGAGACCGGCGAATACCTCGGGGCCGACTTCGTCGACCACGCCCGCGATCTCGTGGCCGAGCGTGAAGGGCAGCGTCATGCCGCGCGTGGTGTCGAGCTTCTTGCCGCCGCCGAGATCGGCGTAGCCGTCCTGGATGTGCAGATCGGAGTGGCAGAGGCCGCAACGCTCGATCCGCACCAGCACCTCTCGACCTTGCGGCTTCGGCGTCTCGACGATGGTCTCGCACAGCGGCGCATCGAACTTGACGAGGGACTGCCGACGCATCAACGCCATATTTCTTCCTCCGAAATTATCTCTCTGTTTCGCTGCGTATATTGGCCAATTCACGGGCCATGGCAACAAAGCCGGAAATCGGAACGGTCTCCGCGCGCCGCGTCGCATCGACGCCGGCAGCTGCGGCGAGCCGCGCGGGATCGGCGCCGAGCGCCTTCAGGCTTTGCCGCAGCATCTTGCGGCGCTGGCCGAAGGCGGCGGCCGCGACCTGTTCGAGCAGCTTGCGATCGCAGGCGAGAGGCGTTTCGCGCGGGATCAGTCGCACAACGGAAGACGTAACCTTCGGCGGCGGCACGAAGGCGGACGGCGCGATGTCGAACAGGATCTTGGTCTCGCAGCGCCAATTGGCGAGCACGCCGAGTCGGCCGAAGGCCTCTTCGTCCTCGCGCGCCACGATGCGCTCGCCGACCTCGCGCTGGAACATCAGGACCATCATTTCGTACCAGGGCGGCCAGGGTTCGGTGGTGAGCCAGCCGACGAGGAGGTGGGTCGCGATGTTGTAGGGCAGGTTGGCGACGATTTTTGCTCTTTCGCCTGATAGCAGCGGGCGCGGGTCGAAGGTCATGGCGTCGCCATGGACGATCTCGAGACGGCCGGGATAGCGCGCAGCAATATCCTGCAAGGCAGGGATCGCGCGCTCGTCATGCTCGATGGCGATGACGCGTCTGGCGCCGAGCGCGAGCAGGGCGCGCGTCAGCCCGCCCGGGCCGGGGCCGATCTCGATGATGGTGGAATCCTCGAGTGGAGCCGCCGCACGCGCGATGCGCGCGGTGAGATTGAGGTCGAGGAGGAAGTTCTGGCCGAGCGATTTGCGCGCCGACAAGGCGTGCTGGCGAATGACCTCGCGAAGCGGCGGGAGGTCATCGATCGTGCTCATCGGGTTTTCGCAGCCGCCATCCGGCTCGCAAGCCTCAACGCAGCGATCAGGCTTGCCGGATTGGCCTTGCCGGTGCCGGCGATGTCGAAGGCGGTGCCGTGGTCGGGCGAGGTGCGGATGAAGGGCAGTCCGAGCGTGACGTTGACCGCGTCATCGAAGGCCACAGTCTTGATCGGGATCAGCGCCTGGTCGTGGTACATGCAGACGGCGCAGTCATAGCTGTTTCGCGCGGCTTCGTGGAACATGGTGTCGGCGGGGAGCGGTCCCTTCGCCTCGATACCGTCGCCCCGCAACGTCTTGATCGCCGGCGCGATCACGGTCTGCTCCTCGTGGCCGAGCGAGCCGTCCTCGCCCGCGTGCGGATTGAGGCCGGAAATCGCGATGCGCGGATTCGCGATGCCGAAGCGGGATTTGAGTTCGGTCGCGACGATGCGCACGGTCGAGACGATCAGCTCGCTGGTGAGCTGGGCCAGTGCATCGCGCAAGGAGACGTGGATGGTCACGGGCACTACGGCGAGCCGCGGCGACCACAGCATCATCACCGGCTGCGGCGTGGGGCCGTCTTCCGCGGCGAGCTCTGCGAGGAATTCGGTATGGCCGGGATGGCGGAAGCCGGCACGATAGAGCACGCTCTTGGCAATCGGATTGGTGACAACGGCGCCGGCGCGGCCCTCGCGGACATCCGTGACCGCCTGGCGGATCGAGGCGAGCGCGGCCGGCGCGCTCGATGCGTCGGGCTTGCCGGGCGCGGCGCTCGCGGGCTCGCCGGACGCAACCACGGGCAGGGCCTCGGAGAAGGCGGCCTCGGCCTCGCCGGTGGTCACCGAAGCGATCCTGACGGCAGCGCCGAGCGCCTTGGCGCGGCGGGCGATCAGCGCCTCGTCGCCGAGCAGATAGAAGGCGGGCAGGTCCAGTTCGCGGCGCTTGAGCCAGGCTGCGATGGTGATGTCGGGGCCGATGCCGGCAGGCTCTCCCAGCGTCAGGGCGAGGGGCTTGGCAGGCTGCTTGGCCATCAGCGGTTGCGATACTCGATCATCGCCGCCTTGCGGAGCTCCTCGAGATAGGTCTTCTGGGTCTTCTCGTACTTCTCCTGATACATCTTCTCGCGGACCTCGCGCTTCTTCGGCGTGTCGATCATGGTCGGCTTGCGCGAGCACAGCACCACCATCTCGATGCCTGCCTTGGTCGTCTCGGGCGCGGTCAGGTGGCCGATCGGCGTGTCGTCGAGCACCTTACGCAGCGCCTCGGGTAATTCAGCGGTGGTCTTGGTGACGACGTCGCGGATGGTGGCGTTCGGCGTGGAGCGGAACAGCGAATTGGCTTCTTCGCAGCTTCCGACGCGCGAGCGATACTGCTCGGCTTCCTTATGCCGTGTCTCCAGGAACGCCGGCGACGAGCCCCGTGGCACGATCAGCACGATCGGCTGCATCTTGTATTCGGTGCCCTCGATCTGCAGCTTGTCGCCGGTCTGGGCCTGCACGGCCTGCGCGACGTCCTTCTCGCCGACCAGCAGCTTCTCCTTGAAGCGGCCGCGCACGAGGCTGGTCCAGACCATCTCGGCCTTCATGCGGCTCTTCAGGGTTTCGGGGCGGACGCCCTTGACCTCGAGCGACTTGGTGAGCTGGTCCGGCGAGATGCGCATGCGCTGCGCCATGCCCTCGTAGGACTGGTTGATGTCGGAGACGCCGGGGTCGACACCATATTTCTTGCCTTCCTTCATCTTCACCCGGTCGTCGATCAGCTCGTTGATGACGTCCTGGCGGGCCGGTGTCTTCTGCGTCGTCAGCTGGTCGAGCTTGGAGCGCTGCTCGATGTCGAAGTCGGTGATGGGATCGCCGTTGACCATCAAGACGATGTTCTGCGCACGCAACGGCGCGCCGGCCAGCAGCAGGGCGGCGAGGATGAGGAAGAGGCGGAAGACAGGCAATGGGATCGTCATATTTGTCGCTCGCATGTCAGCCGAGGTGAACCTGCGATCGGGAACACGCGGCCGGCACCTTCAAACCGTTCACTGGAGTCCGCCGCCGGAACTGCTGGTGGTCGCTGTGTTCGCCAGCGTGCGCAGGCCGATCTGGAACATGATCGCGTGGTTCAGCACGGGCGGGGTCGAGCCTGCGGAATAGCTATACGCAGTTACATAGTTCAAGCCGAGCACAAAACAATCGTCGACGTAGCCGGCACCGAGCACATACTGGTTGATCTTGTTGGCCTCAAGGTCCCAGCGCGCCGAGCCCGTGACCACCCAATTGGCCGCGAGCTTGATCGAGCCTGACGTCAGGATGCCCTCGCGGCGGGTTAGATAGCCGAGTTCCGGCTGCGCCGCGTAATTGCCGTACAGCATGCTGACTGACCAGCGGTTGAAGTTGGCGCGGCCTTCCGCCTCGAAGCGCTGCACGTTCCAGGTCTGCTCGTCCATGCGCGAGCGAACGCTGAACGTATAGGTGCTGTTGGGCGAATAGGCGGCGCTCGCCACATAGTCGGAGCGCGGCCTTTGCAGGCCGGAATCCACGCCGGTATTGATGGAGTCCTGGACCGCGAAGGAGTTCATGCCGAACAGCTGGTAGGACTGGCCGAACAGCGTCTTGATGGCTCCGCCCCTGTCGAACTGCGTGGTGGACTGCACGCCGACATTGGCGCGGCCGCCGCCCTCGACACGGTCGTAGCCGGAGAACTTGTCGACGCTGAACAGGTTCGAGGCGTCGAACACCATGCTCTGCGCGTCCTCGTTGGGGAGCTTGCCGGCATAGGTCTCGTTCGGCCGGATGATGATCTGCGCGATCGGCTCGATGGTGGTCGAACCCCAGGGCTGAACGTTGATGAAGGGGTAGCGGTATTCGAGGCCCACGGTCGGCATCAGGCGGAGCGCCTGGGTATCGCCGACGGGCAAATAGTTCGACACGCCCGGCTGGTTGGAGACCGAGGAGTTGATCGCGTCGGCGCGGAGAATGGCGAACGGCGTCCAGATTTCACCGAACGGATCGGTGAAGGACTTGCGCCACTGCGCTTCCGCCGTCAGGCGGGTGTAGGTACCCGGGAAGCCGCGCAGCAGGCACTGCGACGGCGTACGCGCGAGCGGATCGGCCGACACCGTCGTGCACAGGCTGTTGGTGTTGGCGAGCGTCGTGATCGGATCGAACACCGCGGTGTCACGCGACAGGTTCACGAAATTGGTCTTGTAGCTGAACTCGCCGCCGAAGACTGGATAGTTCAGCACGTTCGAGTAGTCGATCACGGGGTAGACGACCGGCACCTGGTTCTGGTTGCCCGAGTAACTCAGCCAGTACATCGTGCGCGCGTCGAAGAAGCTGCGATTGCCGACACCGGTCAGGTAAAGCTGCGAGAGTGCATCCGTCGGCAGATACAGGAACGAGCCCAGCGGATCGCGATATTGCGACAACCGATAGTCCGAGAAGAAATAATAGTCGGACATCAGGACACCGTCCCAACCCCAGACCCATTTGTCGTTCAGCGCGAACTGACCCTTGGTGTCGACGGCGCCGCGGAACTGCTTGTCGCCGGGCTGGCCCGCGAGCGCGCTCCGATCGAGCTGGTCGATGCCGTAGACGCGGATCTGATAGGCGCCGTCCATCAGGCGCTGGCGGAATTCGGCCTGGAACAGCACGCCCTGCCTGGACGTGATGCGCGGGTTGAAGGTGGCGTCCATGTCGGGCGCGATCGCCCAGTAGAACGGAACCTCGACGCCGTAGCCGAACGGCGTATTCGACGTGAAGCCCGGCATCAGGAAGCCGGTCTTGCGCTTCACGGTCGGGTCGGGCGTCGAGAAATAGGGCATATAGGCGATCGGCACGCCGAAGAATTCGAGCTGCGCCGTCTCGAAATACAGCATCTTCTCCTGCTGGTCGTGGATGATGCGCGCACCCTTGACCTGCCAGAGCGGCGGCTTCTTCGGATCGTCCTTGCACGGCGCGCAGGCCGTGTAGACGCCGTTCTCGAACACCGTGTAGTTGCCGCTGGAGCGATCGGAGCGGCTCGCCGCCATGCGGGTCTGGTCGGCCGTATCAACGCGCAGCGAATCGACGAAGCCGTCACGGTAGTCGTCGGACAGGTCCAGGATCTCGGCATAGGTGATCTTGCCGTCGGCATCCGTCATACGGATGTTGCCTTCGGCATGGAGCCGCTTGGTCTTCTGGTCGTAGATGACCTTGTCGGCCTCGACGCTGGTGCCGTTGTAGAACAGCTGGACGTTACCGACCGCGGAGACGCGCGAATTGTTGTAGTCGTAATCGACCTCGGTCGCCTGAACCAGCATCTGGTTGTCGTTGACGGCCTTCGGCGGCTTCGCACGCGGCGGCAGCGGATTGTAGGTGAAGCTCTGGGCGGAGGCCGGCGTCACGGCGGCAACGTCCATCACGCCACCGAGCGATGCCACGGCGGCGACAGCAAGCAGGAATCTGCGAATGGACAAGCCACACCCGTTCGCGCGCACCAATGTGCGCCGCGTCAAACGAGACACGGGCCCTCGGTGGACGGCCGTCACTATCCGTCCTCCTGATACAGCAAGGCCAAAAAGCCGGTGAGGCCGCCCACCACCACGGGCAACCACGCCGCAGCGATCGGATGCATCAACTCAGCCTTGCTCAAATCTTCAGTCACTTTCGACAGAACGTAGAGCAGAAAGCCTGCGCCCACGCCACTCAAAACCATCTTCTGCACGCCGCCCATCCGGAAGAAGCGCAACGACACGGAGGCCGCGAGCATCACCATGGCTGCAAGCAAAAACGGCTGTGCCAGAAGCTTCTGATACTGGAGTCGGTATCCGGCTGTCGCGAAGCCCGAGCTTTCGGATGAGCGGATGTAGCTCGGTAGTTGCCAAAAGGACACAGTCTCGGGTGTGGAAAAGCTGTTGCGGACCTGGGCCTCGGTCAGCGTGGTCGGAATCTCCAGGCTGGCCTGATCGACCGGCGGCGAATCCAGCGAGAAGCGGCGGACGCCCTTGAACAGCCAACGGCCGGCCTCGAGCGTCGCCTCGCGCGCCTCGACCCGTTCCTTGAAGTGCTGCTCTGTGTCAAACCGGAACAGCGTGAGTCCGGTGAGCCGGATACCCTGCTGCTCGCTGCGCGCCGCATTGATGATCGTCTCGCCGTCGCTGGTCTTCTGGTTGAGCCAGAAGCCGGAGGCGTCCTGAATGCCGCCGCCGGGCGCCGAGCCGAACAGCTCGGCTTCCATGCGCTTGGACAGCTCGCGCAGATTGGCCGACATCGGATTGTAGGCGACGGTGGCGATCACGCCGATCAGGAGCGCGCTGCCGAGCGCCGGCGAGATGAATTGCCATGCGGAGACGCCGGCGGCGCGCGCGACGACGAGCTCGAGCCGGCGGGAGAGGGCGAGATAGCAGGTCATGGCGCCGATCAGCATGCAGAACGGCGTCAGCTTCTCCAAAAGCTGCGGCACGCGGAACAGCGAGGTCTCGGCCACCATGACTGCGGAGGCGGATGCGAGCCCTGAGGTCTTGCGCACCATCTCGATGTAATCGACCAGCACCAGCAGCAGGAAAATGCCGGCGAACACGCCGAGCGCCGCGACCACGAAACGGCCGGCGAAATAGCGCCCGAGTGTGTTGGTGAGCATGCTCATGCGGTGGCCGGCCGTCCGAACAGCCGCGCGATGCGCGCGTTCGACCTGTTGATGGCCTCCATGAGGCGCGGCGGCGGTTCGACCACAAGGCCGCCAATGATGATCGCCAGCCCGACGCCGATGGCACCAATGACCATGGCATATTGGACCAGCACCGCGCCCGGCGATTTCACCGCCATCACCGAGCAGGCGAAGCCGGCCATGCGCAGGCCGAACACGGCAAGGATCGAGGAGCCGATCGAGAAATTGCGGCTCTGGCGCGTGGTGCGAGGCGCACCCAGAAACGCAAAGGTCAGCACGGCAAAGGCGAAGGGATAGATCGGCGCCAGCAGGCTGTCATGCAGGGCCGAGCGGAACTGGCCGGGAATCTGCTTGTAGACGGGATCGTCCTCGGACGGCGAGAGCAACTCCCAGAGATAACGCTCGCGGATGCCGAGGGTGACGTCGCGGCCCTGGCCCGAGAACTTGGACATGTCGAAGCCGTAGCGGCCGAACGCCACCAGCGCGGGATCGCGCTTGCCGGCCTCGAAACGCTGGAGATTGCCAGTCTCCAGCACCAGGAACGATCCGGTCTCGTTCTTCACGACTTCGCCGTGCTCGGCGACGATCGAGACCCGCTCGTTCGGATCGCGGCGGTCGTCGATGAAGATGCCGGCGAGGATGCCGCCGGGCTGGCGTTCGCGAATCCGGATCGTCAGGTTCTTGTCGAGCTGGGCGAAGCGGCCGGGCTGCAGGATGTTGGTGAGCACGTCGGCGGTGATCTCGGCGTCCCACTGCTTGATCCGCCGCATGCCGTCGGGAGCGAGATAGGCCGCGATGAAGGCGACCAGCAGCGCCACCACGCAGGTGGCGTAGAAGAACGGATAGAACAGCCGGAATGGCGAGAAGCCGGCGGCATTCATCACGATGATCTCGGAATCGGTCGCGAGCTTGTTCAGCGTATGCGAGATCGCGATCATCAGCGCGATCGGCGAGATGATCAGGACCAGCGCGGGCACGACGAGGCTGGTGATCCCGAGGAAGGTCAGGATGGTCTGACCCTGGCTCGTCATCAGGTCGATGCCGCGCAACGCTTGCGTAATCCAGATCACGCCCGTGAGGCTGACCAGGACCAGCGCAAACGACGCGAGCGTCGTGCGGAAGATATACCTATCGATTGACCCCATGCGCTACCGCACGAATCCCACCAAGTCCCCAATGCCGGCCGGAATTCCGGCTGTCCAACCAATCCCCGCAAGGGGATCCCCAAGGTCGGCCAACCATCTCATCCGCCGGCTTACTCTCTCAGTACCATCCCTTTGATCCGTCAACAAAATGGCTGCCCCGTGGCACCCTCAATATATGGTTAATATTTCCCTCGTTGTGGCCCCTCGGCCACGGGGGGTGCTTGGCATCTGCCGGGCCGGTGGCCCATAGTGCGGGACGCTCAGTGAATCGCCGTTCAGCTCCGGCCCGTGGCCGGGACCGCCGATCGGTAAAAAGCGCAATGTTTTTGAGGAGTTACTCATGTCCGATGCCATTAAGGTCGGCTTCGTTCCATTGTCTGCCGCCGCCCGTGGCATCATGGTCGTGTTCTGCGACGACAGCCTGAAGCTCGGCCCGGCGACCGCCAAGGCGCTCGGCGGGGCCACCGAACTCGTGAAGCGGGCGGCCACCGCCGCCGCCTTCAAGGGCAAAAGCGGCGCGGCGCTCGACATCCTTGCGCCCGAAGGCGTGAAGGCCACCCGCCTGATCGTGATCGGCGCCGGCAAGGCGACCGGTCTGAAGGCGAACGACTTCCTCAAATTCGGCGGCGTGGCGGCGAGCAAGCTTCCGGCCGGGGCGGCGGCCATGACTATCATGGCGGAACTTCCAAACGGCGCCATGACCAGCGAGCAGGCGGTCGCGATCGCCTCGGGCCTGCGGCTGCGCACCTACAACTTCGACCGTTACAAGACCAGGAAGAAGGATGGCGAGGAGGGCGGCACGCGCGCCGACGTCTCGTTTGCGGTCGGCGACGTGGTCGCCGCGAAGAAGGCGTTTACATCGGCGGCTGCGATCGTGGACGGCGTGATCATTGCGCGCGACCTCGTCAACGAGCCGCCGAACGTGCTTTTTCCCGAGGAGTTCGCGCGCCGCGCAGGCCTGCTCCGCAAGCTCGGCGTCAAGATCGAGGTCCTCGACGTCAAGGCCATGGACAAGCTCGGCATGGGCGCTCTGCTCGGCGTCGGCCAGGGCTCGGCGCGGCCGAGCCGCACCGTGATCATGCGTTGGGACGGCGGCAAGAAAGGTGAGGCGCCGGTTGCCTTCGTCGGCAAGGGCGTCTGCTTCGACACCGGCGGCATTTCGATCAAGCCGGCCGGCAGCATGGAGGACATGAAGGGCGACATGGGAGGCGCTGCCTGCGTCGTCGGCCTGATGCATGCGCTCGCGGCCCGCAAGGCCAAGGTCAACGTCGTCGGCGCCATCGGCCTGGTCGAGAACATGCCGGACGGCAACGCGCAGCGCCCAGGCGACATCGTCACCTCGATGTCGGGCCAGACCATCGAGATCATCAACACCGACGCGGAAGGCCGCCTGGTGCTTGCCGATGTGCTCTGGTACGTCGCCAAGAAAACCAAGCCGAAATTCATGGTGGATCTGGCGACGTTGACCGGCGCCATCGTGGTCGCGCTCGGCACCGAGCATGCCGGCATGTTCTCCAACAATGACGAGCTTGCCGAGCGGCTGCTGGCGGCCGGCATCGAGAGCGGCGAGAAGGTCTGGCGCCTGCCGCTTGGCCCTGAATACGACAAGCTGATCGATTCCCAGTTCGCCGACATGAAGAACACCGGCGGCCGCCATGGCGGCTCGATCACCGCGGCGCAGTTCCTCCAGCGCTTCGTGGATGGCACGCCCTGGGCGCATCTCGACATCGCTGGGACCGCCATGGGCGCGCCGAAGACCGACATCAACCAGAGCTGGGGAAGCGGCTATGGCGTTCGCTTGCTCGACCGTCTGGTCGCAGATCACTACGAGCGCAAATGACCCGAGATGACTGAAGTCCTCTTCTACCATCTGCAAAACATGACGGTGGAGAACGTGTTGCCGCCGCTTCTCGAGAAATCGCTCGAGCGCGGCTGGCGCGTCGTTGTGCAGTCGAATTCGCCGGAGCGCGCCGATGCGCTCGACGCCCATTTGTGGACCTATCGCGACGATTCCTTCCTGCCGCACGCGACATGGCGGGTGAGCGACGCTGCCGATCAGCCGATCGTGCTGGCGGTCGAGGAGGACAATCCGAACGGTGCCAATGTCCGCTTCCTCGTCGACAACGCCGCGCTGCCGCAGGACGCGCAGGCCTATGAGCGCATGGTGCTGCTGTTCGACGGCGACGATCCGGACGCGCTTGCGTTCGCCCGCAGCGCCTGGACGGATTGCAAGGCGCGGGGATTTGATGTCACTTATTGGCAGGCTGACGAGCGGGGCCGGTGGCAGAAGCGGAATTAGCGGTCGCTCGCAATTAATGATAATTTGCACTTTTCGGGTGATGATGGCTTTTGTCACCTTCGTGCCGCAAAGTGATGTTGCTACAATTGCTTAGGGCCGATCCTTCACTCGGGGATTTTAGTTTATCGTGCGACATCAAAAGCTTCCCAGCTCGCTCATAATTGCGTTGGCGGCCGTAGCCCCGCTGGCTGCGGGCTGTTCGGGCGGGACCGATCTGTTGTCCAGGGATGCCCAGTGGTTCAACACGCCCAGCCGCCTGTTCATCAAAAGCATCTCGATTGAGTCGCCGCCGCTGACCCCCGACAAGCCGGTTGGGGCCGAGGATCTGGTCAGCGCCGACGGGGCTTGTGCCGGCATGGCGCCGCCGCCCGGGCCGGCTGATGCGAATGCGTCGACGACCGCGCCGGCTCCCATGGGCGGCACCGTCGCGCTCGGCCACACCGAATGCGATGTGGTGCGCGGCATCGGCGCGCCCTCGAGCGTCAACCTCTCCGGTGATGCCGCCGGCAGGCGCGTTGCGGTCGTGACCTGGACGACCGGTCCGCGCGCTGGCATCTATACCTTCACGGCCGGTCGCCTGTCCTCGATCGAGGGCACGCCGGAGGCGCCGGTCATGCCGAAGGCGACCAAGCCGAAGCCGAAGAAGAAGTCGGCGTAACACGGGTCGACCTTTTGGCCTGAAGCTGGTTGCGGCTGTCGATGCGATCAGCCGCGCACTCCTATCCCCATCATCAAGCGGCTTTGCATTCCTTGATCGCGGTGGCCGAGGCGTGAACCGTGATCTCTCCCGTTCGCGCTCGCCGGCGATCTTGTTCGCGAGTTTCGACATCGCGGATGCCAACCTTCGCCCAAAGTGCCTTCATTGCCTCGAGCTGCGTTCTTCCGCGCGCGTTGAAAATCACGGGGGCGTTACGCGTGATCCGTGATCAGGCGGTTCGTGATGAGCAAGCCTTCGCATCCGCTGTCGGAAACTGCCCCGAAGCAAAACTGGAGGAAATCTCCAGAATAATCACGCGCGTCTCAAGCAACGGTTCAAGAATGTCATGTGCGCGAATGCTACGCGTCGAAGGGAGGGGCTAGGTCGGAAGGATCATTTGGATGTCCATTACCTCTGTGTTTTCCCCGGTTACGGGGCAACTCATCATTTTCGGCGACAGCGCGAATAACGGCCTCGTGATAAGTCGCGACAAGTCCGGCCGCATCCTGGTTGATAACGGGCACGTGAAAACGGTTGGTGGCGAACCCACGGTCGACAACACCACCGCGATCGACATCTTCGGTCAAGGCGGTGACGACACGATCACCGTCGACGAATGCCACGGACCGATGCCGGCGGTGCACATCTTCGGCGGCGACGGCAATGACAGGATCACGGGCGGCTCGGGAGCCGACCTCCTGTTTGGTCAGGCCGGCAACGATTTGATCAAGGGCGGCGGCGGCAACGATCTGCTGTTCGGCGGAGCGGGTAACGACGTCCTGGACGGCGGCAGCGGCGACAACCAGCTGTTCGGCGAGGCCGGCGACGACGTCATGATCTGGAATCCCGGCGGCGGCACCAACCTGTTCGAAGGTGGTGAGGGCAACGATACGGCTCAGGTCAACGGAAACAACGCCGCCGAGACGTTCACAATCACGGCGAACGGCACCCGCGTGCGGCTCGACGGGACGGGCGCGGCGCCGTTTTCGCTCGACATCGGCACGACTGAAAATCTCGTCTTGCACAGCGGCGGCGGCGACGATGTCATCACCGCGGGCAATGGGCTCGGCAGCCTGATCTCGCTGACGCTCGATGGCGGCGCCGGCAACGACCGGATCATCGGCGGCGACGGCAACGACCTCATCATCGGCGGCAGCGGCGACGACATCGTCAATGGCGGACGCGGCAACGACGTCGCCCAGCTCGGGAGTGGCGACGACACTTTCATCTGGAATCCCGGTGACGGCAGCGACACGGTCGAGGGCGGCTCGGGCAGCGACAAGCTGCTTTTCAATGGCGCTAACATCAACGAGACCATCAACATCTCGGCCAATGGCGGCCGGGTGCGCTTCACCCGCGATGTCGCCAACATCACGATGGATCTCAACAGCGTCGAGCAGATCGAATTCGATGCGCGTGGCGGCGCCGACAACATCACCGTCGGCGACCTCACCCGGACCGGCGTCAAGCAGGTGCTGGTTGATCTCGGAGCCGTTCCGGGAGGGACGCAAGGCGACGGCGCTGCTGATACGGTGACCGTCAACGGCAGCAACGGCAATCAGCACATCGAGGTCACAGCCGCGGGCACAACGGTCACGGTCACGGGGCTGCCGGAGGTCGTGACGATCGCAAATGCAGAGGCCGGCAACGACCGGCTGGTCGTGCAGGCGCTCGGCGGCAACGACGTGATCGATGCATCCACGCTCGGCGCGGCGATCGGGCTGACCATCGACGGCGGTGCGGGCAACGACACCATCACCGGCAGCCAGGGAGCCGACACCCTGATCGGCGGCGACGGCAACGACAAGGTCATCGGCGGCCGCGGCAATGACGTCGCGCTTCTCGGCGCAGGCGACGACATCTTCACGTGGAATCCCGGTGACGGCAGCGACACTGTCGAAGGCGGCACGGGAACCGATACGCTGGTGTTCAACGGCGCCAATGTGGCCGAGACCATGTCGATCTCGGCGAACGGAAGCCGTGCGCTACTCACCCGTGACGTCGGTGCTATCGTCATGGACCTCGCCGGCGTCGAGCACGTGCAGATCGCGGCGGCAGGCGGCGCCGACAACATCACCGTCAACGATCTGACCGGGACAGGAATCACGCAGGTTGCCATCGACCTCAGTGCCGGCCCCGGCAGCCAGAGCGGCGATGCCGCGGCGGACCGCGTGACCGCGAACGGCACGACCGGTGACGACAACATATCGGTCGTGACCGCCGGCGGATCGATCGTGGTCAACGGCCTCGCTGCGCAGGTGACGATTGCGCATGCGGACGCCGGTGATGTGCTCGGCATCAACGGCGGCCAAGGCAATGATGTCATCGATGTGTCTTCCATCAAGGCGGGACAGTTGTTCAGCCTCAACATCAATGGCGGCGACGGCAACGACACCATCACAGGCAGTGCCGGCAATGACATTGTGAACGGCGGACGCGGCAACGATTTCGCCAATCTCGGTGCGGGCGACGACACCTTCGTCTGGAACCCCGGCGACGGCAGCGATACCGTCGAAGGCGGGAAGGGCACCGACACTCTGGCATTCAACGGCGCCAATATCAGCGAGAACATCAACATCTCGGCCAATGGCGGCCGGGTGCTGTTCACGCGAGATGTTGCCGCCATTGCGGTGGACCTGAACGGGGTCGAACATGTCGACTTCAATGCTCTCGGCGGTGCCGACAACATTACGGTCGGTGACCTCTCCGGCACCGGCGTCAGCCAGGTCGACCTCGATCTCGGCGCCAATGACGGCGCCGCGGATACCGTGACCATCAACGCAACCGGCGGCAACGACGTCATCACGGTGACCGAGCACGACGGCATCATCACGGTGTCGGGGCTTGGCCAGGACATCAACATTACCGATGCCGGCGCGGGCGACAGGATCGTCATCAACGGTCTCGATGGCGACGACGTCATCACGGCCTCCGGTCTGCACGGCGGCATCCAGCTCGTTGCCAATGGCGGCAACGGCGACGACGTGCTGATCGGCAGCCCCGGCAACGACACGCTGGCAGGTGGTGCCGGTGATGACGTGCTGATCGGCGGCGGGGGCCTCGACGTCCTCGACGGCGGCACCGGCAACAACGTCGTCATCCAGGGCGGTGCGTTCGCGGCCGCGATGCTGCTCAACCAGGCCATGGCGGCCAGCTTCGTCCCGGCAGGTGAGGGGAACGGCGAGATGCCGCTGCCCGATCCGCACGCGATGCAGAACCAGGTGCTCGCACCGCCGCAGCACGCCTGAAGCCGACTGCATCGGCCCGGAGAACGCTCATGACGACGAACGCGGTCTCCACCGATACGGGGCTCGATGCATTGCTGACACTGCTGCATCTGCAAGGTGTTGCGGCCGATCGCGAGCAGCTCAGGCACCGGCTGGGCGCGGCAAGCTTCGGCGCAGCGGATATCGTCCGCTGCGCCAGGTCTCTCGGACTTAAAGCGCGAACCTATCGAACGCAGTGGAGCCGTCTGTCGGACACCCCGCTGCCTGCGATCGCAATGCTGCGGGACGGCGGCTTCATGGTCATCGCAAAGGCCTCCGCCGATAAGGTGCTGGTGCAGTCCCCGGAGGCGCCGCGTCCGGTACTGATGGATCGCGACGAGCTGTGCGCGATCTGGGACGGCGGCTTGATCCTGATGGTTCGGCGCGCCGGCCTGTCCGACCTCGGGCGGCACTTCGATATCACCTGGTTCATCGGCGCGATCGGCAAATACCGGCGGCTGCTGGGCGAGGTGCTGGCGGCTTCGTTCTTCCTCCAGCTTTTTGCGCTGGTCTCGCCGTTGTTCTTCCAGGTCGTGATCGACAAGGTGCTGGTGCACCGCTCGCTGTCCACGCTCGACGTCCTCGTCATTGGCCTCGTCGTCGTCTCCCTGTTCGACACCGTGCTCGGGATCCTGCGCAATTACCTGTTTGCGCACACCACCAACCGCATTGACGTCGAGCTCGGGGCACGCCTGTTCCACCACCTGCTGGCGCTGCCGATGGCGTGGTTTCAGGCCAGGCGCGTCGGAGATTCCGTGGCCCGGGTCCGTGAGCTCGAGAACATCCGCAATTTCATCACCAGCTCGTCGCTGACGCTTCTCATCGACCTGGTCTTCACCTCGGTGTTCTTGGCGGTGATGTTCGCCTATTCGGCGCAGATGAGCTTCATCGTGCTGGCATCGTTCCCGTTCTACATCGCGATCTCGGCCGTGGCGACGCCGCTGTTTCGCCGCAGGCTGGACGAGAAATTCCGCCGCGGCGCCGAGAACCAGGCCTTCCTGGTCGAGAGCGTCAGCGGCATCGAAACGCTGAAGGCGATGGCGGTCGAGCCGCAGATGCAGCGCCGCTGGGAAGAGCAGCTCGCAGGCTATGTCTCCGCGAGCTTCGGTGTCACCAGCCTCGGCAACACGGCTAGCCAGCTGGTGCAGCTCGTCAGCAAGGTCGTCACCGCCGCCATTCTCTATGTCGGCGCCAGACTGGTGATCGGTGACGCATTGACCGTCGGCGAGCTCGTTGCCTTCAACATCTTCGCAGGGCGGGTGTCGGCCCCGGTGCTGCGGCTCGCGCAGGTCTGGCAGGATTTTCATCAGGCGCGACTGTCGATCGCCCGGCTCGGCGACATCCTCAACAGCGCGGCGGAGCCTGCTTACTCCGCGGCCCGCGCGGGGCTGCCGCCGATCCGGGGCAACATCCGCTTCGAGCACGTCTCTTTCCGCTACCGGCCCGATGGGCCGGAGATCCTGCACGATGTCTCATTCGACATTCCAGCCGGACAAACCGTCGGCATCGTCGGATCGTCCGGTTCGGGCAAAAGCACCTTCGCCAAGCTGGTGCAGCGTCTCTATGTACCGCAAGGCGGCCGCGTGCTGGTCGACGGAATGGATCTGATGACGACCGACCCGGCCGGACTCCGTCGGCAGATCGGAATCGTGCTCCAGGACAACATGCTGTTCAACCGGTCGGTGCGCGACAACATCGCGCTGGCCGATCCAAGCCTGCCGATGGATCGCATCATCGATGCGGCGAAGCTGGCGGGCGCGCATGATTTCATTCTGGAGCTCCCCGAGGGCTACGATACGGTGGTCGGCGAGCGCGGCTCGACGCTCTCGGGCGGGCAGCGCCAGCGCATCGCGATTGCCCGCGCACTGGTGGGCAATCCCCGGATCCTGATCTTCGACGAAGCCACCAGCGCGCTCGACTATGAAAGCGAGCGGATCATCCATGACAACATGAAGGAGATCGCGAAAGGCCGCACCGTCCTGATCATCGCGCACCGTCTGTCCACCGTCCGCGGCGCCGATCGCATCTTCACCCTGGAACGCGGCCGTCTGGTCGAGGACGGCACGCATGATGCGCTGATCAAGACCGGCGGCCGCTATGCCGCCCTGCATCGTCTCCAGGGAGGCATTTATGAGGTCGGCTAACACTGTGCCGGCCGCTCGTCCGGAGCAGACCGTGATCCCGTTCCGGAATGGAAAGGGCCGGCGCGCCGAGGAAGTCGCCTTCCTGCCGGCGGCGCTGGAAATCACGGAAACACCGCCATCGCCGATCGGCCGCGCCATCGCCCTGGCCCTCATGCTGCTTGTCTGCGCGGCGCTGGCCTGGTCGGCTTGGGGCACGATCGACATCGTGGCCTCCGCAACCGGCAAGGTCGTGTCGAGCGGGCGAAGCAAGGTGGTCCAGCCGTTCGAGACCGGCGTGGTGCGCGCCATTCACGTGCAGGACGGGCAATCGGTCAAGGCGGGCGACCTGCTGATCGAGCTCGATCCGACGGTGAACGCCGCAGAGCGCGATCGTCTGCATGACGATCTCATGGCCGAGCGGCTCAACGTCGCGCGCCTCCGCGCCGCATTGGCGGGCGGCGAAGGGGTATCCGCTGATCTCGTCGTACCAGAGGATGCCGATCCCATGCTGGTTGCGACGCAACGGCAGCTCCTCGCCAATCAGGTCAGCGAGAACAGGGCCAAGCTCGCGGCGCTGGCACGTCAGGAAGCGCAGAAGGAGGCCGAACATCAGACGATTGCGGCGACGATTCACAAGCTTGATGCGTTGCTGCCGATCACCCAGCAGCGTGTCGAGATCCGCAAGACGCTGATGGAGAAGGAGATCGGCTCGAAGCTGACCTACTATGAGACCCTCCAGCTCCAGATCGAGCAGCAGGAGGAGCTTCGCGTCCAGAGCAGCCGCTTGAAGGAGGCCGAGGCGGCCGTCGCCGCGATCCGGGAGACCCGCATCCAGGCCCTGGCCGAGTACAGGAAGAGTCTCTCCGACGAGCTGGCTAAGAGCGAACAGAAAGCCAATGGCGTCGCACGCGATCTGATCAAGGCGCAGCAGAGGACGAGGCTTCAGCAACTGACGTCGCCGGTCGACGGCGTCGTGCAGCAGCTTGCGGTCCACACCGTGGGCGGCGTGGTCACGCCCGCGCAGTCGCTGCTGGTAATCGTGCCGACCGATACGCGGCTCGAGATCGAGGCGATGATCTCCAATCGCGATATCGGATTTGTCGAGGCCGGGCAGGGTGCTGCCATCAAAATCGACACTTTCAATTTCACCCGCTACGGGCTTCTCGCAGGCCAGGTCGTGAGCGTCTCGCAGGACGCCATCATCCGCGACCGGCCGCAGGAGCGCGGGAGCGACCGTCCGCTCGCGACACAACGCGACAGCAGCGAGCCCAGCGGGCAGGAGTTGAGCTACAGCGCCCGCATCTCGCTAGATCGCACCCAGATGCAGGTGGACGACCGCCTCGTCAGCCTGTCGCCGGGAATGGCGGTGACCGTCGAGATCAGGACCGGTTCGCGCACCATCCTGAGCTACCTGCTATCGCCGCTGCAGCGCTACCGGCACGAGATCATGCGCGAGCGCTAGTTCCCGCATGATGCCGACGAAGCTTCGCGAGACGCGCTGAGAACCAATCGGGCTTTTCGGCAGCTACACCATGCCGCGGGCGCGCCACTCCTGATGAAGTCATTTTGGTGTGGCCCCGCAGCCCGGAATGCGTACATAGGAGCAAGCAAAAAAATTTGGAGGAAAGCATGCGGCTCATTGCCCTCGTATCGGCTCTGGTCCTGCCGTTTGGCGCGGCGCTCGCCCAGGACTATCCGATCAGGCCCGTCACCATGCTGGTGCCGTTCGCCGCCGGCGGACCTACGGACACGATTGCTCGCCTGACCGCGGCCGGCATGGCGAAATCGCTTGGCCAACAGGTCGTCGTCGAGAACGCGCCCGGCGCCGGTGGTACCATCGCCACGACCCGCGCCTCGCGAGCCCAGCCCGACGGATACACGCTGCTGATCCATCATGTCGGCCTCTCGACGGCCGCCACACTGTACCGCAACCTCAGCTATGACACGAAGACGGCCTTTGCGCCGATCGGGCTTGTGACCAATGCGCCGATGACCATCATCGCGCGTCCGGATTTTCCGGCCGACACGCTGAAGGAATTGATCGCCTACGCCCAACAGCAGGGCGACAAGCTGACCTATGCCAATGCCGGACTCGGCGCGGCGTCGCATCTCTGCGGCATGCTGTTCATGACAGCGATCCAGAAGCAGCTCACCGCGGTGCCCTACAAGGGCAACGGCCCCATCATGAACGACCTTCTCGGCCGGCAGATCGATCTTACCTGCGACCAGGCGACGAATACCACCGGCCCGATCATGTCGAAGCAGGTCAAGGCCTATGCGATCACCACCAAGGAGCGGCTGAAGAGCCTGCCCGATCTGCCGACCGCCGACGAGGCCGGCCTCAAAGGGTTCGAACTTGGTGTCTGGCACGGCATCTATGCCCCCAAGGGAACACCACCGGCGGTCGTTCAGAAGCTGACCGCGGCGCTCCAGTCCGCCCTTAGGGATTCCACGCTGATCGCCCGGTTCAACGACATCAACACGGAGCCGGTCCCGCAGGAGAAGGCGACGCCGGAGGCGCTGGCCGCGATGCTCGCGAGCGAAGTCGACCGTTGGGCTCCGATGATCAAGGCAGCGGGCCAATTCGCGGACTGAGCCATTCCTGCTCAATTCGTGCCGACATCGCTGCGTGAGCGGGCTAAGTCACCACGGTAAAAAACAGTCCATTCAACAGCCAATCACCGGGTAGCAAAATACCGGTACTGTGCATGGGGTTGTTTTTGCGATTTTAATGTCGGGCCGGTCGCGGAGGCGTCAGCCCGCCGCCTCGTCGAACTGCGTGCTCGCCTCGAGCCACTGCTCCTCGGCGCGCGCCAGCGCGTCGGCCGCATTGGCGCGCGCTTTCGACAGTTGCGCGGCCTGCTTGGGATCGCGGGTGAAGATGTCGGGCAGGGCCAGCGCAGTGTCGATCTTGCTGATGATCGCGCTGACGCGGGCGATCTCGGTCTCAGCTTCCGCGATACGTTTCTTCAGCGAGCCGCGATTGTCCGATCTCGGACGCTGCGGCTTCTCGCTCGGCGCGTTGCGCTCGCGCGGGGCGGGCTCGCCATTGCGCGCGGACAGCACCAGGCGGCGATATTCGTCGAGGTCGCCGTCGTAATTAGTCACGGTGCGGTCGGCGACGATCCAGAGTTGATCGGCGCAGGACTCGATCAGATAGCGATCATGCGAAACCATGATGACGGCGCCGGGGAATTCGTTGATGGCTTCCGCAAGCGCGGCGCGGCTGTCGATGTCGAGATGGTTGGTCGGCTCGTCCAGGATGATCATGTTGGGGCCGAAGAAGGTCGCCAGTCCCAGCAGGAGCCGCGCCTTCTCGCCGCCCGACAATTTTCCGACCTTGGTATCGGCCGCCTTGCCGGAAAAGCCGATCGCACCGGCGCGGGCGCGTACTTTGGCTTCCGGCGCCTCGCCCATCAGCTTGCGGACGTGGTCGTAGGTCGAGGCATCCTCGTTCAATTCGTCGAGCTGGTGCTGGGCGAAATAGGCAATCGAGAGCTTGTCGGCGCGGGTCACCTTGCCCGAGAACGGCGCGAGGCGGCCGGCGAGCAGCTTCACGAGAGTCGACTTGCCGTTGCCATTTGAGCCGAGCAGCGCGATGCGGTCGTCATTATCGACGCGCAAGGTGACGCGGTTCAGCACGGGCGTGGTCGGATCGTAGCCGACCACGACGTTGTCGGCGGCGATGATCGGCGGCGACAGGATTTTCTCGGGCGCGGGAAAGCTGATCTCGCGTACGTCCTGGGTGACCAGCGCCGTGATCGGCTTCAGCCGCTCCAGCATTTTCACACGGGACTGCGCCTGGCGGGCTTTCGAGGCCTTGGCCTTGAAACGGTCGACGAAGGCTTGCAGGCGGGCGCGTTCGGCTTCCTGGCGCTTGACCGCTTTGGCATCGAGCATCTCGCGCATGGCGCGCTGCTCCTCGAAGGAGGAGTAGGTGCCCTTGTAAAGGGTGAGCTTGCTGCGATCCAGATGCAGGATCTGGTCGACCGAGCTTTCCAGCAGGTCGCGATCATGGCTGATCACGATCACGGTGCGCGGATAATGCGCGAGGTGATCCTCGAGCCACAGCGTGCCTTCGAGGTCGAGATAGTTGGTGGGCTCGTCGAGCAACAACAGGTCGGGAGCCGCAAACAGCGTTGCGGCGAGCGCAACGCGCATGCGCCAGCCGCCGGAGAATTCGGCGCAGGGGCGGAGCTGGTCGGCGGCGGAGAAGCCGAGACCGGAAAGGATGGCTGCGGCACGGCTCGGCGCCGAATGCGCGTCGATGTCGACCAGCCGGGTCTGGATCTCGGCGATCTGGTGCGGGTCGGTCGCGCTCTCGGCCTCGGTGAGCAGTGCGTCGCGTTCGAGGTCGGCCTTGAGCACGACCGAGATCAGGCTCTCGGGGCCGTTCGGCGCTTCCTGCGCCAGGCTGCCGACGCGCCAGCGGGGCGGCAGGCTCACCGTGCCGTGCTCGGCGGCGAGCTCGCCGCGGATCACCTTGAACAGGGTCGATTTGCCGGTGCCGTTGCGACCGACCATGCCCACGCGGGATCCGGGCGTGATCTGCACGGAACTCTGGTCAATCAGAAGGCGTCCGGCGAGGCGGATGGAGAGGTCGGTGATGGAGAGCATGCGGCCTTGTCACCGCACCCGCGATCAAACGCAACCCGTTTTTCTGTGTTTGCAAGCCGGTGTTTGTCAACTCAGTGCGAATCGCGCTCGCGCTGCTTCAGCTCATTGAGGAGTTGCTCGAGGTGCGTCGGCAGCCTGGCTTCGGGCCGCAGGCTCTGCTGGAGCCGTTCGCCCACCGCATCGCGGATCGAGCGGCTGGTGCGCCGGTCGATTTGCTCGCTATCGTCGGCGAAAAGGCTAACCATCAGAGTTCCGTGTTCTCAAAGAAGCGACACGGTACCAAGTCCTTGGCCCCCAAATGGTTTCGCCACTCGCGGCGATTGCGCGGCATTCTAGCAAAAATTGTGTGAAGCCGCGCAATATCCTCTCCGAATACAAAGCCCCGGCGCTGGGGGACGCCGGGGCTTCGCCTGGAAGGTACCTTGGGGGCTCAGGTATCTTTGGAAAGGTGCTGTCGGGCTCAGTAGCAGCGGTTGATCATCCGCCAGCGGGGTCCCCAGGGAGTCGGGACCAGCCGGCGCACATAGCAGCCGCCATAGCCGTAGGAGACGGGAGCATAGAAGCGCGGTCCACCCCAGCCGTGGCCGTTGTGCCAGCCACCGCCGCCGTGCCAGCCGCCGCCGCCACCATGCCAGTGCGCGGAGGCGGAGGTCGGCGCCAGCGCGGCACCAAGCGCAACCGCGGCGACGGCGGCGAGGGAAAGTTTCCTCAACATGGTGATCTCCTCAAATCTGTTGGCGCGGGGCTATCGCGTCGATGGAAAGGCCGCCGAAACGGTCTGCCTCTGAAAGAGGCTTTGGTTTCGATGGACCCGAGGTTATCCGAGCGAGGCTGAACCAAACCCTGACGAGGCCTTCAGAATGGGTTCATCTGGGTGAAATCATTGTAATCCACGTTGGACTTCCAACCCTGAAAGGGGGACCCACCACGCGTCCGCAATGGATGGGAAGGAGACCACGCTGAAGCTAAGCTTCGCGTCTGCCTTGAGTGCTACGGTCATATAGAGTCTGCCATGGTCGATCCTCAGTCACACCAGGAAGGGGCCTTCGCGTGATCACCGTTTGGGGCGGACAGACCTCGCGATCGATCCGGGTCGTATGGGTGCTGAAGGAGATGGGCCTTCCCTACCGCGTGCGGCAGGTGGACATGCTGGCCGCCAAGCAGGACCCCGAGTTCCTGGCGGTCAACCCCGCTGACTACATCCCGGCGATCCAGGACGGCGACGTCGTCATGGTCGAGTCGATCGCGATCATGGAGTACCTGATGGCCCGCTACGGGCGACGCCGCTGGCGCCCGCGCCGCAGGATCCCACGTTCCCCGCCTACCAGCAATTTCTGCATCTGGGCGAAGCCGGTCTCGCGACCCTGATGATGCCCGTCGTCGTCAGCCGCTTCATCGCGCCCGACGCCGAACGGGAGAACTGGGGCGCGACCTGGTGCCTGCAGTCGTTCCAGAAGCGGCTAAAGCTTGTCAGCCAACGGCTTGCCGACTCGTCCTACCTTGCCGGCGAGGCTTTCACAGCAGCCGACATCTCGGTGACCTACGCCCTGAACCTGGGCCAACGGAACTGCGGGATCACCCTCGGCGACGCCGAACAGGCCTATCTCGCCCGCACCACCGGCCGCGACGCCTACAAGCGTGCCATGGAGCGTTCGCACGAAGGGGTGAACACCTGATTCCCGTTTCGTCCGCGAATCGAGACACGAGAGGTCAGCACTCAACGTCATGGGGTCGAAAGCGGCCCTAAGCCCGACGCCGACCTTCGGACGCCCAGATCGCCGCCATCTACAAGTATCGGTTCAGGTGAACACTCGCCCTCGGCCTGCGGCGAAGCGCCCGCGAGCCCGTTTGGGCGGTCGCTTGCCGTATCGCGAAGGCGCCGATATAAGCCCGGCAACTCCGAACCACTGTTTCTCTTCAAGGACAACATCATGGCCATCGAACGCACCTTCTCGATCATCAAGCCCGACGCCACCGCGCGCAATCTCACCGGTGCGGTTAACGCCGTGATCGAGAAGGCGGGCCTGCGCATCGTCGCGCAGAAGCGTATCCGCATGACCAAGGAACAGGCCGAGACCTTCTATGCGGTCCACAAGGCGCGCCCCTTCTTCGGTGAGCTCGTGGAGTTCATGACGTCGGGCCCCGTGGTCGTCCAGGTGCTGGAAGGCGAGGGTGCCGTCGCCAAGTATCGCGACGTGATGGGCGCGACCGATCCGTCCAAGGCGGCTGACGGCACCATCCGCAAGCTCTACGCAAAGTCGATCGGCGAGAACTCCGCGCACGGCTCGGATGCGCCGGAGACCGCCGCGATCGAGATCGCGCAGTTCTTCTCGGGCAACGAGATCGTCGGCTGATCCGTCAGCCGATAAGGTAACGAGACGCGGCGAAAGGACGTAGTGTGAACTGGCTCTGGCAGATCTTCGATCCCGCTACGATCGGGGCATTCTTCACCCAGTTCCGCGTTGAGATGGCCGAACCGACCTTTTGGGTCGCGGTCGGCAAGATCATCTGGATCAACATCCTCTTGTCCGGCGACAATGCGCTGGTGATCGCGCTTGCCTGTCGCGGCCTCAAGCCGCGGCATCGGCTGTGGGGCATGATCCTCGGTGCGGGCGCCGCGGTGCTGCTGCGGATCATCTTCACGGGCATCGTCGCGAGCCTGATGGAGTTGCCGTACCTCAAGCTGGTGGGCGGCCTCGCGCTGATCGTGATTGCGGCCAAGCTGCTGGTGCCGGAGCAAGAGGACGAGGACGGCGTCGAGTCGGCGTCGCATCTGTGGCAGGCCGTGCAGATCGTCGTCGTTGCCGACATCGTCATGAGCCTGGACAACGTCATTGCGGTGGCCGCGGCCGCCAATGGCAGCGTGCCCTTGCTGGTGCTCGGTCTTGCCATCAGCGTGCCCTTGATCGTCGCCGGCGCGGCGCTGATCATGGCGCTGCTCGCAAAGCTGCCGGTTCTGGTGTGGGCCGGCGCGGCGCTGCTCGGCTGGATCGCGGGCGAAGTGATCGCGACCGATCCCGGCATCGCGCCGAGGCTGCATGCGCTGTTCGACGGTCCGTTCGGCGCTTCGCTCGACAACATGCTCGGCGCCTTGCGCATCCCGCCGCAATTCGCCCATGGCGGCGGAGGCGGCGACTATCTCTGCGCAGCTCTCGGCGTCGTTGTCGTGCTGGTCGTCGGCTCCATCTGGCGCCGCCGCAGCATGAGCGCGGCCGCGCTCGAGTCCTCCGAACGCCACGTCAAGGCCTCGGCGGAGTAGATCTATCTTTTGAGCATGATCTCTTGGGAAAAGCGCTAGCGTCGGACGATCGAGCCGGCGCGGTTGATCAGGCGGGCGAGCGCGCGGAAGCGGCTGCCGACTCGATCCGCGACGAGATCGCCGAGGCGGTGCTCGAACACCAGCAACAGCTTGCGGCCCATGCTGCGGAAATGCGTCGCGGGCAAGACGCCCGGACGCGCCGCCGAGATCAGATGTGCGACGCGGAAGGCCGCGCCCAGCAGGCGGGCGCGTTCGAGCTGCGCCGGCGTCAGCAGCTCCTGCATGGCGACCGGCGGCTGGTTCTCCTCGCTGAGGCCCGCATAGCGATAGAACACGGACAACCCGACGAAGGCGCGCTCGGTGTGGGTGATCGCGCCGAAATTACCGTTGACGACGAGGCTCAGCGTCTGCTCGCCGCGATGGTCGGGATGCACGCGCCACCCGATGTCGGACAGCAGGCACGCGGCGTGGCGCAGGCGGCGGTCTTCTTCGGTCTCGCGCAGCTTCACCACGCGCGCGAGGCGGTCGGTCCAGGCGATCAGCTCGCGGGCGTGCTTTGCCGAACGCGACAGCAGCTGGTTCAGCTCCTCGGCCGCGCAGATCAGTCCGTCCTTGTTGCGCTCGGACTCCGGCAGCTTCTCGTGCAGCAGGCCCTCGCGCACGCCGAAGGTCGAGAACACGATGGTCTTCGGCTTCGCCACCCGGATGATGTGCTCGAGCACCAGCGCCGCATAGGTGAGGAGCGGACGCCGGGCATCGGCGACGATCTCGATGTCGGCGAGCATGCCGGCGGCCGCAAGCCGGCGGAGACGACGCGAGAAATCGAGCGCCTCGGCCGCCGAAATCGAATAGCCGTGCATCACCTGCAGCGGATAGCCGCTCTGGATGATGTGGATGCGCGCAAGCGCGCGCCAGGTGCCGCCGACCGCGTAGAAGCTGCGGCTGCTCCCCGCCTTGAGCTGCGGCACCCCATCGAGCGCTTCGCGCACGATGCGGTCGGCGCGTTTCAGGGATTTATGCGCGAGGTCCTGCAGCGCGAGGCCGCCGAGCGGCAGCGTCACGCCGCTGCGCACGGTGTTTTTGCGCACGTCGATCAGTTCGAGCGAGCCGCCGCCGAGGTCGCCGACGATGCCGTCAGGATGATGGATGCCGGAGATCACGCCAAGCGCCGACAGCCGCGCCTCGCGCGGGCCCGACAGGATCTCGATCTTCACCGCGCAGATGCGCTCGGCTTTCGCGATGAAGTCGGCGCCGTTGGAGGCATCGCGGCAGGCGGCGGTCGCAATCGCAAACACCCGCCCGACCTGCATGACCCGGCACAGCGCACGGAAGCGCTTGAGCGAGGTCAGCGCCTTGTCGACGGCGTCGGGCGCAAGCAGTCCCGTGCTCTGCACTTCGCGCCCGAGGCCGCACAGCGTCTTCTCGTTGAAGATGGGAATGAGGCTCCGCGTCAGTCCCTCGTAGACGACGAGACGGACCGAGTTGGAGCCGATGTCGATGACCGCGACGCTCGAGCCGCGCTTGCGCGGCCGCTTCACGTCGACGATCCCGGATCAGGATTGATGACGTTCATTACGGCGCGTGAGGCGGCGCGGCGAGGATTCCTTGAGCGACTTACCACGGCCAGACAGACTCGGATTTGTCATGAAGTAGTTGTGGACGTTGAAAGGCTCCTCGCCCTTCGCGGTCTTCATACGCGTTGAGGACCCGTCCGGCAACAATTGCCAGCTCTGTTCATTGTCCTTGAGATTCGCGACCATGATCTGTTCGAGAACCTGCTGATGCACCGTGGGATTCTGCAGCGGACACAGCACCTCGACGCGGCGGTCGAGGTTGCGCGGCATCATGTCGGCTGAGGAGATATATACAGCCGCTTTCGCGCTCGGCAGGCCCTGGCCCATGCCGAAGCAGTAAATTCGGCCGTGTTCGAGGAATCGTCCGATGATCGACTTGACGCGGATGTTCTCCGACAGGCCGGGAATACCGGGTCTGAGGCAGCAGATACCGCGCACCACGAGCTCGACCTGCACGCCGGCCTGGGAGGCCTCGTAGAGCGCGTCGATGATATCGGGGTCGACCAGCGCGTTCATTTTCATCCAGATCGCAGCAGGCCGGCCGTGCCGCGCATGCGCGGTCTCGCCCTGGATGTGCTCGATGATGCGCTTGCGCAAGGTCAGCGGAGACACCGCCATCTTTTCCAGATCGCTCGGCGCAGCGTAGCCGGTGATGAAGTTGAACACGCGCGCGGCGTCGCGGCCGATGGTCGGCTCCGAGGTGAAGTAGGAGAGGTCGGTGTAGATGCGCGCGGTCACCGGGTGGTAATTGCCGGTGCCGGTGTGGACGTAGGTCGTGAGGCTGCCGCCCTCGCGCCGCACCACCATCGAGAGTTTCGCGTGGGTCTTCAGTTCGAGGAAGCCGTAGACGACCTGCACGCCGGCGCGTTCGAGGTCGCGCGCCCAGCGGATGTTGGCCTCCTCGTCGAAGCGGGCCTTCAGCTCGATCAGCGCGGTGACGGATTTGCCGGCTTCGGCGGCTTCCACGAGCGCGCGCACGATCGGCGAGTTGCTGGAGGTGCGGTAGAGCGTCTGCTTGATGGCGACGACGTCGGGGTCGCGCGTCGCCTGCTGGAGAAACTGCACCACGACGTCGAAGGATTCGTAGGGGTGATGGACGACGAGGTCCTTCTGCCGGATCGCAGCGAAGATGTCGCCGCCTTGCTCGCGCACGCGCTCGGGATGGCGCGGCACGTAAGGGGTGAATTCGAGATCGGGCCGGTCAAGGCGGGTGAGCTGCGAGAGCTCGTTCATGGCGAGCACGCCATCGACCAGGAACACCTCGTCGTCGGCGGTCGACAGCGCGTGCTGCACGAAACTGCGCAGCTGCTCCGGCATCTTGGCGTCGATCTCGAGTCGGATCACCGAACCGCGGCGGCGGCGCTTCAGCGCGGTCTCGAACAGGCGGACGAGATCCTCGGCCTCTTCCTCGATTTCGAGTTCGGAGTCGCGGAGGACGCGGAAGGCGCCCTGGCCGTGAAGATTGTAGCCGGGGAACAGGCGGTTGATGAACAGCGCGGTGGCCTGCTCCAGCGAGATCAGCCGGACGACCTTGCCGTCAGCCGGCAGACGGATGAAGCGGTCGATCTTGCCGGGCATGCGGATCAGCGCGTTCATCTGCTTGCCGTCGGCGGCGCGCGTGAGCTGGAGCGCGATGGTGAAGCCGAGGCTCGGAATGAACGGGAAGGGGTGGGCCGGGTCGATCGCGAGCGGCGTCAGCAGCGGGAACACGTTGCTGAGGAAGTAGTCCTCGACCCAGGTTCGTTCCGCCTTGGTGACCTCCTTGCCCTCGACCAGCACGATACCCTCGTCGGCGAGCGTGCCGCGCAGGTCGCGCCAGATTGCCTGCTGGTCGGAGGCAAGCTGCGAGACGGTCCGGTTGATGAGCGCGAGCTGCTCGGACGGGGTCAGACCGTCGGGGCTGCGCTCAGCAATACCCTCGCGCACCTGGGCCTTGATGCCGGCGACGCGGACCATGAAGAACTCGTCGAGGTTATTCGCTGAAATCGACAGGAATCGCACCCTCTCCAGCATGGGGTGGCTGGGATTGACCGATTCCTCCAGGACGCGGCGGTTGAAGTGCAGCCAGGAAAGCTCGCGATTGATGAACCGCTCGGGGCTCGATGCGATCGCCGGCGGGCCTTCGGCTTCCGGGGCTTTTTCTTTAACTTCAACAGCTTGCGCAGAATCCATCAGAAGTCGGTCCATCCAGTTCGCCCCAATTTGCGACTTACGCGCAAAACCCGCGGGAGCATGTGTTAGAGCGATGACGTTTCGATGACATTGATGTTCCGCCGCCCGGCCGCGTCAACCCGCCTTGGTCAGACATCCCGGAGCAGCTCGGCCGCCAGGGCCCGGGTGACGGGGCGGCCGAGGCGCAAGGCCTCGCTGTCCAGCAGGTCCACAGCCCGTCGGGCGGCGGCCGAGGACCGCTCCAGGCGAGTGGCGAGGTAGCTGACCACGCTCTCGTCCACCGCGAGCTGGCGGTCGGCGCAGAACTTGACGATCAGGCCGCGGAAGAGCTGGTCGTCGGGCGGCAGCAGCGAGACAACGGGGACGGCGCGGAGCCGCGAGCGCAGGTCGGCGAGCTCGATCTCGAGAGACGCGGGCACCTCGCGTCCGGTGAAGAGGACGTAGGCGCCGTCCTCGCGGGCCAGATTCATCAGATGGAACAGGGCGCGCTCGTCGAATTCCCTGGCTTTGGGATCCTCGACCACCAGCGCGCCGGTGGCGAGCGCAGCCGGGACGGCCTCGGCGGTCAGCCCATTGGCCGTGGTCGAGCGGGCGCCTGAAGCCTCGGCCCAGATCGCGGCGAGATGGCTCTTGCCGCTTCCTTCCGGGCCGGCCAGCCACATGATTCGGTTCGGCCATTCCGGCCAGGCGTCGATGAGGGCAAGACCGGCGGCGTTGACGGGGCCTTCGAGGAAATTGTCCCGGCTCAGGCTCTCCGCATGCGGAAGCGAAAACGCCAACTGTCGGGGATGAACGCGGCTTGGCACGCTTGCTTTGCTCCGTGCCGGCGTGCCGGCTTCGTTTGACGAGATGCGACCTAATCGAGCGGGAGTTGGCCTTTTACGGGGCCGCTCCCAACTCACTTGGCCTCGATCGTGCTCATGTGCCGCAACCATTCGACAAGATAGAGCGACACGGAGGAGAGCGTGAAGACCGTGACGAGGCCCATCAGGATTATATCATAAGGACCGGGTTTGAAGCCGAAGGCGAGGGCGGCCAGCACCAGCGCCGCGAACGCCACTTGGGCCACAGTGTTGAGCTTGGATACCTTTGAGGGCTTCATCTCCACAGGTCGGTCGAACAGCCACGATATGATCACGGCGGCGACGATCATGATGTCGCGCGAGACCACCAGGATGACGATCCAGCGCGGAATCGCGCCCCAGATGCCGAGCGCCATGTAGATCGAGACCAGCAGCGCCTTGTCGGCGAGCGGGTCGAGCAAGGCGCCGAGCTCGCTCGTCATGTTGAAGCGCTTGGCAAGGAAGCCGTCGACCGCGTCGCTGATACCGGCGATCAGGAATACGGCGAACGCCACCTCCATTTGGCTCGACACGATGGCCCAGACGATGATCGGGACCAGCATGATGCGGCCCAAAGTAATGATGTTCGGTATACTCACACGGCGCTTCCCGGCACCCGGCCTGACCTCGAATTCGGCCCTTTGGAGGCTGAACCGGTTGATATCTCTACATAGTATACGGCGGCGCGCCATGCGAGCCATTGCGCGTCCCCGGAATTCGACGTAACCAGCCGCAAACCCACTGGAAATCGGGCATGACCGACCGCAAAAACGGCCTCACTTACGCCGATTCAGGCGTCGATATCGATGCGGGCAACCGCTTGGTCGACCTGATCAAGCCGATGGTGCGCGCCACCGCACGGCCCGGCGCCGACGCCGAAATCGGCGGATTCGGCGGCCTGTTCGATCTCAAGGCGGCCGGTTTCAAGGATCCCATCCTGGTGGCCGCGACCGATGGCGTCGGCACCAAGGTCAAGATCGCGATCGAGACCGGCCTGCATGGCGGGATCGGCATCGACCTCGTCGCCATGAGTGTCAACGACCTCGTGGTGCAGGGCGCCGAGCCGCTGTTCTTCCTCGACTATTTTGCCTGCGGGAAGCTCGATCCGGAGGCGACCGCGTCGATCGTCGCCGGTGTCGCCGAAGGCTGCCGCGAATCCGGCTGCGCCCTGATCGGTGGCGAGACGGCCGAGATGCCCGGCCTCTACAAAGACGGCGACTACGACCTCGGCGGCTTTGCCGTCGGCGCCGCGGAGCGGGGCACGCTCTTGCCGCGCAAGGACATCGCCGCCGGCGATGCCGTGATCGGGCTCGCTTCGTCGGGCGTGCACTCCAACGGTTTCTCGCTGGTGCGCAAGATCGTGGAACAATCCGGCCTCGGCTTCGGGGCGCAGGCGCCGTTTGCGCCCGTCATGACGCTGGGCGGCGCGTTGCTGACGCCGACGCGTCTCTACGTCAAATCCTGCCTGCGCGCGATCCGCGAGACCGGCGCGGTGAAGGGGCTTGCCCACATCACCGGCGGCGGCTTCACCGACAACATTCCGCGCGTGCTGCCGAAGCATCTCGGCGTCGGTATCGATCTGGCGCGCCTGCCAGTGCTGCCGGTGTTCAAATGGCTGGCCGCGCAGGCCGGCATCGCCGAGCTCGAAATGCTGCGGACCTTCAATTGTGGGATCGGCATGATCGCGATTGTCGAGCCGGACAAGGTCGAAGAGGTCGTGGAGATCTTCACTGACGCCGGTGAGACCGTGGCACAGCTCGGTAGCGTGATCCTGGCCGAGGGCGAGCACCGCGTCGTCTATAACGGCCATCTCGACCTGGCGCTGTAATGACCGGCGCTGTAATGAAACGCCGCGTCGCCATCCTGATTTCCGGCCGTGGCTCCAACATGGCTGCGCTGATCAAGGGCGCGGCCGCGCCGGATTTTCCGGCGGAGATTTCGCTCGTCATCTCGAACAAGGCCGATGCGCTGGGGCTGGAAAGGGCCAAAGCGAGCGGCGTGAAGACGCTGGTGATCGAAAGCAAGCCGTTCGGCAAGGACCGCGCCGGCTTCGAGAAGGTGCTGCAAGCAGCACTCGATCAGCACGGCATCGAGCTGATTTGCCTCGGCGGCTTCATGCGCCTGTTCACGGCCGAATTCACCAAGGCGTGGTACGGGCGGATGCTCAACATTCATCCCTCGCTGCTGCCGTCCTTCCCCGGTCTCGACCCGCACGGCCAGGCCTTGCGCGCCGGCGTCAAGCTGTCCGGCGCGACGGTGCACTTCGTGATCCCCGAGACCGACGCCGGCCCAATCGTGATGCAGGGCGCGGTTCCCGTCAGCGACCACGACACGGCGGACACGCTGTCGGAGCGTATCCTTGAAGTCGAGCACCGCATCTATCCCGCAGCACTGAGCCTGCTCGCGACCGGCAAGGTCCAGATCGAGGGCGATGTGTGCAAGACCGCGGGCAGCGGGCCGTCGGAGAATTTTCTGGTTTCGCCGTTGGTGCGGTGAAGCGCCGTCGCACTCGGAATACTTCTCATTCCAAACAAAAACCCCCGGCAGAGCCGGGGGCAACGTCATGATCTCTTGCGCAGACCGCGAGAGAAATCAGGAAACCTTGAGGTTCTCCGCGGATGCCTTGCCGCGGTTCTCCACGAGATCGTATTCAACCACCTGATTTTCATTGAGGGTCGAGAGTCCGGCGCGCTCGACGGCGGAGATGTGGACGAAGACGTCCTTGTCACTGCCGTTCGGCTTGATGAACCCATAGCCCTTGGTCGGGTTGAACCATTTGACGGTGCCCTTTTGCGGCATCCTCAGTCTCCTCCGCTAGATACAAAAACGACGCGGCCGCTTTTCGCGTGCCACGCCACAAACGGGCTTCCGGTAGTCTGTTCGAGTCTTGAGTCTCAATGTCGCGAAACGCACAGTCGAGCGGCCAATTCCGATTGTGTCTGATATTGCAACATGAAAATCGCCCGTTAGCAAGCCGCGCGCGAATTTCAAGACTTCGACCCGAGTGCCCGTCCGCAATTTGCGACCTGTGGCCGCGGAACCACAATCGGAAGCAATGCCTTTGCCGGGACGCGCCAGCCGGTTGACCCTCAGTAACAGTTCGGCACAAATCGCGGCACGCGTGCGCCGCTCCTGTTGCTTTTTTGCGCGCCGCCCTTTGCTTCAGGATTTGTCGCCATGTGCTGCATTTCGCAGCCCTCAGAGACACGGCAGGCGATCAGGCTGAACCGCGTCCGCTGGATCGCGGCTGCCGTGGCGTTTGCTCTCATCATGGTACTGTCGACGACATCAGGCTTTGCGCAGAGTCCCACGCCCACGCCGAACCCGACACCCACGCCGTCACCGACGCCGATTCCGATGCCAATTCCGATGCCGACCGCGACCAATTACGACCAGTCGGCCGGCAACAGCTCGCTCAATCTCGGCTCGAATTTCCTGGAGCGGCTCGGAAACCAGGCATCTGGCGGCGTCAACCGGGCGTTTCGGACCAATCCCGGCGGCGGCGGCGCGTCGGCGAGCACGGAAGACCCGCGCTACCGCACCTGGTTCGAGGGTTATGGCATCTCGGTCCGGACGGATGCGCAAGGAGACTTTGTCGGCGACAAGCGCAAGACGTTTGGCGGTGTCGCAGGCTTTGGCGCGCGGCTCGCGCCGGGTGTCAATCTCGGCTTCTCCGTCGACCAGAGCCACACCGATATCGACGTGCCGCTCGCACTTCAGTCCGCCACGCTGGATCTGACGCAACTCGGCTTCAGCGGCTCGGTCGACAAGGGCCCCTGGACCTGGGCCTTCGCGGTGGTGCACGGCTTCGGCAAGGTCCGCTCCAGCCGGGATACTGGCCTGGGACTTGCGACCGCGGGTTATCGCGCCGCAATCGACGGCGCGCTGACCGAGATCAGCTATTACTGGACCAAGGACCACATGCGCATCGTGCCCAAGGGCGCACTGGAATATGTCCGCGCCACCAGCGTCGCGTTCCAGGAGGTTGGCGGCCTCGATCCACTCAATGTCGGCTCGACGGCGCTCTCGCGCGCGCGCGTCATGATCGGAGCCGAGATCGGGCGCTACTTCATCTTCGACCAGAAGATCCTGGACCTGTCCGCCTACGGCAAGTTCGTCGACAATTTCTATCAGAACCTGGGATCGGTGCAGGTCAGCCTCGGGACCCAGAGCATCGTCGTGCCCGGCATCGGCGAGAGCCGCTACGGTACGGATGCAGGCGCCTCGGCCTCGCTCAGCCTGACCAACACGGCGCGGCTCTACGTCAACTACGACGGCAAGTTCCGCAACGAGCTGACGTCGCACCAGGGCACGGTCGGCTTCGAATATCGGTGGTGAAGCGAAGCCTGCCCGCGTCGGCCCAGAGGAGGATCCCGGAAAACTGCGAAGCGGTTTTACGAAAACATCATGCTCGAGCTTTAAGTCGGCATTGCCGCGACATAACCCGTCAATCCAAAGGCCGCGCGCGCGGCCGTCATCATCGGCGCCAGCGCGTTCGGGTGGATGAACTCGTCGCGGAAACAGGGATGGATCTTGGGATCGAAGATTTTCTTCAGCCAATCGACCACGATCTTGTGGCGCTCGGAGGCGCGGAACTCCTTATGATAGGTGAGCCAGAGATCGGCGTGGTGGCTGACGCCGAGATCGACGGCAACCAGCGGGGCGCCGAGCGCGATCGAAACCGTCGGCAGGAATCCGATGCCGGCGCCGCGCTCCACCGCATAGAGCACGCCGACCGAGGAGTTAGTCTTGATCCCGACGATGCCCTCGAGCGACTTCAGTCCGAGCACGCGGGCGTAGGCGCCGTCGTCGACCTGCGGGGCGCTCTGCTTGATGATGCGGTGGTTCTTCAGCTCGGCCAGGGTCGCGGGCACGCCGTAGAGGTTTTCGTACTCCTTGGAGACGAAGGGATAGATGTGCAGGCGGCCGAGCTTGGCGACGATCAGATCGGGATTGGTCGGCGGCTCGAGCTGGATCGCGATATCGGATTCGAGCCGCGCGACGTCGGCCTGTTCCATCGCGCAGCGCAGGTCGACGGTGATCTTGCGATAGGTTTTCTGGAAATCGATCAGTCGCGGCAGAATCCAGAAATTGCCGGGGCCTTCCGTCACCGCGACGCGCACGGTGCCTGACATATCGTTCGACGATCGCGAAGCACGCCGGAACACATTGAAGGCATGACGCTCCATGTGCGCGACGTCGGCGATCATCGCGCTGCCTTCGTCGCTGAGCGTGAGCCCGCTCTGGTCGCGCAGGAACAGCTTGCAGTCGATGCTCTCTTCGAGCCGGTCGATCCTGCGCATCAGGGTGGTGGAGGTGAGCCCGAGCTCCTCGGCGGCGTTGCGGAAGCTTTTATATTTTGCGCAAGCTAAAAACAGTTTCAAATCGTCCCAGGACATGTCCAGGGTTTCTTCACGGTGCTGCATCACCGCAGCACCCCGGTGCAATAACTGCTGCATACGCCTGATCCCCAGCCGCTAAGCTCATCGCCATAGCGGGGCACGAAAGCCGCGAACGATAGAGGGGCGACATGAGTATGGAAAGGGGCTCGTTTGCCGCAAGGCATGATTTCGACGCGCTGCCGCTCAGTCCGGATGTCGACGTCCGTCGCGCCAAATTTTCCGAAATCGCCGCGCTTTCGCAGTTGGCGCACCGGCTGGTGCCGGGCGTTCGGATCGGGGCGACTGAGCTTGCAAAATATTTCGCCTTCGATCCCGAGAGCATCCTGACTTTCAGCCGGAAGGGCAACCTTGTCGGCGGCATGGCCTTCCTGTTTCTCAACGATCGCGGGCATGATGCGTTGCTGCTCGACGAGATCTGCCTCACCGCGCCGGAGACGCGCTATCTCGCGTCCGCGAAGGAAGACGTTTCCGCTATCTACATCTGGGCGATCGCGGCGACGGGGCGCGGCGTCGCCGGTCTCGGCAAGGCCGCGGCTCATCTTAGACAGCTAAGGTTTCGCAACGCGGATTGCTATGCGCAGCCGTCAACCGTGGCCGGCCGCGACATCATGAAAGCGACAGGCTTCGAGCCTGTTCCAAGCTTCCAACCCGACCTCTGGTGCTACGAGCGGCCCTGGCATCGGCAGCCGATGCGCATGCCGAGCGCGATCATCCAAGCAAGGAGTTTTGCAGATGCACGGTACTAGGATTCCTCTCGCCAAGCCCGATTCCCGCGCCATCACCATTCGCCTCGCGCGCGATCTCACCGATGTCATGCTGGTCACCTCGATCCGCTCAGCCGTCTATCTCGCCGAGCAGGATTGCCCGTTCGATGAAGAGTTCGACGGCAACGACATGGTTGCCGCGCATTTCATCGGCTATGTCGGCAACGAGCCTGCGGGCTGTCTGCGGGTGCGGTTCTTCGGCGATTTCGCCAAGGTGGAACGGCTTGCGGTGCGGCACCAATACCGGCGGTCGCGCGTCTCGTTCAAGCTGGTACAAGCGAGCGTCGACTATGTGAAGCGCAAGGGCTTTCGCAAGATCTACGGCCAGGCGCAGGACCGGCTGGTCGATTTCTGGGCCCATTTCGGCGCCAAGCCGCTTGGTCACAATCGCAAGATCACATTTTCCGACTTCTCCTACACAGAAATGCTGCTGGAGATCGAACCGGGTCCGGATGCCATTACGCTGGACAGCGATCCTTACGTGATCATCCGCCCCGAGGGCGATTGGGACCGGCCGGGCGTGCTCGACGCCTCGGCAGGACGGGCTGTGACGTCGCCGCTGCGGGACGTCGCGCTCGCTGGTCGTTGAAACTGGTGCAGCTGCGCGCAAAACCATGCTGGTTTCCATCACAGACGATCCGCCGATCCTGGTCTGCACGGATCTCCAGGTCGAATATCTGACCCCCGGACGTCGCCACGTCATCCTCGACGGCGATGCCGCAACGGCGCGCTGCGTGGAACTGCTGACGTTCTGGCGCGACAATCTCTGGCCGGTGATGCATCTGAAGCGCATCGCGCAGGCGGCCTGGTTCAATCCGGCATCCAAGCTGACCGATTGGATCGCGGAGGCGAAGCCGCGGCCGGGAGAAATGACCTTCGAGCACCCGCTGCCGTCGGCCTACAGTTCGGCGCGGTTTGTGGACTACATGTCCAATATCCGCAATGTCCGTTGCGTGCTCGCGGGCTTTTCCCTGGACGAAACCGTCCTGGCCACCGCTATTGACGGGTTTCACCGCAGTCATCGCTTCCAGGTGGTGGCCGACGCGGTGGCCTGCCGGCAGCCGGGGACTGGCGATGCTGCCGCCTACAAGCATGCGGTAGTGAATGTGATCGGGAATTTTGCTACAATCCAGTCCAGCGCCGAACTGATCAGAACCAGCGGCGCCGTTGCGGTGTAGGCGGCCGCGATCGACGGATGGAGTGGGACATTGTCACGGGGAGATCAGCTCGAGGAGCTGGCAAGCGACCTGTCGCGTGCCGCCGAGGCGGCACGCCGTCTTGGTCTGCCAACGACGGTGTATCTGCTCTCGATGGCGCTGGTGGAGGTGCGGGAGGCCGCTGCCGCCGATAGCGATGGGAATGACGACGGTGCGGCGTGACAGCTGCCCGATGTGCGGCTTTGTGCAACGCAGCTGAGCGCTTCCTGCCGACGAATTGACGTTGCAAGTTTTGCGCGGTGGCAATAGCCAAGGAGCTGGATCATCGAGTGATGACGCTGGCCGCGCCCGCGACGTGACGCTTTCAAGGATTCCTGCAAATGTCCATGCTGCCCAATTCGCAAGAGGCCCGGGATGTGGCCTACCAGCTCCATCCCTACACCAACGCGCGCGCCCATCAGCAGGCCGGTCCCCTGGTGATCGAACGCGGCGAGGGGCCTTACGTGTTCGATGCGTCGGGCAAGCGCTATTTCGAGGCGATGGCAGGCCTGTGGAGCGTCGGACTCGGCTTCAACGAGAAGCGGCTGGTCGACGCTGCGCACAAGCAGATGCTGGCGCTGCCGTTCTATCACACGTTCTCCGCCAAATCGCACGGGCCCTCGATCGATCTCGCCGAGAAGCTGGTCGCGCTCGCGCCTGTTACGATGAGCAAGGTGTTCTTCACCAATTCCGGCTCGGAGGCCAACGACACTGTTCTGAAATTGATTGCCTATCGTTCCAATGCGCTCGGCCAGCCACAGCGCAAGAAGGTGATCAGCCGGATGCGCGCCTATCACGGCGTCACCATCGCGTCCGCCAGCCTCACCGGGCTGCCGAACAACCACCGCTCTTTCGACTTGCCGCTCCCGAACATCTTGCACACGGGCTCGCCGCATTTCTACAAGGATGGCGCGCCCGGGGAGAGCGAGGAAGCGTTCGCGACGCGGCGGGCCGAGGAACTCGATGCGCTGATCCAGAAGGAAGGCCCGGACACGATCGCTGCGTTCTTCGGCGAGCCGGTGATGGGCGCGGGCGGCGTCATCGTGCCGCCGGCGACCTATTGGGACAAGATCCAGAAGGTGCTGAACAAGTACGACATCCTGTTGGTCGCCGACGAGGTCATCTGCGGCTTCGGCCGCACCGGCAAGATGTTCGGCTGCGAAACCTACGGCATCAAGCCCGACGCCATCGTGGTCTCCAAGCAGATCACCTCGAGCTATTTCCCGCTGTCGGCCATCATGATGAACGATCGCATGTTCGAACCGATCGCCGACGAGAGCAACAAGATCGGCGTGCTCGGCCACGGCTTCACCGCGGGCGGCCATCCGGTGGGCTCGGCGATTGCGCTCGAGAATTTGAAGATCATCGAGGAGCGGGGCCTGGTTGCGCATGCCGCCGAGCTCGGTGGCTACATGCAAGGCAAGCTGCGTGAACTCACCAGCCATCCACTGGTGGGCGAGGTCCGCGGTGTCGGCATGATCGCTGCGATCGAACTGGTGCTGGACAAGGCGCGCAAGACCGCAGCGGCAACGCCGGGCGCCGTCGGCGGCATGGCCAGCCGCATGCTGCAGGAGCGCGGCGTGATCTCGCGCAACATGCTCGATGCCATTGCCATCTGCCCGCCGCTGATCGTCACCAAGGCCCAGATCGACGAGCTGGTCGCGGCGATTTCAGGTGTGCTGGACGACATCGGGGGGCATCGGGGCTATTCCGCTCGCTGAACCCCGATCACGCGGCCTTTCTCGACCGCCAGCGCCAGCTCGCCGCGCTTCAGTTTCAGGGCGGCCTCGCCGAACAGCTCGCGGCGCCAGCCGCGTAGCGCCGGCACGTCGGCCTCGTCGTCGGCCGCAATCTCCTCGAGATCGTCGACGGTCGCAATCACCTTGCTGGCGACCGCATGGCGCTCCGCGGTCATGCGCAGCAACACCTTCAACAGCTCGACGATCGCGGCGCCATTGTTATTGTTGCGCGGCTTTTCCAGCTTCGGCAGCGTGGCGTGATCGCGCGCCAGCCCGCGCTCGACAGCGGCGACGATGTCGGCGCCCCATTTGGATTTCTCAAAACCCTTCGGCACGGAGCGCAGGTTTGCGAGCTTCTCGATCGTGTTCGGCGCATGGGTCGCGATGTCGCTGACGGCCTCGTCGCGCAGCACGCGGCCTCGCGGCACGTCGCGGCTCTGCGCCTCCTGCTCGCGCCAGGCGGCGACCTCCATTAGGACCGCAAGGTCCTTGGGCTTGCGCACCCGCGTCTTGAGCCGTTCCCAGGCGCGCTCGGGATGGAAGTCGTAGGTCTTGGGCGAGGTCAGGACTTCCATCTCGATCGAGACCCATTCGCTGCGCCGGCGCTTTTTAAGGTCGGCATCGAGCGCTGCGAACACGTCGCGCAGATGCGTGACGTCGGACACGGCGTAGTGCATCTGCTCCTTGGTCAGCGGCCGGCGCGACCAGTCGGTGAAGCGGTGGGTCTTGTCCGGGCGGTGTCCGGTGACCTTCTCGACCAGGGCGTCGTAGGCGATGCTGTCGCCGTAGCCGAGCACCATGGCCGCGACCTGGGTATCGAACACCGGGTGCGGGATGATACCCGCCTGGTGCCAGATGATCTCGATGTCCTGGCGGGCGGCGTGGAACACCTTCAACACGCCCTCGTTGCCCATCAGCTCGAAGAACGGCTTGAGGTCGATGCCCTCGGCCAGGGTGTCGATGACGATTGCTTCCTCGGCGCTGGCCATCTGCACCACGCACAGCAGCGGGTAATAGGTGGTCTCGCGCAGGAACTCGGTATCGACGGTAATGACGGGGTGCTTGGCCAGCCGGCTGCAGGCAGCCGCAAGGTCAGCGGTGGTGGTAATCAAATCCATGAACGGCCCATGACAAGTCCATCAGCCGTTCTGCCGAAAGCGCTGTGATGTCAAGGGGCTCGAAGCGAATTCGAGCCTTGCATTTGGACCGGAATCGCATTTTCCGACGAAAATCCTATTCGTAGCGCACCCGCCGGGAGGGTTTGCGCGCGCAGGGCAGTGCCACCACGACCACGCACATGGCGACCAGCGCCAGCCCCAGGAACTCGAAAACCAACAGATCCACGGCAAAATCCCCCAGCAACATTGCTAAACTTGTCGGGGGCGAATTGAGGGTCTGTTAATTCTCGTGGTTACCGGCGGCGGGTCGGGCCGGATGGTGGACGGGGGGTTAACGGCCGCGGCATGCCATGCAGGCGTCACGGCATCCGGCGTCAGGTCAAGAGCTTCGGCAGGGCGGCCGCCAAGGCGTCCACGGCGGCGCGAACTTTCGGCGGCATCCGGGACGAGCGTGGCCAGAGCGCGTGACAGTCGTAGAGAAATCCCGGCTGACCGCTCAACAGAGTGACGAGTCTACCGGCGCGCAGGCGTTCGCGGACTAGCCAGTATGGCAGCCAGGCCAGTCCCATCCCCTGTGACGCGGCGTCCGCGATCGCGTCGAGATCGTCGAGCCTGAGCCTTCCCGCCGGCACGATTTCGCTCGGAGGCTGGCCCTCGCGGGGAAACAGCCACGGCCGGACGCGTCCGGAGCGGCGATAGATGATCGCCTGATGCTGGGCAAGATCGTCGAGCGATTTCGGCTTGCCGTTGGCGCGCAAGTACGAGCGCGTGCCGCACACCACCATGCGCTGGCTTGCGATGCGCCGCGTCATCAGGCCGGATTGATCGTGTAGATCGCCGGTCCGGATCGCAAGATCATAGCGGCCCTCGATGATGTCAGCGATCGGGTCGAACGAGAGATCGAGCTCCAGATGGGGATATCGTCGCGCGAGCTTCATCAGCAAGGGGGCGATGCAGTGCCGGCCCAGCAGGGCGGGCACGGTCACGCGGAGCCGGCCACGCGGCTCGGACAATTCATCGGAAGCGACGGCGTCGGCGGCCACGGCTTCAGCGAGCACAGTGCGGCAGCGCTCGTAGTAGGCTTGGCCAGTCTCGGTCAGGCTCTGGCGCCGTGTGGTGCGGTTGAGGAGGCGGACGCCCAGGCGCTCCTCGAGGAAACGAACGTGCTTGCCGACCATTGGCCCCGACATTTCGAGCGCATCGGCGGCAGCGGCGAACGAGCCCACATCCACCGCCTTGACGAAGACGGCCATGCTGGTCAGGCGGTCCATGATTGCAAACTCCTGGTTTCGACTGTTCACCTCTCTGCACGCTTTATCCGGCGCCGCCCGGTTGGCATAGCTCCATTGAATTCAATTATTTTGGAGTGTGTTCATGGCGCGCGTCGTTCGCTTCCACAGACATGGTGGCCCCGAGGTGCTGCGCATCGAGACCGTCGACGTCGCGCCGCCAGGGAGGCGCGAGGTGCAGATCAGGGTAAAGGCCCTCGGGCTCAATCGCGCGGAAGCGCTCTTGCGGAAGGGGACCTATATCGAGACCGCGACCTTTCCGTCCGGCCTCGGTCTCGAGGCCGCCGGCATCGTCGAGGCGATCGGCGAAGGCGTGAGCGGCTTCTCGCCGGGCGAGGTCGTCAGCATCGTGCCGCCCGTGTCGATGGTGCGATGGCCGGCTTATGGCGAGCTCGTCACGTTTCCGGCGGAGTTCGTCGTGAAGCACCCGCCCGAGCTCGGCTTCGACGCCGCGGCCGCGGTATGGATGCAATATCTGACGGCGTTCGGCGCTCTGGTCGATATTGCTGGGCTGGAGCGAGGGGAGTCCGTAGTCATCACCGCGGCGTCGAGTAGCGTCGGGCTTGCAGCGATTCAGATCGCGAACCGGATCGGTGCGATCCCGATTGCAGTGACGCGAACCTCGATCAAGCGGCAGGCCCTGCGCGATGCTGGCGCCGCCGACGTCATCGCCTCCGTGGAAGAGGACATCCGGTCACGGCTGCAGGACATTGTCGGCTCAAACGGCGTTCGCGTGGTGTTCGACGCGGTCGGCGGTCCCATATTTGGGCCGCTCACCGCCGCGATGTCGCCGGGTGGCGTTCTCATCGAATATGGCGGCCTGAGCCCAGAGCCAACGCCGTTTCCGCTGGTCAACGTACTGACCAAGAGCCTGACGCTGCGCGGCTATCTCGTGCACGAGATCATCCGCGACCCCGCGCGGCTTGCTAAGGCGAAGACCTTCATCCTCGACGGGCTGCGGGACGGCGCATTGCAACCGATCATCGCCAAAACGTTTCAGTTTGAGGAGATCGGCGAAGCGCATCGCTTTCTGGAGTCAAACGAGCAGTTCGGCAAGATCGTGGTAACGATCTGAGCGAATGATCGTCTTGAACAAACGATTTCGGCACCCCCGCATCTGGATTATGCCTTCGGCTCGTCCACGTGCGCACCGAGCTTGCCTCACGTCCCGCAGAACGTCTGCAGCACCCGCTGCTCCGGCAGCGGCGGATCGGCGTAGGCTGCATAGTCCGGCTGGCCCTCGAACGGTTTAGCCAGCACCTTCACGAATTCCTCAAACGGCGTGTAGTCGTCATCGTTGACCGCGGCCTGGATCACGGCCTCGACGCGGTGGTTGCGCGGGATGAACATCGGGTTGACGGCGTGCATGGCGGCTTGCCGTTCGGCTGCGGTTTGCGGCTCCAGCGCCGTGCGCTCGTGCCAGCGCCTGGCCCACTCGTCGAACGCCGCGGGGTCCATGAATTGCGCGCGTGCATCGTCAGCAGCCGGATCGCCAGCGGCGTCGCCGAGTTTGCGGAAGGTGAGGGTGAAGTCGGCCTGGTTCTTGGCCATGGCGTCCAGCAGGTCCTGGATCAGCGCGTCGTCGCCGTCGCGCTCCGTGAACAGGCCGATTTTCTTGCGCAGGCCCGCCTGATAGGCGTCGCTGAACGTGTCGGAGAAGGCGCCAAGAATGTCCTGGGCCTCGGCGACCGCCTTTTCCTGATCCTCGGAAAACAGCGGCAGCAGGCATTCGGCAAGCCGGGTCAGATTCCACAGCGCGATGCGCGGCTGGTTGGCATAGGCGTAACGGCCCATCTCGTCGATCGAGGAAAACACTTGCGACGGATTGTAGGCGTCCATGAAGGCGCACGGACCGTAATCGATGGTCTCGCCTGATATCGATGAGTTGTCGGTGTTCATCACGCCGTGGATGAAGCCGACCAGCAGCCAGCGTGCGACCAGATCGGCCTGGCGTGCGACGACGCCACCGAGCAGCGCGTGATAGGGCCGCTCGGCGCCGAGCAGCTCCGGATAGTGCCTGGCGATGACGTGGTCGGCGAGCCGGCGAATGGCATCGGTGTCGCGGCGGACGGCGAAGAACTGGAAGGTGCCGACGCGGATATGGCTCGAGGCGACGCGGGTCAGCACCGCGCCGGGCAGCGCGGTCTCGCGGATGACGTGCTCGCCGGTGACGACGGTAGCGAGTGAGCGCGTGGTGGGGATGCCCAATGCGAACATCGCCTCGCTGACGATGTATTCGCGCAGCACCGGCCCGAGCGCGGCACGGCCGTCGCCGCGGCGGGAGAATGGGGTGGGACCGGAGCCCTTGAGCTGGATGTCGCGGCGGATGCCGTCCTTGTCGATGACCTCGCCGAGCAGGACCGCCCGTCCGTCGCCCAGCTGCGGAACGAATTGCCCGAACTGGTGGCCGGCATAGGCCATGGCGATCGGATCGGCGCCGGCGGGAACCGTCTTGCCGGCCAAGATTTCGGCGCCCTCAGGGGTTTCCAGCACATCAGGATCCAGCCCGAGCTGGACCGCCAGCGGCCGGTTCAGCTTGATCAGCCGGGGCGCTGCCACCGGCGTCGGTGCGACCCGGGCGAAAAAGCTGTCCGGCAGCGCCGAATAGGAGTTCTGGAACGGGAAATGGACTGTCATGGCCTCAAGATAGGCGTGGAACGCCTGATGGCAAAGGCTTGAGCCGAGATTGGGCAAAAATGGCCACTTCCAGCCGAAAACGGGCCGTTCCCTTGGTTGCCGCCCCCGTCCTGCCGAGGTAAACCCTGCCGCAACTTTGAACCTGCCGTTTCGGCGGTTCGATTCGATCCTCCGACATTGAATTTGGGACGACCATGCATCGCTACCGGTCACATACATGCGGCGCGCTCCGCGAGAGCAACATCGGGGAGACGGTCCGCCTTTCAGGCTGGGTCCATCGCGTTCGCGACCATGGCGGCGTGCTGTTCATCGACCTGCGCGACCATTACGGCCTGACCCAGTGCGTAGTCGATCCGGACTCGCCGGCGTTCTCGCAGGCCGAAAAGCTGCGTTCGGAATTCGTGGTGCGGATGGACGGTAAGGCCCGTCGCCGCCCCGAAGGCACCGACAATGACGATCTGCCGACTGGCAAGATCGAGATCTATGTCAGCGAGATCGAGGTGCTGGGCCCGGCCGGCGACCTGCCGCTGCCGGTGTTCGGCGACCAGGAATATCCTGAAGACATCCGCCTGAAGTACCGCTTCCTCGATCTGCGTCGCGAGAAGCTGCACCAGAACATCATGACGCGCGTCGAAATCATCAAGTCGATGCGTCGGCGCATGGAGGGGCAGGGCTTCTTCGAGTTCAACACGCCGATCCTGACCGCGTCCTCGCCCGAGGGCGCGCGCGACTTCCTGGTGCCGTCGCGCATTCATCCCGGCAAGTTCTATGCCCTGCCGCAGGCGCCGCAGCAGTACAAGCAGCTCTTGATGATGTCGGGCTTCGATCGCTACTTCCAGATCGCGCCCTGCTTCCGCGACGAGGATCCACGCGCGGATCGTCTGCCGGGCGAGTTCTACCAGCTCGACGTCGAGATGAGCTTTGTCACGCAGGACGATGTCTTCGCCGCGATGGAGCCTGTCATCACGGGTGTGTTCGAGGAGTTTGCCAAGGGCAAGCCGGTGACCAAGGGCTGGCGCCGGATTCCGTTCGCGGAAGCCTTGCGCAAATACGGCAGCGACAAGCCGGACCTGCGCAACCCGATCGAGATGCAGGACGTCTCCGAACACTTCCGCGGCTCCGGCTTCAAGGTGTTCGCGCGCATGTTGGAGGACCCCAAGAACCAGGTCTGGGCGATCCCGGCGCCGGGTGGCGGCTCGCGCGCCTTCTGCGACCGCATGAACTCCTGGGCGCAGGGCGAAGGTCAGCCCGGCCTCGGCTACATCATGTGGCGCGAGGGCGGCGAAGGTGCCGGTCCGCTTGCCAACAACATCGGTGCTGAGCGCACCGCCGCGATCCGCGCGCAGATCGGCGTGAAGGAAGGCGACGCCGCCTTCTTCGTCGCCGGCGATCCCGACAAGTTCTGGAAATTTTCAGGGTTGGCCCGCAACAAGGTCGGCGAGGAGTTGAACCTCACCGACAAGGAGCGGTTCGAGCTAGCCTGGATCGTCGACTTCCCGATGTACGAGTACAACGACGAGGACAAGAAGGTCGACTTCTCGCACAACCCGTTCTCGATGCCGCAGGGCGGTCTCGATACCTTGAAGGGCCAGGACCCGCTGACCATCAAGGCGTTCCAGTACGACATCACCTGCAACGGCTACGAGATCGCCTCGGGTGGCATCCGCAACCACGTGCCGGAAGCGATGGTGAAGGCGTTCGAGATCGCGGGCTATGGCGAGCAGGAAGTCGTCGATCGCTTCGGCGGCATGTACCGCGCCTTCCAGTACGGCGCCCCGCCGCATGGCGGCATGGCCGCCGGTGTCGACCGCATCGTCATGCTCTTGTGCGGCACCAACAATCTGCGCGAGGTCTCGCTGTTCCCGATGAACCAGCAGGCCATGGACCTCCTGATGGGCGCACCGTCGGAGCCCAGCCCCAAGCAGCTCCGCGAGCTGCACGTGAAGGTGAGCCTGCCGCAGAAGTGAGGCTGTCTCCACAGCGTCATTGCGAGCGAAGCGAAGCAATCCAGAATCTTTCCGCGGAGTGACTCTGGATTGCTTCGCTTCGCTCGCAATGACGGGGAGGGATTTTCGCCGGTCCAACTGCCATCCCCGCGCGCAGCGTCGTTCCCTACAGCCCCGTCGACGCCTCGATCCTGAACTGCGCAAGCGCGCTCTGTGGGTCGGTTTGCAAGAGCTGCATCAATTGCATCAGCGGTGCCTTGGCGCGCGGGGACAGCTTGATGGAAAGCGTCTGGCCCGGCGTCTCGACGAAGCGGGCGATCGCGTCCACGGCCGCGTTCGCATCCGGATTGGCGGAAGCAACTTGCTCGCGTTTAGCCTTGATGCTCTCGACGAGCGCCTGGCGTGCGGTATCACGGCTGACATTCTGCATGCGCGCGAACTGCGCCGCGACGAGATCGATGACGCCGCTGTCGCGCAATGAGAATTCGAGCGTGCCCGCCTCGATCCGGGCCGCCTGGCCCATGAGCTGGGCCGGATCGGCCGAAAACACCTCGCGTGGTACGTTGCCGAGCGCCATACGCAGTTGCGCTCTTGCGATGCCTCCGATGTCGAGGGTCGCGGGCGTCAGAGCGAAGCTGTTGGACTGTTCGGTCCAGGCAGCGCCGAGATCGAGGTCGATAGCGAGCTTGTCGATCCCGCTGGCAATCAATGGAAGCTGTTTTGGACCGGATGGATCGGCTGGCGTGACAAATTTGGCAACCACATGCGCCTTGCTCGGGATCGAGCCGACCAGCTGCCCCCAGTCCAGGCTCAGTGTGTCGATCATGACCAGCTTATTGGTGGTCTTGAACGGCGCCGTCACGCCCTTGATCTCCGCGCCTGCGAGCACGCCGAACAGCCCGAGCATCTGATCCGGCGAGGGCGCCCGCCCGGCAGTGGTGAGGCTTGCTGCCCAGCGCATCAAACTCGCCGTGCTGAAGGACTTCAGCGCAAAGCGCTCCATCTTGAACTGTCCCTGCGGAGACGGCGCGTCGACGCCTTCGACCGCGAACTCGCCGTCGCGAAATCGGATCGCACCAACCGTGGCCGTTCCTTGCGGCGTGCCGACCGACATCTTGCCGATTTCGGCCTTACCGATGCGAAGACCCTCATAAACTCCGGCGAGCTTCTCCAGCAGCTCGCGTGCCTGCGCCGGAGTCGGCGGGGCCGATTGATCCCGTGGCAGCGCGGCAAATATCTCGGCCAGCCGGAATTTCGACGGCTGGACGGCGATGTCTTCCATGGTGAACCCGTCGACATCCACTCGCATCCCCTGTGCCGATTTGAGCGCATAGGGGCCCGTCGAGACCTGCCGATAGACCCGGCGATAGCTGTCGTCGCTGGCCGTCTGCGGATCGAGCGCGGCGATCATCGCGGTCGCGTCGAAATCGTTGACGATGATGTTTGACGATTCACCCGTCAGCTTGTCCGTCTTGCCGGGTTGCTTCACGTCGACCGAGATCACGGCGCGGTCCGACTTCATCCCGTCGATCTTGCCGTGCTTTAGGTTCTGGATCGGCAGTTCGGAATAGGTGACCTCGCCGCTGCCGGCGGCGCGGGAATCGAAGCTGATCGTGAGGGTCGGAGCCGTGAGCGACGATGCAGCGACACTCGCATATTGGCCGAGCACGTAGCGGTACATATCGACCAGCGAGCTGTCCGCCGGCACCTGACCCGCCTGAACAGGACCGGCATAGTCGCGCATGACCAGGTGCGGGATCTTGTACGCGACCTTCAGCTTGGCAGCGCCGATCTGGTCCAGCGTAACCTCGAGCCCGGTGATGTCGACGGCGTCGGCCGAGATCCTTGTTTCGTCGATCTGGCGAACGCCCGTGCCCTTGATGGCGGCGATCCTGATCTGCGCCTGCGGTGCCTTGCCCGGCGTAACCGCGATGTCCTCGATCGTGAGGGTGCGCGTGGGCAGATCGAAGGCGATCTTGCCGTAGCTAGCCTTGCCGCCTTGCTTGCGGATTTGCTCGAACGCGGTCTCCACCTCGGCGGTGACGCGATGTTTTGCGTAGAAGCTGAAGCCCAACCATCCGCCCGCGCCCACCACGGCCACGACGATGAAGCCGATCAGGATTCACTTCATTCCCAGCTCCAGTTGCTCGCGTTGCAGCACGCAACCTGCCATATTCGCAAAGCAACGCGCGGTCCAGGGAAAGCGAGCGCTATCAGATATTTGACCGCGCGCCCTGTTGATGGGGCCGCAATCGGATGTTGCCACCGGGCCGCCCGACGTGCTTCATCCCGTTTCCATGACCCGGAAATACCACCCGAAGGCGGGCCGGTCAGGACAACGTAGTTTGAGGCCGGTAACGCGAGGCAAGACACCGCATGTCGTCCTATTCTGATGATCTCCACCAGGCGGCGCTGGCCTATCATCGGCTGCCGCGCCCCGGAAAGCTCGAGATCCAGGCGAGCAAGCCGCTCGCCAACCAGCGCGACCTCGCGCTGGCCTATTCCCCCGGCGTCGCCGCCGCCTGCATGGAGATCGCCAAGAACCCCGCGGAAGCGGCGACGCTGACGATACGCTCCAACCTGGTTGCCGTGGTTTCGAACGGCACCGCCGTGCTCGGCCTCGGCAATATCGGCCCGCTGGCCTCGAAGCCGGTGATGGAGGGCAAGGCGGTCCTGTTCAAGAAATTCGCCGGCATTGACGTGTTCGACATCGAGATCGCGGCCGACACCATCGAACGCGTGGTCGAGACCGTGGCCGCGCTCGAGCCGACCTTCGGCGGCATCAATCTCGAGGACATCCGCGGACCGGAATGCTTCGAGATCGAGGCGCAGCTCAAGGAGCGCATGAAGATCCCGGTCTTTCACGACGACCAGCACGGCACCGCGATCATCGTCGCCGCCGCGATCACCAACGGTCTGCGCCTGAACGGCAAGAACCTGTCGGACGTCAAGATCGTGGCATCGGGGGCAGGGGCCGCAGCGCTTGCGACACTGAACCTGCTGGTGTCGATGGGGGCGCAGCGCAAGAACATCTGGGTCTGCGACATCGACGGCCTTGTTCACGAAGGCCGCAACACCACGATGGACCGCTGGAAGGCGGTCTATGCGCAGAAGACCGACAAGCGCACGCTCGCCGACGTCATCGGCGGCGCCGACATCTTTATCGGCCTCTCCGCACCGGGCGTGCTCAAGCCCGAGATGGCCAAGGCGATGGGCGACAAGCCGCTCATCATGGCGCTCGCGAATCCGACGCCGGAGATCATGCCGGAGGAGGCGCGCAAAGCCCGTCCCGACGCCATGATCTGCACTGGCCGCTCCGACTATCCGAACCAGGTCAACAACGTCCTGTGCTTTCCCTTCATCTTCCGTGGCGCGCTCGATGTCGGCGCCACCGCGATCAACGAGGAGATGAAGCACGCCGCCGTCGAGGCCATCGCGCAGCTCGCGCGCGAGGCGCCGTCCGATGCGGTCGCGCAAGGCTTCGATACCGGCGAGACGCAAGGGTTTGGCCCGGGCTCGCTGATCCCGAGTCCCTTTGATCCGAGATTGATCCTGCGCATCGCGCCGGCGGTGGCGAAGGCCGCGATGGAATCGGGCGTTGCGACCCGGCCCATCACCAATTTCGACGAGTACACCGCGTTGCTCGAGCGCTTCGCCTTCCGCTCCGGCCTCGTCATGAAGCCGATGTTCGCCAAGGCCAAGACCCAACCGGTGCGCGTGATCTACGCCGAAGGCGAGGATGAGCGCGTGCTGCGCGCCACCCAGGTGGTGCTGGAAGAGAAGCTGGCGATGCCGATCCTGGTCGGACGTCCGTCGGTGGTCGAGGCCCGCATCGAGCGCTTCGGCCTGTCTATCAAGGCCGGCAGGGACTTCGACCTGGTCAATCCCGAGGACGATCCGCGCTACCGCTCCTACGTGCAGTCCTATGGCGAGGTCGCCGGCCGCCGCGGCGTGACGCCGGATGCGGCGCGCACGGTGGTGCGCACCAACAACACCGTCATCGCGGCGCTCGCGGTGGTGCGCGGAGAGGCGGACGCCATGCTCTGCGGCGTCGAGGGCCGCTACATGAGCCATCTGCGCCATGTTCGCGAGATCGTCGGGTTCACCCCGGGAATCAGCGACTATGCGGCGCTGGCGCTGCTGATCACGAGCAAGGGCGCCTTCTTCATCGCCGACACCCAGGTGCGGCCCAATCCGAGCGCCGAAGAGCTCGCCGAGATCGCCTCGCTCGCGGCGGTCCACGTCCAACGCTTCAACATCAAGCCGAAGATCGCCTTCGTCTCGCATTCGGATTTCGGCAGCTACGACACGGAATCCTCGCGCAAGATGCGCCGGGCGACCCAGCTCCTGAAGGAGAAGCATCCGGAACTCGAGGCCGACGGCGAGATGCAAGGCGACACCGCGCTCTCGGCCGCCGCGCGCAAAATGGTGCTGCCGCACTCCAAGCTCGAGGGCGAAGCCAACATCATGATCATGCCAAGCCTCGACACCGCCAACGTCGCTTATCAGATGATCAAGTCGCTGGCGGACGCGCTCCCCGTCGGGCCGATCCTGATCGGCCCGGCGCGCCCGGCTCACATCCTCACCCCGTCGGTAACGGCGCGCGGCATCCTCAACATGACCGCAGTGGCTGTGGTGGAAGCGCAGGAGCGCGCGTCGCGGCAGCAGCCGACGTTGTTTACGTAGGCCGCTGCGTGGCCTTCCCCTCTCCCCTTGTGAGAGAGGGTGGCTCGCCGCGGAGCGGCGAGACGGGTGAGGGGTTGCTTCCGCGCGCACATTTCTCACGGTTGAATTGCAGAGCGCGACCCCTCATCCGGCGCTTCGCGCCACCTTCTCCCGCGAGGAGAGAAGGTGCAGTGCCGGGCCACCAACTTTGAATTGCTCGCAGTTAGCCATTTCCCCGTTTGTAAACCGGCGAATGTATCTTCATAATCGCGAAGTGCTTTCGCGAGAATTCAAAAGCCTGAGCAAAGAGGCCGATCATGCCAGCGTTCGTGACTTTCGGGCGGATCCTGTTCGCCGTGCTGTTCATCTACACGGGTGCGGCAAGACTGTTTGCCATGCAGGCGACCGTTGATTTCATCGCCGCCAAGGTCGTGATGCCCGACATGATCGCGCCTTACGCCAAGCAGATCGAGACGGCGACGGCCATGACCACGCCGCAACTGCTGGCGATCGCAGTCGGCGTGCTCGAGATCATCGCAGGCGTGATGATCGCGCTGAATTTCGGCGCGCGCTTCTTCGCGATGCTGATGATTATCTATGTCGCGGTCGCGACCTTCCTGTTCTACGACTTCTGGAACCAGGTGCCGCCTGACAACGGCAAGATGCTGGTCGACGCGCTCAAGAACCTGTCGATCATCGGCGCCCTGTTCATGATCATGGGCTACGGGCGCGCCACGCGTCCGGCCGAGGCGGCCTACGGGGACGTATAAAGGTTAAGCCACTACGTCCTGCGCCATGGCGTCACCGTCACGTCATGCGCGGCGTCGAGCAGATACGGCGCGCCCGGCTTCATCCCGTGTGAGGCCAGCACCTCCTGAGGCGTGCGCCCCGGTACTTCGACAAAACAGCCCTCGCCGCCGGGCAGCCGAAGGTGCGGGGCTTCCGACAGCCAGAACGTATCGTAGCGATCCATGAACATGTCGAACACGACGGGGCCGCCGATGATTGCGATGGTGCCGGAAGCGACATTGGCGAACGCACAGGCGTCCTCAAAGCTGGCGTGAGCCGGATTCCACAAGGTCGCGTTCGGCATCTCGGGATCGACGGTCAGAGTCTGGATCTTGCGGGTCAGGATCAGGCGCTTGCGCTTGGGTGAATTCGGCTGCTGCTCATGCGAGTGACGGCCGTGCACGATCAGCGCGGCGCGATCGAGCGCCTGCTCGAAGAACAGCTTGTCGCCTTCGAACTTCAGGCTGTCGGGCATGACATGCTCCGCGTCGGCGAGCATGCCGTCCGCGGAGACGATGACGTAGCCTTCGATGCGAAAGGACAATGGCGCGGCTATTCGGAGACCGTCGTCACGACGCTGTTGACTGGCCGGTTGCTCACCGTCGGCAGCTTGACGTCCTTGAGCAGCTCCTGGTCGTATTCCGGCAGCGTCGAGGCCGGGAACTTGGCGCGCATCGCCACCACCTTGTAACCGCCAGCCTTCAGGCGCTTGAGCAATTCGGGCAGGGCTTCCGCAGTGTGCTTCTGGAAGTCGTGCATCAGGATGATGCCCTTGCCCTTGCTGTCGAGCTTCTTCATGACGGTCTCGACCACCTTCTCGGGCTTCGAGGCCTTGAAGTCGAAGGAGTCGATGTCGCAGGAGAAAATCGCCGTGTTGCGGTTGCCGAGATAGGTGACCATCTCCGGCGGATGCTGGAGCGCCGGGAAGCGGAAGAAAGGCGAGGGCGAAATGCCGCCGAGCGCCCATTTCACCGCGGAAAGACCCTTCTCGATCTCTTCCTTGCGCTGCGCTTCCGTGAGCTTCTTGTTGTTGAGGTTGGCGTGCGACCAGGTGTGGGTGCCCACGGTATGGCCGGCCGCGTAGACCTGCTTCAGGATCTCCGGCTCGTAGGTCGCGTGCTTGCCGATCGAGAAGAAGATGCCGGTGGTGCACTCGTCGGCGAGCGCCTTCAGCACCGCGGGCGTGTTCTTGGGCCAGGGGCCGTCGTCGAAGGTCAGCACTACCTCGTGGTCGCGCAGGAAATCGAGCTCCTTGAAATGCTCGAAGCCGAAGCCAGGACCGCCCGTGGTGTCGATCTCGACGGTGCGGGCGACCCCAAGCGCGCCCGGCGTGTTGCAGGCTGCGCGGGCGGGCTGCGGCGCCTGCTTAGGCGGCGGAGGATTGACGAAGCCCGCCGGCGCGGCGGCTGCTGCAGGAGCGGGTGCGGGAGCTGCAGCGGGCGCAGCCGCAGCCGGTGTTGCCGCCGGTGCGGCCTGCGTCGCGGCGGCGGGCTTTGCAGCCGGGGTCTGCGACCATGCCGCGCCCGTCATCGCCAGAGACATCGCGCTTGCCAATATCAGTCCTGCCGCCACACGCATGGTGTTGTCCTCGAGATTGATCCCGTTGTTCCGCCGCGGCTTTTCGCCTTCGGCAAAACCATCCTGCCCATAACAATCCTAGCCTAGATGGTGGGCCCTCGCCATTGCAACGGCTGTTTGGCGCGCCAGCCCAATTGTGCCCAACCGGGCTGGGGAGGCGTGGCGTCAAGTGTCGGCCAGCGCCTTGGCGATCGCCGTCTTGATCCGCGTGTCTGTCGGTTCGACCGCGGATGCAAAGACATCGGCGATATAGCCGTCCCGGCCGATCAGATATTTGTGGAAGTTCCAGCGCGGAACTTCTCGCGGGCGCGCCTCTGCCGCCCATTTGTAGAATGGATGCGCCTTTGCACCGACCACGATGGCCTTGGCCGCGATGGGGAAGGTAACGCCGTATTGGTGGTGGGCGGTTTCCGAGATCTCACTGGTGCCGCCGGGCTCCTGTCCGCCGAAATCGTTGGAGGGCACGCCAATGACGGTGAGGCCGCGTTCGCGAAATTCGCCCCAGATGTCTTGCAGGCCGGCATATTGCGGCGTGTAACCGCAGAGCGAAGCGGTGTTCACCACCAGCAGCGGCCTGCCAGTGAAGGCCGCAAGGCGGATGTCGTCGCCTGACAATGCCGGGAAAGAGAAGGCGTAGGCGGAAATTCGGCTCATGCCGCCATCCGCCAGTGCACGCGTCGCCGGCGCCAGCGTGCCTGCAAAGGCGGCGATGAGTATGGTCCTGCGGTTCATCATAACGGCGTCCCCCGAAATGATCCGGGGCGCATGTTACCCCGTCGGTGCGAGCGGCGTCGTCAACACGGCGTTATCTGCCGCGATGAGGCGCGTTAGTACAGGCGGACGATGAAATCGGTGCCTTCGCCAGTCTCGCCCTGGTTGATGCCCTGGTCGGAGACGATGATCGAGCCGCCCGATGTCAGCATTTCGTTGATCCTCGCGATCGTGTCGGCCGGGATCGAGACGCGGTCCAGGGCCTCGGCTGGACTGTCCGGCGGGACCACAGGCTTTACGGCGACGGGAATCACCGCCGCGCCACGTTGGCGGCCTGTCACGCGGCCGTCATCTTCGCGCGCGGCAGAACGGACCGACACTGGCAAGGACACCACCGACCAATGCAGCGCATTGGAATCGGCCTTGTCGATTTCGGCGGTAAAGACATGCGTGCCGAGCGGCCGATCACTCGCGGCGATTGTGACAGGCACCTCGAACAGCGGCGCAAAGTTCTGCCGCACGTAGAGCTTGGAATCCTTGCGGCTGATGAAGACCGCGATCTGGCCCGCTCGCTTGGGCGCTTCAGGTTTTGCCACGGGCGCCGGATCGGCAACGCGGGTTTCGTCCTTCTTGACGTCGGTCGTGGCCGCCTGCGCTGGCGCCGCGGCCGGTGCATCGGATGTCTTCGCGAGTTCGGACTTCGGCGTCTCCGCGGCGTCGACAGGCTTCGCTTCAGTGTTCGCGGGCTGCGCGGCGTCTCCGGCCTCTGGCTTGGCCGCGTCCGCCGCCTCAGCGGGCTTGGTCTCGGGCTTTGCCGTTGTCTCGGTGTTGTCGGCCGATGCCGGGGCCTCCTCGCGGGCTGGGGCATATCCGGTGGTCACGTCCGACATCACGGTGTGGCCGACCGACGAGCGCAGCTCGGGCACGCCGTCGGCGCTGGCGGTTTTCGTTTCAACCGGCTTTGCTTCGGTGGCCGCGGTATTGGCCGTGCCCTTGTCGGCCTTGTCGCCGGCATTGGTCTGCGGCTCGAGGCTGGCCGCGGGTTGCGGTGGCACGCGCAGCGAGGCAAGCAGCGGATGTGAGAACTTCTGCGGCGACATCTGACCGGGCGAAACGATCACGCGCGCGCCCATCCTGGTCCAGTTCCACATCTTCACCGCGAACGCCATCGGCATGCGGATGCAGCCGTGCGAGGCTGGATAGCCCGGCAGCACGCCGGCATGCATGGCAACGCCCGACCAGGTGATCCGCTGCATGTACGGCATCGGCGCGCCGCTATAGATGTTGGAGTGGTGGAATTTGTGCTTCTGGATGACGCTGAACACACCCATCGGCGTCGAATGGCCCTTCATGCCCGTCGAAACCGGGGATTCCGCGAACACGCCTTTGCTGTCGTAGACCGTGACCTTCTGCCGGTCGATCGAGACGACGATGACGAGAGGACCTTGCGGTTTGGTGCCGGCTTCTTTTTCGGCAACAAGGTCTTTTTTGCCGACCGCACCGCGCTTCTGCGGCTTCTGGCGCGGGACGTCGAGATGGCGCTCCTGGCGCCCGTAGGACCCGTCGGAATAGTCCGTCCAGTAATAAAACGCTGCGTCCGCCTGGCTTGCCGTGCCGATCGCACCCGCCGCCGCCAAAATGGCGACCTGCCAAAGCCGCGTCGGCTTGGCAGAAAAACCGGCCCCGTTCACGCTGTTCATCCTCGAATCCATAATCCAAATCAGATGTTAGTCTCTCAGAGGGGATACGCGTTCACCAGCATGGCGGTTCTGCCATCAGCTACATTTGTCCAAAGCGTAGCAAAAAAGCCTCACGGAGCGGTAAACGGCGGCCGTGTCGGCTTGCCGGTCGTCTTCCTGATCGGTCGCCTCATCCCTACATTGCTGGAAGTTGTTACCGGAGAGGTTCATGTCATCTCGTTTCCGCAGTCTTTCCAGCATCCGCTTGAAAGGCCTCGCTTTATTCCTCATGGCGTTGACCGTGCCGGCAGCGTCCGCCTTCGCCGCCGACGAGCCGGATCTGATCTTTCGCCGCTCGACCGTGTTCAAATGGATGAGCCCGAACGACAAGCTTGCGACCTACGGCCTCGACGATCCTGAAGTCGAGGGCGTGGCCTGTCATTTTACGGTGCCGGAGAAGGGCGGCTTCAAGGGCTGGCTGGGCCTTGCCGAGGAAGTCTCGGACATTTCGCTCGCCTGCCGTCAGGTCGGCCCGATCAAGTTCAAGAACAAGATGGAGCAGGGCGACGACATGTTCCGCCAGCGCCGCTCGCTGTTCTTCAAGAAGATGCAGATCGTGCGCGGCTGTGACGCGAAGCGCAACGTGCTGGTCTACATGGTCTATTCGGACAGGCTGATCGAGGGTTCGCCGAAGAACTCGACCTCGACCGTGCCGGTCATGCCGTGGGGACCGGCGGACGCCAACGTCCAGAAGTGCGGAGAGTTCTTCACTCAGTGACGCTCTTGCGTTCACTCAGTGACGCTCTCGCGTGCACTCAGTGAGGGGTTTGCGTTCACTCGATGATGTCAGCGCGGATGGCGCGCGGTTTTGCAAGATGCGAGCCGGTCAGCCGCACGAATGACTGCGGCGTGGCCTCAAAGCCCCGGCTCGATTGCAGCGCCATTTCGCCAGGCGAATGGGCACTGCTGTGAACAGGTCGTTGCTCCCGGCGGTCCGTTCGTTGGTCCGCATCGCGCGTCGTTGCGCGATTCTGCGCGGTCATGATGGCTGTTCCTCACATGAACGCGCTCGGCGATGCTCGGGCGTCCTCGGTCTCGATAGCTTGGGTCGCAGTCGAAGCGCCCCCGGTTCGACAGGACCCAGCCTTCGTTCGGCTTCTCTTCAGCAGAAAAACGTAAAACGCATGTGAAGGGTGTGAGGCGGGATCATGACGGCGCCGGCGTTCCGCGGCGCATCCGAGCTCGCCGGAACCTGCCAGGCTACATTGGGTGACCGCACGACCCATCTGAAAAGATTGAGATTTTCCATGGAATATGTCGTCGCCTCGAGCGGGACGAAACAATTCTCACGGAGACGAAACCATTTTCCGGCTTTGGCGCATCACGCGCGAAACCGCCCATGGTTATCAACCTCACAACGACGACGGCGCACGCCGGCCACCGAATTCGGAGAGAACTTCATGCGCACGCTCAGCCTCATCCTTGCTTTCGGTTTCGTGCTCGCCGGCTCCTCGTTCGCAGGCTCGCCGGACGGCAATGTCCCGGGTATCGGTACTTTCCAGTACAGCGGCTCGCCGATCATGATCCCGGCACCGCAGCCGATCGTGGTTGCCGCGCGCTTCTGATCGCCAACAAGAAAAATCAGCCAATAAAGGCCATCATGCTTGCTCGTTCCTGCGCCGCGGCGTTCATATCCCTTCTGACGATCAGTGCCGTTCAGGCGCAAGTGCGCTCTCCCTCCAGATTACCCGATCCCCGTACCGAGTTCGTGAGGCAATGCGCGCCGCGCATGCTCGGGCGATGGGAGCATCCGGAAGAGGTCTGCGGCTGCCTGCACGATCATGCTGCCGCCGTCGTCGAGGATCGCGATCTTCGCGAGGCCCTGCTGCGCGGCATCAGCGAGACCGGGGTGCCGACGATCGAGACCGACTGGGTGCCGGCCGCAAAGCAGACCGAAATCGGCCCGACCTTCACCAAGATCGCCAAGCCGACCCTGCAATGTATGTTCGATCCGGCGAAGTAGCGCTCATCGCTTTGATTTCGGACCAAACCGCGACACGCAGGTGCTCGTCCGTGCGACGCCCTTGTCGGTCATCTTGGCGCCGCGCACTTCCTTGACCTGTCCGGCGGGGCAGGTTCCGTCGTCCACTTGCACGCGCTGGCCGAGCTTGAGATCGACGATGTCCTGCTCGCGTCCGACCGTGCCTGCGCGCGCGGTCGCGGCGAGTGCGATGAAGATCAGGAGCGAGAGGCAAGTCGCGCGGCGTAGCGGCATGGTGTGAGCTCCCGGCATCGATGCCGCAATGTAGGGAGCGGCAGCCGATTCTCATAGTGAACGTTCATCATGCCCGCCGGGCCGGCGTGCGCCTCGCTCGCAAGGCCACTCGCGATTCCCGCGCGAGTCGTTCGGCGGAGGCCACGAGCTTCGAAACCGCGTGGCCGGAAAATCCCAGCACGAAACCGGGCTGTGGGCGCGAGCGTGAATAGGTGTCGGCCAACAGCCAGCCTTCGGCGCCCGCGGCCTGCTTGGCTTTCGCCGCCACGAGCGGATCGACCGAGGGATCGAACCGGGCGACTAGATGCAGACCCTGTGATGGGACCGGCACCGACAGCACGCCATCGGATGCGGCTTCGAGCCTCCCGGCCAGCGCGTCGCGCGCCTCGCGGTAAAGCTTGCGCACGCGCTTCAGGTTCGCCGCGAACGCGCCGGAATTGAGCATGTCGGCCACCGCACCCTCCATCAGCGTGCCGGGAAAGCGGTCGAGCGCAGCCCGCGCCGCGGTCACATCCGCAATCAAGCGCTCGGGCAGGGCGCAATAGCCGATGCGCAGGCCCGGAAACAACGTCTTGGCGAACGTACCCATGTAAATCACGCGCTGGAGATGATCGATGCCGGCCAGCGACATCAGCGGCGCGCCGTCGTAACGGAATTCGCTGTCGTAATCGTCTTCCAGCACGAAGGCGCCGGCCTGCCTGGCCCAGTCCAGCAGCTCGAGCCGCCGCGGCATCGACATCTGCACACCCAGCGGAAACTGGTGCGACGGCGTCACATAGGCTGCGCGCGCGGACGGCGCCGCTGCGCGGCCTTTGGCGACCCGCATGCCGTGCGCGTCGACGGGAACGGAGACGGCACGATAGCCGCAATGCGCGATAGTCTTGCGCGCGGCGGGGTAACCCGGGTCCTCGCACCAGACCTGGTCGTTGGGCTTCAGGATTGCGCTCAGCACGATGCGCAGCGCGTGCAGCGTGCCTGACGTCAGCATGATCTGATCGGGATCGCAGCGCAGGCCCCGCGCCGACAACAGATGATCGGCGATCGCCGCACGCAGTTCGCGGCTGCCACGGGGATCGCCATAGTGCAGATGCTCCGCGCCGAAGGCGCGCATGCGACGGCCGACAAAGGCCCGGAAATGCTGCACGGCACGCGCGTCGATATGGGTGCAGCCGAGTGAAAACGCGCCTTGCCCCGGCGTTTCGACGCTGATCTTGGGCCGCTTCGGCTCGGCCGCGCGCGCGGGGATGCGCGCGGCCACGAAGGTGCCGGAGCCGACGGTTGCGTCGGCAAAGCCGTCGGCGATCAGCCGCTCATAGGCGGTGACGACGGCATTGCGCCGAAAGCCGGTCTGTTTGGCCAGCGTGCGCGACGGCGGCAGCGGCTCGCCGGGTTTCACCAGACCTCCGACGATCATCTCGCACAGCGCCTGATACAGCCGGTGCGCCGACGAGGCGCCAGCCGTGATGTGCGGGCCTGCGAGGTCGAGCGGCAGCTCGGCCTTGGCGGGCGACGGGACGGAATTGGTCGGAATTTTTCGCATGGAATTGGCACTATCGCAGACCAAATCCGCGCCTACAACTGTTCTGGCATTGTTCAAATCCGACAGGAGCGGCCGTGAGCCAGACCGAGAACCAGAATTCCTATCCGATATCCACGCGCAACCAGGTGAAGCGCCGTCATGACCGCGGCTTCTACGATCACGACACCGTTCATCGCATCCTGGATTCCTCGATGCTCTGCCACGTCTCCTACGCGATCGACGGCCAGCCCTATTGCACGCCGACCTTCTTCTGGCGCGAAGGGACGAAGCTGTACTGGCACGGCTCAAGCGCCAGCCGCATGCTGCGCAACCAGACCAGGGGCGAGCGTGTGTGCCTGACGGTCGCCCATCTCGACAGCCTGGTGCTGGCGCGCTGCGGATTCAATCACTCGGCCGACTACCGCGCCGTGATGGCATTCGGCACCGCCTATCTCGTCACCGATCCCGACGAGAAAGAGCGCGCGGTCATCGCGATGGTCGACCGCTTCTTCCCCGATCGCACCGCGAGCCTGCGGGCGAGCAACACCCAGGAGATCAAGGCGACCTCCTTTATCGCGATGGAGATCGAGGAGGCCTCCGCGAAAATCCGGGCCAAGGGTGTCGCCGACGACGACGAGGACTATGAATTGCCGATCTATGCCGAGCGCATCCCGGTGCGCACGGTGCTCGGCGCGCCGGAGCCTTGCCCGCGGCTGCTCGACGGCGTGCGCCGGCCGGCGACACTGAATGGCTATTCGGAGGGCCGGCTGCTCGAAGATGCATTGCGGGATGCCTATTTTGCAGAGTACCGGAACGGCTGAAATCGGTTAGCTTGCGCTCCATCGATGATCTCAATGCCCGATTGGAGTTGCCGGATGAATGCCGAAACGCAGCAGAGGATTCTTGACGCCGTCGATGCCGGCTTCGAAGCCCAACTCGCGACCACACGCGATTTCGTCGCGATCCCCTCGACGCGCGGTGCGGAGGGGCCATGCCAGGACATGATCGGCGACCTCCTGCGCGCGCGCGGATACGAGGTCGACGACTGGCACATCAATGTCGACGACCTCAAGGATCTGCGCGGCTTCGGGCCCATCGAGCACGATTTTTCGAAGGCCCGCACTGTGGTCGGCACGTACCGGCCCAAAACCGAGGCGGGCAAATCGCTGATCCTCCAGGGCCATTGCGACGTGGTGCCCGCGGGGCCGCTGGAATTGTGGGACACCCCGCCGTTCTCGCCCGTCATCAAGGACGGCAAGATGTTCGGTCGCGGTGCCTGCGACATGAAGTCGGGCACCATCGCAGCGCTCTCCGCGCTCGATGCGATCAGGGCCGCCGGCCTGAGGCCGACGGCGCGGATTCACTTCCAGTCTGTGATCGAGGAGGAGAGCACCGGCGTCGGGGCGCTCTCGACGCTTCAACGAGGCTATCGTGCGGATGCCTGCTTCATTCCTGAGCCGACCGGCGGCAAGATGGTGCGCTCGCAGGTGGGCGTGATCTGGTTCCGCCTGCGCGTGAAGGGCCATCCGACCCATGTCGCCTTCGCCGGCTCCGGCGCGAATGCAATCATGGCGGCCTATCATTTGATCCAGGCGCTGCAAAAACTCGAGATCGAGTGGAACGAGCGCGCGAAAGCCGATCGTCACTTCAAGACGCTGAACCATCCCATCAACTTCAACCCCGGCATCATCAAGGGCGGCGACTGGGCCTCCAGCGTGCCGGCCTGGTGCGACGTCGATTGCCGGATTGCCGTGTTGCCGGGCTGGTCGATCGCCGATCACCAGAAGGAGATTCTTGCGCGTGTCGCCGCCGCCGCACGCAACCACCGCTTCCTCGCCAACAATCCGCCGGAGATCGAATGGTCGGGCTTTTTGTCGGAAGGCTATGAGCTGACCAATGCCACCGCGCCTGAGGCGGCGTTCGGCAAGGCCTTCAGCACCGTCTATGGCGGCCAAATCGAAGACCTCGTCTTCACCGCGCTTACCGACACCCGCTTCTACGGCCTCAATCACGGCATCCCGAGCCTGTGCTTCGGCGCGAGTGGCGGCGAGATGCACGGCTTCAATGAATATGTCGATCTGGACTCGCTGAAAAAGACGACCAAGGCAATGGCGCTGTTCATCGCGGATTGGTGCGGGGTGGAGCAGGGGTAGCCCTCGTGTCCCGGACAGAGCCAGGACCCACGTCACCGCACATTTGGACCGCGGTTCAGCAGCGCATCGTTTCACGCTGCGCTGCGCCCTGGGGAACGAACCATCTTCCGGCTGCCCAATCCCCCGGCGCCCAAATCCTTTAAGCTTAAAGAAAGACTAGGATGCCGCCCGCGCTGGTGGCAGACTGGCGCCTGGTCCACAAGGCCTTGAGTCCGTCGAGGAAGCACGATGCGCGATTGGGATGACGCCTACGCCAATTCGGCCCATATCCCGGGCTCGGACAAGATACCGGCGCTGTGGGCGGAGCGGGCGGCGGCTTATCGCGCCGGGCTGAAGGAGTTTCGCGCTGACATCGCCTATGGCCCCGGTGAGCGCCAGCGCCTCGATCTGATCTTGCCCGACGGCGACAGCAAGGGCCTCGTCGTGTTCGTCCACGGCGGCTACTGGATGCGCTTCGACAAGTCGACATGGACTGATCTCGCCGAAGGCGCGCGCCATCACGGCTGGACGGTGGCACTGCCAAGCTACACGCTGACGCCGGCCGCGCGCATCTCCGACATTACGGCGGAAATCACCACAGCGATTGCCAAGGCGGCCTCGCTGGTCGCGGGCCCGATCCGGCTCGCCGGCCATTCCGCCGGCGGGCATCTCGTTACGCGTATGCTGTGCGACGACAGCCGGCTGGAGCCCGCCGTCTACAACCGCGTCGCCGGCACGCTGTCCATCAGCGGCCTGCATGATCTGCGTCCGCTGCTCAAGACCAGGATGAACGACACCCTGCGCATGACGATGGAGGAGGCGACGCTGGAAAGCGCGGCGCTGCATCTGCCGCGCGGGCCTTCGCCGGTGACCGCCTGGGTCGGTGGCAACGAGCGGCCCGAATTCATCCGCCAGTCCGATCTGATGGCCAATGTCTGGACTGGTTTCGATGTGCCGACGCGTCTTGTCGTCGATCCCGGGCTGAACCATTTCACCGTGATCGACGCCCTCAAGGACCCGTCGTCGCCCATCACCGCGCGCCTGATCGGCCTCGACTGACGAGGCCTTGAAGATCGATCGAAAGGGCCTGCCATGACGTCCAGCCAATACGATCCCGCAAGCGAAGGCGCTGAGACCGATTTCGCCCGGCGCATGTCCTATGGACACTATCTGGCGCTGGACGCGATCCTCGGCGCGCAGCATCCCCTGTCGGAAGCCCATGACGAGATGCTGTTCATCATCCAGCATCAGACCACCGAGCTGTGGATGCGGCTCGCCATCCACGAGCTCAGCTCCGCACGCCGTTCGATCGCGAAGGATGAGGTGCAGCCTGCAATGAAGATGCTGGCACGGATGTCGCGCATCTTCGAGCAGCTCAACGGCGCCTGGGACGTGCTGCGCACCATGACGCCCAGCGAGTATACGCGCTTCCGCTCGCAGCTTGGCCAGTCCTCAGGCTTCCAGTCGCGGCAATACCGGCAGATCGAATTCCTGCTCGGCAACCGCAACCACGCCATGCTCAAGCCGCACGCGCACGATCTGGAAACAACGCAGCTGCTCGAAGCCGAGCTCGCAACGCCAAGCCTCTATGACGAGGTGCTGCGGCTCGCCGACCGCAACGGGCTCAAGATGCCTGCGGCCGTGCTGGCGCGCGATGTTCGCGAGACTCATAGCTTCAATGAAGGTGTGCTGCAGGCTTGGCGTATCGTCTACGAGGCGCCGGAAACGCACTGGATGCTCTACGAGCTCGCCGAGAAGCTGGTCGATTTCGAGGACTATTTCCGGCGCTGGCGCTTCAACCATGTGACGACGGTCGAGCGCGTCATCGGCTTCAAGCGCGGCACCGGTGGCACCGGCGGCGTCAGCTACCTCAAGCGCATGCTGGAGGTCGAGCTGTTTCCGGAACTCTGGCGCGTGCGCACGATCCTGTAGAGAATTCCATGACCAAGCTTCGCGTCTACGACGACACCAAAGCGCTGTTCCATATGCCGGACGGTGTGATCTATCTCGACGGCAATTCGCTCGGCGCGTTGCCGCTTGGCGTTGCCGAGCGCGTCAGCCGCGTCATCACCGCCGAGTGGGGCGATGACTTGATCCGCGCCTGGAATACGGCTGGCTGGTATGCCCAGCCGCGCCATGTCGGCGATCGCATCGCGCGCCTGATCGGTGCGGAAGCCGGCTCCGTCATGGTCGGAGATACGCTGTCGCTCAAGGTCTATCAGGCGCTCGCCGCCGCGCTCGACATGAACGCGTCGCGCAAGGTCGTTCTATCGGACACCGGCAACTTTCCGACCGACCTCTACATGGCCGAAGGCCTGATCGCGACCCTTGACCGTGGCCATCAATTGCGCCTGGTGGCGCCGGAGGAGATCGAGGCTTCGTTGTCGGAGGAGATCGCGGTGCTCTACATCACCGAGGTCGATTACCGCACCGGACGGTGCCACGACATGGCGAAGCTGACTGCAAGAGCGCATGGGCTCGGCATCGTCACGGTCTGGGACCTCGCGCATTCGGCCGGCGCGCTGCCGGTTGACCTTGCAGGCACCGGCGCGGATTTCGCCGCTGGATGCACCTACAAATACATCAACGCCGGCCCCGGCGCGCCGGCCTTCCTCTACGTTGCGCCGCGCCACGCCGACAGCGTGCGCGCCGCTTTGTCGGGGTGGATGGGACACGCAAAGCCGTTCGCGTTCGAGCTTGCCTATGCGGCCGCAGGTGGCGTTGAGCGCATGCGCGTGGGAACGCCGCCGGTGCTGGCAATGGCGGCATTGGAAGCTTCGCTCGACATCTGGGACCGCGTCGATATCGCCGAGGTCCGGGCCCGCTCGCTGGCCCTCGGCGATCTCCTGATTGCCGAGGTCGAACGCCGCTGTCCGTCCTTGAAGCTTGTTACGCCGCGCACGCATGAGCGCCGCGGCTCTCAGGTCTCCTTCGCCTTCGACGGCGGCTATGCCGCGATGCAAGCCCTCATCGCCGGTGGCGTGATCGGCGATTTCCGCGCGCCTGACATCATGAGGTTTGGCATCACGCCGCTGTATATCGGCGAGGGCGAGATCGTGCGGGCAGCCGAGTTCATCGAGGAGGTGATCGCGGGCGAAATTTGGCGGCGGCCGGAGTATCAGGTGGTGAATGCGGTGACGTGAGGTACGAACGCTGTCTCCCCGTCATTGCTTTGCCGCGAAGAGCAATTCACCCTGTGAGCAGAATGGTGGGAGGAGATCCGATGACGCCGCTCGAGAAAATTAAAGCAATGAAGATGCCGTTTGCCGAACTCAAGGGCGTCGAGTTCGTCGAGGCCGGGAAAGATCGCGTGGTGGCGCGGATGACGGTCAGGCCTGATCTCTGCACGCTTCATCACACCATCCACGGTGGCGCCGTGATGGCGCTGGCAGATTCCGTCGGCGCAGCGGCCACCGTGATCAATCTGCCGGAGGACGCCAAGGGCACAACCACGCTCGAGAGCAAGACCAATTTCATCGGCGGGGCCAAGGAGGGAACAACGGTGATCGCGACCGCCACCCCAGTCCACAGAGGCCGGCGGACCCAGGTCTGGACCACCCGGCTGGAGACCGAGGACGGCAAGCTGGTTGCCGTGGTGACGCAGACCCAGCTGGTCCTCGTGTGAATACGGGGGCTTGATTCCATTAACGAATTAGTCGCCCCGTGCCCGAAACTTGGGCAGGTTCCGGTCTTGAAAAGTTTGTTGCGATGCACAATATTGGAGGCCTAGGGATTCGAACGCCTCCTCGAGGGACACCAAGAGGAGTTTTGACTTGTCACTCGCAGCAGATTTTGGACTTGAAGTAACCAACCGCCCGAAGTCCGTTCAGGGCTACGTGCGGACCTTGAGCCAGCAGGAAGAATTGCCGCTTTTGCGCGATCACCTGCTGAGGCTCGATGCCGAAAGCCGGCACGACCGCTTCAACGGTTTTCTCGACGACGGTTTTATCGAGCGTTACGCCGCCCGCTGTGCCGAGGACGGCACCGTTATTGTCGCCTATATCGTCGATGGCGTGGTCCGCGGTGCGGCCGAGCTGCATCCGCCCGAGGGCGATTCGCTGCCCGAGGTCGCCTTCAGCGTGGAAGCTTCGGCGCGGCGCCAGAACGTCGGCACCGTGCTGTTCAGCCGCCTGATCGCGGAAGCGCGCTGGAAAGGCTACAAGTGCCTGCGCATCACCACCGGCGCCGAGAATCACCCGATGCGCGCGCTCGCCAGGAAGTTCGGGGCGCATCTGCAATTCCGTCATGGCGAATCGACCGGCACGATCGATCTCGCCAAGGCGCCTGAGGACGAACTCGCTGATCTCGCGGCCTCGCCATTCACGGCCGGCCGCGCTCTTCTCAGCTTCAACTCGACCTGCTGGAAGATCATCTCCAGCATCTACGGCAATCGCGCCGCCTGACCTGAAAAGCCGACTGGAATCAAAAAAAGCGGACCGGTAAAACCGGTCCGCTTTGTACTGGATATAGGGGAACTAAGCGCTCAGGTGCCGGTGCGCTTGTCGTTGCCGAAGCGGCGCACGACACGGCGTTCGACCACCACCGAGCGCTGCGCACCCTGTTCGCCGGCGATCACGCGGGTCGAGGTGATGCGGCTGTTGGTGCGAACCTGTTTCTTGACCTCGGCCTGGACGACATCGAGCGGCATGCCCATCAGGGCTGCGGCGATCTCGGCCTGCTGCTCCTGATCATCGGTGATGCCGACGGCGGCGAAGATCGCCTCGTCTAAGGTCGGCGGATCGTGGCGCACGCGCCGCGTGCCATATTTGGTATTCCAGTCTGCGTTCATAACGGCCTCGTTTCGATGCCGGGATACCTAGTGCCGTCTATGTTGCATTGCAATATGAAATCGGTGTGGCATCTCAGCTATGCACCGGTTGGGTGTCAGGGTGGTGACGGGAGACCGGCAACATCCGCAACCCGCTGTTGTGGCCAGCGTTTCAGCGCCGCCTGGCCAGCTTCCGTCAGCCCGTAGATTCCCCGCTCGGTGCGTTCGAACCAGCCATACACATTGTTAAGCATGATCTTGCCGGCATCGGGACAGCGCCGGCGCAATTCGCTCACCCGCCGCGGGCCTGCCGCGAGCTCCGAGGCGCAGGCCAGTGCCTGCTGCCGATAGGCCGTCATGATCGGCGCGCGCGTGCTGCCGCCCAGCGCCGGATCGCCCTGGCGGCGCTGATGCTCTGCGACCAGGCGCGAACGGACCTTCGGCTCCCGGCGTGGGGCTGCCGTCGGCGGCTTCACCAGCACCTCGACCTGACCGCGGTCGGTCACCCCGAGCATGCCGAAGCCGAGGCGGCGACAGAGATTGCGATAGCGTGCGTCGGTCTCGCGTCCCTTGCCGCGCGCTGACATCTTTGCGGCAATCCAGACCTCGTCGCCGGCCGGTGCACGATCGACCGCCTGAAGGATCAGCTCGAGATTGAAGGTCAGCTTGAGCTCGCCGATCACCACCACCGGAGGATCGCCGGCGCTGAGGCCCACGAGATCGCAGCCGCCGATCTCGCCCTTGACCGTGAAGCCGAGCTCTTCGAGGAAGCGTTTGACAGGCAGATAGAGCGTGGTTTCCAAAGGAAGCTTCCGAATGTCACGTTCGATCGGAGAATCAGTCTGCGTCAGTTTAGCCCCGGAATGGACTTAGAGCTCTGCGCCATTTGATCGGGAACAGATGATCCGGCTATCCTGCGGGTGGGACAATCGGGCGCTTCACGAAGATGACCATCAGGAATGGGCTCTATCATATCCGCATCGAAATGCTGGATGCCGTCCAGGGCGGCAACCAAGGCGTCATGGTGATGCGCGACGGCACCATGCGGGGCGGGGACTCATTCTTCTTCGCCTACGGCAGCTACACCTCGGCCAACGGCAAGTGGAAGGGCGAGCTGACCAACGAGGAGCATTCCCCCTCGTTCGACGAGCGCCCGGTGTGGGGCCGCAAGGTCGTGACCATCGGCTTCAGTGGCACTTACAATGGCGAGACCGCGTACGGCGAGGGCATCGCGCTCGCCGGCAAGCAGAGCATCCGTTTCAGAGGCAATCTCCGGCTCTTGGTGCCGGATTGATTACACCCGCCCGCCAACCGGGATCAGCGCGCCGGTGACGCCGCTGGCGGCATCGCTGGCGAGGAACAGAATGACTTCGGCGAGTTCCTGCGGTGTCACCCATTTGGCGAAGTCGGCCTTCGGCATGTCGGCGCGGTTGGCCTTGGTGTCGATGATCGAGGGCAGCACCGCGTTCACGGTCACCTTGCCTTTCCACTCGCTCGCCAGCGCCTCGGTGAGCCGGTGGACGCCGGCTTTCGACGCCGCATAGGGGCCCATGCCGGAGCCGGCCTGAAGCGCGCCCATGGCCCCGATATTGACGATGCGGCCGGCCTTGGACGCGGCCAGATGCGGCAGGGCCGCCTGCGAGGCGTTGAGTGCCGTCAGCACGTTGAGCGCATGCATGCGCTGCCATGTCTTGACGTCGCCATCGCCGACGGTCTCGAAGGCGAAGCCACCGGCGATGTTGACCAACGCGTCGAGCCCGCCAAAGTGTCTCGCCGCTGCCTCGACCGCCGTCTTTGCTTGTGCTGCGTCGGACAGATCGACGCCGCCGATCTCGATGCGCTCAGGCATCGCGGAGATTTGCGATGGCGCATGGTCGATGCCGGCCACGCGCGCGCCGCGTGCCAGCGCGGTCTCGGCGACCACCTTGCCGAGCGCGCCGAGTGCGCCGGTCACGATCAGAACCTTGCCTTGCATCATTGTTCTCCCGGCACGGCCGCTTAAGATTTGCGGCCGCCTACGATTGCAGATAGCGCGCCTTCAGTGCGATCCGCTCCGGTGTGCCGAGCTCGAGACCGTCGCGCAAGTAGGTTTCGAGATCGCCATACTCGCTACCGACGGCCTCGAAAGCAGCCGCAAGATACGAGGCCTCGACGTTGCCGATCGCGTCGAGAACATCGGCGGGAAGATCGGAGACGTTTGATGCGTCGCGCTTGTAGTGCTGGTTGGTCAGCAGATAATCTTCGGCAATGACGTCATCAGATACGCCGAGCGCATGCAGGATCAGCGCGCTGGCAAAGCCGGTGCGGTCCTTGCCGGCGGTGCAGTGGATCACGAGCGGCGCGCGGTCCTCCAGGAGATGCCCGAACAGGTTGCGGAAACTGGCCGTGTTGTGGCGTACATAGTTGCGATAGGATTCGCGCATGAGTTCGAGCGCGACCGGCGCGGTCAACCTGCCCCTGCCGAGCTCGGCGCGCAGCGCAGCCACGACTGTCGGCTCGATCGGCAGCGAATGCACGGCGATCTCGTTGACCACGCAGACACCCGCCGCGCGTTCCTCGACGCCGCGAAAATCGAAGGCGCTGCGCACGCCCAACGCGCGGACGATCTCGATATCGGCAGCAGTGAGCTGGCCGAGATGGTTGGAGCGGAAGATCTGCCGCCATCGCGTGATACGGCCATCTGCGGTCGGATAGCCGCCGAGGTCGCGAAAATTGCTGGCGCCTTGCAGGGCGAGATGGCGGGTAGGGGAGTCTTTCATGGAGGTGTCTTGTCACGCATCTGAAGCGGTCGGTGAACGCCTGTGCGACCATATGATCCCGCAATCAGGTCCGGAATCAAAAAGGGCCGAAACACCGTTGTTTCGACCCTTTTTCGAACTGACGCCGGGCATCGAGAGACCGCGGCGGTATTGAACCGAACGCAGGCATCAGCGATCCCATTTCGGCTTGGCTTCATCGACTGCTTCCTGATGGTACCAGCTGCCGCTGCAAATCGTCTCGTTCACGGGGAGCGAGGCGTGGTTGGCGGGAAGGCGGGTCTCACCGTTGCGGCGCCCCCCGAGAGCCGAGCGGCCCCCGACAGGGAATTGGTAGATCTGTGCAGATCCGTGACTCAGTCCATTGTTCATCATTGCGGTATCTCCCGAGATCGCAGCGCTGGCCTCCATGGTGCGCCCGACTCGTTGGCTTGTGGTTACTGGAATCCCCATATCGGCCGTGCATTCCGAAATGCAAAGTGCTGAAAAGGAAATCACCCTTGGCCTATTTTGTAGGCAGACTGCATTCTGCTTCCTCTAAGGCAGCGCTCGGGTGGCTAACGCGTGGGCCGTTGCGAAGGTTGCGGGCGACGGTCGCAGTCTTGGCGAATATTGCCGGACGTTGATGCGCGTTTAGCCGGCAACCTTAGCCCGGGCCGGCCTGCTTCAGAATCGGGCGATTTCCGCGGGATTTTTGCGATGCAGCTTCACGCAAAGGTGCGCCGCTATGACGCATGGCGCACGGGCCGATCCGCCGGGAGGGAGAGGGGGCCGGCGGCGGTGGAAAACCTCCCGCGCTGCGGCCTTTTGGCACGTTAAATGCTTGGAAAGGGTCGGCCGATGTTGGCCGGGTAAACAATCGTGCGGGGGCCTGCGGCCCCCACCTTTCGCATCATCTACAGAGAGGCTCAATGACCAAGTATAAGCTCGAGTACATCTGGCTCGACGGATATACGCCGACTCCGAACTTGCGCGGCAAAACTCAGATCAAGGAATTCGCGTCGTTCCCGACGCTCGAGCAGCTTCCGCTCTGGGGCTTCGATGGCTCCTCCACCCAGCAGGCTGAAGGCCACAGCTCCGATTGCGTGCTGAAGCCGGTCGCGGTGTTCCCGGATGGCGCCCGCACCAACGGCGTGCTCGTGATGTGCGAAGTCATGATGCCCGACGGCAAGACCCCGCACCCGACCAACAAGCGCGCCACCATCCTTGACGATTCCGGCGCCTGGTTCGGTTTCGAGCAGGAATACTTCTTCTATAAGGACGGCCGTCCGCTCGGCTTCCCGGCCTCGGGGTATCCGGCGCCCCAAGGTCCGTACTACACCGGCGTCGGCTTCTCGAACGTCGGCGACATCGCCCGCAAGATCGTCGAAGAGCATCTCGACCTCTGCCTGGCTGCCGGCATCAACCATGAAGGCATCAACGCGGAAGTCGCGAAGGGCCAGTGGGAATTCCAGATCTTCGGCAAGGGCTCCAAGAAGGCCGCTGACGAAATGTGGATGGCCCGCTACCTGATGCTGCGCCTGACCGAGAAGTACGGCATCGACATCGAGTTCCACTGCAAGCCGCTCGGCGACACCGACTGGAACGGCTCCGGCATGCACGCCAACTTCTCGACCGAGTACATGCGTACGGTCGGCGGCAAGGAGTACTTCGAGGCGCTGATGGCGGCCTTCGACAAGAACCTGATGGACCACATCGCCGTCTACGGCCCGGACAACGACAAGCGTCTGACCGGCAAGCACGAGACCGCGCCCTGGAACAAGTTCAGCTACGGCATTGCCGATCGCGGTGCTTCGATCCGCGTGCCGCACTCCTTCGTCAACAATGGTTACAAGGGCTATCTGGAAGACCGTCGTCCGAATTCGCAGGGCGACCCATACCAGATCGCTTCGCAGATCCTGAAGACGATCGCCTCCGTGCCGGCCGACAAGAAGGCCGCCGCCTAAGATCCTCCCGGCCCGGGCTGGGGGGCTGGCCCCGGTTGGACTTCGATCCGCCGAAGCCGAAAGGCTTCGGCGGATTTTTCATTTTGCTGACAGCCGTTGCGGAGACTCATCGGACCTCATGGCCGGAAACTTGTCCATCGCCGCCGAAAGCGGGATAGAGTGCGTCTGGGTGCGCGCAGGGCCGGGGACGGCTGGTGTTTGAAGGCTTCTACAAGGTGAGATTTCAGCTCGGCGACCGGGTCGGCCGGAGCGTGATGCATGCCGGCAACGGCAAGATGCTCGGCGGCAATTCGGCCTTCGCCCATATCGGCACCTACGTGAAGACCGAAGCCGGCGTCGACGTCGTGATCAACACCGTCCGCCACAACCCCGATCCGAACTATCGCGCCATGGCGGGCACGGACGATGCGACGTTGCTTGCCAAGGGCTGGGCCGACGGCGATCTCTATCGCTTCAAGGGCGAGCTCAAGGAGCTGCCCGGCGTACCCTTTCAGTCGTTGATGACACCGATCACCGAAGACGAGATGCCGATCGCCGGCGGTGTCGGCGAGGCCGGTATCGCCGACGGGCTCTACTCGGTGCATCTGCGCATGCTCGATGGCGTCGACGGCGGTCTCACCGGCGTGATGCTGCTCAACAAGGGCCGCATCCTCGGCGGCGATGCATCGTTCTATTATCTCGGCAGCTACACCGCCGCCAACGGGCGCTGGAAGGGCCAGATCCTCAATCAGGAGCACACGCCGGCCAAGGACGATCCGATCTTCGGCGGCCACGAGGTCGGCATCGGCTTCTCCGGCACCTATGATGCCGAAGAGGCGGTGCTGGAGGCAACGGCGCTCGCCGGCAAGCGCAGCCTGCGCCTGACCGCCGCGCTCAAGCTGATGCACCGCGCCTGATCGTCACGGGAATCGCTGATGGAAACAATTCGCATGCTCTCGACGCTCGGCCTGATGGGCGCGATGCGCAGCCTCTCCTCCGCGTACGAGACCGCGACCGGCGTCCACATCGATGCCGATTTCGCGCCGACGCTGGCGCTGCTCAAACGGTTGCGCGACGGCGAGGCCGCCGATCTCGTCATCCTCACCCGCGAAGGGCTCGACGAGATGATCGGCGAGGGCCGTGTGATCGCCGAGAGCGCTGCCGATCTCGCGCGCTCCTTCGTCGGCATCGCGGTGCGGGCAGGGCAGGCACATCCCGACATCGCCACGGCATCCGCACTGCGCAACACGCTGCTCGCGGCGCGGTCGGTGGCCTATTCGCGACTGGGGGCGAGCGGGGTCTATTTCGCCCGGTTGATCGCGCAGATGGGGATCGCGGAAGAGATCAACGCCAAGGCCACCATCGTCGAGCAAGGCTTTACCGCGGAGCGGCTCGTGAGCGGCGAGGCCGACCTCGCGGTGCAGCAGATCAGCGAGCTGAAGCAGGTCGAAGGCATCGAGGTGGTCGGCCCGATCCCGCACGATCTGCAAACGCCGGCCGTGTTCTCCGCCGGTCGGATGACAAACGCCGAGAACGCCGACGCCGCTGACCGGCTGCTGCGCTATCTGGCATCGCCCGAGGTGGTCCCCGTGCTGCGCCAATCGGGACTCGAGCCTTGAATTTGCCGAGACTGCGACGCAACCTGGCGTCCATGCGGACTTTCCTCGTTGCCATCCTTCTCACGCTTGCGGTGCCGTTGTCGGCGCATGGGCAATCGGCCGACCTCGTGCTGTGCGACCGGGTCGCGGCCGATCCCAGCGATCCCGACAAGCCGGCCGACGTCAGGGGCGCGACCGAGATTGCGGCCTCCGACGTTGCGACCGCCATCAAGTTCTGCAAGCAGGCCGCGTCGTCGTCGCGGCGCGCGATGTTCGCGCTCGGCCGCGCCTATGCGGCCAACCGGCAACCGGCGGACGCGATGGCAGCCTGGCGCAAAGCTGCCGACAAGGGATCGAGTGCGGCGATGGTCGAGCTCGGCGTGGCCTACGGTACCGGCTCCGGCGTCGCCAGGGACGAAGCGCAGGCGCGGAAATTGTTCGAGAAGGCGGCGCAGGCCGGCAATCCCCGCGGCATCAGCAATCTCGCCGCGCTTGGCGGCAGCGGCGGTGCCGCGCCGGCCGATCCGGCACAGGCGCGCGCATTGCTGGGCAAGGCCGCCGAGACCAACGCGGAGGCGCAGTACCAGCTCGGCATGATGCTCTCCGAAGGCACGGGCGGGGCGAAGGACGACGCCGCGGCGCGCGCGCTGTTCGAAAAGGCTGCCGCGCAAAACCATCCCGGCGCGCTGGAGCGGATGGGCGCCTTCGCGCAGGAGGGCCGCGGCGGGCCAAAGGACAAGGACGCCGCGAAATCCTACTACGAGCGCGCCGCAGCGCTCGGCGACGAGGATGCCAAGCAGGCGCTGGAGCGGCTGCGCTGTCCCTATGCGATCAAGGACAAGCAGGGCAAGCTCGTCACCACGCTGTGCTTCTAAAGCCCGATGAACGCGCTGTAGATTTATTTGTGAGCATGATCTTTTCGGGAAACCGCTGCGCATTTTTCCGGATCATGCCGTAGCGCCTCGGCCGGCGGGTTCGAAGCCGGCTTTGGTGAGTGCGCAAGGACCGTTCGCGACCGGCCAAACAAAAAAACTCGAAAAACAACCCCATGCACAGTAGCCAAGTGGTTGAAATCACAGGCCTGCAAATGGTGTGAAATCGCCATATGCGGAATTGCCGAAATTGCTTGCGCCGTCGGGCAAAACAGGCGCATGATGGCATCATGGCAGGGCGTGGCTTCGCGAATGGCCCTGCGCGAAAAAGCCCGATGGTCTTGATGCGATGGCAGTGCTAGGTAGCGCGTGCTTTCCTTATGATTTTGCGGGTCACTTGCGTTGCTGGACGGGCTCTACAAGGTTGAATACGGCGTCAACGATGCCTTCGGCCGCAGCATCATGTGCATGCATGATGGCAAGCTGCTGGGCGGAAATTCGGCCTTCGCGCATCTCGGAAGCTATTTCGAGCGCGATGGCGAGATCATCGCCGAAGTCATCACCGAACGGCACAACGACGATCCCAACTACAAGCCGCTGATGGGGGCTGATGTCGCCGCGATCGGCGCGCGCGGCCGACTCGTCGGCAACCAGATCCGTCTCGCGGGCAGCGCGGACACGATGCCGGGCGCCGGTTTCTGGGCCAATCTCACGCGGCTCGATGACGAGGGGTTGCCACCGCAGGGGACGATCGGTCCAGGCGGGGTGGTGAACGGGCTCTATGCCATCCATCTGCGCGCGCTCGACGGCGTCGATGCCGGGCTCTCCGGCGTCATGCTGCTGATGGACGGCCGCATCCTCGGCGGAGATGCGTTCTTCTACTATCTCGGCTCCTATTCCTCGGCTGACGGCCGCTGGAAGGGCGAGATCCTCAACCAGGAGCATACGCCGGCAAAAGGCGAGAACCCCGTGTTCGGCGGCTATGAGGTCGGGATCGGCTTCTCCGGAACCTGCACGGCGGACAGCGGCGAACTCGAAGGCATCGCGCTCGCCGGCAAGCGCAGCCTGCGGCTCGCGGCCTCGCTCAAGCTGATGCGGCGGGCGTAGGGCGGTTACTCAAAGATTTGGGATCTCCGCTCGAGAGGCTCAACAGGCCTGACGTCCGAGCCGCGGCAATGTCGGCAAGTGACCCCCAAGCGGACATATCGAAATCAGGACAGATCGAAACGGCCGAGACGAGAAGCACTGCGGCTCAGCTAGGGAAGTCCTTTTGTCATCGTAAAGGGATTGAACCCACGTTCCGCAAGGGCAGCCCACGAAGCTGCGCCAAGATGTGACAATCGGAAATAGTTTCGCGGCTTGGTCGGGTCGGTGTCCAACACGAACCCCGTCGGTAACGCGCGGACAGTCGTGGCATAGAACCCACCATCGGGCGACCTCTGGGATTCGATGACAGCGATCAGCGATTCTGCCCTCTTCGTCTTGCCGAGCAATTTCATCAAGAGAGCCATTTGGCTCGTACCTTCGGTCCACACACCGTCTCGGTCTTCACCGTAAGAAAAGCCTCCGCCGACACTCATTCGCTGTTCGGCGGTCGTCATTGCCGATGCAAATTTCCCGGCCGCTCCGTGAAGCGCTGTTAAAGGCCAGATCTGGGCATCCAGAGCCAAAATCGGATTATGCGTGACACCGTCTTCAGCGGTTCCTGCGGCGAAACAGACGCACCCCGGATCCCACATCGTATTTACAAAGTACTCGGCAACCGTTGCCTTATCGCGCCAGCGCGAATCGCCTGTGCGGATCGCAAGAAGGCCAAACGCGGCGGCGAGGTCAGTATTATGTTCAGTCGATTTCCACGTCCGCACTTCCGGCGTCGGTTCGTGCCCAAACGTACCTCCCGTGAAACCGCCAGTACCGCGCGTATCGGCCCATTGCGCGACCCAACGCCAAGCCGCGCTGCACCATCGCGAAACGGGGAGCCGGTGTTCACATCATCAATCGACAGCAACGCCAACATGGCCCATGCCATGTTACCAACATCGCTTCCCACCTGATATCGATCCTCCAACCATTCGTTCCGATTATTGTCCCACCAACCCGGAAGTTTGGCGGAGCCATTCGCCACCACACCCGCGGCGTAAGCGTTTCGGAGCCGTCCATCATGCCAGGTCCGGTCATTATCGACGGCCCAGAGGATCGCCGCGCCCATCCGACTTGCTTTGTCTCGCTCACCGCAACCGACCAACGCGATGACGGCCACCGCATTGTCATAGAGGTATGCGGCGCCATGGAGAGGCCCCGATTCCACGGTCGGATAGCTGGGCAAAAACAACGGCCCTGGCTGCGCCTTATCAATTTGACTAGCGAGGTACCCGCATGCAGACGCTTCCGGTGTTGCCAAAGCCCGTAGTGGAGCGGTGGCTAAAATGATTATGAAGGTCGTTACGATCCATACGAAGGTTTCTATTCGGGCCACTTGGCCGTTCTCCAGGGTGGACGATGATTCTATATACCCATCGGCGAAGTCTGGAAGTGGCCCCATCGCAATCGCGCTTGCGGTGCCCGCTCATGTCCGAAGTTGAGGGTAGACCGCCCGCCCTGACTGCCCACGGCTATTGACCCACCGCGGAGTCCGACGCATCGAGCTCCCCCCGAGGGAGTGGACGGTCGGGTTCCGATACTCGGAACTCATCGGGATCGCAACGGGATTCACATGCCTTAATGAAGCCGCGCACGACCGCTGCTTTAATTCGCGGTCCGGTAGCGAATTTGAGTAATGGGGGCGATCATGCAGGACTTTCAAGCTGAGCTGGCCTCTCGGCTCAACGACCTCTATTGCCGGCTCTCAGAACTGGAAAATCTTCGACTTCAGATCGAAGATGCGGAGCGATGCCATCGGGCTGTGATTGCACCGCCGCCCCTCGCAACTATTTCGCCGTCAAGCTCGAAAAGAGCCTGCACTTCGCTGAGGGAGCGGACGCGCTTTTGACCACCCGTGGCGGACATCGCTGTGTTGAGCTATAAGCGCAGGAGCGAACGTCCTTTTGGCATCATCTGATGGAGCAGCAAGGTCAGTGGCAGGTCGCTGGTAGTGCGCCCGAAGTGTACGAACGGGAGTTGGTCCCGGCTGTGTTTGGCCCATGGGCCCCCGTCCTGATAGACCTCGCTCGGCCGAAGCTGGGCGAACGCGTGATCGATATTGCTTGCGGCACTGGAATAGTGGCGCGCCTCGCGGCGGTGAAGGTGGGCCCTACCGGGATCGTGACGGGCATCGATCTCAATCCTGGCATGTTGAACGTGGCACGATCGCTCGGGATGGCCGATGACGCTGCCTCGGTTCAATGGCAGGAGGCCAGTGCAGACAAACTGCCGTCCGCTGACAGCGCGTTTGATATTGCGTACTGCCAACTCGGCCTCCAGTTCTTCGCCGACAGACCAGCTGCTTTGCGCGAAATGCGCAGAGTTCTATCTTCAAGGGGAAGGCTCGCCCTCATGGTGTGGTGCGGCATCGATCAAAGTCCCGGGTTTGAATCTTTAGCCAAAATACTGGAGCGCCACATCGGTCCAGCGGCGGCCACAATCATGCGAGCTCCATTTGGACTCGCCGATGCCGATGAGCTGAGCCGACTTGTCGCTGCTGCGAACTTTCAGGATATCACGGTTCAACGGAGGGTCGGTGCCATCGAGTTTCCATCCGTCGAACGATTTGTACCTAGCTATGTTGCGGGTTCGCCACTGGCCAGTCATGTATCGCAAGCAAGCGAGGTGGCTCGCGAACACCTGGCCGAAGATACCAAGTTGGAGTTGGGAAAATACGTGGGTAGTAGCGGGTTATCGTTCCCGATAGCGGCTCACCTACTCACCGCAACTGCTTGATACGTCCGCTGACGGCATGGCCCTTAGCGGACCGCTGGCCTAGCCGCGCGGCCCCCGAGGGAGTGGATGATCCGCCGGTTTGCACGGGAACTTTTGAGCACTTTTGCACTTATCAGTCCTGCCGCGATGGTCGCGCTGATCAAGCGCTCCATCGAACTCCTCCAAGCATCAGCTCCTAAAGTTCAAAGCCGAATGCCATCCGGTCGTCGACCTCCGAGCGATGCACCGTCCTGAGGGGAGTGAACTTCATCCATCCTTGCACGATGAGGCTTGAGCGGGGGGCTCATTTGGCGATGCCCGCTTCTGGCCCGTGGCTGACCTCAGCCCAGAGCGCGGCGATGTCCGCTTCGTGCAAGTGACCCGACCAAGGTTATGCTGGCTGAAGAGGGCAGCCTTTGACCCCTGGCAGACCTAGGCTGGGCGCTTGCTCGAGCTGGTCAGACGATCATGAGACATCGGCTGCAGTATGCCGTACATCAGTGTCCGCCATAACCATTCGACTGGGCCGTACCTGTACCGGTCTAACCACCAACCGCTGACAAATACCTGGCAGACGTAGACGAAAAGCCCGATAGCAGTGCTTCGGCCGCCCCGAGCTGCCCAAATAGCCCGAGGCCGTATCCGTAGAAAATCCAGCCAAGGATCATGGACTGAGCGAGGTAATTCGTGAATGCCATGCGCCCTAGCGGCGCAGCCCAGCCCAGCAATCGCTTGCCGTTCGCCAGATCGGCGACGGCGATGATCATTGCACCGTAGCCGAAAGCCAGCAGGATCGTGCCGGTGGGAGTGGCCAGTGCGCCGAGACCAACGCCCGCTACGACGCCGCTTACTCTTAGGAGGATCAAGACTGCGCCTAGCCCAGTACAGCTGATTGCTGTCAAGAACAGGAGTGGACGATCTCGCTTCCTCAAGGCATTGCTGCGCCAGACGAGGGCACCAATCGAAAATAGCCCTATCGTCCGCGGGAATACGTAGATGTGGAGAGGAACGATCACGGGGATTTCGCTGACCCGGAACGCCAGCACCTGCCCGAAGCTGCCCCCTGCATAGACCTGATTGGCTTCAAGCACATGGCGTTGCAACGAAGCCAAGCTGGGAAACAATCCAGGAGGGGACCACACCTGCATGGCCAAATACAGCGCCAAGAATGTCGCCGCGCCGCATGAAAGCAGCCAGCGGGGGCCAAACAGGAATGGTAGGACGACTAACCCTGCGATCGCATATTCGGTAAGAATGTCACCATTCCAGATCAGGAAAAGGTGAATCAGTCCAAACGTCAGCAAGGCGATCAGACGGCGAAACAACAGAAGCGCGCGATGCGGGTTCGTCGAGAGGTGCTCATATTGAATGGCAAGTCCAACTCCGAATAACAGTGAGTACAGGGCAAATGCCTTCATATCGACCGCGAGCATCAAGACTGTCTCGACCGCGCGGTCAAACGGAGGTGCCGGTCGCCCGGCGGGTAAGAACTGCTCGAAGATTGAGACGCGGAATTCAGTGACGACGTTAATAGCAAGGACGCTGAGCAACGCCAGGCCGCGAAGCACATCGATAGTTTCGATTGGGTTTACAGGGCCGGAGCGGCTCTCACAGCTTATGGCGACCATTGCATGAGCACTATAGGTTGGGGCAGGAGATTGGGCCAGTTCAGTTCTGGTATTGGCCTGCAGCGGACTTCGGTGCATCGGTACTAGAGAGCCTATGGTCGTGGATTCCGGGAGGAGAGCTTGAAGAACATTCAGATTATAGATCGCGCGGTCAACGCGACGTTCAGCTTGTTTCAAGCGACCGATGATGAGTTCGCTGCTATCTTTCCCGGCCCGGGCCAAGACATGGAGTTGATTGAGGACTTTACCGAACGCGCTGGGGAAGAGCAGGCTTTGCGAATATTGTCGCCCGTATGGGAGCGCCCCATTTTGAAGCGCGATGCGCAAGGTGTCCACGGGACGCTGTACTTCGAGTATGCCGACCGGAGGCAATCTCTTCCGGAATCTAAGAGAGAGGTCGATTGGCCCGATTCTTACGTTAATCTTGCGCAGCGCAAGCTGTTTGCCAGCAAACGTTAGGGCCTGTATCTGGCCCTGCGACTCGCGGCGATGTCGGCTTGTAACCCGTTGCAGACGTTCGGACGACCAGCCAGATTATAATTGTGAACAACGTCACAGAGCCGAAGCTTGCCTTTTGGCAAGCTCTACCTACGCTGCGCACATGTTGTTCGGGGCTGCGATGGGCGCGTTTCCCTGCGTTTTATTGGTCTTTTCATCTTGCTTGCTTGCGGCTCAGCGGGAGGCGGACCGACGTGCAAGCTGCGCGAGACTGGTAGCGGCAGTCAATGCGGCACAGTTCGGCCAAGTTTGATCCGAGAGTTCGCTGGCGAATGGGGGCACTGATGGCCAAACTGTATTGGATCTGTGCTGCCGTACTCGGCTGCTTGATGTCGCCTGTGCAAGCTGCCGGTGTTCAGCTTCTGGATACCGATCCAAATCTGGCTGGCGCTATATGGTACCCTTGCGCAGCAGCGGCGCAACGAGTGCCCCTCGGCAAACTCACTGTCCAATTCATTGAAACGATTGAAGGTACGAAGGACTGTCCCGTCACAGGAACGAACTTGCCACTCGTGATCGTCTCGCACGGACGCGGCGGTTGGTTCGGACAACACGATGACACGGTGCAGGCCCTGGCAAACGCTGGATTTGTCGTCGCCTCGATCAACCTTCCGGGTGACAATGGAAACGATTCCTCGCAACGAGACAGCCTTTCCATTCTGGCAACCCGGCCCGCCAGCATTATCCGATTGCTTGATTTCATCTTGAATGACTGGAAAGACCGGGCTGCGATTGATTCCTCCAGGATCGGCTTCTTTGGGTTTTCGCTCGGCGCCTATACCGGATTGGTGTTGGCGGGCGGCAATCCCGATCTCCGGAGATTTGCGCTCTACTGCTCGGACGCGAACCGAACGCGGGCATGCGAGCAACTCCGTAGCGGCGACATACCAAGCAGCTTGCCTCACGAACCTCGTATCCGAGCCGCAGTGCTCGCCGATACGGCAATTAACTTTGCCTTTCCCGCCGACCGCTTGGCAGACATCACAATCCCGCTGCTGATCTGGCGATCAGAGTTTGGCGGCGCAGGCGTAGACCCGAAAAACTCAGCGCTCGTTGCTCAGTCGCTGCCCGGCAAAAAGGAAGTGCGCGTGGTGCCTGCCGGTCATTTTGCTTTCCTGTCGCCATGCACAGCAGAGTTCGCGGAGAAGCTTCCTCGCTTCTGTACTGACCCGCCGGGTTTCGACAGGACGGCATTCCATCGCGAGTTCAACGCCAGCATCATCAATTTCTTTCGAGAGACTCTCGTTCGCCAGGGCGAGAGCCGTTAGCAGCCGATCTATGCGCGATGGACGGCCGCATCCTGGGCGGCGATGCGTTCTTCTACTATCTCGCGGCGAGCTCGAAGGCATCGCACTCGCCGGGAAGCGCAGCCTGCGATTGGCGGCATCGCTCAAGCTGATGAGGCGGGCCCAGAACGGTTACTCAGAGATCTCGGATGTCTGCCGAGAGGGTAACGCAGGCCTGACGTGCGACCGCGGCGAGGTCGGCAAGTGAGCCCAAGCTGACGTCTGGCCCAATATCAGCACGTTTGACGAGATCATTAGTTTATGCTTATCATTAGTTATGGCTAATGATAGATCCGCTACCGTAACGGCAACCCTTCGGCGAAGCATGGCTAAAGACAGCGTGCAACTGGCCGCTCTGGGCGATTCGACCCGCAGACGAATATTCGCATTGCTGGGCGCGCGGCCGCGCACTGTCGTTGAACTCACCCGTGAACTGACTGTCTCCCAGTCAGCCGTCTCTCAGCATCTGAAGGTGCTGCGCGAATCTCATTTGGTTCGTGCCGAGCCGAAGGGAGCCAGCAACATTTATCACATCGATCCAGCGGGGCTCAGCCAGATGCGCGCCTGGCTTGACCGGTTCTGGAGCAGCACACTGGCTGCGTACAAAGTGGCCGTAGAAAAATCAGTGGAGGACCAGAAATGAGCATCCGTGTATCGGCGGCACCCATCAAACAATCGATCGTGGTTGAGGCGCCTATCGAGCGCGCGTTTAAGGTCTTTACGGAAGACTTCGGCAGCTTCAAACCACGCGAGCACAATCTGCTCTCCGTGCCCATCGCAGAGACCGTGTTCGAGCCCCGGGTCGGCGGTCACATCTATGATCGAGGTGTCGACGGCAGCGAATGCCGCTGGGCGCGTGTGTTGGCTTTTGAGCCGCCGAATCGCGTGCTTCTAAGCTGGGACATCAGCCCGCGCTGGCAAATCGAAACCGATCCAGACAAGACCAGTGAATGGGAGGTGCGGTTCATTGCCGAGACGCCAAGCCGGACTCGATTGGAACTTGAGCACCGTCACCTCGAACGTCATGGCCAAGGTTGGGAAGGCGTGAGCGAAGGCGTTGAAGGCGATCAGGGTTGGCCGCTCTACCTGAAACGGTTCGCCGAGCGGATAGCCCGCGAGGCTTGATATCCGCGTAACCTATGCGACGTGATCGCATTTGCGGAGGTCCTTATGACAGCCTACTGGCTTAGCATTGTCGGGGTGCTTGCCCTTTGCCTCCTGTCAATTTTGCTGGCGGTCTATTCAGGATTCTCCAAAGGCAGGGCCGGGGCACTCTCCGGACCTGTCTTGCCGTTGGATGACGATAACCTGCTGTACCGGATCGATCGCGTCCACATGAACGCAGTGGAGGCGCTGCCGCCTTTTGTCGTCCCGACAGTCCTGGCTACGTTGGCAGGGGTAAGACCCGTCACGCTTGCAACGCTTGTATGGGTCTATGTCGCAATTCGTCTGATCCACGTTGCGGTCTATTTGCGCGGCGGTAACGCGGCCAAAGGCGGCAGCGTCAGAACCATTCTCTATGTTTCAGGTGCCCTCGTAACGGTCATCCTCATTGTCGTAACCGCCCTGGCAGCCATCCACTAGGGTATCAACGCTGGCCGCCTGACGACAGCGGCTTTTGGCCCGAAGCGAGCGATCTGTGCAATTCGCAAGTTGTGGCCCTGCAGACGTGGGCTGCAGCGTGAAATTCAGCATGATCTGATGAAGCTGCTGAACTGGAAATTCTGTACCGATTGCCACGGCGTCGCGTGCTTATGACGCCGATGATCCGTCAATGTGAAGCCGGCGCCGAGCAGTGCGGTGATGCTGTCAGCGGTGTGACGTGTCACGAGCAAGCCGCTGCATTTCTCCGGACCATCGATTGCGAATGTGCCGATGATGACATGACCGCCAATTTTTACGGTTCTTCGGACGCACGCGACATAAGCCGCTTGTTCTTCCGGCGCGGTGAGAAAATGGAACGCTGCACGGTCGTGCCAGATGTCATAATGGCGCGCTGGCTGCCATGTCGTCACATCGGCGACGATCCAATGCACGGCGTCGCCAGCGGCACCGAGCCGTGCACGCGAGGCCGCGAGCGCCGCGTCGGACAGATCAAGGACGGTCAGATCTGCATATCCAGCCGCCAGCAGCGCATCGACCAGCCGAGCCGCCCCACCGCCGATGTCAACAATCGGTGAGGTAAGCTCTGCGGCGGCCAGTGCGATCAATTCGAGCGAAGGCGACGGGCTCTCCTGGAACCAGCTTAACTCGCGTTCGCCCTTGCTCTCGTATACGTTCTCCCAATGGGCCGCCCGGCCTGAAATCGTCATGAAACCCGATCCCTTCCATGCTGACCCCGCCAATACTCGACCGCAAGCATTACTCCATCCCTTCAGTGTTCTCGCCCTCGGCGCTCCTGCGTGAAGCGCGGCGACAGCGCGGCCTGCCACGGCAGGATGTCCGGAGGTCTGCATTCTAGACCCGGACGGCGATCTCGTCAGGTGACCCAAGGCGGACCATGACCTGCAAATTCCGAGCTGGCGATCACTTCTAAGATTGCTTCGTTGAGCCGGTTTCCCACGCTACCGGCCCAAGTTGATTAAGAAGTGGCCCAAATTCGTTCCTGTATCTGGAACTGAGTATCTGGTTTAGAGTCTCGTGATCGCCGCCCGGTCCTTGGCTTTTATCGGTGACAGAGAGTCCTGCACGCTCCCGCCTTTGACAATCGCGGTGAGCTATGTGTGAGAAATGTGACGAGATCGACCAGCGCATTGCGCGGTACAAGTACATAGCATCACGTATCACCGACCGAATTACGCTCGATGGCATAACTGAATTAATCGAAGCTGCGCCTGCCAAGAAGGCCGCTTTCCATTGCAAACCCGAGCAACAGTGAGGCCGCGTTGAACCTAAACGCCGGCGGTCCGACCAATGTCTACTGGAGGATTGCGGTTTCCAGTTCCAACGTGGCGCCACTGAGCATTATTGGGCTTGGTGGCGTTTTCGTTTAGGGGGAATTTCGAAACTCAGAGCGGCCTATTTCAACCTCGATAGGGGCGCTGGCCTGTTTCCCACCTCAGTGGCCCGGTTTGATTTTAGCCCCGTCCTGCCTTTCTTTGTCGCAATCGCTCAGCTTGTCCAAGGCATCAGTGGCTTAACCCACATATAGGGCGTAGACTCAGCCGATCACCGCCCCGCCATCGGCATCTATCGGTGACTGAGAGTATCGCGCTCCCGCCTCCTACCCGGAGAGCACTATGCGCACCAAAGCCGTACAACCCACATTGTCGTTGCAGAATAGGCTTATGCTCGAGGCTAACCGCCTCGAAGGCGATGCAAACAGGCTGCCCCCATGGCCCCCTTCGGGAAGCCATGATCCGCGCAGCGGGACTAACCGAAAGTGCGCATCGAATCGAGAATTGGCTGTCCTCGGCAACGTTTACGAGCGCCAACGTGACCAACGATCGCTGTCGTATTCATCTTCCTGCATCTCAGCGAGGTCCGAGACGAGCCAGAAAGGGAAGGGCATCCAGGGCGGCCCTGCGGCTTCAGCCGTTATCGCAGCCTGCCGAGCCACAGCGCGGCGAGGGACTGGCGACTGCGCACGGCGAACTTGGCGTAGATCGACTTGACGTGGAAATGCGTGGTGTTCGGACTTTGCTCGAGCTTCTGCGCGATCTGCCTTTCCGTGTCCCCGGCGAGCAGTCCGAGCAACACGCGGCGTTCAGCGGGTGTGAGGGGCGCGTTGGCGATGAGCAGTCCGTGGCTGAGCAATTGTTGACGGTGAAACCATCTCAAGGCGCGCATCACGAAGCCCAGACGCTGGCCGTCCTGTGCCGTAAAGCGGGGTTGCTGCGCATCACGAAATACGAACAGGCGAATCCTCAAATCGTCATTGAGCGCAATGCGCACGGAGATGCTGTCGGCGAAGCCGACGTCCAGATAGTGGCGCCGATAGTGCTTGCCCTTGAACCATTCCGGCGGCAGCGTTTCGAACAGCAGGCGGACGCGGAACGGCTCGTCGCCCAACATTGACAAGATCTGGGACAGGTCGACGTCGTCGGACCAGAGCGTATCGTACTGCTTCTGCACGGATGCCGCCACCGCCGGTATCGGGTCCAGCACCCTGACGAGACGCGGACGCCAGCCGAGCAGGGGATCGGTCCGCTTCGGCGAAGGCAATCGCACGACCACGCCCCACAGCACATTGCGTGCCGACAACATGGTGCGCAGTGCGGACAGCAGGTGGGTCAGCGCGGCGTCACTGTCGGCGACCGAGAAGTCGGCCAGCTGATCCCAGAGCGCATAGACGTCTTGATTTAGCGGATCGATGGGATCCGTGGAGAGATGCATGTCATTTCCAGATTGTGCCGGTCGCCGAGCTCAGAGGCGACCCCAGAGGCCTTCGACCTCCGCGAGCATACATAAAGTACAGCGAACCACCTTTCCAGGTAGTTCTCAGATGCACCAAATGGCGCGATATCGGCACGGTTACCGGGAATACAGATTCTCTCAGCGTAACGACATTGGGAGATCGACGATGCGTACGACGACGGGCGCGCGCCGGCCTCAAAGGCCTGGCGAAGGCCGGACGGAGAGGCGATGGCGGCGCGGTTTTTTCCTCGCCCTGTCATCCGCGGTGCTGATTACACTCTCAGCCTTTGCGCAGCAGCCACCGGCAAGGGTGTCGATCCGCCCCGGGCGTTAGCGTTCCCTGATCAAGCCGCTTTTGCACGCGTTTCCGTCGCTCTCGGAAGTTGATTGGCATGGAAATCTCATGATCCGGCCAGCCTGCCGGGTTTCTGATCGGCTCGTCGAGCCAGAAGAGCACGGCATCGTCGCTTTCATCATCTCGGCACTGCATGCGTCGCGGCGCCGCCTGGCGAGCCGCGTCATACGCCAATGTGAGCATTTGCTCGGAAACGAAGCCCAAAAAACGTCCGGAGAACAAGAATGGTGACGAGCAGAGTGACGCAAACAAGATTGGCGGCCCGATCCCATGCCCACAATGAAACGGGCTGGCTGCTGGCAGTCGCCGCCGCATTCCTCATCGTGCACGCCGCCGCCTGGATCATCTGCGGACATGTTTCGAGCAACGAGGGCGCGCATTCCCAACCTGAGCCGATATGCCTGTCGTGCGATTGACGGCGCTGCTGGATTGCAAACCGATCCGCGGAGTCGATGCGCCGGCGCTCATAAATCGCAGCGAACCACCTTTCTAGGTAGTTCTCAGACCCCTCGTGTGACGCGATATTCGGCGCGGTGACTGGGAAGACGGATTCTCTCTGCGTAACGACATAGTTGAGCGGGCCTCCGCAGAACTTAAGCGCGTGCAGAACACGTTGCCGATATACCACCCCGCCTCGCAATCGTCGCGCCGTGACGATTGTTTGCCGTTTTCAAGGATCCAGCCATGCAACGCTTTTCTGTTTCGTGCTCCGGTCGCGAGACATTCCCGGTCGTCGACACGGCAAACAAGAGCGTTTCTGGAGTTACGTCATGAAGGTCAAGCTCGGTTCGACGACGCGGCTGCAAAACAGCAGCAGCATTCACAACAAGATGTCAGGTGGGGCAATGTCGGGCTTTGGACGGTTTTCGAACGGACGGGCCGCGCTGCTGGCTTTGGCATCAACCGGATTGGTCGGGATCGCGGTCCCGGCGTTGGGACAGGATGCGACCTGGCTGGCCAACCCTGGCACTGCCGACTACAACACCGCCGCAAACTGGGCCCCCGGCGACGGTGCCAGTCGGCACCGCATTGTTTGGCAGCTCGAACACGACGGCGCTGACGCTCTCGGCCGACACCACGGTCGGCGGTTGGACCTTCAGTCCAGGCGCCTCGAACTATGTTCTCGACAACCACAACTTCCTTCAAACTCTCACTTTCAGCGGTGCCGGCATTAGCGTTCAGGGCGGCAGCGCCACGATCACCAACAGCGGCTTCCGGAGCTCCATCGCTTTCAACGGCAGCAGCTCGGCGGGCGGCGCCACCATCACTAACACTGCAAACGGCATCACGATCGGTTTCAACGACAGCAGCACGGCCGGCAGCGCCACCATCACCAACAGCTTCAGCAGCACCATCAGTTTCGCTAACAGCAGCACGGCCGGCAGCGCCACGATCATCAACCGCAATGGCTCGCTCGTTTTCAGCGACGGCAGCTCGGCAGGTAGCGCCGCCATCACCAGCATCGTCGGCGGCTCCGTTGCCTTCAACGGCACCAGCTCGGCGGGCAGCGCCACCATCAACGGGGCAGCCGGTAGCGTCGTCATTTTCCGCAACAGCAGCACGGCCGGCAGCGCAGCCATCAGCGCTAGCGGGGTACTGCAATTCCGCGACAGCAGCACGGCCGGCAGCGCCGGCATCACCAATAGCAATCTACTGCAATTCCGCGACACCAGCACCGCCGGCAGCGCCATCATCGCCAGCAGCAACGGCCTTACATTTGCCATGAGCAGCACGGCGGGCAACGCAACTATCGCTATCAGTGCCGGGTCATTGGTGTTCTCGAACACCAGCACCGCCGGCAGCGCCGCCATTATCAACGGTGGCGGGTTCGACTTCCTGGACGCCAGCACCGCCGGCAGCGCCACCATCATCAACAACAACGGGCTGCAATTCGCTGACACCAGCACAGGCGGCAGCGCCACCATCATCAACAACGGCAGCCTGGAATTCGCTAACTTCGCGACGGGCGGCAACGCCGCCATCACCAACGGCGCTTCGAGCGTTACGGATTTCAGCGACTCGGCAGGGCCCAACAATGATCACAAGCTCAGCGCCGGCTCGATCAATGGCGCCGGGCTCTTCAGCCTTGGTCAGAACGAATTGACGGTCGGCGGCAACAACCTCTCCACCAACGTCACCGGTGTCATTGCAGACGGTGGCGCTGTCGGCGGCACCGGCGCCTCGCTCGTCAAGGTTGGTACCGGCACGATGACGCTGTCCGCTATCAACACATACACCGGCGCGACCACCGTGAACGGCGGCACGCTGGCGGTCAACGGCGATATCACCTCGGCAAGCGGCGTCACCGTGAACACCGGCGGCACGCTCGGCGGCAGCGGCATCGTCGGCAACACCAACGTCAACGGCGGTACGCTGGCGCCGGGCAATTCGATCGGCACGCTGACGGTGAGCGGCAGCCTGACGATGACGGCGGCATAGACCTATCTGGTGCAGATATCGGGCGCATCGAGCGACATGACGGTTGTGACCGGCAGCGCCAACCTTGCGGGCAGGGTCGCGGTCGATCCGCTGGCGCGTATCAGTGCAACCACCACCTACACCATCATGATCGCGGGCACCGTCAACGGCACCTTCGACACGGCGGGCGTTCTCGCCGGCAATAGTTTCGCGCGCAATGCGCGGGTGAGTTATGTCGGCAACGAGGTCTTTCTGACGGTCGATCCTGGCCTGCTGTCGCCGAACCTGCCCGCCAACGCCAATATCAACCAGAAGAACGTCGCGGCCGGAATCGACAATGCGCTGTTGGCCGGCGCCAACATGCCGGCGGGCTTCAACGCGCTGTTCGCTCTGACCGGCTCCGGTCTCGCCAACGCCCTGACGCAGGTCTCCGGCGAAACCGCGACCGGGTCGCAGCAGTCCACCTTCAATGCGATGAACCAGTTCATGGGGCTGATGACCGATCCGTTCATCGCCGGGCGCGGTGACGGTGCAACCGCCGGCGGCAACGCAACCGGTTACGCCGACGAGCAAGCGCTCGCCTATGCCGCGAGGAAGCGCAGCCCGAACGACGCGCTGGCGGCGATCTATACCAAGGCACCAGCTGCGGTGCCGTTCCAGCAGCGCTGGAGCGTGTGGGCGGCCGGCTTCGGCGGCTCGCAGAAGACCGACGGCAACTCGATCGCCGGCTCGAACAACACCAGCAGCAGCCTCTATGGCACCGCTGTCGGCGCCGACTATCGCATCTCGCGCGACACGCTGGTCGGCTTTGCACTTGCCGGCGGCGGCACCAATTTCAGCGTGGTCAACGGCGGCGGCGGACGCTCCGACCTGTTCCAGGCCGGCGCCTTCGTCCGGCACACTATCGGCGCCGCTTATGTCTCCGGCGCGCTCGCCCATGGCTGGCAGGACGTCACCACCGATCGCACCGTGACGATTGCCGGCATCGATCGCCTGCGCGCGCAGTTCAATGCCAATGCCTGGTCCGGCCGTGTCGAGAGCGGCTACCGCTTCGTGGTGCCCGTGATCGGCGGGATTGGCTTCACGCCGTATGCGGCAGGCCAGTTCACCACCTTCGACCTGCCGGCCTATGCGGAAGGTGTCGTCTCCGGCGCCAACACCTTTGCGCTGGCCCACGGCTCCAGGAGCGTGACCGACACGCGCAGCGAACTCGGCGTCCGCGCCGACAAATCCTTTGCCATGCAGAGCGCGATGCTGACGCTGCGCGGCCGCGTGGCCTGGGCGCATGATTTCAATCCCGACCGCGGCATCGGTGCGACGTTCCAGACGCTGCCGGGCGCCAGCTTCTTCGTCAACGGCGCGGCGCAGGCTTCCGACTCCGCGCTGGTCACGGCATCCGCCGAAACCAGATGGATGAACGGCTGGTCGACCGCCGCGACATTCGAAGGCGAGTTCTCCAGCGTGACGCGCAGCTACGCCGGCAAGGGCGTGGTGCGATATGCGTGGTGAACCCCTCGGGTGGCAGCGGTGCCGTTGGAAACGATCAAGCAGTGCCATGACTTGATGACGCTCGGCGTGAACTACAAGTTCGACTGAACTCCGTTCGCGGGACGGACCGCTTCGACGTCACGGCGCCGGGCAGGCCGCTCCGGTCTTCACCCAGGCCTCGACCAGCGCGCCGGCCTGCTGTTGCGTGCCCGGCACGGGCGAGCGGCCGAAGCCGGGCTTCCAGGCCCAGCCGACGAGGGTGTCCTTGCCGATATGGTCGATCAGGTCTTCCACCTTGCGCCCGCCATTGCGCGCGGGATCCCTGATCTGCTCGCAGATCTCGCCGACGGTCTTGCCCTCCCAGGCCATCTCGCGCGGGGCGAGATGCCATTCGGGATGGCCGGGTATGCGGCCGGGCTCGAAATTGGCCTTCTGGTGGCAGGTGTTGCAGCGCATCGCCTCGAGCCCGTGGCCGTCAGCGCCGCGCGTCACCGGCGGCTGATGCAGGCGGGCATTGTCGCCCTGGTGCGGCCTGTCGCCGGCCGGATGGCAATTGGTGCAACGCGGATGCGTCAGCACCTTGCCGAGCTCGGTGAAGATTGCGGCCGAGCGCTTCTCTGTGTCGCCGATCGAGGCAAAGCTCTCGGGCGAGGCGAGGGCGTGACCTGCCGTCTCCGACGCCGCGTAGCCTGCACCGAAACTGCCGGCGAGGGCGGCGACCCCGGCAATCATCTTGAACCGCACGTCGGAGATCATGATGCGCGTCACTTGGTGGCCGTGAGGTAGCGCTTCGAGTCGGCGAGGATCACGTCGCGCACCGCCTCGTGATATTTGACGTAGCCGGTGCAGCGACAGAGATGACCGTCGAGCGCATCCGCGATGGTCTGCTCCAGCGCCTCGCGCGCGACCGGTGTCCGCGACAGGCGCTCCAGCAGGACCTGGCCCTCATTGAGGAAGCCGGCGGTGCAATAGCCGCACTGAAAGGCGAAATGCTCGATGAAGGCCTTTTGCAGGGTCGAGAGCTCGCCGTCCCGCGCGTGCCCCTCGACGGTGCGGATCGACTTGCCGTCGAAATTCACGGCCGGCGCGACGCAGGTCGGGCTGGTGGTGCTGGTGCCGTCGGGCGCATCGATGATGACGGCGCAGCTCAGGCATTGCGCGGCGCCGCAGCCGAACTTGGTGCCGGTCATGCCCAGCATCTCGCGCAGAAAATCGTTCATCGAGAGATCGTCGCGGACGTCCATCGGGCCGTGCTTCTGGCCGTTGATGGTGAGGCTGAGGGTCGTCACGCGAGCACTCCCTTCAATAGGCTTGCGGTGACCGGCAACGCACGGAAGCGATGGCCGGTGGCGTCGTGGATGGCGTTGATCAGCGCCGGCACGATCGGGATCATCACGACCTCCGCCATGCCCTTCGGCGCTTCGTCTGGTACTAGCGGCTTCAGCATCTCGATCTCGAGATCGCGGAGCGGCAGGTCGGAGCCGCGTGCGACCAGATAGCGCCCGAGATTCCATTCGCCGTTGCCGGGGCCGCCCTCGAACGGTGGGAGGGTTTCGAGCAGCGCGTAGCCGACGCCCATGGCGAAGCCGCCCTGGGCCTGGCCCATCACGACCTCGGGCACGAGCGCGGTGCCGCATTCGAACACACTGTAGGCCTTGGCGATGCGCAAGCTCCCGGTTGCGCGCTCGATCTCGACGCGGACGACCGTGCCGCACATCGAGGTGTAGGCTGTGCCAATCCGGTTGTTGTCGGTCGGCGGAAACTTGACGCTGGTGCGGTTGATCCGCTCGAACTTGCCGTTGCCTTTGCGGATCGCCAGCGCATCGATCTCGGCGCGGTATTGCTCGCCGGACACCGGGAAGCGTGCCCGCGACCACGCCCAGCGCGAGAAGCTGTGCGCAACCGCACCGGTGACGAAGCCGCGCGCGTGAGCTGTTGCGGCCAGTACCGGCAGCGCCAGCGGTTCGAGGCCGGGCATGGTGAGCTGGCCGTTCTGCCAGCTTGCGGCGTCCCATTGCCCCGCGCGCCGATCGGTCTTTGCGACGCGCCACAGCTCAAGCGCCGCGGGCCACAGGCCGAAGCGGAAAATCACGCGAGCGGCTTCCGCGGCGGAATGCGTGCCGACATGGGCGCCGATCGAGGAGCTCGTTGGCGAGCTGATAGCAGGCACCCAGCGCGGGTTTTTCTCCGCGGCATCCTGGGTCTTCTGGTCCATGGTTGAGGGATCGCCTGACGTGACCAGCCCGAGCACGTCATAGCTGTCGACGCGGGCGACCGAGACCTCGTCGGCGATGGCGCCGAGATGGCCGGCGACCCGGTTGGCCAGCGCCGTCCCGATGCCGTTGCCCATCTCGACATGATCGCAATAGATAACGATCCTGCCGTCAGGGGCGAGCTCGACACGGCCGAGCGAGCCGTCCGCGCCGGAGCCATAGTCTTTCGTCACGCAGGCGACGCCTGTGCCGACCAGTCGATCCGACGAGGTCTGCTTGAACTGTGCCCGCTGCTGCCAGATCGGGTGCTTCTCGAGTTTGTCGAGGATTTCGGGTGTGCGCACCGAGACGATGTAGGGATTGCCCGTCATGGTCCGACCGTTCTGCGGCAGAGCGTTACGCCGCCGGAATTCAATCGGATCGCGCTTGAGCTCGGAGGCGGCTTCGTCGATCAGGACCTCCAGCGCCGTCATGGCTTGCAGGATGCCGTAGCCGCGCATCGAGCCCGCGCTCACGCCACGCGAGTGCACCGCGACGGTTCTGACGTCGACCTTCGGAATGTCGTAGATGCCGATCGCGCCGGTGGCCGCGACGACGGCGACGCTGGCCGAGAAATGGGCGAGCCCGCCGCCGTCGAGCACGTGATCGGCGGCGAACCCCTTGATCTTGCCGGTCGCGCGATCGATGCCGATGCGCGAGCGCATCTTGATCGCGTGGCGCTTGATGCCGGCCTGAAATTGCTGGTAGCGGTCATGCGCCAGCCGCACCGGCTTGCCGGGAAAGCAGACCGCCGCGAGCGCAACATAGAGAATGAAAGGCGTGTGATCGCGGCCACCAAAGCCGCCACCGACATGGGCGAACTGCGCGTTGATGTGCGCCGGCTTGTAGGGCGCACGGGCCTTGCCGAACAGATGCGCGATCGACTCCGCCGCCTCGTAGGGCGACTGGACGCCAAGCAGCAGTTCGAGATTGCCGCCCTTGCCGTCGTACCAGGCGAGCCCGCATTCCGGCTCCAGGAACATCGGGTCGACCGATTGCGTCTCGAACTCGCGGTCGAGCACCAGCATGGATGGGTCATCCGCTGCAAGCTCGGCGCGGATCTGCTCGCCATATTTCGCCGCCTTGGCGTAATCCGCCGGCGTGTCCTTCGCGAGCGGCGACCACACCGGCAGCGCCGCGCTCTGCACCTTCTTGGGCGAGACCCAGCCGGCTTGGAGCGGCGAATAGACGTCCGGTTGGTCAGGCGAGGGACCTGCCACGCGGGTGAAGCGGAAGGCCCCGTAATCGGGCACCACGACAGGCCCGGTCTCCTCGCCGAATTGGACGAACGTGCCGTCGCGCAGCGCGAGACGCGCCTGGTCGAAGGCATCGAACTTTTCGAAGATCAAAAGCGCGACCGGCTGCCCGAGATAAAGCGGCGTCTTGCCGATCGGACAGAACAGGTCGCCCGCATAGAATTCCGGCACCTGCGTCCCGATCCGATCGAGATCGGCGGCTGTCACCACCACCGACGGCTTGAGCGCGCCGCCGAGGCGGCCGAGGTCCAGCCCGGTATAGACATGCGTGGCGTCATTGGCGCGGACCAGGATGGCGTGCGAGGTGGCTTGCGGCCAGCCCGGCAGGTCGTTGGCGCGGAAGTCGGACGCGTAAAGCTTCGCACCGGTGACCTTGGCGACGCCGTCGACACGGCCGGCGCCCGTTGTCGCGGGATTGAACTTGCCGCGTCCAGGCAGCGTTTCGTGCGCTGCGAAGGGAACGCCCGCCGCGGACGCCAGATGTGACAGGCTGACCGAGATGCCTCCCGCCGATAACCACTTCACGAACTCACGTCGCGAAGGCGTCATGATCAGATCCTTGGACAGAGTTTCGAGAACATCGGGATGCTGGCAGCATTCGATGTACGCAGGCCACGGACCAGCGCGAGCGCCGAATCCGTTACGATTCATTGACGATAGAACGGGCGAGGAGGTTTACAACCAATGAATGTGATACGCTTACGGCTCGAATTGCGGTTTCGAGCTTGCTTTAAAATCGAATCGAACGGAAGACCGTCAGGCAACAGGGGGCGAAACGCAAATGCAGCACGATTCGAAAGGTGCAGCTTCAGTCACCAGCGTGACAGGGACTAGGACATTGTCGCGCCGCCAGTTGCTCGATTGCGGTCTCAAAGCCGGCGCGTTGTCGCTGTTCGCAGGTGCCGCGAACGCCCAGCACGCCGTGCACGACCATGCTGGCATGTCCCACACCGCGGACATGTCGCCGACCATGGGGATGGTCGCTGAAACGCCCGTTCCTGCCATGGACCAGGCGCTGGTCGAGCCCGAGGTGCGGCGGTCCGTCAATGGCGTGCTGAGCACGACGTTGCGGGTCGGCTACGCCTATCGCCAGATCGGCGGCGTCCGGCTCTATGTCAGATCCTATGACGGCGGCAGCCCCGGCCCGACCTTGCGCATGAAGCCCGGCGAAACCCTGCGCATCAAGATGATCAACGATCTGCCGCCGAACCGCGACGGATTGCCGGCCGACATCAGCCATCCGCACCAGTTCAACAACACCAATTTCCATTTCCACGGCGCGCATACCAGCCCGAGCGGGATTTCCGACAACGTCATGCGCTCGATGGCGCCGGGCCGCAGCTACAACATCGAAATCGCCCTGCCGGCCGACCACACCAGGGGCACCTACTGGTATCACCCGCATCACCACGGCAGCGCCGACATCCAGATGTCCTCCGGCATGGTCGGCGCCATCGTCATCGAGGGCGATTTCGCCGACGTCCCCGAGATCGCGACAGCCCGCGAACGCCTCATGGTGCTGACCCAGGTGGTCTACGATGCCAACGGCATGGTCGAAAATTTCGAGACGCTGTTTCCCGAGACTGCGACGCGCTTTCTCGCCATCAACGGCCAGCGCCGGCCAATGATCGAGATGCGGCCCGGCGAGGTGCAGCGTTGGCGCATCCTCAACGCGGCCTATCAGGACGACATGCTGCTCGACCTCGAAAAGCACGATCTGCATGCGATCGCCTATGACGGCATCCAGCTCGGTGCCATGCAGCCGCTCAAGCAGGTCCTGATCGCGCCGGGGCAGCGCGCCGATATTCTGGTGAAAGCAGGCAGCCCCGGCACCTACGCCTTCAACGCGGCGCCCTACGACCAGGGGCATCCTTCGCCGGTGGGGCCTCTGGCGCGGGTCGTGGTGTCAGGCGCGCCGATGGACATGCAACTGCCGCGCGCCCTGCCACCAGCGCCGCTCGCGACTATCAAGGACTCCGAGATCACCAACCGCCGCAAGGTGGTGCTGTCGGCCACCGCGCCGGAGGCCGATGCCGCCGGCCATTGGCAGGAATTCGAGTTCTTCGTCGACGGCAAGAAGTTCGACCCCGGCCGCATCGATCAGCGGGTCAAGCTGGGCGCGGTCGAGGAGTGGACCATCGTCAATACGCATGAGCATGACGACCACGTCTTCCACATCCACACCAACCCGTTCGAGGTGATCTCGGCCAACGGCAAGGCGCTGGCGGTGCCGGAATGGCGGGATTCCGTGATCGTGGAGCGCAAGGGCGGCGTGGTCGTGTTCCGCTCGCGCTTTATCGATTTCACCGGTGTCTACATGCTCCACTGCCACATGATGAACCACGAGGAGATGGGCATGATGCAGACGGTCGAGGTCTACAAGCCGTAAGCTTCTGGGAGGACGCCTCTCACCAGGCGTATCTGACCACGCCCTTGCCGGCGTAGGAGCGCGTGACCTCGGAGAACTCGCCCTCGAAGGTGCCTGCCGCAGACCAGCCGTTCATCCATTTCATTTCGAGGGACGCCGTCGTCAGCGCGGACTCGCTGGCCTGCCTTGCGCCCTTGACGGTGAAGCTGGCGCCGGGCAGCGCCTGGAAGGCGGAGTTGATGGCGTGATCCGGGTTGAAGTCGTGCGCCCAGGCCGCACGGCCGCGCAAGGTGAGGATCGCGTTCGGCATCGCCCAGGATTTGTCGGCGCGGATGCCGAGTTCGCTCCTGCTGTCCGTGACGCTCTTGGAGCCATAGGCCAGCGCAAAGGTGTTGGTGCCGGAGACGACGGACTCGGCATAGGCAGGCAGGTCGAACGTTGTGAACTGCCCGGCCGCATAGGGCGTGAGGCCGATGCCGCCGATCCACGGCGTCACGATGCGATAGCCGCCTTCGAGGCGACCGGAATAGGCGTTCGCATTGAACTGCGCGCGCAAGCGATCGACCCCGGCAATCGTCACGGTGCGGTCGGTGGTGACGTCCTGCCAGCCATAGGCCAGCGCGCCGGAGACATAGGCAGCGCCAACATTGTGGCGCACGAAGGCGCCGGCCTGGAACAGGTCGGAGCGACCGCTGCCGCCATTGACGACGTTGAAACTGCTGCCGCCACCGGCGAGCGCAAAGCCTGCGACGGTGTTGGGTGAAAGGATATAGTCGCTACCGGCCGCCATGCCGAAGATGCGGCTGGTGCTGGTGTTGGAGCCTGCCGCGAGGTTGCCATCGGTGGTTTGCGCGCCGCCGAAGCCGGCCGCCCACACGCTCCAGCGCGGATCGTAATTGCTCCGCAGCGGCGCCTTGCTGTAGATCGCGGCATAGGCGTCCCGCTCGTTCTTGCTGCGCGGCTTGCCTGACGAGGCGTAGGCGGCAGCATCGTCCTCGGCATAAGCCGGCGCATTGACGCCGTCGCCGCGTCCGGGCGTGAACGGATCGGTCATGATGCTCATGAACTGGGTCATGGCGTTGAAAGTGGTCTGCTGCGACCCCGTCGCGGTCTCGCCCGAGGCCTGGGTCAGGCCGGCCGGTGTCAGCCCGCTATAGACCAGCGGAATGCCGCCATTGGTGTTGAAGTAGCCGACGATGGCATTGCCGACGCCGTTCTGGTTGCCGCTCAATCCGCCGCCTGGCGGGACAAAGTTCAGGACCAGGTTCAGATAGGCGTGGGTGGGATCATAGCTCAGCGTCGTATGGAAGTTCGTCGGCAGGTTGGTCTCGACCACCGATCCGAAGGTGCCGCTGACGCTGCCTGCTGTGAGGATCGTGTACTGCTTGGCGACGTAGCTGCCATTCGCGTAGGTCGCGTTCACCGTGGCGCCGCCGAGCGTGGCCGAACCCGTCACGCCGATGAAGCTCGAAGTCGTCGGATTGATCTGCACCATGTAGATGGCGCCGGACTGAAGGGCGAGACTGCCGGTTACGTTCAGCGACGTGCCTGCGGCGCCGTTGCCCGCCGCCAGGGTGCCGCCGGTGTTGATAACCGTATTGCCGACGGTGCCGACGCCCGACAGCGTGGCGCCGCTGCTGACGGCGGTCAGCACCGACGATGCGATCGAGCCGTTCACCACAAGCTCGCCTGCGTTGACAGTCGTGCCGCCGGTGTAGGTGTTGGTGCCCGACAGTGTCAGCGTGCCGGTGCCCTGCTTGGAGACCAATCCGCTGCCGCCGATGGCGCTGCCAAAGGTGACCGCATCCGAGCGGTTGAAAATTAGCGCCGCGTTGTTGGTGATGTTGCCGAGGACCGAGCCGGTGGTGCCGCCATCGCCGATCTGCAAGGTTCCTGCGGAAATCGTGGTGCCGCCAGCGTAGGTGTTTGTGCCCGACAGCGTCAGCATGCCGGTGCCGGTCTTGACCAGCGCACCGCCGATTCCTTCGATCGTACCAGCAACTGTGGTCGACTGGTTGTTGCCGCCAACCGTGATCGTTTTCGTGCCAAAGTTGAACGTGCCCGTGCCACTGATCGAGCCGGCAGTCGTCCCCGCGGATGTTAGGGTCGAGAAATCAACGACACCGCCCGCAAAAGTCCTCAGAGTTGCATTGCCGCCACTGCTCGTGTCGAAAAACTGGACCAATTGCAGGGTGACATCGGCGCTGCTGGCTGTGCTGTTATTGAAGAATTGCAGAACGCCACTGCCGTTGAATGCGGCGCTGCCGGCGCTGCTCGCGTTGCTGAACGTGGCGGTGCTGTTCACCAAGATCCTTGCAGTGCCGGCTGAGCTGGTGTCCTTGAACACCACAGCGGGGCTGCCGCTGAAGGCGTTGATTTGCGCGTTCCCGGCCGTGCTAGAATTGTTGAAATAGATCCTGTTGGCAGCGCCACCGCCGCCTAAGCTAATGCGGGAATTACCGGCCGTGCTGGTGTCGTAAAAGTTGACGCTGCCGCCGTTCTGGATGTCAAATTGAGTTGCAGGAGCAACTCCTGCGCCGGCCGTGCTGCTGTTGTAGAAATTCAGAGCATTTGTGTCGTTGCGTATAAAGGCTTGGCCGCCCTGGGCATTGATACCAGCGTCGATGAAGGAAAGAGACCGGCTATTGGTGAAGTGGTAAGTCGACGCGCCGCTGTTGAAGGTCCAGCCGCCGAAGCTGGCGTCGGCCGAGAATGAAACTGCCGTCGTGCTGGAGGTGCCAAAGAACGCGGTGCCAGTTGGCACCACGGCCGGGCTCCAATTGGCGGCGGTGTTGAAGTCGCCCGTGCCTGGGCTGGTCGACCAGGTCGAATCTGCGGCCTGCGCCGCCGCCGTACCGGCCAGCGTCGCCGCCAAGGCAGTCGAAGCCAGCCACGCTGCCCGCTTGGTTGAAATCCGCCGAAATCCCGACACTTGCCCACCTGACGTCTTGTTGACTGCCAGGCCATTGGCGGCACGACATGGCGACGCTATCGGAGTGGAACCCCTGGAACAATGAACCGTTGTTCGCAGCCGAGGCCATTGCTGGCGGCGTGCGTCATTTCAGCCACAGGCAGCAACTTCGGCGTGCGGCCAAGGTCTCTCCGAGCAGACAACACGGGCTCGGCCGGGCTTCCCCTGGCGGCCTGCATGGCCTATGACGCTGCAACGCAACAATCCCCCAAAAAGACCTCATGATCCGCCTCGACAACGTCAGCAAGCAAGCCGGCCACCAGATCCTGTTCATCGAAGCGTCCGCCGCCCTCAACAAGGGCGAGAAGATCGGGCTCGTCGGCCCGAACGGCGCGGGCAAGACCACGCTGTTCCGGATGATCGCCGGCGAGGAACTGCCCGATGAGGGGCAGGTCTCGACCGATCGCGGCATCACCATCGGCTATTTCAACCAGGATGTCGGCGAGATGGCCGGCCGCAGCGCCGTGGCCGAGGTCATGGACGGGGCGGGACCGGTGAGTGCGGTGGCCGCCGAGCTGCGCGAGCTCGAGACCGCGATGGCCGATCCCGACAAGGCCGACCAGATGGACGAGATCATCGCGCGGTACGGCGAGGTGCAGCACGCGTTCGAGGAGCTCGACGGCTACGCGCTCGACGGCCGTGCGCGCGAGGCGCTGTCCGGCCTCGGCTTCAGTCAGGAAATGATGGACGGCGACGTCGGAAAACTCTCCGGCGGCTGGAAGATGCGCGTGGCGCTGGCGCGAATTCTCCTGATGCGTCCCGACGTCATGCTGCTCGACGAACCCAGCAACCATCTTGATCTGGAAAGCCTGATCTGGCTGGAAAAGTTCTTGCACGACTACGAAGGCACGCTGCTGATGACCTCGCACGACCGCGAGTTTATCAACCGCGTGATCTCGAAAGTGGTCGAGATCGATTCCGGCTCGCTTACGACCTACGCCGGCAATTACGAATTCTACGAGCAGCAGCGGGCGTTGAGCGAGAAGCAGCAACAGGCGCAGTTCGAGCGCCAGCAGGCCATGCTCGCCAAGGAGATCAAATTCATCGAGCGGTTCAAGGCGCGCGCATCTCATGCGGCGCAGGTTCAGAGCCGGGTGAAGAAGCTCGACAAGATCGAGCGGGTGGAGCCGCCGCGCCGCCGCCAGACGGTGGCGTTCGACTTCCCACCGGCGCCGCGCTCGGGCGAGGACGTCGTTGCGCTCAAAAAGGTCTTCAAGGGCTACGGCAGCAAGCGGATCTATGACGGGCTCGATTTCATGATCCGCCGCAGGGAGCGCTGGTGCGTGATGGGCGTCAACGGCGCCGGCAAATCGACGCTACTCAAGCTCGTCGCCGGTGCGAGCGAGCCGGACGAGGGCAGCGTTGCAGTCGGCGGCAGCGTCAAAATGGGCTATTTCGCGCAGCACGCGATGGATTTGCTCGACGGCGAGCAGACGGTGTTCGAGTCACTCGAATATGCGTTTCCGACCGCGGGGCAGGGCTCCCTGCGCGCGCTCGCCGGCTGCTTCGGCTTCTCCGGCGACGACGTCGAGAAGCGCTGCCGCGTGCTCTCGGGCGGCGAGAAGGCGCGCCTGGTGATGGCGAAGATGCTGTTCGATCCCCCGAACTTCCTGGTGCTGGACGAGCCGACCAACCATCTCGACCTCGCCACCAAGGAGATGCTGATTAAGGCGCTGTCGGATTTCGAGGGCACCATGCTGTTCGTCTCGCATGACCGGCATTTTCTCAGCGTCCTGTCGAACCGCGTGCTGGAGCTGACGCCCGAAGGCATCCACCAGTTCGGCGGCGGCTACACCGAATATGTCGCGCGCACTGGGCAGGAAGCGCCGGGATTGCGGTCGTAGTGATCGGCGGTAGCCCGGATGGAGCGTAAGCGTAATCCGGGTCAGTCTTCGCGTTCGCCGAAGCTACCAACTATCTCTCCAGCTCCTCCCCAATCGGGCGGAAGCACGCCTTCGCGGACGTAGCGGTGAAGCGATGAATGCGGCCAGTCTGCCGGCGAAGAGACATACCCGTGCTTGGCCGGGTTAAAGTGGATGTAGTCGGCGCAGCGTTCGAAATCGGCGTCGTCACGAATCGTGTGCTCCCAAAACCGCCTTTGCCACAGAGAGAACTCCCCCCGACGATTGCGGGAGATGGGGGCACCTGAAACAGCCAGTTGATGCGTGAAGGAGCTCTTGATCCGCCGCCATCGGCCGGAAAAATCAGCGTCATTGTCCGGCAGCGTCATGATGACGTGCAGATGATCAGGGAGGACCACGATTGCTTCGATCGTGAATGGCCTTTCAGCGCGCGCCACCCGGAATGCGTGGCGCAGCTTGTCCACATGATCGACCAACACGGATGATCTTCGATCATCCAGCGTCACGGTGAAAAAGAAGGTCCCACCAGGGAGAAGATTGCGCCGATAGCGAACCACGCGAGCACCTTCCCGGATTACGCTTCGCTCCATCCGGGCTACAACCAGATCGAGAGATTTGCAATCCATTCGCTTGCTTGCACGTTTCAGGGGCTCTCGCTACGCTGTTTCAAAAAAGCGGAGCGAAATAGCCATGAAGCAGCTGCGGATCGGCGACATCACCATCGATGCGGTGATCGAGCGGGAGGGACCGTGGCGGCGGCCGCAGGATTTTTTCCCGGCTTATGACGAGGGTGTGTTCAGGCACCATCTGCCGACCATGGAGCCGGAGGTGTTCGATGCCGCGCGCGGCATGATGGTCATCACCTATCAGACCTTCGTGGTGCGCACGCCGCGCTATACCATCCTGGTCGACACCTGCACCGGCGAGGACAAGGGCCATCCGCCGCCGTTCGATTTTCCCGGCAAGGAGCGCTGGCGCAACGAGCTGTTCGCGCTCGGCATCGGCTTCGAGCAGATCGACTACGTGTTCTGCACGCATCTTCATATCGACCACACCGGCTGGAACACGACCTTGGGCGATGGCCGTTGGGTGCCGACGTTTCCGAATGCGAAATACGTCTTCCACAAGGGTGAATATGCGGCCTGGGAGGCCGAGCATGCCAAGGGCCGCAACCCGCCCGGCACCGTGTTTCGCGACAATTGCCTGCCGATCGTCGAGGCAGGCCAAGCGCTGCTGGTCGATGACGATTACGCGCTCGACGACACCGTCACGCTGACGCCGACGCCGGGGCATTCGCCCTGCCATTGCTGCGTGAACATCTTTTCGAAGGGGCGCCGCGCGGTGGTCGCCGGCGACCTCATGCATCATCAGATCCAGTGCCGCGAGCCGGACTGGTCGGCCAAGCCGGATTGGGATGCGAAGCAGTCGGCGGTGTCGCGGCGAAAGTTTTTTGCTTCCGTCGCCGACACCGACACGCTGATCCTGCCGATTCATTTTCCGGCGCCGACGGTCGGGCTGATCAGGCCGCTCGGCGCCGCCTTTGATTATCGTTTCAAGCGGGATTGACCACTGGGTCGCCGTCATGGCCGGGCTTGTCCCGGCCATCCACGACCATGGCTGCACGAAACAAGAACGTGGATGCCCGGGACAAGCCCGGGCATGACGAGTTCGTGGAGCGACCGCGCGTCGAATGCTCTAGTACGTATAGAACATCCGCTGGATTTCCTTGGTGTCGGTCGTCTTGGTCAGCGCCAGCATCAGCAGAATACGCGCCTTTTGAGGATTGAGCGTATCCGAGACGACGAAGTCATGCTCGTCGTCCTTGGCCTCGCCGTTGCGCGCGACGATGCCGTTGCCGACCCGGCTGCTGCGCACGATCACGACACCCTTCTTGCGGGCCTCGTCGAGGGCCGGCTCGACCGCGGGGCGAGCCAGGCTGCCGTCACCGACGCCGGCATGCACGATCCCCTTGGCCCCGGCGGCGACAAACGCGTCGATCGCGACCCGGTTCATGTTGGCGTAGCCGTACACGATGTCGACTTGCGGCAGGACATCGAGGCTGGAGACGTCGAATTCGGAGTCCGCCGTGTGCCGGCGCGTCGATTGACGATAGAAGTACGGCTTGTTGCCCTGCATGTAGCCGAGAAAGCCGAGTTCCGGGGTACGGAAGGTGTCCGCCGTCGAGGTGTTGTTCTTGGTGACATCGCGAGCCGCGTTGATCTGATCGTTGAGAGCAACGAGCACGCCCTTGCCGACGGCCTCGTCACTGCCTGCGAGGATCACCGCATTGAAGAGGTTGATCGGCCCATCCGCGCTGATCGCCGTCGACGGCCGCATCGCGCCGACGACGACGACAGGTTTCTTGCTCTTGACGACGAGGTCCAGAAAATAACTGGTTTCTTCGATCGTATCGGTCCCGTGCGTGATCACAATGCCATCGACGTCGTCCTGCGCGAGCAGCGTGTTGACGCGCTTGGCAAGCTTGAGCCAGTAGTCATTGTTCATGTTCTCGCTGGCGATCTGGAAAACCTGCTCGCCCTTGACGTTAGCCACCGTTTTCAGTTCGGGGACGGCATTCAGGAGCGTCTCAATGCCCACCGTGGCGGCGGTGTAGCCGACCACGGTGGTGCTGCTCGCCCCGCTGCCGGCGATCGTGCCGCCGGTTGCGAGCACCATGACATTGGGCAGTCCCGGGCCCCGCGCGTTCGCGGCTTCAAGTCCGATGAGCAGCGCGAAGAGCAAGCTCATTGCCGCGATGAAGTGATGACGCACTCGAGGTTGCCACATCTTGACGTTCCCTTTGCTAGAAAGCCTTGTCGATGCGCCCCGTTTCGCTCAGCACCGCATGATCGGTCAGTCGAGAGCTCCTGTCTAGGGCGACGCTGCTTTCGGATGATTTGGTCTGGAAGCCGGCACACGGAAACACACACGCGAATGGCCGGGACAAGCCCGGCCATGTGGCAGTTCGTCTGGCGATTGCTCGCTAAAGCAGCAGCGAATTTGCGGCGCCTTACGCGCCCATCTCGCACTTCTTCATAAAGCTGTTCTTGGCGGCGCCGGCGAGCGGCTTGCCCTCGGCGCTGACGGCCTTGGGCGCGCAGGCTTCGGCTTTGCACTTCTTCATGAACGAGGTCTTGGCGGCGCCAGCCAGGGCCTTGCCGTCCTTGCCGACCGCCTTGCTTTCGCAGGTGTCCTCCGCGAGGGCCGAACCCGCTGCGAACGTGGCAACGATCGCAGCCAGGAAAATCCGCTTCATCATGATTGTCTCCCTAAACCAGAAATGGCACGCGGATTGGAGCCGGAAATCGTGGCGCAATCAAGCTGGATGAGCGCCTGCCGCCCGGTCTTGCTGGCGATTTCCGACCGCGGGTACGAAAGGGCCGACGCCTGCTGCACTGCTCGCTGACCGGGACGGGCGATCTTGCTAGCTTCAGGCGAGTTTAGCCGAAAGGGAGCATCGTAATGGAGACCCTGATTGCGAACATGCCGGATGCCGCTTCTGACCGGCATTCTCACCTGGTTCGGCCGCAAGAGATGGAATGGCAGAAGACGCGCTTTCCCGGCTGCGAGGCCAAGACGCTGCTGTTCGATCGCAGCAGCGGTCTGATGACGGCCTTGATGCGCTTTGCGCCGGGATCGGTGCTGCCCGATCACGAGCATGTCGGCGTCGAGCAGAGTTATGTCATCGAGGGCGCTCTCGTCGACAACGAGGGACCGGCCAAGGGGATTACCTGCAAGGCCGGCGAATTCATCTGGCGCGAGGCGGGCAGCCGGCATGCCGCCTGGTGCCCGGAGGGCGCCCTGATCCTGGCGATCTTCCAGGTGCCGAACAAGTTCTTCGAAGCCGACGGCCGCGTCGTCGATGCCGCCGGTCAGGATTGGGACCAAACTTGGGGGCACACCGACGCGCAGCGGGCGGGGAAGGCGCGGTAGGCGGCTCTTCGAAGCTCAAGTGCCGTCATTGATGCTTCTGACGAGCGTGGTGACCTGAACGGCGATCAGCCGCCGCATCTCCTTGCCGTTCCTGGCGGTTTCGCGCAGTCCCCGCATGCCGAACACCAGGCATCGCGCCAGCACCTCCGGCTCGACCGCTATCCCGGCGGCATTCACCTGATCGCGGATGAGGTCGGCGACCAAACACTGGAAGTTGTCGTAGACCTTCCGAACTGCGGGGAAACGGAGGTCGAACAGATCTGCCGAATCGGGATGCGCCTCGATCAGGTCGAAGCCATGCGATCCCCAGGATTTACAGGCGTGGAGCAGCCTGGCGTGAAGGCCGTCGAGGCGCGCGATTGCGGCCCTGATCTCCCGATGCTTCTGCTCGTCCATTCGCTGGATCACCGCCGCGAACACGGCGTCCTTGTCGGGGAAGAGCAAATACAGCGCCGGCCGCGACATTCCCGCCCTGGCGGCGATGTCGCCCATCGTCGTGCGGGCATGGCCGTAGCGGGAGAAGACCTCCGTCGCAGCCTCGACGGCGAGCTCTTCTTTCGAAATGCTGGAACGAGCCATGAGCCTCACAAGCGTCGGAACTGAACGTCGGGTCATATTGACAAAGTATCAATAATTGTCAATATGACCGAAAGCGGCATGAAGCCACGAGAGGTTCTGCGAGATGAACGATGAAGCGCGACTGAAGACCTGGAACACCTATCAGGCGGCGTGGGGACCCATCGATGAGGACGAGCGGCGTCGGCTGCTCGAGCAAAGCGTGGTCGCGGACTGCGTGTATACCGATCCGGGCTCGCAGGTTGAGGGACGCGACGCCTTGATGGCGCGCATCGGTCAAACCCAGCTCAAGTTTCCTGGCGCGCATTTCAGGAATGACAGCTTCCTCGAGCACCATGATCAAGGGCTTTTTCGCTGGACGATGTATGACGGCGCCGGTCGCGTGTTCGTCACGGGCGAGAGCTTCGGCCGTTTCGGCGACGATGGCCGCCTCGTTCAGGCGACGGGCTTCTTCGAGGTGCCCGCTGCCAAGTCCTGAACGCCGGCCGGCGCGGCGGTCGATCCTGCCGCTCCGGATATCGCCCTCAGGCGCCGCGCGCGAGAAGCGCCTTGAAGTCCGCGCGTGCGCGCTGCGCTTCGGCTCGCGCCACCTCGGAGGCGTCGCCGAGGCCGAAATAGCCGTGGATCAGGCCGGGGCCTTCATGATGCTTCACCGGCACACCGGCTGCCTCCAGCGCCCGTGCGTAGGCTGCACCTTCGTCGCGCAGGGGATCGAACCAGGCGGTGGTGACGATCGCGGGCGCGACGCCGGCGAGCGAAGCCGCGCGCAGCGGTGAAACGCGCCAGTCGGTCGCATGAGAGGGATCGGCGAGATAATGACCGCAAAACCACTCCATCACGGCGCGCGAGAGGAAGTAGCCTTCGGCATTCTCGGCGCGCGAGGGGAAGCGTGCGTTCTCGCGCGCGTCCGCATAACTCCCGAGGACGTCGGTCACGGGGTAGACCAGGAGTTGCGCCGCGAGCTTGATGCCGGCGTCGCGGCAGGCGATCGCGGTGGTGGCGGCGAGATTGCCGCCGGCGCTGTCGCCGGCAACGCCGAAGCGTTTTGCATCGCCGCCAAATTCCGCGACGCGGCCAAACACGTCGCTGACCGCGGCAAAGGCGTCCTCGAACGCGCCGGGAAAACGCGTTTCGGGCGGACGGCGATAATCGACGGAGACGACGACCGCGCCCGTCTCGATCGCAAGGTTGCGTGCCTGCCGGTCGTGGGTCTCGAGGTCGCCCGCGACCCAGCCGCCACCATGGAAGAACACCACGGTCGGCGCCGGCGTGGTGCCGACGCGGTAGACCCGTGCATCCAGCGGACCGGCGCCGCCTTTCACCTTGATATCCGCGATGATGTCGACCGGTGGTGGCGCTATGGCCGCGCGTGAGGCAGCCAGTGCACGCAAGGAATCGCGGGCGCTCTGTGGCGTCATCGTCGTGGCATCGCGCATTGGCAGCAGCGGAATGATCTGGGCGATGACGGGATCGAGCGGTGCAGCCATGTTGGCTTTCATGGGATCCTCACAGGGTTCTTGGTCTTGCTTGCGGGTTAGCATAGATATTGCGCGCCGCATCGGCAACCGCTCGCGTGTTGGCGCGCCAGGGGATGAACGGGCAGGGAGGTCTTGAGGTGGAATTCGAAACGCTGGTCCAGTCGCGCCGCAGCGTGCGCGGCTTCAGGAACGAGCCGGTGCCGCGCGCGGTGATCGAAGCGATCATCGACAGCGCCAAGCGTGCGCCCTCGTCGATGAACACCCAGCCCTGGCACGTCCACGTGCTCACGGGCGGTCCGCTGGAACGGCTGCGCCGACGCAACATGGAGGAGATGGTTGGCGGCGCCAAGGTGAAGCGCGACATCGTCAGTCACGGCGAGTATCAGGGCGTGCACCGGACCCGGCAAGTCGACGTCGCCAAGAAACTGTTCGGCGCGATGGGGATCGCGCGCGACGACAAGCCGATGCGGCAGGACTGGGTGCTGCGCGGCTTCCGCCAGTTCGATGCGCCGGTGTCGCTGGTCTTGACCTATGACCGCGTGCTCGATCCCGGCGCGGTCTGCCATTTCGACCTGGGCGCGCTCTGCTACGGCATCGTGCTCGCGGCCTGGGACCGCGGTCTCGGTTCGGTGATCAACGGGCAGGGCATCATGCGCTCTGACATCGTGCGCGAGGTCGCAAACATTCCGGAGGACGAGGTGATCATGACCTGCGTCGCGATGGGCTATCCTGACGACAACTTTGCCGCGAACGCGGTGCGCTCCGATCGCGAGGGCAACGACGATTTCGTGCGCTACGTCGGATTCGCCGAGTAGTGCGGGCAGAGGAGATTATTCTCTCGCCGAAATTTTTGGTGCGGACCGCTTGGCGGCCTCTTGCAATCTCGATCGTGCAGGAGGAACAATGTGCGGACTGAAAGGTTTGATGCTGGCGCGAGGGAATTGACATGCGGCGGCTCGCTAGCCTGGTTCGACGGTTCTTCGGCCCGCGAGTGCGGCGTCCGATCGATGATGATCCAAGTCTTCCTTTCACACCCGAAGAGTTCGGCCGGCTGATCCGCAGCGGCCGGCATGAGGACATGAAGCTGCTGGCCGAAGGGCTCGCCTGCCGGACCGTTCCGCGCCGCACCAGACATCGCGCCGCGCACTAGACTGGGGTCGAGACGGGTTGCTGCGCTTACCTCGTGAGAGCGACCTGCCTGAACGCGGTCAGCAGCGCCTTCTCCAACTTTCCGCTCATCCCGCATAGGATGTCATAGGCTTCGCTGCGTGGCAGCGTCGGCTTGTAGTGCCGATACTCGATCAGGGCCGCGAAGATGTCCGAGATCGTGAGAATCCGCACGATGTCGCCAATACTCTCGGCCCCGAGTGCATCCGGATAGCCGCTGCCGTCAAGAAATTCGTGATGATGCCGCACGGCATCGAGGATCTCCGGTGAGATATTGTCGTGGTCTTTCAGGAAATCGTAACCCGCAATCGGGTGAGTCTCGATCATGGCACGTTCGGCCGGATCGAGACGGCCGGGCTTGTCGAGGATGGCAAGCGGGATCCGGGCCTTGCCGAGGTCGTGGAACATGGCCGCCGAATACAGCCGCTCGAGATCGGCGCGGCCCACACCGAGACTCAGCCCGAAGTCGATCGCAACGCCGGTCACGAGCAGGCAGTGCTGGTAGGTTCCCTCGTGGTGGCGCCGCACAGTGGTGAGCCACTCGGACAAGCCATGCTGGGTGATGCGATCAGCGATCTTGCGGCCGGCTTCCTTCGTGCCGTCGACATCGATGGGCTCGCCGAGCGCGACGGCCGTGAACATCGACGCGATCGCCGTCGCCGCGGCCTCGACGGCATTGTCCTGCTGCGGCTCCTGACCTGAGGAAGCAGACGCCTCTTCGGCGGAATCAGCCAGCGCTGCCAGCAGCTTGATCTTGTCGATCGTCCCGGGAAGGACGAGCGTGGCCCCGAGCGCGTAGGCCTGCGAGATACTCACGTGAGAGGGGTGCTCGACCAGGAAGATGCGCTTCGTTGCCTTTGCGAACTTTATGGCTCGTTTCTTGATGGCCGCGATGGTGTGGACGTCACGCAATTCCGCACGGATGACGATCGCGAACGGCATCTGGGACAGCTTGGCTTCTGCGTCGAGCCGTTCGCCTGCGACGGCAAACCGTTGCTCGAGAATCGAACAGACGCTCGACAATTTTTCCGAGGAGTCAGCCAGCACATGCACGAATGGGCGTGCCGCTTCCTTCTCTCGGATGCCGCCGTCGCCTTTGACGGGGCGGGATATAGTTCGCGCGTTCTGCAAGGTTGACCTGAATCATGCTGGAGTTGGATCGGGCTGATGAATCCTTGGGCCTATTTGCTCTGAGCGGCAGCCTGCACAGCGGCTGCCGGTTTCTTCTTGCCGTCTGCGGTGACGAAGTGCACGCCGGCCGTGGTGCCGTCGATCCAGACCAGTTCGCAGCGCCGGTAGGCGAGCCCCGTCGAGGACAGCAGCAGGAAGAATTCCTTGGCCTGGAGCACGTCGAGCGTGCCCTCGACCTCGATCTTTGCACCGCTTTGCGATATGTCGAGCAAAACGCAACTGCGCCGCCAAGTGCCGTCCGAGCCCATTAGATTGACAGGCTGCTTGTGATCCATTTTTACGCGCATCGCTTTGCGACCGTCGAACTTCATCGGCTAACCCCCATCTTCGGGCTGCCATTTCCCGGGTCGCCTGTGCTGGCGTTTGCTACTATTTGCCCCCATCGCACTGTCCATTGGCTGGTGGACAGAAGCAGCGTCTCGAAGATCCGTTGCGCGCGCTCGCGCTCGGAATAGGAGAGCCTTTTTCCGCTGCGGTTGCTCAGGATGGTAAGGGTGGTCTGCCAGTTTAGCCGCGACGCCCGGCACGCCATGACCAGCCCCTCGCAATCGTCATCGCTCGCGACATGCTCGATAATTTCGAGCGGCGCCCCTGAAAGCACCGAGAGCGCCGTGAATAAATTGGCCGTCTCGCCGCGGATCGCAAAGCGGTTCACCGTGGAATCGTTGAGCTTGCCGATGCGGTTGAGGGCGACGATCTCGGGCCTCGCGCCCGCGTAGTCGGCCCGGCAAGGCCGCTTTGGCGGAGCCGGCTCCGCTTCCGGCACCGGCGCTGCGGCGGACGGGGCGGGTGCCTTCCGGGCTGGTGGGGCGGAGAGCAGCTTGCGCACGACCAGATCGGGCGTGCCGGGCCGGAGCACCAGCGCCTTCGCGATCTCGCCGTCCTGGTCGGCCTTGGCAATTAGCGCTGCATAGGCTGCGTCGGAGAATTTCGTTCCCTGGTTCTTGATCAGGTCAAGGCAGATCAGGCCGCCGTGCTTGATCAGCGCCTCAGTCACCGTCGGCGCGATGTCGCTGCGCGCGGCGATCGCGCGTCGATGCCACTCGCCACGGGAGTCAATGACAGCCTCGAGATCGGCTGCGGAAAGTGCACGCGACTTGAGCAACACAGGACATGCCACGTCCGGACTATCGTGCGAGGCGAGACGCCACAATGTTTCGGGAGGCGCGATGTCAAGTTCCGCGAGCGCCGTGCTGAGCTGAACCAGTGCGCTGGCCTCGACCCGTTCCGTCAATCGCAGCAGAACACCGTCGACCACGTTGACGAGCAATTCCCGGCACTGGCCGCGGCTGCCAGTGAGCAACTGCACCATGCCGGCGAGAATGCGTGCGCAACGGTGCGGTGGGTAGGTTGCGACCACCTCTTCCAATTCAGCAAGAATATCAGCAGGCGAATTTGCCATCATGGCAGGGGCCTGACCTAAAATTAATTTGGACTATCGAACTGCACCTATTCCGCCCGACAGACGTTAATTTGAAGTTTGGATTTTGCTCGTCTAGGTATATCTGCACCGCTGGCTACACGGAAAACGCTATCGAAAATTGGCGAGATTTGATGCGCCGCCTTGTCCTTGGACTTCGACGCTCGCCAACTGGTCGGCATAGTTCGAAGTGATTCTTTCAGACTTAAGGCACACGGAGCGCAGAAGCGGGCCGGCATCGTCGCCGGACGCGTGTGTTGCGACGCGAAGTTCACATTGCCATGAATAGAAGTGATGATCCGCCGACGCTGGCGCCAAAGGTATTTCGCTTCACCGACGTCGATGAATTTCGAAACGCCATACGAGGGCTCGACTTCGAGTTCACGCCTTTTGTACGGAGGATTTCGGCCGAGCAGAGTATTCTGTCGCTACCCGGCTGCGACGTGAATTTGACGCGGGCATTTCCGCGGGTCGTCGACGCACAGCTCGTCGAGAATTGTACCGCGATCGGATTCACGATGGACGATTTGGACGTGACCGTTCGATTCAACGGCGCGCGGCGTATACGATCCGTTATCGTCATCGGCAGCGGCGGCGCGGCTTACACCATCATCGAGGAGGTGCAGCGGCAAATCGCCTCGGTGGTGTTCAGGCCGGAGGTGACGGATCGCGGCTGGCCACAAGCAACCCTCTGCTTCAACATCTTCGAAACGACCGCTGCGGGCTTGAGCCGGCTTCGCGGTGTGGTCCGGGAAGTCTTGGAAGCCGCGTCGGAGCCCGTCGCCTCGCCCGACTTGCCGCTGAAGGCGGCCGGCATGAAGGAGACCCTGCTCGGCGCTGTGGACGCAATTTTCGAAAGTATCGTTCCCGCGCGATGGACCCTGCGCCCCAATGACGAGCGCAACTTCAAAGTCTTTCAGGACATCCGCGCGCTGCTTTCCGACGACCTCTCGCTGCCCATCTACAGCGACGAGATCGCGCGCAAACTCGGCTTGTCCGTTCGCACCATGCACGACGTCGCCCGCCGCTATCGTGGAATGAGCCTGCACCGCTACTTGCGCCTGCGGCGGCTGTGGCTGGTGCGTCAGCGGCTGCTCGCGGGTGCCGATAGTGTCAAGGCCGTCGCGCTGGCGTTCGGCTTCTGGCATCTCGGCGACTTCTCCAGAAGCTATCGCGACCAGTTCGGCGAGACACCGTCGCAAACGCTTGAATCCGGACGGCGAACTTAGCGCGTCAAAACGTTGAGGGCCGGCCTGATGATCCGTGCTAGACTGCTGCCCATGAGCAATCGCATTCTCGTCCTCTACGGTTCCTACCGTTCCGACCGCATGGGCATACGCCTGGCGAATTTCGTCATCGATCGCCTGCGCGCCCGCGGCGACGACGTCGTGTTTATCGACGCCAAGGCGATCGGCCTGCCGATGCTCGATCGCATGTACAAGGAATACCCCAAGGGCTCCGCACCCGAGGCGCTGGAGAAGCTCGCCGGAGAGATCCGCGGCGCCGATGGTTTCGTCTTCGTCACCGGCGAATACAATTGGGGCATCCAGCCGGGCCTGAAGAATCTTACCGACCACTTCCTCGAGGAGTGGTTCTGGCGCCCAGCCGCGATCGTGAGCTACTCGGCCGGCCGCCTGTCCGGCGCGCGTGCCTCGACCGCCTGGCATGGCACGTTGTCGGAGATGGGCATGGTGGTGGTGTCGAGCACCATCGGCGTCGGCCCGATCGCACAGACGCTGTCGGAAGCGGGTGAACCGATCGGCGAGGGCGGCAAGGCGCTGGAACGCTCGTTCCCGCGCTTCGCCGACGATCTCGTATGGTGGATCGAGGCGGCCAAGGCGCAGCGGGCGCGCAAGGCGCCGCCGTACTAAGCCCTTACGCCGACCTGACCTCACCGAGGAAGCGGTCGAACTGTCCGGCGAGATCGCGTGACTGGGACGAGAGCTGCTCGGCTGCGCCCAGCACCTCCCGCGCGGCCGTACCGGTGTCGTCGGCGGCGCGCTGCACGCCTGAAATGTTGGTGTTGACCTCCTGGGTGCCGCGCGCGGCTTCCTGGACGCTGCGGGCGATCTCCTTGGTCGCCGAGCCCTGTTCCTCGATCGCGGCCGCGATCGCGGTGCCGATCTGGTCGATCTCGCCGATGACGTCGGCGACGTTGCGGATCGCGGTGACGGTCTCGTCGCTCGCGGCCTGGATCGCCGAAATCTGCTCGGAGATTTCGGTGGTGGCCTTGGCGGTCTGGCCCGCCAGCGATTTCACCTCGGCAGCAACTACCGCGAAGCCGCGGCCGGCGTCGCCGGCGCGGGCGGCCTCGATGGTCGCGTTCAACGCCAGCAAATTGGTCTGCTCGGCGATGCTCTGGATCAGCGTGACGACGTCGCCGATCTTCTGCGCGCCCTCGGCCAGCGCACGGGCGGTGTCGCCGGTGCGGCGGGCGTTGTCGACGGCGCGGGCCGCGATCTCGGTGGACTGGGCCACTTGACGGCCGATCTCCGAAATCGAAGAGGTCAGCTCCTCGGTGGCGCTCGCGACCGTCTGCACGTTGCTCGATGTCTGCTGTGAGGCGGCGGCGACGACGGCGGCCTGGCTGTTGGTCTGGGCAGCCGTCGAGGTCATCGACTGCGCCGTGCTTTCCATGGTGGCTGAAGCGCGGGACAAGCCGCCGACGAGCTCGGTGACCTTGGCTTCGAACGCGCGGGTGATCCCGTCGAGCGCCTGTGCGCGGCGCATCTTGCCGTCGTTCTCGGCCTGCTTCTCCGCCGCGAGGCTGTCGGCCCGGATCATGTTGTCCTTGAAGACCCGGACCGCCGCGGCCATGGCACCGATTTCGTCGGAACGCTCGGCGCCGGGAATCTCTTCCGTGACCTCGCCTTCGGCAAGCCGCGACATCCGCGTCGTCAGGTTGACGATCGGGGCGCAGACGCGGCGGCGGACCGTGACGATGAGGCCGGCGCTGGCGATCAGCACGGCGAGGAGGCCCGCGAGTGCGATGGTGAAGCTGGTGTGGGCCGCAGTGGAGGCACCGGCGAGAATCTGCTCGGCGTTGTCGTAGAAGGCGTCGCGGACCTCGATAATGGTGCTGAGGCCGCGCTGCGTGGCGGTGTAATAGGTGTCCATGTCGTGTTCGTACTTGCCGCTGACCGCACCCTCCTTCACCAGCTTGAGCTCGCGGCCGAACTCTTCGATGTAGATCGCGTTGAATTTCTCCAGCGCGGCGGCGACGTTCGCCGGCGTTGCGGGATTGCCGCGCAACTCCAGCAGCGACATCACGATCTGATCGTTGCGGCCCTGCGAGCGGCTGATCTCGGCCTTCTCGGCATCGGTCGCCGGTTTCTTGCCGCCGACGAGATTCTTGTGCAGGCTGGAGTTGAAGCCGCCCACGTCGCGCAATGTCATCGCGATGTTGGCGTAGCTTGCCTGCCGGTAGGCATCGCCGTTGAGGATCGCCATGCGGCGAACCTGCTCGTTGAGCAGCGCGGTCACGCCGGCGTTGAGCACGGCGTTGTCGGCGACGATCTTCTTGGCGGCATCCTTGCGCGCCTCCGGCGGGCCTGCCATCGCCTTGTCGATGGCTTCGCGCAGCGCCGTGAACTTCGAATTGATGGCGTCGATGTTGCCGCCGGTGGTGTTGCCGTCATCGAACGGGCCGGGCAGGTCCTTGCGCAGCGCGTTCATCCTGTCGCGGGCGGCATCGGTCTGCTTGCGCAGCTTGTCCTGCTCGGCAAGCAGCGCCGGGTCGACCGCGGGAGGGCCATAGAGGATGTTGGTGGAAAAGCCGCGCTCGGGATTGAGGTAGCGCGGGATGTCGCTGACGGCGCGGACGATCGCCAGCCGCCCCTGCGCTTCGGTGATCCGTTCCATCGTCTGGTATTTCGTCACGGCGACGTAGACGGCGAGGCCGCCGCCCACTGTCGAGAGCGAGACGATGGCGGTGGTCAGGAGCGTACCGATTTTCATGATTCTGTCCGGCAACTGGCGCGGGAAATTATTTGCACGGACAATAGGCAGGCGATGTTAATCCCGGGTTTACGCTGGTGGCTGCGGTCACTTGGGCTGTCGGTCAAGGGCCGCGAGGATATCGAGCGTTGCCTGATCGCGCTTGTCCGAAAAATACCGGGCGAGCGCCTCGTCGAAAACGGGTTCATCGGACACCGCGTCGAACAGCGTCATCGACGAGCGGAATTTGGCATCATCGGGCGCGCCGAGGATGGCGTTGATGGTCCGGCCCTCGACGGCGAGCACGAGCCGCGTGCATTCGATCAGGCGCGGACCGAGGATGGGGTGGGCGAGATAGGCCTGGGCCTCGGCGCGGGAGGTGATGGCGTAGCGCTGGGACATGGCGCTGAAGCCGAGACCGGCGACCTGCGGGAAGACGAACCACATCCAGTGGCTCTGCTTTCGGCCCCGGGTCAGCTCCCCCTGGACGTCGCCATAGACCGGGTCCTGGGCCCGGACAAAGCGCTCTAGATCGAACGGATCGGTCATAAGATACCTTGGGATACCCTGGAATGGCTTGCCGGGGCCCTTGCCGGCCGCGATTATGCCTAACTTTTGGCTCCCAATGTGGTAGCTGGTAGAGAATCTCCGGGTGGGGGTGGGTCCCCCCGGGGGTCGATTTTGGGGATCTGATGGTTTCCGACCGGGCACGAGCCGAGGGGCTATTGTCGCGCCGCCGTATTGGGCGAGCCGAGACGATATTGCTGTCTCTGGCCGCCGTCGCGCTGGCACTGGGCGCTGCCGCCTGGGTCGCGGATATCGGCGGTTCGGCCTCGCTGGTCACCGCCGCACTGCCGCCGGCCAATGCGCCTTCGTTCGATGATCGATTCGCTTCGGCTTCCAGCAGTCCGCCCGCCCGCGAGCTCGGCCTGCGAACGCTGGAGCGCTCCGCGGTCAATGCAGTCCAGCTCAAATTGCGCGATGCCAAGGCGATGCTCGCCCAGAAGCTCCAGGGCGACGACTGGCGCTCGACCCTGACCGATGACGACCGGCATATGTCCGAGGAGACGAGACAATCGCAGCGTGCTGACGCCATCCCGATGCCGCGCTCGCGCCCGCCCCAGGCGGACATCTCCGCCCAGATTGCCTCAAGCCAAGCTTATGCCGAGACCAACCCCCGTGTCGACAACCGCAATTTCTTCGAAAAATTCACCGACAAGATCAGGCTGGCCTCGCTGACGCCCGACAGCGGCCTGTTCGGCAAGGCGCCGGATCTCGCCGCGCTTGGCTACGATTCGCGCACCGCGGTCTACGACATCTCGGCCAAGGCGCTTTACCTGCCGAGCGGCATCGCGCTGGAAGCGCATTCCGGCATGGGCGCGCTGATGGACGACCCGGAGCACGTCGACCAGCGCATGGTTGGCGCGACCCCGCCTGCGACCTACGACCTGAAGCCGCGCGAAAAACTGTTTCACGGCGTCCGCGCACTGCGCTTGACGCCCGCCGAGGGCACCAGCGCGCTCGGCCGCGTCGGCCTGCTCACCCACAATTACATGCTCGGGCCTCGTGGCGACTCCAACGGCTGCGTTTCGATCAAGGACTATGATCGATTCATGAAAGCCTACGACAACGGTGAGTTCAACCGTCTGGTCGTGGTGCCGAGGCTGACCCCATCGGCGACCGCCTCGCAGCGCGCGAGCACCGAGTCCTGATATCTGCTCCGGATATTGGCCTGCTACGGCGGGGCTGCCGTTTTCCTTTCGTTAAGCCGTCATCGTCCAGAAGCAGCCCATGAGTGATCCGCAAAGTTCCGAGACCCCGCTGCGCACGACGTTCAAGATCAAGCTGAACGGCGACACGCTGGCGATCGCGACCGTCGGCCAGGCCTATCAATTCCTCACCAATTTCAAATCGGTCGAGTGGATGGAATTCCGCTCGCTGCATGAAGACGCGGTCGCGGCGCTCGAAGGCGCCGCCGAGAACGCCATGCTTGTGGTGCAGGCGACCAACGCCGTGCGCGCGCTGTTTGTGAGCGCCAAGCTGCTCTGAGAGCGACACGGGAAATTTGGGAAGATTCCCGGATTGCGCCGCGCTCCATCCGGGCTACCGCTCACTAGTTGAACTCCGCTATAGCAACAGGCCATGGTCTGCGAAGATCGCGCTCAAGCCGATACGTTGAAACATAGTTCAGGGAGAGACCATCATGAAACGCCGTACATTCCTCAAGGGCGGCGCGGTTGCCGGCGCGACGACGCTGGTTGCCGCACCTGCGATCGCGCAAAGCGCGCCCGAGATCAAATGGCGCCTGACCTCGAGCTTCCCGAAGTCGCTGGACACTATCTACGGCACCGCTCAGACTTTTGCGAAATATGTTGCCGAGGCCACCGACAACAAATTCCAGATCCAGACCTTCGCGGCCGGCGAGCTCGTTCCCGGCCTGCAGGCGCTCGATGCGGTCAGCACCGCTTCTGTCGACATGGCGCAGACCCCGCTCTATTTCTACATCGGCAAGGAGCCGGCGCTGGCCTATGCCACCGGCGCGCCGTTCGGCATGAACCATCGCCATCAGGAATCCTGGTGGCATTTCGGCGGCGGCGCCGACCTCACCAACGAGGCGCTGAAGCCGTTCAAGGCGCACGCCATCCTCTGCGGCAATTCCGGCACCCAGATGGGCGGCTGGTTCCGCAAGGAGATCAAGACCGTCGACGATCTCAAGGGCCTGAAATTCCGCATCGCCGGCATGGGTGGTCATGTGCTGGCGCGGCTCGGCGTGGTCCCGCAGCAGATCGCGGGCGGCGACATCTATCCGGCGCTGGAGAAGGGCACGATCGACGCAGTCGAATTCGTCGGCCCCTATGACGACGAGAAGCTCGGCTTCCAGAAGGTCGCCAAATATTACTACTTCCCCGGCTGGTGGGAAGGCGGCGCCATGCTGCACATGATCGTCAACGACGAGAAGTGGGCGTCGCTGCCGAAGCAGTACCAGGCGATCGTCAACCAGGCCGCGTCGGCCGCGGGCGCCTGGATGCTCGAGAAATACGACAGCGTGAATCCGGCGGCGCTGAAGCGGCTGATCGCCAATGGCGCGGAGCTGAAGGCGTTTCCGCAGCCGGTGCTGGAGGCCTGCTACACCGCGACCCAGGACCATCTGAACGAGCTCGCCATCAAGAGCGACCTGTTCAAGCGCACCAAGGAAAGCCACGACGCCTATATGAAGGAGCTGCTGTTCTACACGCAGATCGCGGAGAATTTTTACGACAATTATCTGCTCGGCAAGATGCGCAACAAGGCTTGATCGCGCAAACTCCCGTAGGGTGGGCAAAGGCGCACTTGCGCCGTGCCCACCACTGCTTGCTTGCCTCGCCATGGTGGGCACGCTTCCTCCTTCGCTCTTCGAGCTACGGCGGACAAGTCGCTTTGCCCACCCTACAGCATCTATCGTGCGGTGAATTAAGCCGCGCCCAAACCCAGCTTCTCGTAAATCCGCCGCGCATAGGCGCCGAACGCGTCCGTCGTTTTCAGCGGCAGAGCCCGTGGGAAGGGCAGGTCGATGGGGAAATAATCGGCCATCTTCGCAGGTCCGGCCGTCAGCACGGCGCAGTGCGAGGACAGGAACACGGCCTCCTGGATCGAGTGCGTGATGAAGATGATGGTCTTGCCGCTCTCGCGCCAGATCCGCAGCATCTCCAGATTCATCTGCTCGCGCGTCAAGGCGTCGAGCGCGCCGAACGGCTCGTCCATCAGGATCAGTTTCGGGTCGTGAATGAAGGCGCGCGCGATGGCGGTGCGCTGCTGCATGCCGCCGGACAGCTCGCGCGGATATTTCTGCTCGTAGCCGGCAAGACCCACCAGATTGAGCAGATCGCGCGCCCGCTCGCGCGCGGCCTTCATCGGAAGACCGACGATCTCTGCCGGCAGCAGCACGTTGTCCAGGATGGTCCGCCATTTCAGCAGCAACGCCTGCTGGAACACCATGCCAATGTCGCGGGTCGGATCGAACGGGCTTTTGGCGTTGCCGATCTTCACCGTGCCGCCGTCGGCGTCGTGCAAGCCGGCCAAAATCTTCATCACGGTGGTCTTGCCGCAGCCGGACGGGCCGACCAGCGAGACCAGCTCACCCTCCTGCACGTCCATGGTGACGTCGGACACCGCGAGGAATTCGGCGCCGCCGCTGCGATAGACCTTGCGGACGCCGTGCAGGCTGATGAAGGGGCTTGAGCTCATGCCAGCCATTTATCCAAGTTTGCGGCCACGAACGCGTCGTCGCTGAGGTCGGAATGCTCGCGGTACACGCGCTCGATCTCGTCCTTCTGGCCGGGGCTCAGGCCCTCGTTCGGATCGAGGCACCACAGGCCCTGCATCAGGCCCTGCCGTCGCAGCACCTCATGGCAGCCGGCGATGCAGCCGTGAAAATCGTTGGCGACGTCGAAGAAGGCGCTGTTGCAATCGGTGACGCGGGCATCGAGCGCGAGCAAATCGGCCGGCACGCTGTCCTTGTGCCGTGCCGCTTTGCAGCGCTCGAACTGTTTGATCGCGCTCGCCGTCCACACCGACCAGTGGCCGAGCAGGCCGCCTTTGAAATAAGTGCGCGTGGTGACGCCGTTGTCGCGGAGGTCGAACGGCAGCATCAAATCGAGCAGGATGTGGTCATCATTGCCGGTATAGAGCGCAACGCGGTCGAGCGCGCCGGCTGCTGCGACGCCGCGCAAAACATCAAGGGTCCGGTAGCGGTTGAACGGCGCGATCTTGATCGCGATGACATTGTCGATCGAGGCAAAGCGCTGCCAGAACCGGCTCGACAGGACCACGCCGCCGACCGCCGGCTGAAGATAGAAGCCGACCAGCGGAATTTCGGCTGCGACCGCTGCGCAATGCGCGATGATCTCGTCCTCCGACGCGCCCTTCATCGCAGCGAGACTGAGGAGCCCTGCGTGATAGCCGATGTCGCGCGCGGTGCGGGCTTCAGCGGTGGCCTGCCTAGTCGGACCGGCGAGGCCCGCGACCAGCGCCAGCGGACGCTTGGTCCAGTTCGCCGCCGTCTCGGCGGCGAGTTCGAGCACGGGACGATAGAGGCCGACGTCACGGATCGCGAACTGCGTGGTGTGCACGCCGACCGCAAGGCCGCCGGAGCCGGCGTCGATGTAATAGCGCGTCAGCGCGCGCTGGTGCTTTTTGTCGAGCTGGCGTTCGGCGGTGAGCGCGAGGGGATGCGCCGGCAGGACGGTGCCGTCGGCGATCAGCTTGCGGATCTCGCTGTTGATCTGGCTGTGGTGCATGATGTCCTATCCGAATTCAGGGCCGGCGACGGCGAATGGCATGTCTTCCCCTGCGGCAGTGGCGGGGCCGAACCGCATGCGCTGGAACGGCCGTTCGATGCTCCAGCCCGATGCGGTCAATGCTTCAGGGAACGCGGCGTGCGACGCGACGGCATCGAGCAGCAGCGGCCCGGTCTCCAATCGCGCGATTACCTCGACCAGGGTCAGCGCGGCTGCGGTGTCGTCGGCAAACAGCGGGCCGATATGGCGCGCGGTACGTCCGTCGCGCACCAACGCGATGGCGCCGTTCGCGGCGACGATGCGCGAGCCGGAACGCTGCGCGAAGTTGGAGAGCAGGGCGGTTCGATCGAGGCCCGTGGCGCGCCGGTCGCGCGCGCGGAGCGCGTCGAGCGTCGCGGATGAAGGTGCCTGCCCGGACGCGGATGCCGATTTCACCAGCTTGAGCCGGCGCAATTGCAGGGTCGGCGTGAACCCGAGCGGCCCATAGACGGCAGCACCGTCCGGGGTTGCGTCGAGCCAGCTCGTCAGGCCGCGTTTGCGCGCCATCGCCAGGCAGGCATCGACGAGCCGCGTGGCGAGACCGCGCCGGCGATGGCTTGCCGTCACCAGCACCATGCTGATCCAGGCGTTGTCGCCCGGGTAGGGCAGGAGCGCCGCGGTCGCGACCAGTTGCGCGCCATCACGGATGCCGAACGCGACGCCGTCGCTCAAGAAAAACCGCCAGTCGTCTTCATTCTGGTTCCAGTGCGCCTCTGTCGAGAGCGCGAGGCCCGCCGCAGCATCCTCGACGCCAAGCCGGATGATGCGCGGATCGTCAGTAGCGTCCATCGCGCACCTCGTATTTGGTGGGCTTGCCGAGGCTCGGCATGGCGCGCGACACCCAATCCGCCGTCCAGGCGATCAGCTGCTCGGTGTCGACGACCGGCAGGCCGAAAAGCTCGACTGCCTTGGACGTGTCGGTCAGCCACGCGGTCGGCTCTTCGTTTCCTGTCAGCACCGGCATACGGCCGAACCTGGCGCCGAATCTTGCTGCGAGGTCGCGCACCGCCAAAATCTCGTGGCCGCTGACATTGATCGGCGAGGTCGGCGCTGTGCAATGCGCGAGGCAGCGCAGCGCCTGCGATGAGGCATCGCCCTGCCAGATGAAATTGACATGACCGATGCTGAGGTCGATCGGCGTGCCCGTGAGCACTTTCAAGGCGATGTCGTGCAGCACGCCATAGCGCATGTCGATCGCGTAGTTGAGGCGGAATAGCCGCCCGGGCGTTCCGAACTTGCGCGAAAAATACTCGAACATGCGCTCGCGGCCCACGCAGGACTGGGCGTACTCGCCGGGCGGGTTCGGCGCCATGTCCTCGCCCGATCCTTTGCCGTCGACGGGGACGAACGGATAGATGCAGCCGGTCGAGAACGCCACGATCCGCGACGAGGGGAAGGCCTGCGCGATCAGTGCCGGCACGTGCGCATTCATCGCCCAGGTCAGCGAGAGATCGCCCTCAGCGCCGAATTTGCGGCCGGCCATGAAGACAATGTTGGGCGCCTTCGGCAGCGCCTGAATCGCGGTCTCGTCCATTAGGTCGCAATTGATAGTCTCGACGCCACGCGCGTGCAGCCAGTCCTTGACGCCGGCGTCGCTGAAGCGGGCGACGCCGATGACACGGCGATCGGGCGCTGCGGCCTTGGCAAGCCCCGCCAGCGTCGGCCCCATCTTGCCGGCGACGCCGAGGATCATGATGTCGCCGTCGACCGGGGCGAGGTCGTCGATCAATGCCTGGGTCGGCCGGCACAGGAGATCGTCGAGCGCAGCGATATCAGGGATGGTCTTCGGCAGGTTCTGGCGGGTGAGGAGCATGGTTTTGGTCCTTGATCTTCAAGTTTGTCTTGCGTCGCCGACGACGAAGATGCGTTCGAGGACGAGCACGAAGCCGTAAAGCGCGACGCCGAGCAGGGTGAGCAGCACGACGGCCATCACCATCGCGGGCGTGTCGAGCGACGACTGCACCTGGATCATGAGGTAGCCGAGCCCGCGCTCGGAGGCGATGAACTCGCCGACTATGGCGCCGGCGACCGCGAGGATGGCGCCGACCTTCATTCCGGAGAAGATGTAAGGCAGCGATCCCGGCAGCTGGATCTTGCGGAACAGCGTCCAGCGCGAGCCGCGCAGCGATTTGACGAGGTCGAGCAGATCCGGCTCGACCTCGCGCAAGCCCCGCGCGGTGGTGAGCAGGATCGGGAAGAAGCAGATGCTGAAGGCGATCAGGATGTTCGGCACGATGCCGTAGGAGAACCAGACGATGAGGAGCGGACCGAGCGCGACCTTCGGGATCATGTTCAGCGTCACGAACAGCGGCAGCAGCACGAGGCTGATCAGCGGCGCCCAGCTGAAGATGACGGCCAGCGTCACGCCGACGAAGGCGCCGAGCGCAAAGCCGCCGAGGATCTCGATCGCCGTCACCAGCGTATTGGCGCCCCAGGCGTAGCTCGCGGTTCCCAGCGTCTGGATTGTCGCGAGCGGCGAGGGCAGGATGAACTTCGGGACGTGGAAGGCATCGACCAGCACCTGCCAGAGCACCAGCACGGCGAAGTGCACGATCAGGACGATCGCAAAGCTGCGCGTATTGCGGGCGCCGTCTCCTGTCACCGGTTGCTCCCTGTTGTCAGCGGCCACCTTGCCGCTGGTCGCAAGCCTAGCCGTCCCGGAGGGAAGTTTCAACCAGTTGGTTGATTATGGCCGGAGCGAATGCAGCACGAGATCGGCGACGTGCCGGCGGCGGGCGCGGCGCGCGGCCCGGCTCGACAGGTCCTTGCCGAAGATCGCCGACAGCGTCGGCGTGTTGGAGAGATAGAAATAGCTGAGGCCCGCGATGGAGATATAGAGCTGGATCGGGTCGATCCCCTTGCGGAACATGCCGGCGCGGACGCCTTCGTGAAGGATGTGGGACACGCTCTTCACCAGCGGCGAATGCATCGCCTCCAGCCGCGTCGAGCCGCGGACGTGGCGGGCACCGCCGCGGTTCTCGTCGTTCAGAAGCACGATGAAATCGGGGTTCGTCGCGAGGTAATCGAACGAGGCCTCGATCAGTTTCCGGATCGCCTTTCCCGGCGGCAGGCCTTCGAGATTGAGCTGACGTTCCTGCTCGCGGATATCGGCGTAAACCCATTCGAGCACGGCGAGATAGAGCGCGTCCTTGTCGCCGAAATAATGGTAGACGAGCTGCTTGTTGACACCGGCGCGCTCTGCGATCTCGTCGACGCGGGCGCCGGCAAAGCCGTGCCGGGCGAACTCCTCGCGCGCCGCGGTGAGCAGCTTCTTGCGTGTGGCGACCGGGTCGCGCCGCTGCGGCACGGTGTCGCCTGAACGTTTTGCGGGCATTTCCAACCAAACAGTTGACAAGTTGAGGGCGGCCTTGTTGCATTGGTATCCTCACGGGGGGAGAGCGACAAGCCGGTCGCGGGCAACGAGGAGAGATGCGATGAAGCGTTTGCAGGCGGCGGGCTCGGCCCTGGCTGTGGCCCTGATGCTCGGATCACCAGTCGTGCCCGCGAACGCGGGCGAGGCGGTCAATCTGATCCTGAACTGGGCGCCGACGGCCGATCACTCGCCCTATTATTACGCCAAGGCGCAAGGCTGGTACGAGAAAGCGGGCATCGATCTGACCATCGAGGTCGGCAAGGGCTCCGGCGTCTCCGCCGCCAAGGTCGGCTCCGGCGGCTCGCCCTTCGGCGTCGCCGATCTCGCCACCATGCTGGTGGCGAAGAGCAAGGGGGCTGACGCTGTTGCCGTGATGAGCGTCTACGCCAACACCGGCCAGACCTTCTACTGGTTGAAGAGCTACGGCGTGAACGGGGTGAAGGATTTTGCCGGCCACAAGATCGGCAATCCGCCCGGGGACGCCTCGCGTGTGATGTGGCCGGCCTTCGCCAAGGCTGCAGGGCTTGCGCCCGACTCCGTCGGCTTCGTCAATGTCGGGCCGACGGCGAAGATCGCCGCGCTCAAGAGCCATACAGTCGACATCATCAGCGACTTCTACAACGAGCACGATTTGAAGGTGATCGAGTTCGGAAGCGATCTCGGCTACGTCAATTGGAAGGACATCGGGCTCAATCCTTACGGCAATTCGCTGATCGTCAACGGTGGCTATTTGCAGAAGAACCCGAAGCTGGTCGAGGAGTTCGTGCGGGTCACGCAAAAGGCCTTCGCGACTTGCGTCGCCGACGCCGCGCCCTGCCTGAAGGCGCTGCTCGATCAGGTCTCCGGTCTCGACAAGGAGAACCAGGAGCGCCAGTGGGAGCGCATCAAGTTCCTGATGACGGACGAATTCACGACGACGAAGGCACTCGGCTGGATCGACGGCGAGCGGATGAAGAAGGACTACGATCTGGTCCAGACCTATCTCGGCATGGAGAAGCCGTTCGACGTCACGACAGCGTTCACGACCAAGATGCTGGACCCCGCCATCAAGATGGATGCGAGCAAGGTGAAGAAGTAGGGGGCTGGTCGCCGCGCCGGCCCCACATTCCGCTGTCATGCCCCGGCTTGACCGGGGCATCCAGTACGCCGCAGCCTTTCGGCTGACCCGCAACCGTCTCGGAGTACTGGATCGCCCGCCTTCGCGGGCGATGACCGTTGTGCGGGGCGAGAGCGCCTGCTCAACGCCCTTGGTGCGCTTCCATGCCACGTAACCCCACGGAGAAATTAACCGGCCATTAACCATATCGGCGGCATCGTTAACCATTCAATAACAGGGGACGAGTCGGCCGCTATGGAGGCTGCAGTAAAACCTCAACGCCAAATGGTTCGCCTGCGCGGGCGCTCCTATGTGGCCTTCGTCTTCGTGCCGACGGTTCCCATCCAGGACTGGCTGCAGGAGATCGACACCACCATCGCGCGCTCGCCGGGCTTCTTCGCCGGCCGCCCCGTGGTGATCGACCTGTCCTCGGTCGATCTCAGCCAGTCCGGCATCGGCCATCTGCTCACCAGCCTTCAGGACCGCAACATCCGCGTGCTCGGGATCGAGGGCGTGGAGGAGGGCCGGTTGAACCCCATGATGCCGCCGCTGCTTTCGGGCGGGCGCAGCTGCGTGGTCGAGCCGAGTGCGCCCAAGAAGGTCGAGGCAAAGGTCGAGACCAAGCCGACCTCGCTGCTGCTCGAGACCCCCGTGCGGTCGGGCCAGACCGTGATCTTCCCCGAAGGCGACGTCACCATTTTGGGTTCGGTCGGCTCCGGCGCCGAGGTCGTCGCCGGCGGCTCCATTCACATCTACGGCGCGCTGCGCGGCCGCGCCATGGCGGGCGTGAACGGTCACACGAGCGCGCGCATCTATTGTCAGAAGATCGAGGCCGAACTGCTTGCAATCGATGGTTTTTACCAGACCGCCGACGATATCGACGCGGCCCTGCGCGGCAAGCCGGCCCAGGCCTGGCTGCAGGGCAACACCATGCGAATTACTGCGCTGAACTGACCAGAAGGAGATTTGAGAGATGGCCAAGGTACTGGTCGTGACGTCAGGCAAGGGGGGCGTCGGAAAGACCACGACGACCGCCGCACTGGGGGCTGCGCTCGCGCAGCGCGGCGAAAAGGTCGTCGTCGTCGATTTCGACGTCGGCTTGCGCAACCTCGACCTCGTGATGGGCGCCGAACGCCGCGTCGTGTTCGACCTCATCAACGTGGTGCAGGGCGTCGCAAAGCTGCCGCAGGCCCTGATCAAGGACAAGCGGCTGGAGAACCTCTGGCTGCTGCCGGCCTCGCAAACCCGCGACAAGGACGCGCTGACCGAAGAGGGCGTGGGCAAGGTCATCGACGATCTGCGCAGCCGTTTCGACTGGGTGATCTGCGACAGTCCGGCCGGCATCGAGCGCGGCGCCTCCATGGCGATGCGCTTTGCCGACGAAGCCGTGATCGTCACCAATCCCGAAGTCTCCTCGGTGCGCGATTCCGATCGCATCATCGGCATGCTCGATTCCAAGACGGTGCGGGCCGAGAAGGGCGAGCGGGTCGAGAAGCACATTCTCATCACCCGCTATGATCCCTCGCGCGCCGCGCGCGGCGAGATGCTGACCATCGAGGACATCCTCGAAATTCTTGCAACACCTTTGCTCGGCATCATCCCCGAGAGCCAGGACGTGCTGCGCGCCTCCAACGTCGGCACGCCCGTGACGCTGTCGAACGCGGAAGGCGCCCCGGCGCGGGCCTATATCGATGCGGCGCGGCGGCTCTGCGGCGACACCGTGCCGATGCAGGTGCCGACCGAGCGCAAAGGCTTCATGGACCGCCTGCTGCGACGGAGGGCCGCATGAGCATGGGTCTGCTTCGGCTTCTCCGCGGCAACAAGGCCTCTGCACCCGTCGCGCGCGAACGGTTGCAGATCCTGCTTGCCCATGAACGCGGACTGCGCGGCCAGCCCGATCTGCTCGGTGTGCTGCGTGAGGAAATTCTCGCGGTCGTCTCCAGGCACGTCACGCTGGACCCGACCAAGGTCATTGTCCGGCTCGATCGCGGCGACGAGGTCTCGACCCTCGAGGTCGATATCGAGGTGCCCAACGATTTCGAGCGCAAGCGCGCGGCGGCCGGCTAGGGACCTCAGCCGCGACGCTTCAAATTGGGGTGGGTGAAAAGGCGGTCCGCTGGGCATAGCGGGCCGCCTTTGCGCGCCGACATGAACGCTACGGAACGAGGTCCGGGGCTCAATCGTTGTGAAAAACCCGCGGCGGCGCGATGCACCGCGGTTTCGTCAAACGGGAGAACGCCCATGATGACCGAGGTCCAGGTCCACACCGTCGCGCGCCAGATGCTGGAACAGCATGGTTTTGCTGCGATCGCGAAGGCCGCCGAACAGGCCAGGGCTTGTGAGGGCCGCGGCGAGGCCGACGAGGCCAAAGAGTGGCGTCACATCGCGGACGCGATGAAGATCATCCGCGGTCCGCACCAGAGCTGACACTCCCCCGCGTTCAACGCTCCCCGCGGTCAGCGCCCTGCGGCGAAGTGCGATTCTGTGTCTGCGGCTGGGAGCGCTCGCCCGTCTCCTTGCAGGGGAGCGGCTCCCACGAGCCATCCGGCGCCTGCTGATAAGCGCTACACGACGAAGACGAGGTCGATTTGTCCTCGCCCTTCTGGGCATTGGAATTCTTCGCCAGCACGGGCGCAGTCAGCATCGGTGCGACGGCAAACGCGACCGCGAGAAGGACATGGTTGATCCGCATGGGGCTCCCCTGTTCGAGTTCGAAAAGAGCCGCATGCTGGCGAGAAATGTGACGATTATTGGCCGAAGCAAAAATTCCGGCGCGGCGTGCTTAACGCCGCGCGATCACGCTAGCCGCCCTTGCTGCGGATCAGGCCGGCGAGGTTGGTCTTCTGGGCCTCGCACCAGCCGTGCATGCCGAGGCGGCGTTGGTTGAGGTCGGTCGCCTGGGTGGCCACCGCGACCTCGGCCATCAGATCGTCGTCCTGCTTCTCGCCCATCTTGCCACCCGTGTGCATCCAGGCGATCGCCTTGCGGACCTTCTCGGTGGTGCCTTCGGGCAACTGCATCTGCTCCGCCTTCTGCACCAGATCCTGGTAGGCGATATCGGTGCCCGGACATTCGACCTTGGCGGCGAAGGCCTGCAAGACCAACGTGACATAGGTCGAACGTGGATGGTCGGCCGCTTGAGCGGGCGCGGCCAGCAGCAACAGGGCCGTCATCAGAAAACCAGTGCGCATCCTTGGTACCTCCCCGAATTTTCGGGAAGGCTAGCGGCTGCCGCGCCGCTCCGCAATGGGGATGGCGTGCGCCCGCGAAGCCGGCCGGCGAGCTAGCGCCGCCAGGCCGGCACCGGATCCAGCGGCGTGCGATAGACCTCTTTGTGATCGCGGTCGGTGACGCGCACAGCGCAACCCTTGCTTTGCAGCTCGGGCTTCACCTGCGACAGCTCGGTAGCCAGTTGAACGGCGCGATCGGAGGCGACCTCGATGTCTTCGAGGATGATACCGCCCTGGTTCTTGAACTCTTCACCAACCACGAGATCGAAGGAATAGTAGGGCATCCGAATTCCCCGGTGTGACGAATTGAGCTTCGGGTGGACGTTTCAACACATGACCGATGGTACCACTGAGTCGATGTTTATCGAATGAACGGCGCGCGCAATCTCTATGCTTATGGCGCAGAAATGATGTGCAGCATTCAAGCGTGTTAAGATTTTATTAAATATGTCGGCGTGATCATGAGGCATGGAATTGCAGCAGAACCGGGCTCCGGGAACCGGCAGCTGCAAGAGAAGGCCGCCGGCATAGATCCCGACGGCCTTTTCTCTTGATGGAAAACGATCGAAGCTCGCTTCCCGTAGTCATCCGGATTCAACGCATCACATCGACTCGGGCAGCATCGTTGGCGCGACGCTTCGTGTCGTCGCGTGACGATGGTTCAGCGCAGCGGCATTGGCGGGCGCACGACAGGTCCGTCGTCGTCGGCAACGGCTTGCGTCGTCATGGCAGCGGGCGGTGGGGCTGCGGCAGCCTGCGAGGCCGGCGGCGGCGGAGCGAGCGGCGCCGGCGAATAAGCCGGCATGTAGGTGTGCGACACGACCGGCTTCGGTTTGCGAACCGGCGGCGCCGCGGGCCGCGGCGGTAGCGCGGACATTTGCGCGCGCGGATCGACGCGCGGCTTCGTATCGGCCACCGGCTTCGGCGCGGGCGGCTTCGCCATCTCGCGTGCCATCTGCTCCTGCCCGGCCTTCAACTCGGCGATGTTGGCCTTGAGCTGCTCGATCTGTTGCGCCATCGCGGTGAGATCGCGCGTCATCGACTGCACCGATTGTACAGGATCGGGTTGTGTTGCCGGGGGCACTGCTGCTGCAAGCTGGGTTGCAGGCGGAGCCGCAGATTGATCGGCCGCTTGATCCGTTGTGGCTTGATCCGTTGCGGCCTGGTCCGCAGGCGGCGCAGCCTGTGCGGCGGCGAGCGGTGCGGTCTGCGAGGTCGAAGGCAGCAGCGACGCCAATGCCGGGGTCCATTCGGCGAGCATCTGTCTTGCGGTGTCGCCATGTTTCTGCCAGGCGACAGTGGCGGCCGCGCTTCCGCCCGCAAACAGCATCGTGACGAACGCGCCGCGCAGCCATTTGCCAGCGGAGGAGCGCTTCTGCCGGCTGAGACCATCACCGGCCGCAACGCGCACGGCGGTGTCGACCGAGGGCGCTGCCGGCTGCGGCTCCGCGACGGGACTGAACTTCGGCTCCGGATTCATTCTGGGCTTCAGCAGGAACGCCGGATCTATTTTGGGTTCCGGACGGGTCGTGATCTCAGGCGCGAGCGCGGGCGCAACGCTGAGAGGGCGCGAGGCCAGCAAAATGTCAGGCGAAATCTGCACCGCGTCGTGCGGGTCGTTGTTCGTGACCGTGTCCTTCACGATCTCATCGACGATTTGCCGAGAGTTCAGCGTCGCGAGCATCGCAGCTCCTTTGAAGCCTGGGTGTTTTGAAGCCCCAGGTGTTGAGTATTGAGGTATCGGTCGTTCGCATTGGCGCGAGCAGATCCGTTGAGGTGGGCCCATCCAAATCCCCAAATCCGATGAGGCCCAAGCACCATGACCCACGAGTCCAGCCGGGTTTGACCAAAGCAAGGCGAGGGGATGGAGACTGTGCGACGCTCTTGCGCCGTTTGTGGTGATGGAACCCGCCTCAGACAACACGCGTAATTGTTCCACAATGCCTTGTTTTCAGCACGATTTTGGCAGCATCTGGTGTTGCTGGGGGCGCTGCTATCGCTATCGGGGCCGGCGGTGCCAAGATCCTTATTCGTTCTACTCGTCCTTGCCATGCTTCCGTTGGGCGGCTGCATGCAGACGACGCTTTCGCCATTGACGGACGCGAGCATGACGACCCGCGACCGGCAGTTGCTGGCGCATACGCCTTACGCGCAAGCAAACGTGCCCGAGCAATATCTCCGTCATATCGTCGATTATCCGCGCAAGGAGCAGCCGGGCACGATCCTGGTCGATACCGATGCGCGCTATCTCTATTTCGTGCTGCCCGAAGGCAAGGCGATCCGCTACGGCGTCGCGGTCGGCGAGGAGGCCATGGCGTTCTCCGGAGTCGCGCGGGTCGGTCGTCTAGCGGAATGGCCGGATTGGGTTCCGACGGCGGACATCCAGGCGCGGCTCGGACCCTATCCGGCGCGCGTGCCCGGCGGTCCCGCCAATCCGCTGGGGGCTCGCGGCATCTATCTCTATGCCGGCAACAAGGACACGCTCTACCGCATCCACGGCACCAACCAGCCGGAATATATCGGGCAGGCGATCTCGTCCGGATGCATCCGGATGCGCAACGAGGACGTGATCGATCTCTATGACCGGGTGAAGCTCAACTCAATGGTCGTGGTGCTGCCGCCCGGACAGAACGCGCAAGTCGAGGCGCGGCCCAGCTGGCGCGGGTGAGGTCGCCCTAGTTCTCGGGACGGGCGACGCGCCATTGCAGCGTCGTGGCATTGCCATTGGCCTCGCCCGGCGCCTTGTCGGCCGGCGAGGTGTAGAGCGGACGATAGCGATAGGCCCACATCTTGCTGCCGTCGTTACGGTTGATCACGGTGAAGTCGCCGACCGCTTTGGCATCGGCCGTTGCGGGCAGCGGCACCCAGCTCTCGACGCATTTCCCGTTGCAGTTCGACGTCTTGCCGGTGGTATCGCGCTCGTAATAGTAGAGCGTCATGCCGTTGAGGTCCACGAGCGTGGGGCCCTGCTTGGTCAGGATGACTTTCGCCGGTGACGTCGCGGGCTTCGGCGGCGGAGGGGCATCGCCGCCGCCATGGCCATTCGCGAGCGCCGGAGCGGTCGAGAGCGCGATCGCCGCCGCCGCAATGAGGAACCTGAACATCCGAAACTCCAGATCGGCAAAGTTAATCGCGCGTTAAACGCCGAATGCCGTCGACCGTAACAGCCGAAGGTTAGTTCCTGGTTTCGCGATACTGCGACAATGAGGGGTAGAATTACGGGGCTTTCTGTCTTGGCACGTTTTCTTGACGCGAAGCGGTATCCACCTCGCTCGAAAACGCTCTATGCCTGCACTCCGCGCAGCGGGGCGCGGCTGAGTTCGTTGCCGGCGGCGATCGCCTTGTGCAGGAGGCGCATCAGATCCTCACCTTCCTTCGCGCTGAGGCCACGCAGCATGATGCGTTGCGCGGATTCGACGGCCGGCGTGATCTTGCGCAGCGTGCGGCGGCCTTCGTCGGTGATCTCGAGCTCGCGGGCACGGCGGTCGCGGCGCGAGGCGCGGCGCTCCGCGAGCCCCTTCTGCACGAGCCGGTCGATCACGCCGGTGATGGTGGTGCGGTCGTAGGCGATCAATCCCGCGAGCGTCACCTGGTCGAGCCCCGGATTGGCCTTGATGGTCGCGAGCGCGGCGTATTGCACCGGCGTGAGGTCGAAGCCGGCATCCCCGACCTCGGCCAAAAACACCGCGACCGCGATCTGCTGGAATCGGCGCGCCAGATGTCCGGGCATGTCGTTGTTGTCTTTCACCGAATTTCTCCGTTGGGGCGGGACGGCCGGGATCGTTGACAAGTATACTGATAGTCAGCATACTGAGCAATATCCAAGCAGAACATCGGCGGGAGAGGTGCTCATGCAATTCCATCTCAATGGATTTCAGCCGGGCGACCCCGAAATCGCCGATCCCGCCGCGCGCATTCAGCCTTCTGGCGCAACGGGGGGCGTGCCCGAAGAGGTCGATGTCCTCATCGTCGGCTGTGGCCCTGCGGGCCTGACGCTTGCGGCCCAGCTTGCGCAGTTTGCCGACATCAAGACCTGCATCGTCGAGCAGAAGCCGGGCCGCTTGCTGGTCGGGCAGGCCGACGGCATCGCATGCCGCACCATGGAGATGTTCCACGCCTTCGGATTCAGCGAGCGCGTCCTGAAGGAAGCCTGTTGGGTGAACGAGACGACATTCTGGAAGCCGGACGAGCGGGTGCCGGAACATATCGTCCGCAGCGGCCGGGTGCAGGACGTCGAGGACGGTTTGTCGGAATTCCCGCACGTTATTCTCAACCAGGCGCGCATCCATGACGGCTTTCTCGACGTCATGCGCAAGGCGCCGGGCAGGCTCGAGCCCCATTACAGTCGGCGCCTGCTCGACCTTCAGGTCGATCCGGCCGCGGGTCCCGCCGACCATGCCGTGACGGCGCGGCTCGAACGGGTCGATGCCGAGAACGAGGGCAAGGTCGAGACGATCAAGGCGCGCTATGTCGTCGGCTGCGACGGCGCCCGCAGCACGGTGCGCAAATCGATCGGTCGCGAGTTGCTCGGCGATTCCGCCAATCATGCCTGGGGCGTGATGGACGTGCTGGCGGTGACCGATTTTCCCGACATCCGCTTCAAGGCCCTGATTCAGTCGGCGAAGGACGGTAGCCTGCTGATCATTCCGCGCGAGGGCGGCTACATGGTCCGCCTCTATGTCGAGCTCGCCAAGCTCGACATCGGCGAGCGCGTCGCCAATCGCAATATCACCGCCGACGACGTGATCGCGAAAGCGCAGCGGATCCTGAAGCCGCATACGCTCGATGTGAAGGAGATCGCGTGGTGGTCGGTCTACGAGATCGGCCAGCGCCTGACCGACAAGTTCGACGACGTGCCGGAGACCGAGATGGCTACGCGTCTGCCGCGGATATTCATCGCCGGCGATGCCTGCCACACCCACAGCCCGAAGGCGGGGCAGGGCATGAACGTCTCGATGCAGGACGCTTTCAATCTCGGCTGGAAGCTCGCTGCCGTTTTGCGGAAGCAGTCTGCGCCGAGCCTGCTGCATTCCTATTCGGCCGAGCGCCAGGCGGTTGCTGAAGAGCTGATCGATTTCGACCGGGAATGGGCGGGGATTCTTGCGTCCGCCGCCAAGGCCGGCGGCGCCGACGCCGCCAGGACGCAGGACTATTTCGTGAGGCACGGTCGCTACACCGCGGGCACGGCGACGCATTACCGCCCGTCGGTTCTGACGGGAGCGACGTCCCACCAGCATCTCGCGCAAGGCCTCGTCATCGGCACGCGATTTCATTCCGCACCGGTGATCCGGCTTGCGGATGCCAAGCCGGTGCATCTCGGTCACGCTGCGCAGGCGGATGGCCGCTTCCGCATCTACGCTTTCTCCGGCGCTGAGGATCCCGCAGCAACCGGATCGGCCGTTCGCGCCTTGTGCAATTTTCTCTCCGATGCGCGGGAGTCGCCGGTCCGGCGTTACACCCCCGCGGTCGCCGACATCGATAGCGTGATCGACCTGCGGGCGGTCTTCCAGCAGGATCATCGCGAGCTCGCTCTCGAGGCGATGCCTGCGCTGCTGCTGCCGCGCAAGGGCCGCTACGGCCTGATCGACTACGAGAAGATGTTCTGTCCGGACCTCAAGAATGGTCAGGACGTTTTCACCATGCGCGGCATTGACCGCAAGGCGGGCTGCATGGTCGTGGTGCGGCCGGATCAGTATGTCGCGACCGTGCTGCCGCTCGATGATTTTGCTGCGCTTGCTGCGTACTTCGACGGCTTCATGCTGCAAGTGAACTGACGGGCCGGCGGCGCACACGTAGGCTCTCTCTGCGCGCGGTGTCGATGAACGGCGAATGAATATTGAACCGCGCGCGGCATCCGTCTCGATCTTTCGACGAATGAGACCTTCGTACCCGGAACGCCCGTTCCGCTGGCGCGTTCCGACTCGAAAGAGGAGGACTCCGCCATGAAATTCCGAAGCGTGTTGTTAGCCGCATTGCTGATCGCCCCGACCGCCGCGCTGGCCGCACCGGGCATGGTCACCGTCTCGACCGGCCTGCGCGCCGGGCCGGGTTCGGGCTTTCCCCTGGTCGATCGCATCCCCGAGGGCGCCCGCGTCGACATCCATGGTTGCCTGCGCGGCAACGCCTGGTGCGACGTGAGCTTCTCGGATGACCGTGGCTGGGTGTCGTCGCAATATCTCGAATATCTCTATCGCAATCACTACGTCTATCTCCCTGACTATGTCGACGAGGTCGACGTGCCGATCGTCCCCTTCGTGCTGACCTCGTACTGGTCGAGCTATTATCAGGGGCGGCCCTGGTATCGGCGGCATGCTCACTGGAATAGCTACTGGACTTCGCATCAGCGCGACGCGACGCGGATGACGATCGATCCACGCGCGGCTCGCATCGGCCGCGCGGCAACGCGCGATGCGGCGGTCGCACTCGGGCGCAACGGCGCGAATGCCAAGGAAAGTGTCAAGGGCGCGGCCGCGGTCTCCGGCCGTGATGCCGCAACTTCACGGCACGACGCCGCCATCGCCAGGCACGAGACGCCGGTGACGACGGACCGGAGCCGTGCGGGACGAGCTGACCGCATCGCGCATGAGCGGACCAATCTGCAGAGCCGCAATCCGCGGGACGCTCAGGCCCGCATCATGCACGAGCAGGCCGCACACCGCGCGGCTCTGCGTGCGCAGCCGATGGCGCGGCCACATGAGGCGCCGCGCGTATCAGCCGCTCCCGCAAGCCGGCCCGCGATGCCGCATGTGGCTCAGCCGAACGTCGGCCACGGTTCGCCGATGAACGCTCATGCCCAAATGCCTGCGCCGCGCGCGGCTGCGCCTGCGATGCCTCACGGCGGTGGCGGCGGCGCACCTCACATCAACGCCGCGCCGCACGGCGGCGGTGCCCCGGCCGGCGGTCCCGGTGGCGGGCACCAAAAGCACTAAAGTTGCCAACGAAAGCCCGGCCCTCGCGCCGGGCTTTCTGTTTGGGCAGGAACGGGTTCCCTGCCCATACAATTTAAGAAGCTTCTTCGCGGGCAGATTTCATCGATCGTAATATGTCTACTCAAAGCTGTAAGCATTCCACTCGGGGCAGCGGGGCACGGGAGGATGACGACGATGAGACAGAACCAGGCGGAGACGCGCCGCCACAATGTCGCCAAGCGGTCGATGACCAAGGAAGCCAAGCAGCTGTCCGGCCTGATTGCCGGATTGCGCCAATCTCTCGAGGTGATTCAAAAGGAGCGATCGAGCACCAAACTCTCCGGCGCCGAGATGGGCCTTCTCAACGAACGCCGCAACAATTTGTTGCTGACCATCGCAGCTCTCGACGACCGCCTCTCGGCGGTGCAGGGGCTGATCGATCTTGGCCGTCCCCATATCATTCGCGTCCACTGATCGGAGCGCTGACCTGATGCTATCGGCTTCGTCGCGGCGGCGACGGAACCGGGCTCAGCTGTCTGCTCCGCGTGGCATAGGATTGGCGTAGCACTGGGCGGACTGCCCGGAGGCGGTCGCGGCGCACTGCGCGATCGTCGCAAAACTGCAATCGATGCTGCGGCCGTCGATCGTGTAGATCTCGATGCAGACGGGATGGCGCGGATCGTAGGTCTGGGCGGCTGTCGGCGGCACGCCGAGCAGGCCCGCACCAAACAAGCCCGCGACAAGCAGAATCGCATTGATGAAGCGGCGCACGATCGATCTCCTTCGCTCAGCCGGAACAAAGCACAATGCTGCCGCGGATGGCACCAAATTGCCACGCTCCCGGCGAATTGCCGCCAAAGCCCGCTGCCACGACGAGAGCAGGTGCAGGGGCAACGCAAGGGGATGCGCATTGGCCTACAAGATGGTCGCAGAACGCGACAACGAGAAGTGCAGTTTTGCCCGCGAGAGCCGTTTGCTCATCGTGGCGAAGGCGAAGGTTTGGGCGAGCGAGGGGTGGAAGGTCGTCATCACCGACCAGGACGGCAAGGCCTACGCGCCGCCCGACTTCGATCAGCTATTGGCGGCCTGACCGCAAGACCGGGCAGGACGACATTGATCTCGTACTTTCGACCGGGGCGCGATCTGATCGCGCCCCTGATGACTCTTCCAACGATGACTCTTGCAGCCGCGGCCGTTCTGACGGCGACATTTGCCGCCGCGCAAAATCTCGATGCCGGCAAGTCGCCGCAAAAGCTCTTCGCCGATGCTTGCACGACGTGCCATCGCAGCCCCCGCGGCCTTGCCAAAGGGCGCTTCAACCTGACGCTGTCCTGGTTCCTGAAGGACCATTACGCAACCAGTTCGGATACAGCCAAGGCACTTGCCGCCTATCTGGAATCGGTCGATGCGGCGCCGCCGCGAGTTGCGGCCAAGCCTGGCGCGAAGCGATCCAGGCCGCATCCTCCCAAGCCGTCGCAAAGCCAATAGCGTGAGCCGGCTGCGAGACGGCGTCGCGAAGCTGAAGGCCTTGCCGGCATCAATGCACCGTGGCCGCCGAGAACAGGTTGATGACCACCACTCCGGACACGATCAGCGCGATGCCGACGAAGGCGGCAGCGACATTGCCGGGTCCAACTATCACGCGTCAGTGACGAACCTGCGACACGGCGGAGCGCAGCACGAAACCGCCGCGCGATGGTTCGCGCGGCGGCTCATTGGTGTCGCGCCGATTCGACGTGGCGTTAGTTGATCCGCACGGAGAGTTCGACGTCCTCGGCAAAGGCCGTGGACATGTAGCCGCTTCCGGGGCTGCGCATGCGCGCCAGATAGTCGGGGCTGTCGTCGGCGTTGTCGGCGACGATGATCGCGCCCGGCCGGAGATGGCCTTCGACCAGATCCAGGATATCGGGGTAGAGCGCCTTGGCGCCGTCGAGCAGCACGAGATCGATCGTGTCGGGCAGGTCGACTTGAAGCATCTTCAGCGCGTCGCCTTCGCGGATTTCGACGAGGTCCAGCAGCCCGCCGGCCGCGAGGTTCTCGCGCGCCCGGGCCACCTTGGACGGTTCGAATTCGCTGGTGATGAGGCGGCCGCCGCCATTGTCGCGTAAGCCCGCGGCAAGGTGCAGGGTCGAGATGCCGAACGAGGTGCCGAACTCGACGATCGCTTTGGCGCGGGAGCTGCGTGCGAGCATGTAAAGCAGATGACCGGTCTCGCGGGAGACCGCGAGCGGTGCGTCCTTCAGCCGCCCGTAGAGGTCGCGGTAAGCGGTCTTGCTCCGCATCATCCGTGCGCGGTCGGCGTCGGTCACATCGGCGAAGGCGGCTCGCATCGCGCCGCGCGCCGCTTCGTCCTGGTCGAACAGACGATCGAGCAGTGGCGCAAGTGATGTGATGGTCGGGGTGGTCATGTGTAGTCTCCAGATGTCGCCGTGCTGCGAGTGCTTGCGTGAGAATTGAAATACGACTAATTCGTCGCATTCGCTATTCGCGTTGCCCGAGGGTGCCATGGCAGATCGCCGAAGCCATTCAGTTTCCTCACGAAAACAGCCACAGCAGGCCCGCTCGAACGAGCTGGTGGCGGCCATTCTGGACGCGGCTGTTCAGGTCTTGGCCAAGGAGGGGGCGCAGCGTTTCACGACGGCGCGAGTGGCCGAGCGGGCCGGGGTGAGCGTCGGGTCGCTCTATCAATATTTTCCGAACAAGGCGTCGATCCTGTTCCGCCTCCAGAGCGACGAGTGGCGGCGCACGAGCGAGCTCCTGCGCGGCATCCTGGCGGACCGGGCGAAACCGCCACTGGTACGGCTGCGCGCGCTCGTCCACGCCTTCATTCGTTCCGAGTGCGAGGAGGCTGCGATCCGCACGGCGCTCAGCGACGCCGCGCCGCTCTATCGCGATGCGCCCGAAGCACACGACGCGCGGGCCGCCGGTAAGGGCATCGTCGCGGCCTTCATGCGGGAGGCCCTGCCCAGGGCGCCGGATGCGACGCGGGCGCTTGCCGGCGAGTTGATCAAGACGACGCTGAGCGAGGTTGGCAAGCAGTTCTCGGAGACACCGCGCAACGAGGCGGAGATCGCGCGTCACGCCGACGCAATGGCCGACATGTTCTGCGCCTATATCGATGAGCTGGCACGACTCCGGGATCATTCCTGACATCCGCGTTTGCGGGCCAATACCCCTTCTGACTTGACTGGATCATGAGTTAGCCTCGGTTTGTCCTTCAGCCAGTCAACGAGCGCCCCGCCATGCATGTCCTCCGCCCCCAATTCCGCATCGAGGAGCAGCAAGCGCTGGAATTCGCAAGCCAGCGCGGCTTCGGCACGATCGTCGCGGCGGATGAGCGCGGTCCACGCGCCTCGCATGTGCCCTTCGTGCTGGAGCAGCGCGACGGGCACACGATCGTGCAAATCCATTTCACCGCCAGGAATCCGCTCGTCCCGCTCGCGGATGGTGCGGGGCGCTTTCTGCTGATCGTTGCCGGCGACGACGCCTACATCTCCAATGACTGGTATTCTTCGCGCGACAACGTCTCGACCTGGCTTTACGAGGCCGTGCACCTGTCGGGCGTAGCGCATCTGCGCGGGCTCGACGAGAACCGCAGGCACGGCGATGCACTACTCGCGGTCTCGGAAGCGCGCTTGCCAAAAAAAACTTGGGACCTCGCACAGATGGAGCCCGGCAAGCGCGAGAGCATGCTGGCTGCGATCCGCGTCGTCGATCTCGTGGTGGATACCGTCGAGGGGCAGGCCAAGCTCAATCAGCACAAGAGCGATGTGGACCACGTCGCGGTCGCCGGCCGGCTTGCGCGGTCGGAGGAGAGCGGGCATCGGCGGCTGGCGCGGAAGATGCAAGCGCTGCGGCCGGGACTTGGATATGAGTTTTCGTGATCCGGGCGACCCTTCTCTCGCTAGACAATTACTCCTACGGACCTCCCTCATGCTCGTCATCTCCATTCAAAGCCAGGTGGTCCACGGCCATGTCGGCAACAGCGCCGCCGCCTATGCGATGCAGGCGGAAGGGGTGAATGTCGCGGCGGTGCCGACAACGCTGCTGTCGAACCATCCGCGCTATCCGACCTTGCGCGGGCGGGTGCTGGAGACAGAGCTCGTTTCAGATCTGCTGAGAGGCGTCGAAGAGCGCGATCTCGTCGACGAGGCTGCGGTCCTCGTTACCGGCTATCTCGGTTCGCCCAGCAATGCCGCTGTCATTGCCGATTTCGTCGAGCGGGCGCTGACCCGCAATTCGAAGCTGGTCTATCTCTGCGACCCCGTGATCGGCGATGACGGCCGGGTTTATGTCGCCGACGGCATCCTGGACGTGGTCCGGCACCGGCTGCTGCCCGCCGCCAATCTGACCACGCCGAACCAGTTCGAGCTCGGGCTGCTCGCAGGCCTCGACATCGCGGATGCGCAGGGCCTGCGCGCGGCGTGCGCGGCGCTGGCCGGGACTGGGCGCATCGACGTGGTCGCCACCGGTTGCACGCTCACTGATACGGCGGAAGGGCAGGTGGAAACGATTCTGTGCGCCGGCGGTCAGTTGTCGCGCTTTGCGACGCCGCGCCTTCCGATCCGCCCCTCAGGCACCGGCGATCTTCTCACCGGCCTGATCGCGGCGCATCTGGCCAAGGGCACAGCGACCGAGGCGGCGGTGCGGCTCGCAGTCGAAACCATCTATGCGGTGCTGGTGCGCACGCAGGAAGCAGGCACCGCGGAGATGCGGCTTGTGCCGTTGCCGACGCCGCGACGATAAGCCGTCAAACTCAGGTCGCGCGCTTCGTGGCTGATTGCGCTGATTTCTGCGGCTTCGCGGGGACCTTCTGCTCGCGCGTCGCCTGTGCCTTCGCCTTCGGCGGCTTTGCGCTTGCCACGGCCCGCGCTTTTCTCGGCTTGACGTCGGCTTCCTTGCGGTCCGACGTGCCTCGGCGCGAGACGTATTCCGTACCATCGACCGGGCCGACATGCGGGGGATCGCGGCCGAGATAGGGGCGGCCGATGCCGAGCGCCTTGCCATTGGCGTCGACCCACTTCCACAGCACCTCGGTCGAGACCCAGCGCTGCGCGCGGTTGTCGCCCTTGGTGCTGACGATGTCGGCCGCCATGCCGTGCCCGTAGCCGCCGCGCGTGCTGCCGCCGTGATAGGAACGGTCGGAGGCGGCCTTCAGGCCACTCGCGATCGACTGGCGATAGTCGTCGCGGAACGCGCTGGTGATGCCCGGCGAAAGCCCGGCAGCCTCAGCCGCGAGCAGTGTGCGAAACAGCTTTTTCTTGAAACTCTTGTCCATGCCGCCGATGACGTAGTCCATCATCGACATGCCGGCGCGGTCGGCCGCCTTCGGATCCTTCCAGCCAAAGTCCTCGTCAACCAGCTTCGTGAAGCTGCGCATCACTGTGACCATCTTGCCCTTGCGCTTGACGGTGACGGCCCGGCGATCTGTGACCTTGATCGAGTCTTCCTTGGCCGTGCGCTGGTAGAGCGCCCAGAGATAGCGGTCGATGCAGGCTTCCATCACGTAGCATTCGTCGAGGACCGCGGTCGTGTCCGCAGACGCCGAGGCCTTGCTCGCCACGGGCGCGGGGCCGGTCGCGATTGTCGCGGGCGACAGCGCCTCCGTCGTCACGATCTCAGTGGGATCGGCGGATGCGAGCTTTACCAAGGGCTCCGGCGCCGGAGCCGGAGCAACCTCGCTGGCGACTGGTGTCGGGTCAGGCGACATCTGCGGCGCGAGCGGCGCTTCGGTCGGCAAGATCAGCACTGGGTCGGCCGAGGCGAGCTTGATGGCCGGAGCTGGCGCCTCGGGCGCTGCCGCTTCAGCATTGACCAATTCTGGTGTCGCAGCGATAGCGGCCGCGATATCGGAGGTCAGGGCGACGCCGTCCTCGATGGCCGCAGCGTGCGGGATGTCGGCGAGGTCAAGTCGGCTGAGATCCTTCGCGCGCGAGACGGCGGAAGCATTGGCGCCGCTGTTCTCGATGAGGGCCGGGGCATAGGCGGACAGAGAGAGCGCCAGCCAGCCGGCGAGAACCGCCGAGGGGCAGGAGACCGCCACCAGAAGAGACCGCCGATCATTCATGATCCCTGCCTCCAAACGGTTCTGTTGAACCTCGTCTTCTCCGAACAGTCTGACCAGACAGTCTTGGCCAAACAGTCTTGCACGAAAAGGCACGCCGCGCGTCGATTGTTCTGGGGAGGGTGTGGCGGCGCAATGGCGCAATTCGGCGAAAGCGGGCTTTTCGAGCAGGTGTTGCGCGGCGGCAACGCGGGTTCCGGTTCCACGGGCGCTTGCTCGCCAGCGTTGTGCAAAATTCGATAAAGGCGAATATTTTGGCGCAGGCCGCGTGGCGGTGTTTCGCAGGCACGTTGGGCAACCTTGTCACGGCTAGCGCGTTAGGCGCGCATGACGCATTCCTCGCTTCGTCCGATGGACGCCTTCGATCCCACCGAGCCCGCCATCCTGCACGACCAACTCTCCGATACGATCATCACCTGGACTGCTGAGCAGGCCGACGATTTCAGGCGTGCCAGCCGGCCGGGCCAAGACGGAACCGTGATTTGGAAAGGCTACGTTTTCGACGGCTGGGGCCACGTGCTCGGCGGCTGACCGCTGCTCATTAAAGTGTCATTTCGCGCCGGGGCGGTGATTTTGCCAAGACATTGCGCGCATTAAACATATTGCCATGCATCCGGCGCGTTGTTGCGTTGCAACAGCGCATATCGCAATGCAGCAAAATGCGCTTAAGTGTGCTCCGAATCTTCCACTGAAGGAGCATCACCCATGAACAAGAAGACTCTGTCGATCGCCGCCGCCATCCTGACGGTCGCGGGCAGCACCGCGGCTTTCGCCGCCGAACTGCCGACTTATGAGGCGAACGGCTTTCCGGTCTCCCCGATGCAGGTGCGCGTGCTCGGTGCCGCGCATGTCGAGCAGCAGGCCTCGGCGCCCACCAACGTTGCTTCGGTCCACCAGGCCCGCGTTCTGTCGCCGCGCAAGGTGAAGACCGCTGATGTTACGACGGGTAGCGCCCGCTGATCTGGGGGCGCCACAAGCCAACGTCAAGCCAATGTGATGCAGGCTCGCTTTCTCCGAGTCTGCCCGGACCGCGTTCCCTTTCGGGAGCGCGGTCTTTTTTTGGCGCAGCGAGTCATGATCACGTGCCGGTTGTGTACGGCCGTTCAAAGCGAGTGTGATCTCTTTAATAGTTGCTTTCCGGATCGCGGCGCTTGATGCGGGCGCCGCATATTTAGCAGCCAAGAATCATTTTCATAATGGAGTAGTCATGCCCGTTGCACAGAAAGCCGTTGTTGCAAGCGTCTCGCCCCGCGCGTTCATTCTCAAGCATCTCGCCTTGTTCGCAGCCGCCGCGCTGTTCGTGTTCGTGCTCAGCCTGACGTATGGGCTCGATCTCAGCACGGGATTTTTCTGAGCGAAGGCGCGCTGGCGTCTCTCGCTTGCGTGCCAGCCTTGCAGGCACATGGGTTGAGCGACGGCCTCTGTCGGCGTACCGCTTTGTCCCATGGATCAGCGGACGAGCGGCGCTGACGCTCGCATTCGGAAGAACGATCAAGCGCCGGCGCTTGTCGGCGTGCTCTGCGGCCTCGCCGCCGCGCTGTTCTGGGCGCTCGGCTTTGCCGGCACGCGGCATGGCCTCAAGCTCGGCTTCACGCCGGTCGATCTGCTCGTGCATCGCTATGTCTGGTCCGGCATCGCGTTCCTGCCGCTGGTGATACGCGGCGGAATCTCCGATCTCTGCGGCATCGGCTGGGGCAGGGGCCTTGCGCTGATGGTGCTCGGCGGCCCGGTGATGTCGCTGATCTCCTACACTGGCTTTCTGTTCGTGCCGCTCGGCCATGGCAGCGTGATCCAGCCCTCCTGCGCGACGCTTGGCGGCCTGCTGCTCGCGGCCTTGTTCCTGAAAGAGCATGTCTCCTGGTCGCGCATCGCCGGCGCTGTCGTCATCGTCGGCGGGCTCGGCGTGATCGGCGCGGAATCTATCGGTCATATCGGCGTTGACGGCGTGCTCGGCGATCTGACCTTCGTGCTGACCGGGTTGATGTTCGCGGGTTTCGGCGCGCTGGTGCGCCACTGGCGGGTCTCCGCCGTGTCGGCTGCGCTCGTCATCAACGTGCTGTCGCTGCTGTTGCTGCCGATCTACCTCATGACCGGCGGACTCGCGCGGATCGCGGCGATCGGTGTCGGTGAGAACGCCATCCAGGCGCTGGCACAGGGCGTGCTTGCAGGCCCGGCTGCGCTTTATCTGTTCGCCGTCTCGGTCCAACGCCTCGGCGTCGCCCGCGCCGCCGTTGTCCCCGCCTGCGTGCCCGCGCTGACGGTGCTCACCGGTTGGCTCCTGCTCGGCGAGCCGCCGACACTATTGCAGACGGCGGGATTGGTGACGGTGCTGTGCGGATTCTATCTGGCGCAGAGACAGCGATAGATCGCAGCCTCCAGACGGCGCTTACCATTCGATGGTGGTAAACTTGACGCCGCGGCAGGTCAGCTCCCGCCCCAGCCGTTCGGCGCGCTCGCTGGCGGATTTGCCCTGGCGAGTCCGGGGCCTCGGCTACGCCTTCCTCACGAACTCCGATTTCAGGTTCATCGCGCCGATGCCGTCGATCTTGCAGGCGATGTTGTGGCCGTCGGTAGCGTCCTGCAGGCGGATGTTGCGGACCTTGGTGCCACCCTTGACCACGGAGGAGGAGCCCTTGACCTTGAGATCCTTCATCACGATGACGCTGTCGCCGTCGGCGAGCGCATTGCCGTTGGCATCGCGCACGCCGGCCTCTTGCGCGGCGTCCGCGACGGCCTCTGCCGTGCCGCTCCATTCATGGCCGCATTCCGGGCAGACCCAGAGGCCGCGATCCTGATAGGCGTGCTCGGAGTTGCAGGTCGGGCATTTCATCGCGTCGGTCATTATTCGCCTCGTCGCCCGTCACGGGCGCGCCGCACGCTGTCCGTCGGATAAAGATGGATTGGGAGCAAATCCTTTACCATGGCTTTCAGTCCTGGTCGAACCCTTGGAAATTTAGGAGTTCAGGAAAAACTCTGCGGTATCGAGGTCCGGAATTTGCGGCTGCGACGTCGCCGCGCAAGGAGCGTCCCGTCATGAGCGAGCATCGCGCCGCCGTCAGACATCACATTTTGCGGACCGGCATTGTCGAGTTCGACAACGGCACCGGCAAGGTCATCAGCGCGCCCTGCACGATCCGCGATGTCTCCGGCACCGGCGCGCGCCTCGGCCTCAACGCCTCGCTCTGGGTCGCCGAGCAGTTCACGCTGGTCTTCAGCAGCGGACTGCGCAAGGACTGCCGGGTCGCCTGGCGCAAGGGGAGGCTGATCGGCAGCGCGTTCGCGGACGGCTATGCCAGCGCGGACGAGCAGGCCGTGATGATGACCGCGGACGAGCAGTCCCGGCACCGGCTCGGGATCGGTGCGCGCGTGAGAAGCGCGCGCGAGAGGCGCGGCTACACGCAAACGCAGCTCGCAGAGCTGATCGGCGCCACGCCGGTCTTCGTGTCGCTGGCCGAGCAGGGTGAGGCGGACATTCCGCTCTACCAGCTCATGCACATCGCCGATCTCCTGATGGTCGGCCTCGACGGGCTCGTCGCGGGGCCGGCGCCTGAGGATGTCGACGCAGCGTAGGTGGCGAGCCGTCAAAACAAAAACGTCCAAAACAACCCCATGCACAGTAGAAATCTCGAGGGATTTCAGTGTGTTGGAAATCCGAAAACGTTGGTATTGGGCCTACGCGCCCCGCATCGACTTCGGCGATACCGAATCGAATTTGACTCGTCGGGCAAAACAGGGGCAGTATGGCATGATGGCGCCGCAGGAAGCTGGTGGCTTGCCAGCTGCGGAGCGACATGCCGAAAAAAGCAAAACCAAAAAGAAAACTCAAGACCTACCAGACCTCGCTCGGCTTCTACGACCAGGCGATCGCCGCGCCCTCGATGAAGGCGGCGTTGGACGCCTGGGGCGCCAGGTCCAATCTGTTCCATCAGGGCGCCGCGAAGGAGACCGACGACCCCGACATCGTCGCGGCAACGATGGAGAAGCCGGGCGTGGTGCTCCGGCGCCCGGTCGGATCGGACGGCCCGTTCACCGAGCATTCCGAGTTGCCAACCGATCTCGCTGACGACGAGGCCGGGCCGAACCGCAAAGCCAAGCCCAAAGCGAAGTCCAAGCCGAGAAAGCTTCCGGCGGAGGCTGCAAAGCAACCATCCCGCAAGATCGACGATCAACAGGTGCGCAAGGCCGCCGCGGCATTCGAGAAGGAAGAGCGGCGGCGGGAAGCCGAGCGCCGCAAGGAGGAGGCCGCTAGCGCCAAGGAGCGCGCGCGCCGCGACAAGGCGGTCGCGAGCGCGCAGGCGGCGCTGGACGAAGCGAGGCGGGAGCACGAATCGCGGACGGAGGCAATCGAAGCTGAGCGCGCGGCGCTCGAGGAGCGTGCCGAGACGGAGCAGAGCCGGTGGGACAAGCAGAGGATGAAGCTGACGGAGGCGGTGCGGCGCGCGCGGGAGTAAGGGCCACGGTCGACAGTCTGGATTGCTTCGCTCCGCTCGCAATGACGGCGGGGCGCGGCATCGGTCATTCCGGCAAAGCTTGATCGCAAATTCGCTTGCCTTGCTTGACGTCCTTTTGCACTCTTGGGGGAAGGAGACCAACGCATGAAGATCATGACTGTCGCGTGTGCGCTCGGAACCGCCTTGGTGCTGTGCAATCTCGGGATATCGGATGCCGAAGCCCGGGCGCGGAAGGCGCGAGTGGTGGATGAACAACGGCTGAGGGTGGATGTCCCCGTGCTCCGGCCGACGCCTTGGGATTACAATATCGTTCCACGCTATCGTTATCGCCCGGAAGACGACCGGGTCGATCCCTACGGCCCGCCCTTGGTATCGTCATATGTCCGCTACGAGGGATGGCGCTGGCCGTACTGGTGGTGAAGGCCACCGACGGACGCGGAATTGATTGGCTCCTGTAGCCCGGATGAGCGAAGCGATATCCGGGACGTTGCCGCAGCATTCCCGGATGTCGCTTCGCTCATCCGGGCTACGCTCCTTTGCTAGTCGCCGTCCTCCGCGGCGAGCCGCACAAACTGCCGCTTCATCGCGTTGACCCTGGCGACATAGCTCGCGACGAGGTGATCGCCGCAGCGATCGTCGGCGGCCATTTGAAACTTGCGGCGTGCGAAGGCCGTTGCGGGGCCTGCGCCGCAGAGATGGATGAAGGCGGCGAGATCCTGCCTCTCGCGTGCACTCGCCTTCACATCCCCCGCGCGGGCGAGAACATCGGCGACATTGCGGTCGAGATACACCGATGCCAGCTCGATGGCGTGGCTCGGAATCGCGCGGACATAGAGGAAGGGCGAGCCGCAGCCGGCTTCCGTGACCGCGTTGCCGCGAACGCAGAACCGCGCGGCGTCGGCATAGGCTCCATCCAGCATCTGGAAGAGGCCGACGGCGCTGGAGGCGGGCCGGTAGATCGCGAGCGGATTGAAGCTCCATCGCCAGCGCCAGTAGGTGCGCGCGAGCGGATTGCCCGATGTCTCGACCTGCGCCAGCGCGGCCAGCAATTCCGGCGTGATCGTCGCGGTGGAATGCTTGCGGAACAGCGGCCCGTATTGCCGCCACGTGTCCGATGGCTCCTTGTCGAGCGCATGGCCGACTAGGACGAACAGCTCGGTCGGCTTGCGCACCGTTTGATAGGCGATGTTCACGAGGACGAGGACCGCAAGCAGCATCGCCGCGCCGCCCGCGATCCGAACCATCCGCGGTGCGCGCGCGAAGGTCTTTCGCATCGATCGCGCGCTACGCCGGAGCTTGCGAAGGCGAGGGAGGGGGCGCTTGCTTTGTCCTGGCATCGGTCTTCTGGGAGTGCATTGCGGAGGCTTTGTACCTGGTTAACGCTGTCACCAGGCCTTGAAATCCGGCTTCTTTTTCCTCTGGTCGCCTGTTTTCAAGTCGCCGCTCCGTACTCCCCCGGCAGCTCGAATCCTTGATGGAAATAACCCGAGGTTGTACTGTGCGCCGCAGCAGGGTTAATTTTGTGTGAATGGATCGGCTGGAATGACCGTAATCGAAAGCGTGGTGCCGGCGGAAGCTGCGGAGCGGAAAATGCCGCCGGGCGTACTGGTCGAAGGTCCCGTGGTCGACGCCAAGTTTCGCGATTCCTACATCTCCTTCGTCATCATGATCGGTGGGTCGATCGCGGCGCTGGTCTGGGCCTTCTGGCAAGGCATCGGCTGGGTGGAGGTTTCGGTCTTCGCCGGCACGTTCGCGCTGTCCACGGTCGGCATCGGCTTCATGCACCGCTACTTCGTGCACCGCAGCTTCCGCTGCGGTCCGGTGATGCGGACGCTGTTCGCGGCCATCGCCACCATGGCGGTGCAGGGCTCGATCCTGAAATGGGTGAGCAATCATCGCCGGCATCATCTTCACTCCGACAAGCCCGGCGACGTCCACAGCCCTTACTATGACGGCGACGGCAACCCCTATGTCACCTTCGCCAAGGGGATGATGCATGCGCAAGGCGGCTGGGTGTGGGACCAGGCCACCACGGATGCCGAATACTACGCCAAGGATATCCTGGCCGATCCGATCGCCATGTTCTTCACCAGGACGCGCTGGTACTGGTACGCGCTCTCGGCAGTGATTATTCCGGGCGCGATCGGCTACGCGTTTGGCGGCGTGCACACGATGACCGGCTGCATCCTGTTCTCCGGCCTGTTCCGCAGCTACCTCATGACCATGGCGACCTCGCTGGTCAACTCGGTCTGCCACAGCGACGGCCGCTACGGCTACCGCCGCTTCGATCTCGACGACGGCACCACCAACGAGTTCGTGACCACGATCCTCACCTTCGGTGAAGGCCTGCACAACAACCATCACCGGTTTCCGCGCGACGCCTACATTTCGCACGCCTGGTACGAGATCGACATCAACGGCCTGATCATTTTGGGACTCGGCAAGCTCGGGTTGGTGCAGGACATTTTCTCTGCCGGAAGCCGGACGCTTCGCTCGGGAGATCCGGACGGCGGAAAACGTCCAGTGGCAGATACCGAAGCGATGGTCTGAAGCATACGGGCTCGGTGTTCCACTACGCCAAGGGATTCGGCCACACCAATCTGGTTGTGTGGTGAGGCGGTTGGCTCACTGGCGCGGGCGCTTTGATGACCCACGGGGCACAAAGTTAGGCCGATGAACTATCTGGATCTCATGGACGACCGACGGCCACCGGCGCCCTCCAACGCCATCCGTGCGCTGGAGCAACACATCGGTGCGCCGTTGCCCGCGCCCTACAAGGAGCTACTGGCGCAATCGGACGGCGGCGGCTTCGACCGCTGCGGCGTCGAGCTGCCTTGGCGCAACGACCGCACCGTTTTGGACGTGCTGTTCACGACGCATCCGACCGACAGCTACGGCGTCATCGACAATTACGATGTGTATCGGGGCATGAATCGAATTCCCCGACTGAGCTGCCCCTTCGCTCCCGATCCCGGCGGCGACCTGTTCCTGCTGAGTCTGGAGGAGGACAGTTATGGCCAGGTCTTCTACTGGGATCACGAGCATGAACCGGTGGACGGTGGCGACATGTTCGCCGATTTCCCGAACACAAACGAACTCGCGCCCGATCTTGAAACCTTCATTCTCGGCTTGGGAGAGGGGTGAATGGATATGCAGCCGTTCGGGCGGATTGAGCCCTTGCGAAACCCATCATGATCGCGTGGGGCCGAACGACAAAAGGGCGGCCATAAGCCGCCCTTTCGGTTTGCGCGTCATCCGTCGGATTTCGCTTAGCCCTCGATGATATAGACGATCTCGTGGGTGTGCGGACGAAGAATGACGTACCTGCCGTGCACCAGAATGAACTCGTATCCGCGCCACTCCGGATAGATTTCGACGATGCGGCTCGGGATCGCATGATAACGAACGCCTGCCGGGACGGTGGTGCCGATCGAGATGTTGAAGTTCACGTTGGTGACTTCCTCGACCTTCTCCTGCTTGATGGCCGAAGTGATCTGGGTACGCTTTTCGGCGGGAGGCGCCGCGACCGCCGTGGTAGCGGCATTGCCGGTCGTCTTGCCCTCGGGCGCCGAAGGCTTGCTCTCGGCGGTCGGGGTCTTCACGTCCTTCGACGTGGTGGCCGAATCGGGCGCCTTGGTCATCCCATTCGCCTTCATCTCGCCGGGCGTCTTGCTGTCGGCAGTCGGCTTCGAACTGGTGGCCGGGGCCATTGTTTCCGTGGTCTTCGCCTTGCCATCGGCCTTGACGTCGCCGGAGTGCTTTGCGTCAGGCGCGCCCTGTGCGTGCTGCGGCGTTGCCGCTGCCGGCGAGCCGTGCGGTGCCGCGGTGGGGGCGTCCTTTGCTGTGGGTGCATTCATCGGTGCCGCGGTTTCGGCTTTCGGCGAAACGGCAGCGGGGGACTCCGCACCCTTGGCGCCGCCCTGATTGACGCCTTGAGCCATTGCAGTGCCGGTCGCAGCGAACAACGCCACAACGGCGACGGAAGCCAGCAAAGTATGTTTCATCTGATCTCTTTCAATTCATTTGAATATGATGCCGACGAACGTCAGCCATGGGAACGAACGGTCTCGACGGGCTGCAGTTCCGATTCTATTTCTGGTTTAAAGACGATTGATGCCTCGATATCCGAAAAAGCTGCAAAATAGATGAGTCGGCGATAACAAGAGCTTTGCATCCCGCGTTGGCTTGTACGCGACCGATGAATTTCAAACATAAGTTGTAATCGGAAGGAACTCTTGCTCGATGGGGCTGTTGTGTCAGTGATCCCCGAGCGTTGCGAGATCGAACCTCCGATCCTCGCCTGAGTTAAAGACCGCAGTCGCGTTGTGAGTGCGACTCGGCGCGAAGCGTCCTCCGTGCGTATCAACCGGAAACCTTCATGAACAACCCCCATGTTCGCAATGCCATTCAGATCGACCGCGGCTCCAGCCTGGCGATCTCTCATGAAATAGCAGACCGCCTTCGGATCAGGCTTCGGGGTGAGCACGACCCATTACCGCGACATCTGACGGCCCTGGTCGACCGGATTGCGCAGATCAGCAGCCATTTCAACCAAGTGATCGAGGTCACAAAATGAGAATGTCCGGCGAAAGCCTTTTGGTGATCTTGTTTGTCGGTCTCGTCGCCGGCTGGCTGGCGGGCCAGATCGTCCGCGGGACCGGCTTTGGGATCATCGGCGATATCATCATCGGAATCCTGGGCGCGTTTGTCGGCAGCTGGTTGTTGCCTCAGCTCGGCGTGCATCTCGGCAGCGGCATGATCAGCGCGATCGTCAACGCGACCGTAGGCGCGGTCCTGCTGCTCCTCGTCGTCCGGCTGGTGCGCGGTGGTGGTGGATGGGGAAGCAGCTGGCGCGGCAGCTGGGGCCGGCGTTGGTGACCCTTGCTCACGCAGCCGCATCAGGCGCCGGTGAGACGCCCGCGGCAAAGACGCTCGTGATGACCTCCGGATCGGATCCAGCATGTTAGACTTTTCGAATGCATCTTTTACGCCTGAAACCATCGGCATCATGAAAACTGCGCTGGACACGGCGGTGGCGTCACTGCCGGCCCCGGTCAGCTCCGCGCATGTCCGGTCGATCGCGGAAACAATCCTTCGCACAGCGAAGGAGGGCGAGCGAGACCCCGCTGTCCTGGAGCGCATGGCGTTGATGGAGCTTCAGATCTCGCCGCGTGATTGATGCCGGTCCGCGAGCGTGCGTGCCGGCGCAGAAGGGCTCGCGTTCATTGCCGTTCCCTGATGTTTCGATGGAACTCTGGGGCGGCGGAAGCATTCATCTCTGCCGCTATCACGCGGCTCCTGGAGAATCCCCAACATGATACGTCATTTGTTGATCGGCGTTGCCGCGTGCGCAATCGCGGCAATGTCGACATTTTCCGCTTCTGCCATGCCCCGCGTTGCGGCTGAGACGTTGGTCGCTGGCTCCGACAGTCCGGTGATTCTCGCGCGCGGAGGCCATGGACATGGCCACGGTCACATGGGACGTGGCGGCCGCGGTCATCACTACGGCTGGAGCAGGGGCCGTCATCGCGGTTGGCGCTAGCCGCACCAACGCAACATCCGGGGCCGCCTTCGATTGGCGGCTCCGTAACGTCAGCTCATCCGCCCCGCGGGCTCACCAATCCGGATCCCCATAGTAGGGATCGACCATATAGGGCGGGGGCATCCAGGGCCCTCGCGACGGCCGGGGTCGCCGAGGTGCGGCCGCTTGCACGTGCGGCCGTGCGGGCGCAGCGGTCTCGTTGGTGATCACGCTACGCGCGGCGGGTTTCGCGGACGCAGGTGCGGATGACGATGCGGATGACGTCGTCAGCTCCTTTTGCAGCGCCTGGACCTGTGCGGCAAGGCGCGCATTGGCCGCCGCATCCTTCTCCTGCGCCGCCTTGAGCTGCTGAATGGTGTCGGCCTGCTCGCGCAGCGTCTGCTCGTTGCGGCTTTTCAGTTGCTCGAGCTTTCCGTTGATGTTCGCAAGCTCGCTGGTGATGGTCTTGAGCGATTGCGCGAGATCGGACGACGAGGGGTCGGGCGTCGTGGCGCCCGTTGTTGGAGCGTCGGGTCTTGAAGCAGCTGGTCTTGAAGCGTCAAACCCTGCATTGCTCTCCGTGTCCTTGCCGGCCGGCGGCGCGGGCACCGTGCCGGGCTCATCCGCGGCAGCCAGTTGCACCGCCGGCGGTTGCGCCGGAGTTTCAACCGCGGACGCTTGGCGAGGCTCAGTCCCGGCCGGCGGAGCCCATCGCGCCATGATCGATTTGGTCATAGACCTGGCCCGATCGCTGTATTGCGAAGCGAAGGCGGCGCCGAGAATGCCGATCGCCAGCACGAGGCCGACCAAAGCGCGCAGCATGGGCCGATCTCCCCTCAGGCCTTGACTGCGAACCCTGCTATCCGGCGCCGGCGCCGTGCTCTTGAGAGTCTTGGCCTCGGGAGCCTTGTCCTTGGGAGTCTCGACAGCCTCCGCACCGGCGCTTGCTCGCGAGGCCGCTGGGATTTCGCTGCCGCGTTCCATTCCGGAAACCAGCCGGTCCAGCCGCGCAAGGTCTTGCTCCGCGCTCTTGATCCGATCGTAGGCCCGCGCCAGCCCGCCATCGGCGCGCCCCTCGTCCGGCTTGGGGGCGTCTGGCTTGTGGTCGTCAGGTTTGGGGTCGTTCGTCTCGGGCACCGATGCGCTCTCGCTTCCGTCGGGCGTCAATGGAAGTGTGGCAGTCCGATCGGAACGATAGGTCTCGCCGCTGTCCAACACAACGCGCGTGCGAAGGAGAAATTATGGCGAGGCCTCGGGGTGGGGCGGTCGCGGGGTATGCAACGGGCGCCCTTGATCTGGATCAAGCATGCAGCGCCCGACCGTCGCCACCGTGCAGACATTCATCGGAAGGAACACATGGTTCAGACAAGAGCGATCGTCCTTGGTGCCTTCGCGGCCCTGCTGCTGGCCGTGCCGGCCAAGGCCCAGGTGCTGGTCGACGTTTCCAAGATCAGCTGCGACCAGTACATCACCCAGCGCATCACCCACATGCAGACCGTGAACGTCTGGCTCGCCGGGTTCTACGCCGGCCGCCGCAACAATCCCGTCGTGGATACGCAAGCGCTGAACAAGAACGGCAACAAGCTCTCGCGCTTCTGCGAGTCGCATCGCGAGATGCCGCTGCTGGAGGCGGTCGAGGCCGATACGAAGTAGGGGCGGGGCCGCCCAGCCTCGGAGTGCGGCAGTCCTATCGCCGGAAGGAGAGGTTGCGCCGCTGTCCCCCCAACGCGCGTGCGAACGAGAAATTATCGCGGGCACGGGGGTGGGGCGTGGCATTGCCGAACCGGCATGCGTCGCGAGCGTCAGGTACATGACCGAAAGCGGTGTGGCTCCCGCTCATGCCCTATGTAGGTAAAGCGTGACACTTTCGCTGTCTCGTTATGAACCGGCCGCCAGATCGCAAGGGCCCGCATTGTTCTAAATCAACAAACCCGCTCATTAGCGAATTGCGCTGACGCACCGTCCCAATCCAGGAAGGAGAGTGGACATGTCGCGCCGAACCATCGTTTCACTTACCGCATCCGCAATCATTGGCATCGCCTGCATCGTGACTGTTTCGACTGACGCCTTCGCCTATCGAAGAGGCGTCGGGGTTGGTCGGGTTGGTGTTCATCACGGCGGTGTCTATCGCGGTGGCGTCTATCGTGGTGCAGCCGTGCGCCGCGGAGTTGCCGTAGGCGTCGGAGCTGCTGCGGTTGGTGCGGCAGCTTACGGAGCTTACGGAGCCTACGGCGGCTATCGCCGCTGCGGCTACGAACCTTACCCGCCCTGCTACTAGCCGGTCTTGTAGCCGGTCTTTGCGCAGCGGCCAGAGCACCGTCGGTCGGCTGTGCGCGGAGCACCTCTCTCCGAGTGGGGAGAGGTGATCCGAGTTCCGGGCCCGCACACACGCGATCCGAGCTGTGCTCGCTTCACCGTGCGTATTGGCGCGTCTGTTGCTCGACAGGTCGACTTCTAGCGAGGCGCACGTGCCATCTTCGCCGGCCGCGACCAGGAGACGTTGAACGCCGACAAATCTATCCATGCGTGCAATTGGGCAATCGGGAAAAAGCGGCAAAACTGCGGCTGTCAAGGATACATCAGAGTAGAACGGAGCTTATCCCCGTAATAAACCCGATGCTGTTAAGGGTTCGGGGTGCGTATGGGAGATCAATAATGGCAAATGTCGAACAATTGCGCAGGCGGGACGGAGTAAACTTGGTCCAGCTCGAGGAGGACATTGCATCGATACGCTCGGGAAGCTCTCTTGCTTCCATTGCTCTGCCTGATTACGTCGAGCACACCGCGGGCGTGACGCGCGTCGGCGCGCTCAGTGCAGAGGCGGTCGTTCGGGACTATGAGTCCGCTGCAAAAGAGATCGAGGCCATGGGCACCGAGTTGATCGACGCCGCGCAAAAATGCGAGGCGCTGACTGCCCAGGTCCATGATGCGATCGCCTTCATGCGAGAAACGGCGGCGGAGTATCGTGAAGAGGGTCGGAAGATCTTCAAGCGCATCGAAGAATGCGCGCTGTTCACCGAAGACGTCCGCAAGACATGCGAACAGGTCAAGCGCAGGATGGTCGACGTCTCGCTAGGCTCATCGTCCAACGAGGAGTTCGCACCGCAACAGCCCGAGTTGAGCGGGATCGCCGCCAAGGTGTCGATGAGCGAGATACGGTGAGGCGGGCGTAGATAGCGCGTAGGCTGGGTTGAGCTCTAGGTCGTAGGATGGGTTGAGCCCTTACGAAACCCTTCATCTCTCGCCGATCGAGCGGTGATGGGTATCGCTTCGCTCCACCCATCCTACGAGCTGGAGCCAACAATCAATAGCGACCGCCGTGGCCCTTTTGCTGCGTGATCCAGTCCGACAATGTTTTCGGTGTCGATTTCGCAGTCCGGCCCGGTGATGCCTTCGGATTGTCGCGAACGCCTTTCGTCGTACGGGTGCGCGGCGCTTCCGTTCCGTTGACGCCCTTCCGGCCAGCGATCGATGCCTCCGCGGCTTCCTTCTCCAGGCGCAACTGTTTCAATCGCGCCATCTTGAGGCGCTCTGCCTCGACTTCGGGCCGTTCGGCAAGCTGCGGCTTGTGTTGAGCGACCTCCGCCGGGACGATGACACCGATAATGGTTGTCTCGCCGAGCGCCTTGCAGGCTTCGAGCCGATGCAGTCCCTCGACCAGAACGAGGCGGTCTCCGTCGAGCCGGACGGAAATGGGTTCCTGTTGTCCGATGTCCAGCATACTTTCAGCGATCTCCCCGACGATCTCGGGCTTGATGGCTTTCTTCTGCTTCGTGGGAACGAAGATCTTCTCGATCGGGAAGCTTTCCGGTTTGGGCATAATCTGACTCCGCTTCTACCGGGCCCGCCGGAACCGATGCCGGTGAGGACGAGAGTTTAGGAGGGAAGGGCTCGACCGCAAAGGCAATTCGGCGGCAGGGTGTTGATGAGCTCGTAGGATGGGTTGAGCCCTTACGAAACCCATCCCTTCTGTCGATCTGGCGGCGATGGGTATCGCTTCGCTCCACCCATCCTACGGGCTGCACTCCAGCCATCCTGCGAGCTACAGTTAGCGGTTCAATTGATCCAGGTGGACACGCTTGCCGACGCGGGCCTCAAAGGCGTCGACAATATGCTCCCATCGGTTAGAGCGCATCAGGCTCGAAGGATTATACGCCATGGCGCGACCAACGAACGGCATGTCGTCGTCCTGGTAAATATAGAAGTCTAGCCCTTCGTAATTGCCGATCATGCATAGCTTCTGAGGATTCACGTCGCCCAAAGCGATGTTCCACTCGACGTAGCTATCCTTCGATTGGTGGTGCATCCACTGCAATATCTTGAATGGATTGACTGGCACCACGACATCAGCCAACGCCATTAATTCACTGGAAGTCTCGGCCGGATAGCAGTGCAAATGCACTGCTACAGGGGTGTCCCGCAATGCTTCAAAAAGTGGAAAGAAGTCTAGGTCCTTCGTCATGATGTGGGCTTCGGACATGTGGCCAGACGTTGCATGTTTGAAAACGTCGATTGCGAGTAAGATGTCGACGCCTTTTTGACGCAGCGTCTTGTTTTGTCCCCGCGTCAGCCCCTCTCGAACGTGCATAAAAGGCGTGCGATTAACCAGCTCGAATTGTTCTCGCTTGCGTTTCACTCGTCGTTCGTATTCCTCGCCAGATTCATTGTCCTTTTGGGCGGGCAAAGCATCGTAGTAAAAGGTTCTTTGATGCCCGCCAGCGATTGCCCGGTAATCGATTTTGTTACGACTGAGGTCGATCGCGAAATATTCGGATGTCTTCCGCACCATTGCGTCGATAAAGCCACCATCAACAAATGCATATTTTGTCACGGCTGCTGTATCCCTCGATCTGCCGCCTCCGCGGGCTCCAAGTGTCCCAAAGCTCATTTCAACCAGGTTCAGAAGTAGTTATCGATAGAAAACCATAAGTTGCAAGGCGACAATGAAAAAAGGGCGGCCTTCTGGCCGCCCTTCGTAGATGCTCGAGGCAAATCCGGGCTCAGCAATCCTAGCTGTCTAGCCCCTCACGAACACCCCGTCGTGCTTCCACACGTATCGCACTTCATACAAGTACCATTCCGCACCAGCGTGAAGTTGCCGCACTCGCTGCACATCTCGCCCTCATAGCCCTTGGCTTTGGCTTCCGCGCGGCGCTCGGCCTTGCTGGGCACCGCGACTTGCGCGCTGCCGGCCTTGCTCCACTGCAGGGCTTCGAGCTTCTCGGTGGGCGAGAGGTCGTGGGTCACTTCCTGCTTCAGCGCGACCGCGCCTTCCAGGACGTCGCCGGCACGGCCTGCGCCGTGCGAGGCGAGCGAGGTGACCTTGCTGCCGCCTGATGGTGCGCTGTCGTTGCCTTGTGCGACCGCGGTCGAGCCGCCGCGCATCACCACGAGGTTGTCGGTGCGGGAGCGGGTGAGGCCGCGCGACACCAGCTTGGAGGCGCGCTGGCCGTGATCATCAGGCTCCTTGCCTTCCTCGACGCCCTTGCCGAGCACGTCGAACCCGGTCTCGCTGGGATCGACATGGGCGAGGTCGAAGCGGCTGAGATAGCTCACCGCGAGCTCGCGGAAGACGTAGTCGAGGATCGAGGTCGCGTATTTGATGCTGTCGTTGCCCTGCACGGGGCCCGCCGGCTCGAAGCGGGTGAAGGTGAAGGCGTCGACATATTCGTCGAGCGGCACGCCGTACTGAAGACCCAGCGACACCGCGATGGCGAAATTGTTGATGAAGGAGCGCAGGGCCGCGCCTTCCTTGTGCATGTCGATGAAGATCTCGCCGATGCGGCCGTCGTCATACTCGCCGGTGCGCAAATAGACCTTGTGGCCGCCGACGACCGCCTTCTGGGTGTAGCCCTTGCGGCGATCCGGCATCTTCTCGCGCTCGCGCATCACGATGATGCGCTCGACCAGCTTCTCGACGATCTTTTCCGAGACCTGGGCGGTGCGTGCCGCCATCGGCTTGTCGTAGAGGCTCTCGACCGCATCGTCCTCGTCCTCATCGTCGGCGATGAGCTGCGAGTTGAGCGGCTGGCTGAGCTTGGAGCCGTCGCGATAGAGCGCGTTGGCCTTGAGCGCCAGCTTCCACGACAGCATGTAGGCGGACTTGCAGTCCTCTACCGTCGCGTCGTTCGGCATGTTGATGGTCTTGGAGATCGCACCCGAGATGAAGGGCTGCGCCGCCGACATCATGCGAATGTGGCTCTCGACCGAGAGATAGCGCTTGCCGACCTTGCCGCAAGGGTTGGCGCAGTCGAACACCGGATAGTGCTCGGCCTTGAGGTGCGGAGCACCTTCCACCGTCATCGCGCCGCAGATGTGGACGTTGGCCGCCTCGATCTCGCGTTTGGTGAAGCCGACGGCCTGGAGCAGGTCGAAGCCGGGGGCCGCGATCGCCTCGGCACCAATGCCGAGCTGGTCGCGGATGAAGTCTTCGCCAAAGGTCCATTTGTTGAAGGCGAACTTGATGTCGAAGGCGGTCGGCAGCGCCTTCTCGACCTTGGCGATGGCCTCATCCGTGAAGCCCTTGGCCTTCAGCGTCGAGGCGTTGATGCCGGGCGCGTTGGAGAGCGAGCCGTGGCCGACGGCATAGGCCTCGATCTCCGCGATCTCGCTCTCGCGATAACCGAGCGCACGCAACGCGGCGGGGACCGCGCGGTTGATGATCTTGAAGTAGCCGCCGCCGGCCAGCTTCTTGAACTTCACCAGCGCGAAGTCGGGCTCGATACCGGTGGTATCGCAATCCATGACGAGGCCGATCGTGCCGGTCGGCGCGATCACCGTGGTCTGGGCGTTGCGATAGCCGTGCTTCTCGCCGAGCTCGAGCGCCGCATCCCAGGCGGCTTGCGCATGGGTGACGAGGTCTCCTTGCGGGCAGGACACCAAGTCCATCGGCACCGGATTGACACTGAGCCCCTCGTAGCCGTTGGACTGGCCATGGGCGGCGCGGCGGTGGTTGCGGATCACGCGCAGCATGTGCGCGGCGTTCTTCTTGTAGCCCGGGAAAGTGCCGAGCTCGGCCGCCATCTCGGCCGACGTCTTGTAGGTGATGCCGGTCATGATCGCGGTCAGCGCGCCGGCGATCGCGCGGCCTTCCTTGCTGTCATAGGACAGACCCATGGTCATCAAGAGGCCGCCGATATTGGCGTAGCCGAGGCCGAGCGTGCGGAACTCGTAGGAGAGCTCGGCGATCGACTTCGACGGGAACTGCGCCATCATCACCGAGATTTCGAGCACGATGGTCCAGAGCCGGCAGAGATGCTCGTAGCCTTCGACGTCGAAACGCTTGGAGGGGATGTCGTAGAACGTCAGCAGATTGGCCGAGGCGAGGTTGCACGCCGTGTCGTCCAGGAACATGTATTCCGAGCACGGATTGGAGGCGCGGATGTCGCCGGACGCCTTGCAGGTGTGCCAGTCATTCATGGTGGTGTTGAAGTGCAGGCCCGGGTCGGCCGACGCCCAGGCGGCGTAGCCGATTTTTTCCCAGAGGTCGCGCGCCTTCAGCGTCTTGGTGATCTTCTTCGTGGTGCGTCCCACGAGATTCCAGTCGCCGTCGGTCTCGACCGCGCGCAGGAAGTCGTCCTTCAGCGACACCGAATTGTTGGAGTTCTGCCCCGAAACCGTGAGATAGGCTTCCGAATCCCAGTCGGTGTCATAGACGTCGAACTGGATGTCCTTGTAGCCCTGTTTTGCAAATTGGATGACCCGCTTGATGTAGTTGTCGGGTACGAGGCTGCGGCGCGCCAGCTTGATCTCGCGGCGCAGCGCCGGGTTCTTCTCGGGATCGAAGCAATCGTCGCCCGAGCCTTCGCAATTGACGCAGGCCTTCAGCACCGCCTTGAGGTGCTTCTGGTTGATCTTGGATCCGGTGACGAGAGCGGCGACCTTCTGCTCCTCCTTCACCTTCCAGTCGATATAGGTCTCGATGTCGGGGTGATCGACGTCGACGACGACCATCTTGGCGGCGCGGCGCGTGGTGCCGCCCGACTTGATCGCGCCCGCGGCGCGGTCGCCGATCTTGAGGAAGCTCATCAGGCCGGACGAGCGGCCGCCGCCGGAGAGGCGTTCGCCTTCGCCGCGCAGGCGCGAGAAGTTGGAGCCGGTGCCGGAGCCGTATTTGAACAGGCGCGCTTCGCGGACCCAGAGGTCCATGATGCCGCCCTCGTTGACGAGGTCGTCACCGACGCCCTGGATGAAGCAGGCATGCGGCTGCGGATGCTCGTAGGAGGATTTCGATCGGGTCAGCTTGCCGGTAAAGGGGTCGACGTAATAATGGCCCTGGCCGGGACCGTCGATGCCGTACGCCCAGTGCAGACCGGTGTTGAACCATTGCGGCGAGTTCGGCGCGACCATCTGCATGGTCAGCATGTAGCGGAGCTCGTCGTAGAAGGTCTGGGCGTCCTCGTCGGAGGAGAAGTACTTGCCCTTCCAGCCCCAATAGGTCCAGCAGCCGGCGAGACGGTCGAACACCTGCTTGGCCGAGAGCTCGCTGACATAGCGCTCTTTCTCGGGCAGGAGGGCGAGCGCCTCGGTGTCGGGCACGGAGCGCCACAGGAAGGAGGGGACGGACTCTTCCTCGACCTTCTTCAGGCGCGCGGCAACGCCGGCCTTGCGGAAGTACTTCTGGGCGAGGACGTCGGAGGCGACCTGCGACCACGCGGTCGGCACCTCGACATTGTCGAGCTTGAACACGACCGAGCCGTCGGGATTCCTGATCTCCGACGTGGTCAGCCGGAAATCGATGCCGGCGTAAGGTGACTGTCCCGAAGTGGTGTGGCGCCGCTCAATCCGCATGGTCTTGCCCCGTCCTATCTTTGACCGGACCGCCTCCGTTCAGGCGTGCCGGGTCATCATTTCATTTCGCGGTGCTCGAGGCCGCCTGGCCCTTGGCATCGCAGCTCAGCCGGTAGACCCGGCCCGTTTTCTCCCGACGCGATTGCTCGATGCGCGCACCGATCATCCGCCGGCACGTCCAGACCCATCCGCCCCAAAGGGATGAGCCCGACATGCGTTCAACGCCCCACAACGTCACGTCTTCAACCATTGCCATCCGGGCCTGTTTCCAGCCCGTTCAGGCGCCCGAAAAGTCCGCTCTCGCCGGGCAGACAAGCCCGTATCCCGCTGCCCTTGTCTGGCTTGGCGGAGTGCTGTTTTGCAGACCCTTTGGGGGAGTGCCGGCGGGACGCAAACACACTCGCGCCGAACGGATCGAAAACTAGGACTCTCCGTTACGCCCGTCAAGAACTAGTGCGAGTTCCTGAATCAAATACTAAATATGGTGGATGATGGGGGATAACAGGGGGCAGGCCCGCGCCTGTTGTTGAGCCAAGTATCAGTGAGTCCTCAGGGATTCCCAACCGAAAAAATTTGCATCTTGGGGTGCCGCTGAGGCTTCACCCCGCTGTTCACAGGGCAGGTATATTTTTGAATCGCGGGCTTGCCTCGGGGGGACTCACGTAGGGCTACGGAAGGTGAGGGCAGGCATGCCCGCCGGGGTGGTGGTGGGAGGCGCGAATCCGCGCCAAGCTGCCCTCGATTTTGCCGGACTACCCACATGCTTGATTCGACTCGGCCGGTGCTGCGAGCGCGCATCGCCCCGACCGGCCTGATATTCCTCGCCATCACCTCGGTGGGCTGGGGTTTCAATTGGCCGGTGACGAAATTCCTGCTCTCCGAGCTGCCGCCGCTGACCTTGCGCGGGGCGACGGGCGTGCTCGGCGCGGTGCTGCTGGCGGCGCTGGCACTGATCCGCGCTGACAGCCTCAGCGTCCCGCGCGCGATCTGGCCGCGCCTCGTGACCGCCGCGATCCTCAACGTCACCGGCTGGATGGTGCTGATGGGTCTGGCACTGCTGTGGCTGCCGGCGAGCGAAGCGGCGCTGATCGCCTACACCATGCCGGTCTGGGCCTCGCTGATCGCCTGGCCGGTGCTCGGCGAGCGGCCGACCTTGTTGCGCACCATCGCGCTGGTGATGGCCTTTGCCGGCCTGGCCTCGATCATGGGCGGCAACGGCTTTGCCGCCACTGCGGACAAGCTGCCGGGCATCGTTATGGCGCTGTGCGGCGCGCTCGGCTTCGCCGCCGGCACGGTGTTTTCGAAGAAGTACCCGATCCGCCTGCCGCCGATCACGGCCGCGGCCTGGCAGATCGGGATCGGCTGCCTGCCGATCACTATCATCGGCCTCGCCATCGAGACCACGCATCTGGAACTGGTGACGCCGGTCGGCTGGTGGCTCCTGGTCTATTCGACCGTGGTGCAGTTCTGCATCGCCTATGTCAGCTGGTTCGCTGCCCTTGCGCGCCTGCCGGCCTCCGTCGCCGCGATCGGCACCATGGCGGTGCCCGTCATCGGCGTCGTGGCGTCCGCGATCGCGCTCCACGAGCCGCTGGGGGCAGGGCAGATTGCCGCGCTGGTGTTCACGCTGGCGGCCGTGGTGCTGGCGACGCGGTAGGGCGTATATTCATGAGCGGCTGGCCGCCTGGACTTCCGGTTCATCGTCAACATCGGCCGGAGAGCGGAAGGTCTCCGAGCTCGCAGATGCGCCAAGAGCCGACCTGCCTTGCGGGGGATTGTCTCTACCCAAATCGGTTGGCGAACTCTACGACCGCTGCTGCAACATCTTTACGCCTGGCGTCCGTGCGTGTGAATCCCAGCGGTCCTGTGAACCTGATAACCACCTTTTCAGGATTGGATTTCGGCCGAGCATCGGTCGTCCAAGATAGCTCTCCGGCCCGGACCTTGACAACATCGCGACTGGTGCACGCGGACTCGATCGATGAGAATATCTGCTTTGCTTCATCGACCGAAAGCTTCATCGATTGACACTCACCAGCGCCGACCGACACAAGGGGTCAAACCAGACCGTTCGACGCGGAAGTACAGCCCATTGGTCAGCGTGACTTTTTCCTTAGGTCCCAACTCGGCGCCAATACGGGCCAGCGCTTGAGACCCAACTCGCGACAGGAGCCGTCCCAACACTTCAAAAAAGACTTTGATCTTTCGGTGATCATTCATGGGTCGGGCGCCATCGTACGTGGTCCGATGGGGGGACCAAAGCACCTCGCCATTGGCAAACAGTACAACATCCGCTTCGGGTCAGCATACGAAGAACTCAACTGAGCAAATCTGGTCCGCCATACTTCGGGGAGCAACCTCCTGGAGGGCTGCCGCCATCTGCAAACCTTCTCAGAAATACTACGTCTTTTCTTTCTACCCCGGGAGCGAGGTTTCGGAGAGCGTTCGTAGCGAGATATATCTCAAGCCCGACCAGAAGCGGTATTCCCGCGCCCCAAATGTAGATCAGGCCACGCATTGTTGCCTCCGTCAGGATAATTTTGTGCCGCTGCTTCGGGCAGTCTTCCAGGCCAAGGAAGCGGCCACGACAAACGACACGAAACAGAACGCGATCACCCCCAAAGCGCGGACATCGCGGCGCGGCTCGTTGAGCCACACGAGAGCCGCCAGGCAAAGGAGCGCCGGGACCGCGCAGGCTTGTGTTGCGATATACCGACGCCTCAGCGCCAACGGCGCGCGGTCCCCCCAGATAAACGCCTCAACCTGAAACTTGCGAGAAATTGCGTCCGTCCGGGGGAGGCACGACCTATCTAGCTCTGCCACGATGGATTGAAATCCCCATCCGGCAATGCCCAGCAGTGAAAGTCCAAAAAAGAGTAAGAACAGCGACACTTCACGTGTCTAGCAGCTTCAACACAACCGCGCGAGACCAGTTAGTCCGCAATGGGTCCAACAGCGGACCAACGTTGGGATGCCCGACCTCAGGCGAATACTCTGCGGCGGTGGCGAATGCTGGAGGGCGAGCGCCCATAGAGTTCGCGAAAGACGGCGTTGAATCGGCGCACGCTGCCAAAGCCAGCTCGGTAGGCGATCTGGGCCAGTGGTTCAGTCGTCTCGTCAAGTAGGCGCTTCGCCCTCTGTACACGCCTGGTCTTCGCGACCTGTTGGGGGCTGGCCCCGACGTACCGTTCGAACAGACGCGCAAGGTGGCGCGAGCTTACCCCGAGCCGATCGGCCAGTGCGGCAACCGAAGCGTCATCCAAGGCGCCACCATCGATCAATTTCAAGGCCCGCGCGACTGTCGAACGCGTGCCATTCCAGGCAGCACAGAAGGGCGCGGTCTCCGGACGGCAACGCAGGCAAGGTCGGTACCCCGCGGCCTCGGCGGCCGCTGCAGTTTGATAGTAGGTCACGTTACGGGTCAACGGCTGCTTCACCGGGCAAACCGGGCGGCAGTAGATTCCCGTGGTCTTCACTGCCGTGTAGAAACGGCCGTCATAGCGGGGATCGCGCTGCAAGCGCGCGGTGTTGCATACCTCAAAACTGAGCATGACTCATTTTACCGCAGGCCGCAGCCAGAAGAATAGCCCTGAGATGATCAGGTCCGATTCCGGCCAGCGATATCGGTGCGCCCTTCTTATAGAGAAGGTCCAACTTCGCTGAGCACTTGGAGAAGCAAAAATGAACAGCACGAATCCTAAAGAGATCGTCATCAATGCCTGGAAGACTTTTAAAACCCGTGATGCGCAGTTGATCGCGGAGCTGTTTACTCCCGATGCCGAATGGATCGCACCGGCTGGAAATGCCACGGCGGTCGCTCTCAAACACACCGACCACATGATTGGACCGGACCAAATCGCACAGTTTATTGCCTCGGAAATGCATCATCTGTTCTCGAACGTCGACATCTCGTTTCGGGGCATTCATGCCGATGGCGATACTGTGATCGTCGAGGAGCGAATGCGAGCCACTCTTCCAGGAGGCAAGCCCTACGAGAATGACTATTGCTTCGCTTTTGTCCTTTCCGGCGAGCGGATCAAGCTGGTTCGCGAATACATGGACACCCGAAAGGGCTGGCAGATGATTTTCGAGCCGCTTTAAAGGCTGCTTTGGGTCACAAGCGGTCCTCGACCGGCTGCGCAGGGCAGGTCAGCTCTGGGCCACGAACAGACTCCTTTGCTCTTGCCGTGTCCAAGAAAAGCCGCCTCGCGGCGGCCAGATGTCGGAAATACATTTCGATCACTACGCTAGTGCGGACTGCCGCAGAGCCTAGGCTACAATCGGCCGGTGACCCGGTAGACTCGCGCCTCGCCTTCGACGCCGCGCAGCGGCGCCTCGAACTCCTCGACATGGTGGCCCGCCAGCAGCTGGCGAACAGCGGGCGCGGTGTAGAGTGCTTCAGTGAGACAGATTTCGCCGGCGTCGGCGAATGATTGCACCCGCGCGGCAATATTCACGGTCTGGCCGAAATAGTCGAGATTCTCGTTGAGGGTCACGGCGATGGAAGGACCGCAATGTGCCCCCATTTTGAGAACGACGGCGGGCTGGCCGTGCTTGGAGTTGAACTCTCCGATGTCCCGCAGAATGTGCAGCGCTGCCTCCACGGCATCCACCGGCCGGCAAAACGCAGCCATGACGGCGTCGCCGATGGTCTTCACGATGGCACCGGCATGCCGATGGGCAATTGCGTCGAGGAGAGCGAAATGTTCGCGGACGAGAGCATAGGCATTAAGATCCCCGAGGCGCTCGTAGAGCGCGGTCGAACCCTTCAGGTCCGTGAACAGGAACGTCACCTGCCGAACGCCGAGGCCCTCCTCCTCATCTACGCGCTCTGAGCGGAAGAGCTTGCGGAACGTCTGACGCGTCAGCAGCATCCCGCCCGAGACGTAGGGATCGAATTCGAGGGTCGGCTTCTCTGGCATTTCCAAGATTTCAGGTGGCCAGTTGATCAGGAGCAGCGAACCGCGCTTAGGGCCGGTGTTGCTGATCTCGAAGATCACAGGCCCCGACGGCACGGCCGAAACGGCGGGCGTGAACCGCTGCCCGTCATAGGTGGCACGAACGATCGTCGGAGTATTCGGCATCTGCACGGCAGTGGGATCGAGCGCGACCGGGAGCGTAAAGCCCGCCTGGGTCTGGACGTTGACGCCTGAGACCGCGCCCGGCCCAATATCGGTCTGCAGCGTCGTTGTCAGACCGGACGGCAGATAAGTCATTCCGCGAACGAAACCGCGCAAGACATCGACAAATCGAGTCTGTCCGCCGGGCAGCCGTCCGCTGTTGGCGAACTTGAGCTTCCAGTGCAGATCTTCGATCGAGAGATTGTCGACGTCATACAAGGCGAGGTGCCGAATTTGCGGCGAGACGGAGAAGGACACTTCGATGAAGTCGTCGAGTTCGGTGTGACCCTCGATATCGCAAAGCCCGCAGACGAAATGGCTCCGGAGCGCACGGAGCCTCCCGAAGCTTTCCAGCACCAGACCCGAGTGGGGGCAGAGAATGTCCCAATGCATGTCGACCAGCCCGGCGCGAGCGGCATGGAGAAACAGATCGATCGACTCCGGCTCAGCCACACTGCGATCACGGGCGAACGCCAGCGGATTGGCGCGGTACAGGCTGACCTCGTCACCACTGCGAATCAGCGTTTCGAACTTGGAGATTACGCGCGGGCTCCAAGTGCGGGCCTGCTCGATCTGCGTCATCTTGCTTTCGAGAAGACGCTCGTCAATGGATGTCATCGATCAGCTCCTGACGATGGCAATCTATCAGCTTCGCCCGGTCCTCGCGAGCCATCCGATGCCGCACGGCCTATTGCACTGCAAGGATTTTCAATCCACCCATGTCGCTTATGGGTCAAAGTGCGAAGAACTCCACCTGAGCAAATCTACTCCGCCATGCCTCGCTGGGTGGACCTCAATATGGTGCGCCCACGACGTCGCTGAAGCGCCAAAAGCTGACCCGTATATCGGGAGATGCCGCGCATTGCAGTGAGTCCGATCACATGCAGGAACGGTGGTCTGTTCCAACAGGGCCGTTTGAGAAGGGTAGCTTCCAGCGAGGGGACAGAATGGAGAAGTATGGAGGGGCGCCATCGAGGTGCGTGACTATGACCCCGACTGGCCGGTTCGTTTCCAGCAGGAGTGCCGTCGCTTGCGATTTGTGGTCGGTCCGGCGCTCAAGATCGAACACATGGGCAGTACGTCTGTGTCCGGCCTCTCGGCCAAACCGATTATGGACATCTTGGTCGGCCTCCCGCACTTGTTGCGCGCGAAGTCCACGTTTGTGAGGCCATTCGCGCAACTCGGATACACCTACATCCCCGAGTACGAAGCATGGTTACCTGGTGAACTGTTTTTTCGGAAGAGGATGCCTGGACCCTGGACACACCATCTTCACATCATGGAGCAATGCAATCCACGCTGGAGAGATTTCCTGCTGTTTCGCGACTACTTGCGCTTACACCCGGAAATCTGCCGCGTACGGAAGCCAAAAGAAATCGCTCTCGGATGAATTTGGCAAGAACATCGAGGGCTTTCGCAAAACAAAACATCGGTTGTGAGGGAGATAACCGACAAGGCGCTATCAGCATTCGGGAAGTATTGTTTGCGCTGCCACAGCGACGGGATATGCCGTGCGGCGCTGCTAAGATGTCCGCTTCGGGTCCACAAGCGGGAATGCCAACGAGCAGCTCCTTGCTCGAGCCTCACAGCGCAAGGCACGGGTGGAGTTCTCTCCCTTCAGGCGCTTGGCAGGGACCGAGTAAGGAGCTGCCGGCGAGCCTTCTTCAGATCGGTCGCCAGTTTTATTTTCTCTCTCAAAACGAGGATTTCGGAATATTCCTTTTGGATCTCTGGGCGGGTGCGAAGTGCTTCAAGCTGCTGGGCGGTCAGTTTCAGTATCGCGGCAATATGCGTACTCTGGATGTGGTGCATGGCAATCAAATCCGCTGTTGGAAAAAACGGAACGGCACGATACAGCGAACTGCGGTGCGGCGTCGCTGGAAATAAACAGCCAGCCTTACTGTCGTTTTTTTTGCAGCGCGTCACTGCCCTCATCAGGTGGGGGGCTGCCGTCTGCTCATAATGAATTTCTTGACCGCATGAATCGTGCGAGCAAGCTGTCGCGGCCGGCGACTACGCGGCGGCGTGACTAGCACAACGAAGAGCAGGTTCAGCAGCAGCCAGCAGCCGACCGCGATGAAAATGTACTTCATAACTCCTCAAGGGTGCCCTCGGAAGAGCACTGCAAGAAGAGCGGCAGCAACAATCGCGAGCCAGATCATCGAAACAACGAAGCTGGCGAAATGCCAATCTACGTCGCGGCGCCTGGTCTGCATTGTGTCTCCTTCCGGAGGCCGTGTGTCGTCGTCTCAGCGGCCTCTATCGTCCTTGCCGTTGGGGCTGCCGTCTCCGCCGCCGTTGCCCCAGCCGTTGTTGCCGTGATGGTGATGGTCCTCGTGGACCGCGCCTGCGCCCGACTTCGCGATCGCATCCGATGTAAGGGATGTCGACAGGAGTAGGGTGATGGCTGGAGGTGTCACCGCCGCGAACTTTCCGCAGGTTCTTAAGAACTCGCGACGGTCGTCCTGATCTGGCATGCGTTTCTCCGTCCAGAGATAAGCCTAAAAATTAAATCACAATAACTGAATTAAATCAATTTAATTTCGTTCCAGAAGAAAGCGGCCCGCCCACTCGTCAACTCCCTCAGGGGAAGCTCGACGCGCTGGAGTCCGCTGTGGTCACAAGCCGCCGACCACGCCGAAGGTGGGAGCTTCCGCTTTGCCTTGGTAAGCCGACGTTTATGAGGTCACGTCCTCGGCGAGAGCGGCTTCGACCGCTCGGCTCGGCGGCAGGCCAAGAGCAGGTCAGGAACTCGCGGAGGCGTTGCGGATTGGCTCTGTCGGCCGGACTGAGTGCCTCCAGCGAGACGGCTATGGCGAGCGACCGCAACACATTCCTCGGCGTCGCGGCGTGCGACCTTGCCCAGCCTCTAGGCGAAGCCGACATCGTCATCTTCGGAGCTGCCGACGCCACGCCGCATGTGAGGGGCAGGACCAGCCATGCCGCGAATGGCCCAGCGGCCATTCGCAATGCTTTGCGCGTTTATCAGACCGACCTTGCCAGGTGGGATTTCGACCAAGACGGAATCCTGCTCGACCCGGAGCAAATCCGGGTCGTCGATGGCGGCGATCTTGCCACGTCACCCGAGGCCCCCGAGCAAAACCGGAATGCAATCAGGACCGCCACCAGGAAGATCCTGAAGTCCGGCGCGGTACCCATGCTGCTCGGCGGAGATGATTCTGTCCCCATACCGTTCTTCGAGGCGTTCGAAGACACGGGCAAGCTGACGATCCTGCAGATCGACGCGCATCTGGATTGGAAGGACCAGCGCGACGGCTCAGCACATACGTTTTCCAGCACGATGCGGCGCGCCAGCGAGTTGCCTTGGGTCGAACGCATTGTGCAGGTCGGTTTAAGGGGTATCGGTGGCTCGGGCCTGCAGGAGCTCAGTTGCGCGCGGAACTGGGGCTCCAGGATTTTTACAGCACGAGACGTCAAAAGCCGGGGCGTTCAAGCCGTCCTGAGTGCAATCGAGGACAGCGCGAACTGCCTGATCACGATCGATTGCGACGGCCTGGATCCGTCCGTCATTCCCGGCGTGCTGCTGCCGCAGCCTGGCGGCTTGTCCTATTTCGACGTCATAGACCTGATCGCGGGCGTCGCCTCGAAGGCCAGAATTGTCGGTCTTGATCTGGTCGAATTGGTGCCGGAGCGTGATCCGCAGAATATTGGGGCGATCTGCGCAGCGCGGATCATCTGCAACGCCATTGGACATATCGCCAAGCAGAAACGCTAGCCGGTGGGCATGTGTCCGAGCGCCTTGCGGATCATCGCGGCGAGCTGGTTGCGGCGGTAGGGTTTTGTCAGCAGCATCACGCCGTCGTCGAGCTTGCCGTGGTGGACGATGGCGTTGTCGGTATAGCCGGAAGTGTAGAGCACCTTCACGCCGGGGCGGATCGTCGCCACCTTGTCGGCGAGGTCGCGTCCGCTCATGCCGCCGGGGATGACGACGTCGGTGAACAGCAGATCGAACGGCTGGCCGGCCCGGATCAACTCCAGCGCGGCCTTGCCGTCGGGCGCGGCGACGGTCTGGTAGCCGAGGCTCTGGAGCTGCACGGTGACGAAGTTGCGCACCAGCGGATCATCCTCGACCACAAAAATGGTCTCGGCGCCACCCTCGGCCGGCGGTGCGGCAGAGGTGACTGGCTCGGTCATGCCTTCGCCCGGCGGCAGATAGAGCTTGATCGTGGTGCCGTGGCCTTCCTCGCTGTAGATCTTGATGTGGCCGCCGGATTGCTTGACGAAGCCGTAGACCATGGAAAGGCCGAGGCCGCTTCCCTTGCCGACCTCCTTGGTGGTGAAGAACGGCTCGAACGCCTGCTGCTGCACCTCGGCCGGCATGCCGGTGCCGGTGTCGCTGACGGCGAGCATCACGTAAGGGCCGGGCCGCACGTCGGGATTGCTTTGCGCATAGGCCTGGTCGAGCACGACGCGGTGGGCCTCGAGCAGCAGCTTGCCGCCGTTCGGCATGGCGTCGCGGGCGTTGATGGCCATGTTGAGCAGGGCATTGGTGAGGCGGGACGGATCGATGTGCGCGGTCATCTGCCCCTGTTCGAGCACGGTCTCGATCTCGATCTGCTCGCCGAGGGTGGGGCGCAGGAGTTTCGCGATGTCCGCGACCGCGGCGTTGATCTCGACGTTGCGCGGCTGCAGCGGCTGCCTGCGCGCGAAGGCGAGCAGATGCTGAATCAGCTCGGCGCAGCGCTCGGCGGCCTCGTCGATCAGGCGTGCCACGCGCTGGAGCTCGGGCTGCTGCTTCAGGCTCGCCACCAGAGTCTCGGTATTGCCGGAGATCACGGTCAGCATGTTGTTGAAGTCGTGCGCGACGCCGCCGGTGAGCTTGCCGATGGCATCCAGCTTCTGCGACTGGTACAATTGCCGCTCGGTCTCGCGCGAGGTGGTCGCGTCGTGATAGACCAGCACCGCGCCGGAGACGTTGCCTTTCCCGTCCAGCATCGGCCGGCCGCTGATCATGAGATGACGGGGAGCATTGCCGCTGTGCGGGCGGACGATCATCTCCATGTTCTCGAACGGCTCGCCGCGCAGCACGCGTGCCGACGGCAGCTCGTCGGGCTTGAGCGGGGTGAGGCCGTCGCCGTGAAGCACGGTGGACATCGCGCGCAGATTGCGCAGGTTCATGCCGGTCCGGTGCAGCAGCATGCGCTCGGCGGCGGGATTGGACAGAAGGACATTGCCCTCGGCATCGATGACCAGCACCGCCTCCGCCATGCTGTGAAAGGTGCTCTGGAGCACGTTGACCGAGAGGCGCAGCTCGTCATGCGCGGTGACCAGATGCTCGGTGCGCTCGGCCACGGCGGCCTCGAGCTGCTGCTTGGCGGCCGTGGTCTCCATTAGCGTGCTCTTGAGTGCGCCCTCACTGCGCCGGCTCTCGCGCATCATCATCACGACCAGCAGCAGGATCACCAACGCGCCGGCGACGTCGATGCCGAGCAGCACGATGCCGGTGCGGCGCGAATCCTGGGAGCGCGCCGCGAGCAATCGTTCTTCCTCTGCGCTCAAATGATCGAAATTGCCCATCACCGTGTCCATGAGGCCACGGCCCTCGCCCTTGCCCTGGACTGCGGCAATGCCGGCCTGATCGTTTCCGGCGCGCAGGCGCATCACTTCGGCGGCGATCTCGATCCGGCGCAGCGCCAGCGGCTCGGTGCCCTCGAGCAGCGCGACATGTTCGGGAGTGTCGCGCACGCTGCGCTTGAGATCGGCGAGTGCCGGTGCGATCCGGGCGTGCACCGCCTGGAATTCTTCGCTGAAGCTCGGGTTGCGATAGATCTCGTAGCCACGTGCGGCGCTCTCGGCACTGCGCATCAGCACGCGCAGGTCGGAGATCTTCTTCAGCACCTCGACGGTGTGATTGACCCAGGCCGCATCGGACCGTGACTTGACGTCGAGGCCGATCGAGGCCGCGGTGATGATCAGGAGGATGGCAAGTCCAGCACCGAGAATGACGCGCTGCGTTGGGATCAAGGGACTTCTTTCTTGTCCTTCGGCTGCGAGCCATCGCCCGGCACGGCGATGCATTCCCGGATCGTGGTCAGCAGCGCGTCCGGCGTGAACGGCTTGCGCAGGCAGCGGGTCGCGCCAAGCTCCAGCGCCATCCGGAGGAAGTCGGGAGAGGGCGAGGCGGATGATGCGAAGGCGTAGCCGGACATCGCGATTAGCGGAACCGCCGGCGCGCGCTCGTGAAAGATGCGAATGGACTCGAAGCCGCGCATATGCGGCATGAAGATGTCGACCAGCATCACGTCGAAATTCTGTGTTTCGAGCGCAGCCAAACCCGTTTCTCCGCCATCAGTCAACGTGACGTCGAAGCCCTGACGTTGGAGGAGGACCTCGATGGTCGCGCCGACCATCGGATCGTCATCAACCACGAGAATGCGCGGCATGACACTTCCCAGTCATCGAAGTCCCCACAGCCAAGTTGATACAGGTGAATCGCGCGTCGGGTCAATTTGGGATTGGATGAGGGTAGATATGCACGGTGCGGTGAATAAAGGTCCGCTCGCATCGATTGTACGCGACACTTGCCGATGACGAATACGAGGCGAGCGAAACAGGTGAGGCGCCTGAATGAAAAAGGCGCCGCATCGCTGCGACGCCTTCTTCTTCAAGTGTTTCAGGTCGTGTTACGGGCAGGGATGACGCTGGCCGTCATAGCCCAGATAGGTGCCGGACGCCGGATCGTAGGACTTGTAGCGCTGCGCGCAGTAGGCCGCGGAGTCGCCGCCGCCATCGGGGACCACGGCCACTGTCGGTTCATCATAGTAGCTGTCGCCGTAATAGTAGGGGTCGTCGTAATACCCGCCGCCGTAATAGGCGTACGAGCCGAGGCCGCCGATCGCAGCGCCGGCCGCGAACCCGGGCCAAAAGCCGCCGCCGTGACGATGATGCCAGTGACGACCACTCCAATTGCCGCTACCACCCTGCCAGTTGCCCGCAGTCGCGACGCTGCGTGTACCGCTGTAGGACGGCGAGAAGGCCTGTCGGCTCACCGTGCCGGCTGCGAAGCTGCCACCGCCCGGACGTACTGCTGCGCCGGCCGCGAAATTGCCGCCGCCGCCGCCGATCCGCGCGCCGCCGAAGTTGCCGCCGAAGTTGCCCCCGCCCATGCGGGCGCCGCCGCCACCGAAATGTGCCCCGCCGCCGCCGCCGCCGAAGTGTGCTCCGCCGCCGCCGCCACCGAAGTGTGCTCCGCCGCCGCCGCCACCAAAGTGTGCTCCGCCGCCGCCGACCGCTGCGGCCCGACTTTGGGCAAAGCTCGGCGTCGCCAACGGGATAACCAATGCCACTGCCGCAGCCGTGCTCAAGACTTTCAGACTTTTCATGATCAAAACTCCTTTTCCCGGAAGCAAACCCGATGAAAGGGCCGGAGTTCCTGGGATCACGGGGGTTTGCGTGCGACGAAAAGTTCTCATGGCGACGCTGTATCCGGCATGAACGGATCGCGTCCGATTTGCGGCAGCGTTCCGTGCCGGGGACCGCATCTGCAGCGGGGCATTGCCGCCCGCGCCGAACTGGACATTTCGCCGTCCGGATGGCATCAGGACCCGACGAAGCAGGGCCCTTGCCGCATGAAACAGTTCTTCCTCAAGTTTTTCACCTGGTGGAATGGCCAGACGTTTGGCACCCAACTCTGGACCAAGCGCTACGGCGAGCTGGTCGGCCAGGACGAGCAGGGCAACCTCTATTATCGCACCCGCGGCGGGGCGATCGACCCGGTGCTCGGCTTCGAGCGCCGCTGGGTGGTCTATAACGGCTACGCCGAGGCCAGCCGTATCCCGCCGTCCTGGCACGGCTGGATGCATCACACCGTCGACGTGCCGCCGACGCAGGACAACTACCAGCCGCGCGAATGGGAAAAGCCGCACCAGCCCAATCTCACCGGCACGGCCAACGCCTACCGTCCCGCGGGCTCGACGCTCGCCAGCGGCAAGCGGCCGAAGGCGACCGGCGACTATCAGCCCTGGACGCCGAGCTAGCCTTCCGATTCCCGTCTCAACCCTTGTCGTGGGGGTGGATGCACCCGCATCCGCCTCGCTTTGCTGTGGACAACGGGAACAGCGGGGATGAGTCCTGCGCGGGCGTTGCAGCCACGCGGGCGATGCGGCTCAATGGTCGCATCTTACGGAGATGGGAGACCATCGCGTTCGGTTCGGGCAACAGTTCGCGACTGTCCCGAAATGCAGCGGCCGCCGACCAGGACTCGATCGGGAGATAGGCCCCCGGTCTGGAAGCTCCGAAATCGCCCGATGAAATGTGCAGCCGCCGTAAGACAGGAAAGGCCGCTCGGGAAACCGGGCGGCCTTTTTCTTTGATAGAGGGACGACTGGATTTCGCGTGCCCCGGACGCTGCGCGGCACCGCTACGCGATGCATCGCGTCCGGGACACGAGAGTGGAGACTAGGTCATCCGCTCGGCCGCACGCTTCACCGCCTCTAGCCGGCGCGCCTGACCCTGCGCGCCGCGCTCTTTTAGTAATGCCAGCACCTCCGCCGGCGCGGTATCCGGCGAGCCTGCATTGAACGGCGGGGCCGGATTGTATTCGAGCTGAAGCTGGATCGCCTCCGCGGTGGTGCGATCGACCATGATCGACACCAGGGTCAGCGCGAAATCGATTCCCGCGGTGACGCCGCCGCCGGTGATGCGGTTGCGGTCGACGCAGACGCGCGTCTTGGTCGGCGTCGCGCCGAACTGAGCGAGCATCTCCATCGCGCTCCAATGCGTGGCGGTGCGATAGCCCTTCAAGAGGCCGGCGGCGCCGAGAGCCAGCGATCCCGTGCAGACCGAGGTGACGTATTTGGCACCCTCGGCCTGCCGGCGCAGGAAACCGAGCACCTCCTCGTCATTGAGCAGATCGTTGGTGCCGCCGCCGCCGGGCACGCAGATCACGTCGAGCTGCGGGCAGTCGGCGAATGTCGTGGTCGGCGTCAGCGTCAGCACGGAATCGCTCGGCACCGGCTCGACCCGTTTCCAGATCAAATGCAGTTTTGCGCCGGGCACGGAGGAGAACACCTGCAAGGGGCCCGTGAAATCGAGCTGGGTGACGCGCGGAAACACCAAGAGACCGATCTGGAGCGGGGACGACATGAGAGCCTCCAATTATGAGCTTGACGGAAGCAGCCTCTCATGATGCCTTTCCGTCCAGAATGGCGTATTTCCCTCGCTTTCGGACATGACCATGATCGGCATCCTGATCTTCCCGGACTTCCAGTTGCTCGATGCGGCCGGCCCGATCTCCGTGTTCGAGATCGCGGCGCGCTGCACGGGCAAGACGACGACCGGGATCCGCGTGCTGGCGGTGAGCGCGGGGCCGGTGCGCAGCTCGTCGGGCGTGGAGATGATGGCGCGCGACTTCAAGTCGGCCAATGCGATCACGACGCTGGTCGTGGCGGGAGGCGCGGGCGTGACGGATGCCGCGCGCTGCGAGGTCACGCGCGCCTTCGTGCAGCGGCTGGCGCGGCGCGGCGTGCGGGTCGCGAGCGTCTGCTCGGGCGCCTATGTGCTCGCCGAAGCAGGCCTGCTCGACGGCCGCCGCGCCACCACGCATTGGGGACGCACGCGGGATTTCGTCGCGCGCTATCCCAAGGTGAAGTTCGAGCCGGACCAGATTTTCACCCGCGACGGCAATGTGTGGACGTCGGCCGGCATCACGGCCGGCATCGACCTTGCGCTCGCGATGGTAACGGAGGATCACGGCGAGCAGATCGCGCAGGACACGGCGCGGCAGCTCGTGCTGTATCATCGCCGCAGCGGCGGCCAGTCGCAGTTCTCGTCACTTCTGGAATTGAAGACGCCGAACGGCCGCTTCGGTGCGCTGCTGTCCTGGGCGCGCGAGAACCTCGACGCTCGCTTGACTGTCGAAGATCTCGCCGACCGTGCCGGCATGAGCGCGCGGCATTTTGCCCGCGCCTTTGCCGCCGAGACCGGCACGACGCCCTCGAAGGCCATCGAGCGCTTGCGCATCGAGGTCGCGCGCGAGCGCGTGCAGTCCTCGCGCGAGGCGATCGAACTCGTCGCGGAGACAACCGGTTTCCGCGATCCCGAGCGCATGCGGCGCGCCTTCATCCGCGCCTTCGGCCAGCCGCCGCAAGCGCTGCGGCGCGCGGCAAGGGCCGGGTAGGGAGAATTGATCGAGTTGGAGAGCCCGCTTGAGCAGGTGAGCACACTTGGATATTTGAGCAGACTTGCATATTGCGCGGCATTTCCCCTTTTGGAGCCGGAACGGACCTCGTCAAGCGAATGCACCCGTTGTAGACGATGTGTACAACACGTACCGTCGCCGATCCGATGCAAGGAACCCCAATGACCGATCGAGAAAAGATTCTGATTGCCCTTCGCGAAAAACCTCTGAAGACCTTCGAAGTCATGAAGCGCGTGAACATCAAGAATCAGGACGACTGCCAATCGCTCCTGTTGAAGATGCGTGACGAAGGCGCCGTGAAGTTTGATATTCACAAGGGACATTGGCGCGCTGCGTGAGGGACATTCGCCTGGTCACCAGCGGCCTCGCGATGGCAGAGCGGACATGACTTGCGTGTTGGCAAGGCTTGCGGATTGGTTCAGCCCGATGCGGCCTTGCCGCCGGTCGCCGCAGCGCCCGAGGCCTGCGCGCGCGCCGTCAAGCGCCGCGCGATCGGCATCAGCATGTAGGGCGCCAGGTGAATGGGAAACTGCGTCATCGCGAAATAGAGCCAGGTGGTGGGCGGCAGCGCGCCGGCAGTCGCGGCGAGCATCAGGCCCAGATTGCGCTGTGACACCATCAGCCCGAGCGCCAGCGCGCGCTCATAGCCGATGCGGCGGAACAGCAGCGTGGTGACGGCGAGCAGCGTGAAATAGATCGCGAAGGCGAGAGCTGCGAAGCCGATGGTGGAGACCGGCCGGGTGACGAGATCGCTCGCGACGTCGCCCATGATTGCGGTCGCGAAGACCAGCAGGATGACGATGTTGAAGCCGTCGATCGGCTGCCTGTGGCGCTGGATCGCGGCCGCGCCGAAGATCTGTCGGATCACGGTGGCGGCCAGCAGCGATGCGGCGAGGATGCCGAGCAGCTTCAAGCCCAGCGCAGGCGGCGAGATGCTGAGCATGCCGTCGAGGAACAGGCTTGCGAACAGCGATGCCGTGAACGGTACCAGCGCCGTCGCGCTCACCAGCGTGACCAGCACCAGCGTGGCGTCGAGGCCCATCAGCGCCGCCAGCGCCGGTGCGGCCATCATCGGCGAGGCCATGCTCTGCAGCATCAACGCCAGGGCAAGGTCGGGCGCGCGCGCCGTGAGCCCGGTGACATGGACGATCAGCCCGATGATCACAGGCACGCCGATCATGGTCCAGACGGTCGCGGTCGCGACCAGCGCCGGCCGGCGCAGATGGCCGGTGAGCGCGGCGAGATCGACCCGCATGAAGGAGATGCAAAGCAGAACGAAGATCGCCTCGGTGACGTAGGGGCGCAACAACGCCCCGAGCGGCGGTACCGCGAGCGCGATGAACACGACGGCGGCCACCGCGCGGGTGCCCTGGCCGCCAAGCCATGTCAGCCCGCGCAGGGGGAGGGCGAATATGTTTTGAAGAACGGGCGGCATCGGGAACGGCGTTTCAGGCCAATCCTTTCAGCCACGCGCCGATCTCGCTCACGGCGACATTGGCCTCTCGCAGCAATTTCCCCATCGTGAAGAAGCCGTGGAACTGGCCGGGATAATGCTTGGTAGCCACGGCCACGCCGGCCTGCCTCAGCCGCTCGGCATATTCGTCGCCTTCGTCGCGCAGGGGATCGGCACCGGCGGTCAGCACATAGGCCGGCGGCAGGCCGGCCAGGTTTGTCGCCCGTGCCGGCGAGGCGCGCCAGTCGTGGATATCGGCGGCGCCGTTGAGATAATGGTCGCGGAACCAGCGGATCACCGAATGCGTCAGCAGCACGCTCGTCTCGGGTTCGCGGTGAGAGCCGTGCGTCATGGCGAAATCGGTCGCCGGGTAGATCAGCAATTGGCCCGCGATCGCAGGACCATTGCCGTCGCGCGCGGCGAGCGCGACCACTGCGGCGAGATTGCCGCCCGCGCTATCGCCGCCGATCGAAAGCCGGGAGGCGTCGATGCCGAGCTCGCGCGCGTTGGCGGCGACCCATTTGGTCGCGGCGATCGCGTCATCGATGGCGGCGGGAAATTTGTGCTCTGGCGCGAGGCGGTAGTCCACCGAGATCACGATCAGCGCGCCGGCGTCGGCGAGCTGGCCGCAGACGACGTCATGGGAGTCGAGATCGCCGATCACCCAGCCGCCGCCGTGGAAGAACACCAGCGCCGGGGACAAGCCATCATACCGCCGCGGCTCTTTCGGAACATAGAGGCGCGCGGGAATGGCGCCGTGCGGTGCCGGGATCGACAGCGGCGTGACGCGCGCGAGGTCAGGTGGCTCGGGATTGGTCGCAAAGCGCGCCTGCGCGTAATAGGCCCGCGCTTCCGGTGCGGTCAGGGTCTCATAGGCGGGCCGGCCGGCCTCCTGAAAGGCCTTGTAGACGGCGGCGGCATCGGGATCGAGCACGACGGGCATGGGAAGCGACCTCTGGGTTTCTGATTGTTCGTTGGACGTCGTTTTCGGGGCGATGCCCGCCTGACCCCTGAGAGGAGTGCTCGACTATTCCATCCGGGGGCCGATCTGGCCAGACCGGGCCGGGAAGGGCAGGGATGCCGCCCTTCCCCCGCCGTATTCGCCGTGTTAACCGGATGGCCTGCGAGCGGCGGTATCCCCTGTAGAATGTCCTCCAGCAAGCCCGATTCGCTGTTGAAGCCGCGCGAGATATGTTTCGAACATTTACCCTGACAGGTCTTGCGGCGCTTCTGGCCGCCACCGCACTGACGGCTGCGACGCCGGCGCAGGCGCAGATCGGCACGATCTTCTCCGATCCGCCGCCGCTGCGGCCGCCCGGCACCATTCCGCGTGGCCAGCCCCAGCCGCAGCCGCAGATCCCCGATGACGACGAAGAGGTGCCGGAGCTGCCGCCGCAGGGCCGCGTGCTGCCGTCGCGTCCGATGGCGCCACCGCCAGGCCGGCAGGGCAATGTGATGCCGGGGCCGGTCGAGACCCAACCTCTGGCGCCGCCGCCCGGTTCTAGCGCCGCTCCGCCAAACCAGCCGCCGCCCGTCGCGGTCGCTCCGCCCAATCCGCAAGGCGCCCCGGGTGCGCCCGGTCAGCGCCAGCCACAGCAGAAGGGCGGACCGGGCGGCGCTGTCCCGCAGACGCCGGCGAGCCTTCAGCCGGGCGACGAAGTCGTCACCGAGCCGCCGGCCCAGAAGATCGTGAACAAGAAAGCGACCTTCTCCGGCCTCGACAAGATCACCGGGCGCATCATCAACTTCGACGAGGAGATCGGCGAGACCGTGCAGTTCGGGGCGCTGCGCGTCAAAACCGACGCCTGCTACACGCGGCCGGCGACCGAGGCCGCCAACACCGACGCCTTCGTCGAGGTCGACGAGATCACCTTGCAGGGTGAGGTGAAGCGCATCTTCTCGGGCTGGATGTACGCGGCAAGTCCGGGCCTGCACGGCGTCGAGCACCCGATCTACGATATCTGGCTCACCGACTGCAAAGATCCGCAGCAAACGATTGCGACCGCGGCACCGGATCCCGGCACCAAGCCGGCACCGCCGCCGCCCGCGCAGAAGAAGGCCGCGCCCAAGCAGGTGCAGCAGCGTCCGCCGCAGCCGTTACCGCCGATCCAGCAGCAGCCGGCACCGCCGCCACCACCTCCGCCGCCCGAGCAGCGGCCTGGTCTGTTCGGTTTCCCCGGGTTTGGCCGGTAATTGCTGATTATTGCCGCGCAGCGATGATCTCGAGCGCGCGCGCGCCCGGGATCGCTTCGCCGGCCGAGAGCCTCAGGAAATCGCCAGGCTCGCCCGCGAGCGCCTTGTCGAGCAGCGCGGTGTAGCGCCGCCGCGAAATCTCGGCCGCGCCAAAACTCTTCAGGTGTTCGGTGACATATTGGGTGTCGAGCAGCTCGAAGCCGCCATGGATGAGCCGCGCGACCAGATGCACCAATGCGACCTTGGAGGCATCGCGTGCGGTGTGGAACATGCTTTCGCCGAAAAAAGCCCGGCCCAGACTGACGCCGTAAAGGCCGCCGACGAGGTCCTCGCCCTGCCAGGCCTCGACGCTGTGGCAATGGCCGAGCTCGTACAGCCCGCCATAGAGGTCGCGGATGCGCTTGTTGATCCAGGTGTCCTCGCGCCCGGCTTGGGGTGCGGCGCAGCCGGCGATCGTGGCCTTGAAGGCGGTATTGACGGTGACGCGGAATGAATCCGAACGCACGGTGCGCGCGAGCCGCGAGGCCACGCGAAAACCATCGAGTGGGATGACGCCGCGCAACTCCGGCTCGACCCAGAACAGGGTGGGATCATCGGCACTTTCGGCCATCGGAAAGATGCCGCAGGCATAGGCGCGCAGCAGCACGGCTGGTGTGATTTCAGACGGGGCAGAGTCGCGCGAAGTCATGGCGCGCCATAATAGCAGGATCGCAAGGCGGTTGCGATGGGCGGTGCGGATCAGTTCGCTGCGGCAGCAGCCGGCTTGCCGGCGGCAGCCGGGACACGGCGGAACATCAACATGACGCGGGTTCCGGAATGGTTGGGGTCGCGCTCGACCGAAGCGTCGAGCTTGCTGGCCATGGCTGCGACGATACGCTGGCCCATGCCGGTGGAGCGCGGATCGGCCTTGACGTTGTCGCCGACGCCATCGTCGCTGATCGACAGCAGGAGATCGTCGCCCTGCGAGGTCAGCTCCACATGGATCGGGCCGGCGCCGTCAGGGTAGGCGTATTTTACCGCGTTCATCACCAGCTCGTTGACGATGATGCCGACGGCGACTGCACGGTCCGGATCGATCTCGATCGGTTCGGCCTTCAGCGTCAGGCGCGACATCCGGTTGCCCTCGGCCGAGCGGCGCAGATCTTCGAGCAGCGAGTCCAGATACTGGTTCAGGACCACGCTCTTCAGGTCTTGCGAGGTGTAGAGGCGGCGGTGCACTTGCGCGACTGCGGCCACGCGGCCCATCGCATTGGTCAACGCAGCCTTGACCTCGTCCTGCGCGGCGGAGCTGGCCTGCAGGTGCAGGAGGGAGGCGATGATCTGCAGCGAGTTGCCGACGCGGTGGTTGACCTCGCGCAATAGCAGCTCGCGTTCGGCTGCAAGAGCAGCGTAGCGGTCGCGCGAGGCATGGATCTCGGCTTCGGCTTCCTCGCGCGCCTTCTGCAATTCGGCCTGGCGCAGCGCGCCATCGGCCGCGACGTGAAGCAGGGGAATGAAGTCGCCCTTGACGTCCTTGACGAGATAATCGGCCGCGCCCGCCTTCAGCGCCGTCACCGCGATGCTGGAATCCTGTGAGGCCGTGACGAAGACCACCGGCGGCGCGCCCGGGATCGCCATGATCTGCTCCAGCGTTTCCAGTCCGTCGAGGCCGGGCATGTATTGGTCGAGCGCCACCACGTCGATACCGCCGGTCGTGGCCGCGCGGCGGATGTGCTCGAGGCCTTCCTCGCCGCTTGCGGCGTGAACGACCTTGTAGCCGCGCCGTGTCAGGCCGCGATCGACCAAGCGCGCCAGCGCCCCGTCATCGTCGATGTAGAGCAGTGTGGGCGTACGTTGATTCATGGGGCGGCGGGTGGGACCTGGATGACCGAGAAGAACAAGCCGAGCTGCCGGATGGCATTGGCGAAATTCTCGTAGTTCACGGGCTTGGTGATGTAGACGTTGCAGCCGAGTTCGTAGCAGCGTTTGATTTCCTGGGAATCGTCGGTGGTGGTCAGCACCACCACGGGCGAGGCCTTCAGGTATTTGTTCTCCTTGATCTGCTTTAAAATGTCGATCCCGGTCATGTCGGGGAGGTTGAGATCGAGCAGGATCAGGAGCGCATTGCCTTTTTGCACGAGCCCGCTGCCGTCGGGCCCGAACAGGTGCTTCATCGCCTCAGTGCCGTTGGCAAAGGAAATGATCTCGTTGTTGACGCCGGACCTCCGGATGTTCCGCTCGATCAGCCGCGCGTGGCCCTCGTCGTCCTCGATCATGATGATGGTGACGGGTTGAGTCATTGATCCGCGTTCCGGTTGCTGGCGTTCCAGGTGATGGGCAGCGTGATGGTGAACGTGCTGCCCGTATTCAGTTCCGATGATACCGACATGGTGCCGCCGAGGCGACGCACAAGTGCACGCACATGCGCAAGACCGATGCCCTGACCGGGCTTGTCCTGGGTTCCGGCGCGGCGAAACAGGTCGAAGATCCGCTGGTGGTCCTTGGCGTCGATGCCGCGGCCGTTATCGCTGATCTCGAAGATAGCGTAGCCGAGCTTGGTGCGCCCGCGGATTCTGATCTCGCCGGGGACGCCGGGCTTGAGATATTTGATGGCGTTGTCGATCAGATTGGAGAAGATCTGCTCCAGCGCCAGGCGGTCGCTGACGAGATCCGGCAGCGGCGCGATGTGGATCTCGGCCTGCGCTTCGGCGGCCTGATGCGCCAGCGTCGATACGATCGCTTCGATCAGCTCGCGCGTGTCGATCTTTTCCGGCTGGAACTCGCGCCGGCCCTCGCGGGTGAGATTGAGGATCGCCGAGATCAGGCGGTCCATCTTGGCGATCGACGACTTGATGAAGCCCAGCGCTTCGGAAAAATCCTCTGACAGCTGCTTGTCCGGACCTTCGAGCGCGATCTCGCCGTCCGGCAACGGCGGCCCGTCGGCCGGGACATGGGTGAGGCTGCCGATACGGCGGAAAATGTCGCCGCCGAGCTCTTCGAGCTCGCTGGTGAAGCCCATGATGTTGACGAGTGGCGAGCGCAGATCGTGGCTGACGATATAGGCAAAGCGCTGGATCTCGTTGTTGGCTTCGCGCAGATCGGCCGTGCGTTCGTCGACCACGCCCTCCAGATTGACATTGGCATCGCGCAGGCGCGCCTCGGCATCGTCGCGGGCAAGGGCCGAGCGCCGCACCAGCCAGATCGAGATCAGGGCCAGCAGCACGACGAGGCCGGAGCCGATGCCGGTCATCGACGCGGCCAGGGTCTGGCTGCGGTCCGAATTGACCGTTCGCAGCCGGAACAGCCGTTCCTCCTCCTGAATCATCCCGGTCGCGACATTGGCGATCGCGGCCGTGGTGTCCGTGGAGGCGATCTCGCGGACCAGCGCTGCGGCCTTCTCCGGCTCGCCGCGCCGGATGAAGTCCATCTCCTGCACGAACTGGCCGAGCCTAGTCTCGATCGCCGCGCTCAGCTTCTCGATGCTTTGGCGTTGCTCCGGATTGTCGCCGATCAGGCGCGTGAGCCTGTCGAGAGCCGGGACGATGGCCGCCACGGCCTTGTCATGGTCGACCTTGAAATCCTCGCCTTGTGTCAGAAGGTAACCCCGGGCGGTGCTCTCGGCGCGGCGGATTTCCAGCAGGAGGGCGTTGATCTGGTTCTCCGCCTCGATGGTGTGAATCACCCATTTGCTGTCGTCTCTCGCCTTGTTGACGAGGTAGACGGAGCCGGCGCTGATCACGGTCAGCACCAGGAGACCGGCTGCGAACAGCAGGATCTGCCAGAATCTACGCCGCCGCTGCGCGTCAGCGATCACGACGGTCTCGCTCGATCAGGCTTGCCGGACTTCAAAACGCCCCCTCGGAACTGTCCCCATCGTGCCAAACGCGATTGGGGCCAAAGGGTTCCACGGGAAAGGACGGCTACTTCGGGGCGGGTTCCGCCTTGTTGGCGAGATATTGTTCCAGCCAGTGGATGTGATAGTCGCCGTTGATGATGTCGTCTTCGCGCACCAGAGCGCGGAACAGCGGCAGGGTGGTCTCGATGCCCTCGACCACCATCTCGTCCAGCGCCCGGCGCAGCCGCATCAGGCACTCGCCGCGGGTCTTGCCGTGCACGATCAGCTTGCCGACCAGCGAGTCGTAATAAGGCGGGATCGTATAGCCCTGATAGACTGCGGAATCGATCCGCACGCCGAGCCCCCCGGGCGGGTGATATTGCGTGATGCGGCCGGGCGAAGGACGAAAGGTCTGCGGATTCTCGGCGTTGATGCGGCACTCGATCGCGTGGCCGATGACCTGGACCTCGTCCTGCCTCGCCGGCAGGTCGCCGCCGGCGGCGATGCGGATCTGCTCCAGCACGAGGTCGATGTCGGTGATGCTCTCGGTGACGGGATGCTCGACCTGGATGCGGGTGTTCATCTCGATGAAGTAGAACTCGCCGTCCTCGAACAGGAACTCGATCGTGCCGACGCCGAGATATTTCATCTCGCGCATCGCCTTGGCGCAGGTCTCGCCGATCTTGGCGCGCGCAGCCGCGGTCAGCACGGGCGAGGGGCCTTCCTCCCAGACCTTCTGGTGGCGTCGCTGCAGCGAGCAGTCGCGTTCGCCAAGATGAATCGCGCCGCCGCGGCCGTCGCCGAGGATCTGGATCTCGATGTGACGCGGCTTCTGCAGATATTTCTCGAGGTAGACGGAAGCATCGCCGAAGGCGGATTTGGCCTCGTTGGCGGCCGTCGACAGCGCGACCTGAAGATCGGCCTCGCTCTCGGCCACCTTCATGCCGCGGCCGCCGCCGCCCGCCGCGGCTTTGACCAGCACGGGGAAGCCGATCTTCCTGGCGATCGCCATCGCGTCGTCGTTGGGGCCGACCCCTCCGTCGGAGCCGGGCACCACGGGAATGCCGAGCTTCTTGGCGGTCCTCTTGGCCTCGATTTTGTCGCCCATCAGGCGGATGTGCTCGGCCTTCGGGCCGATGAAATGCAGATTATGCTCAGCGAGGATTTCGGCGAAGCGCGCGTTCTCCGACAGGAAGCCGTAGCCGGGATGCACGGCATCGGCCCCGGTGATCTCGCAGGCCGCGAGCAGCGCGGGCACGTTGAGATAGCTGTCCTTGGAGGCCGGCGGCCCGATGCACACGCTCTCGTCAGACAGGCGCACATGCATGGCGTCGGCGTCGGCGGTTGAATGCACGGCGACGGTCGCGATCCCGAGCTCCTTGCAGGCCCTGAGGATGCGAAGGGCGATCTCGCCGCGATTGGCTATGAGGATCTTGTCGAACATGGTGTCCTTATTGGACTGACGCGCGGAAAGCGGCGAGGGCGATGAGACCGCCCTCGAACGTCACTCAATGATCACGAGCGGCTCGCCGTACTCGACCGGCTGGCCGTCCTCGATCACGATCTGCGTCACCGTGCCGGCGCGCGGCGAGGGGATCTGGTTCATGGTCTTCATGGCTTCGATGATCAGCAGCGTCTGGCCGACCGAGACCTTGCTGCCGACCTCGATGAACGGCTTGGCGCCGGGCTCCGGCGCCCAATAGGCGGTGCCGACCATCGGCGAGGTCACGGCGCCGGGATGCTTCGACAGGTCGGCAGCGGCAGGCGCGGCGGCAGCTGCGGCCGCCGGGAGCGCGGCGGGGGCAGCTGCCATCTGCATCGGCATGGTCGCGGCGACGCTGATATTGCGGGCGACGCGCAGGCGCAGGCCGGCACGCTCGATCTCGATTTCGGTGAGGCTGGTCTCATCGAGCAGCAAGGCGAGCTCGCGGACGAGGGCAGAATCCTCGCTGGAAAACTTTGCGGCTGCTTTGTCGTCTGGCTGGCGCGCCATGTTGTTTGATCCGAATGTTCTGTGTGAAGGGGAGCGTCAGGCTTTGGGCTTGATGCCGAGCTTGGCGGCAAGGCCCTGGATGGCGAGGCGATAGCCCTCGACGCCGAAACCGCAGAGGGAGGCGAAGGCCGCGCGCGCGGTGTAGGAGTGATGACGGAAATTCTCGCGGGCGTGGATGTTGGTGACGTGCACTTCGACCGTCGGGATCTGCACCGCGAGCAGCGCGTCGTGCAGCGCGATCGACGTGTGCGAATAGCCGCCGGCATTGATGATGATGCCCTTCATCTTGCGGGCGTGTGCCTCGTGGATGAAGTCGATCAGCTCGCCTTCGCGGTTGGACTGCCGGCAGTCGGCCTTGAGGCCGAACGTCGCCGCCGTCTCCCGGCACAGCGCCTCGACGTCGGCCAGCGACGCATGCCCGTACTTCTCGGGCTCGCGCGTCCCCAACATGTTGAGGTTCGGCCCGTTCAGGACAAGGATCGTGTCGGTTGCTGGTTCGGCCATTCCAATCCCGCAAGAGCTGCTTCAGCGTGGCGGGGGTTATAGGTAACAAAGCGCGTGAGGGGAAGCCTTGAAGGACCTTCGAGGTGGCTTCAGATACCTCATCCGGGGTGCAAAAATCTGTGTGGAAGCTACGGAAATTGCTTGTTAACCAGTCCGAAGCATGGCTGCCGGCCGAACGGCAAAGGGGCGGGCATTGCTGCCCGCCCCCGATGGTTGCCGGGTATCGTCTTACGTGTTCAGGACAGCCACGATCTCATAGGTGTCCGGATTCACGATCACGATCTCATCCTTGACCAGGACGTAGCGATAGGTCCGCCATTCCGGATAGATCGTCACGACGCGGGACGGCAGGGTGTGCAGCTCAATACCCTCGCGCGGAATGCGGGTGCCGACCGAGATCGAGAAGTTCACGTTGGTCACCGGACGCACGTGCTCCTCGCGGATCACCGAGGTGATCTGCGTGCGTTGCTCGGTCGAGAGCTTGGCGCCCGCGCCGGCCTGACCGACCGTCGTGTTGGTGCTGCTCTGACCCTGCGCGTTCTGGTTGGAGCTGGTGCCGGTCTGACCCTGCGCGTTCTGGTTGGTGCTGGTGCCGGTCTGGCCCTGAGCGTTCTGGTTGGTGCGCGTCTCGGTACCCTTCTGGTTCTCGGCATTGTTGGTGCTGCTGGTGCCGCTCTTGGCGCCCTCAGCCTTCATGTCCTTCTGGTCCTTGGCGCCGGACTTGCTCGTGTCCTGACTCATGCTCTTGGACTTGTCCTGCTGACCCTGCGCGCGTTCGTCGGTGTGCTGGCCCTTGGTGGCGCCGGATTTGTCCTCAGCCGCGTTCTTGTTCATCTCGCGGCCGGAGTGCTCGTCCTTTGTTGCGCCGGAGGATTTGTCCTCGGCGGACGTGCCGGACTTCATGCTGCTGGAGCCGCCGGCCTGGCCGACGGTGCCCTTCTCATGGGCGGATTCCTTACCCATCGAGCCGCCGCGTTCGGCGGCGCCGCCGGAGGGCTGCGAATGCTGCGTCTGCGCACCACCGGCGCCGCCACCGCTGTCGCGGTTCATGGTGCCCTGTGCGTTCGCCAGACCGGTGCCCGCGACGAGCGCGAGTGTGGCAACCGAGATCATAAAGCGGTTAGACATGGAATTCTCCTCACGGGTTCATTTGCGTCATTGCCCGCGCCGACAACGAAAGGAGATTTGAGTTGTTCCGGAACTTCGGTGGTTCCGAGGCTTTTGTTTGTTGAATGCCAGATGAATGCGCGCGCCAAATTTCGGCGCAATGAAAAGGCCGGCTTTTCAGCCGGCCTTTTGCATGCGTGAAGGTTGTAGAGCAGATCGCTGATCAGTCAGATCGCTGATCAGCAAGTCGCCTTGTTAGCAAGTCGCCTTGTTAGCAGGTCGCCTTTTTAACAGGTCGCCTTGCCGCAGCGGGCCACAGCGATCTTTTCCTTCAGGCTATCGACGCCGACGGCGCCGACAACGATCTGCTTGCCGATCACGTAGCTCGGCGTGCCGTTCATGCCCATTGCTTCGGCGAGCTTGAAGTTCTCCTCGATGGTGCTGCGCACCTCGGCGCTGCCGATGTCCTTCTCGATTCGAGCGGTGTCGAGGCCAGCTTCCTTGGCCGCCTGAAGTGCGCGCGCCTTGTCGGCCGCGCCACGACCGCCGAGCAGCTTCTGGTGGAAGTCGAGGTACTTCTTGCCGGAGGGATCCTGCATGCGCACCGCGACGGCGACCTGGGCCGCTTCGACCGAGCCCTGGCTCAGTACCGGAAACTCCTTCAGCACCACCTTCAGCTTCGGATCGGCCTTCATGAGGGTGAGCATGTCGTCCATCGCGCGCTTGCAGTAGCCGCAATTGTAGTCGAAGAACTCGACGAAGGTGACGTCGCCGTCCTTGTTGCCGAGCACGACCTGGCGCGGTGAGTTGAAGATCGCATCGGAATTCTGAGCGACGCTGGCCTCGTGTTTCTGCGTCTCCGCCGCGGCCTGGCGCTTGGTGAGCTCGGTCATCGCTTCCTCGAGCACCTCGGGATGGGTGACGAGATAGTTCTTGATGATCGCCTCGATGTCCGTGCGCTGGGCATCGGAGAAGCTGTCGGCCGACGCGGGCGCGGCTGCGCCGAACATGGCGAGCGCAAACAGCGCGGGAGCAAGCAGGCGCAGCGAAGGCATAGGCAAATCCTCTTATCCAAAGCAGGTTTCGGAAAACGTCCCGGCGGACTTAAGCTCGGTGTCGTGACGTCGTTTCGTAAGGCGTCGTGGCGTAAGGCGTCGTCTTGTAAGATCGTCTTGGTCTTGTCAGTTGCGCGGCGGTTTCGACGCCACGATGTCGTCGGCCTTGACCCATCCGGGCGTGCCGACGGCGAAACGGGTTTTCGCGCGCGTCGCAAGCTCGCGGGCGGTCTTGTTGTCGCCGCGCAGATAGGCGGCCTGCGCCGACGCCAGATCCGCCTCGGCATAGTCGCCTTTCCGGCCATACGCCATCGCGAGCTGCATGTAGCCGAGCACGGCCTCCGGTTCCCGTGCGACCGCGGCCCGGAGAATCCGAACGGCGTCATCGGTGTAGGCCTTATTATCGGACCCAACCAGAGCCTGCCCAAGTAACATCTCGATGAGGGGCGCGTTGTTCGAAAGTGCGACAGCCTTGCGCAGGGCCGGGATCGCCTCCGCCGGCTTGCCGCCCTCCAGCAGGGCCTGGCCGCGCACCTCGTAAAAATACGCGTTGTTGGGCTGGACCTGGATCAGCGCGTCGATCTGGGTGAGCGCGCTGCGCAAATCCCCGTGCAGATAGGTGCTGATGGCGCGGGCATAGCGCGCCGGCATGCTGTCGTTGGTCAGGGGATAGCGGCGGTACACCGTTTCCGGCCGCTCCATGAAGGCGGAGATCTTGGCGCGCACCATGTCGTGGCGCAGCTGGAGCGCGGGATCGTCCTTTTTGTCCCAATAAGGGCTGGCGCTGGCGAACTCCTGCAGTGAAGCGACGCGCTCGGCGGGCATCGGGTGCGACTGGAGATAGGGATCGGCGCCGCGAGCCGCGAACAGGCTCTCGCTGGTGAAGCGCTTGAAGGTCTCGTACATGCCCTTCGGCGACTGCTGGGTCGCAGTCAGGAATTTCACGCCGGCGCGGTCGGCGTTCTCCTCCTGCTGGCGCTGATAGGACAGCAAGGTCCGGCGGATCATCTCCTGCGGGCCGGCAAGGGCGGCGGCTCCTGCATTGGCCAGGCCATTGTTGCCGGCGCTGCCGCTGCCGCGGGTGCTGCCGACCGCCATCGCGCCAGCACCGAGCAGCATGGCGATGATCATCTGGGTCTGGGCGTTGGCGAGCTGCTCGCGCAGCTTGGACAAATGGCCGCCGGCCAGATGCCCGGTCTCGTGCGCGAGCACGCCGATGATCTGGTTTGGCGTTTCCGACTGGAGGATCGCGCCGTAATTGACGAAGATGCGGCGGCCATCGGCGACGAACGCGTTGAACGAGCCCTCGTTGACGATCACCATCTGGATGTTCTGCTTCTCCAGGCCGGCGACCCGCAGGATCGGGCGGGTGTATTCGCGCAGCAGCTGCTCGGTTTCGGTGTCGCGCAGGACCGGCGGCCCCTTGGCCTGCGCATGCGCGGCCGAGAACGGCGTCAGCGCGATCGCAGCCGCCGCGAGGAGGGAGATGAGGGCGGTGGCCTTCTTGCGCAATGCGATCTGGAACAACATCAAGCGGTCTGGGTCAAACGGTCTTATCAGCAGGCTGGTCAATCATTCTTGGTCGAGCAGTCTTGGTCGAGCAGTTTCGTGATTGGTTTTGGCGATTGGCGGCGGACCGGATACGCGATATGCCCTTTTGAGCCGTTCCCCTTATGAGCCGTACAATGCGGCCAGTCTGGGGCGCAAGCACCCCGTTTTTCCCGGGTCGGACGGATCGGCCCCGCCAGCGAATAGCAGAAATCGATGCACGATGCGACCTTGAGGAACCGGTTGGGGCAGTGGCTCGCGGCCTCCCGCCGCAGCGATGTTCCCCCGTTCATGGTGATGGACGTGATGGCCGCGGCGGCCCGAATCGAGGCGGCCGGGGGCCATGTCATCCACATGGAGGTTGGCCAGCCCGCCGCCGGCGCGCCTAAGACCGCGATTGCAGCCGCCCATGTGGCGCTCGAGGCCGGGCGGATCGACTATACCTCAGCGCTCGGCATCCCCTCCTTGCGCGAGCGCATCGCGCGGCATTATCGCGATGCCTATGGCTGTGACGTCAGCCCCGAGCGGGTCGTAGTGACCACCGGCTCCTCCGGCGGGTTCATTCTGGCTTTCCTGGCGATGTTTGAGCCGGGCGACCGCGTTGCCGTGACGGTGCCGGGTTATCCGCCGTACCGTCATATCCTTACCGCGCTCGGCTGCGAGCCGGTGCTGATCGAGACCACGAACGAGACCCGCCATGCGCTGACGGGCGAGGCGCTGCTGGCCACCCATCGCAAGGCGCCGCTGAAGGGCGTGCTGGTCGGCAGTCCCGCCAATCCGACCGGGACGATGATGTCCCGCGAGGCGCTCGCCGGCCTGATCGCTGCGGCGGAAGACGCCGGCATCCGTTTCATCTCGGACGAGATCTATCATGGGCTCGACTACGCGTTTCCCGCCGTGACGGCTGCGGCGCTGTCGGACCACGCGCTCGTGATCAACTCGTTCTCGAAGTATTTCTGCATGACGGGCTGGCGCGTCGGCTGGATGGTCGTGCCCGAGATTCTGGTGCGGCCGATCGAGCGGCTGCAGCAGAACCTGTCGATCTCGGTGCCGTCGCTGTCGCAGATCGCGGCCGAAGCGGCCTTCGACGGCGCGGCCGAGATGGAGGAGATCAAGCACGGCTATCAGGAAAACCGGCGCATCCTGATCGAGGGATTGCCCAAGGCCGGCCTGACCAGATTTCTGCCGGCCGACGGCGCGTTCTATCTCTATGCGGACGTCTCGGATTTCACCTCCGACAGTTTCGAGTTCGCCAAGCAGATGCTCGAACAGGCCCATGTCGCGGTCACGCCGGGCCTCGACTTCGATCCCATCCATGGTCGTTCATTCATACGGCTCTCTTATGCGCGTTCGGCTGCGGAGATGCGGGAAGCAGTTGACCGGATCGCTCACTGGCTTAAATAGCCGCCAGTTTTCGCCAGCCTTCTGGAGTGCAACTTGTCTGACCGTTCCGTCCCCTCTACCGCCACGCATTCTCCTCTCGCCGCATTGATGTGGCCGATCCGGCCGGGTGAAACCGTCGGCGCCTTGCGCGCTGTCGTGCTGATTGCGCTCGGCACCGCCTTAATGGCGCTGTCAGCCAAGGTGAACCTGCCGCTGCCTTACGTGCCCATGACATTGCAGACGCTGGTCGTGTTGATGATCGGCGCCGCCTATGGGTGGCGGCTTGGCAGCGCAACCATGATTGCCTACCTCGCCGAGGGTGCAATGGGCCTGCCGGTGTTCGCCGGCCCTGTCGGTGGAATTGCACCGCTGGTGGGCCCGACCGCGGGCTATCTGTTCGGCTTCATTGGCGCCGCCTTCGTCACCGGCTGGCTCGCCGAGCGCGGCTGGGATCGCAGCGTAACGCTGCTGTTTGCGGCCATGGCGGCCGGCCACATCCTCATTCTGGCCGCGGGCTTTGGCTGGCTGGCCTTCGGTCTCGGCCTGGGTGCCGCAAAGGCGTGGCAGGTCGGCCTGATGCCGTTCGTTGCGGCGTCGCTGGTCAAGAACGCGCTGGGCGCGACGTTGATGCCGGCGATACGCCGGGTGGTCGAACGCGGGTAAAGCGCGCAATATCGAGCAGTTCCGATTGACAGGGCCGGCCAAGTTGATCTTGGCTGGCCTGGCGTTTTGAGGGGGAGTGAAACAATGACGACGACAACGATGGTGGGGGCGCCGGTCGCGCCGCCCGCCGCCAAGCCGTGGTACAAGGTACTTTATATCCAGGTGCTGATCGCGATCGTGCTCGGCGCCATCGTCGGCTGGCTCTGGCCGTCGGTCGCCACCAATGAGTGGATCAAGGCACTCGGCGACGGCTTCATCAAGCTGATCAAGATGGTGATCGCGCCGATCATCTTCTGCACCGTTGTCTCGGGCATCGCCCATATCCAGGACGCCAAGAAGGTCGGCCGCATCGGCGTCAAGGCGCTGGTCTATTTCGAGATCGTCTCGACCTTCGCACTGGTGATCGGCCTAGTCATCGGCAATCTGGTGAAGCCGGGTGCGGGCTTCGGCGGTGCCGCCGCCAATGCGCAGGCCGTCGCCAACTACGCCAAGCAGGCCGAAGGCCAGAAGTCGGTCGACTTCGTGCTGCACATCATTCCGGACACCGTCGTCGGCGCCTTCGCGCAAGGCGAGATCCTGCAGGTGCTGCTGTTCTCGGTGCTGTTCGGCTTCGCCATCATGGGGCTCGGCGAACGCGGCCACACCATCCGCTCGTTCATCGACGACGCCGCGCATGCGGTGTTCGGCGTCATCTCCATCGTGATGCGCGCAGCCCCGATCGGTGCATTCGGCGCGATGGCCTACACCATCGGCAAGTTCGGCACCGGGGCGATCCTCAACCTGGTCGGTCTGATCGCGACGTTCTACCTGACCGCGGCGCTGTTCGTATTCGTCGTGCTCGGAATCATCGCGCGCTTCGCCGGCTTCTCCATCTTCAAGTTCCTCGCCTACATCAAGGACGAGCTGCTGATTGTGCTCGGCACCTCGTCCTCGGAAAGCGCGTTGCCGTCCTTGATGGAAAAGCTCGAGCGCCTCGGCTGCTCCAAGTCGGTGGTCGGCCTCGTGGTGCCCACGGGCTATTCGTTCAATCTTGACGGCACCAACATCTACATGACGCTGGCGACGCTGTTCATCGCGCAGGCGCTGGGCTTCGATCTCACCTTCGGCCAGCAGCTCACCATCCTGGTGGTGGCGATGCTGACCTCGAAGGGCGCCTCCGGCATCACGGGCGCGGGCTTCATCACGCTTGCGGCGACGCTCGCCGTGGTCGATCCGCGCCTCGTGCCGGGCATGGCGATCGTGCTCGGCATCGACAAGTTCATGAGCGAGTGTCGCGCGCTGACCAATCTGTGCGGCAACGGCGTTGCCTGCGTGATCGTCGCCTGGTGGGAGGGCGAACTCGATCGCGACAAGCTCAACGCCAACCTCGCCCGGCAGATCGATCCGACCGACATGGAAACGGCGGTCACGACGGACTGATCTGCATGTGGCGGTGCCGAGCGCCGTCAGATGTTGAAATAATAGGGCTGGTCGAGATCCTCGATCAGCCCTTTTTCTTTCGCTGCGAGGGCTTAGAACCGCTCCGGCCGGTACGGCGTGGGATCGATCGCGGGCGTTTCGCCGCTCATCATCTCCGCGAGCAGGCGCCCGGTCGCGGGTCCCAGCGTAAAGCCCTGGTGGCCGTGGCCGAAGTTCATCCAGAGGCCGGGATGGCGTGGGGCGGGGCCGAGCACCGGCAGCATGTCGGGCGTGCAGGGGCGGGTGCCGAACCATGGGTCGGGCTCGACCCGCTTGCCGAGGTCGATCAGCTCGCGCGCGGAAGCTTCCGCGCTGGCGAGCTGGGGCGTTGCCAGCGCGTCCAGGCCGGTCAGCTCCGCGCCGGTGGTGATGCGGAGACCCTTCGCCATCGGACCCATGGCGTAGCCACCGGCCTTGTCGACCAGCGGCAGATCGAGCGAGGCGCCGCCGCTGTAATGCATGTGGTAGCCGCGCTTGCGCACCAGCGGGATGCGATAGCCGAATTTGAGCAGGAGATCGGGCGACCACGGCCCGAGCGTCACGACGGCGTGGGCGGCGTCGACGCGCCCATGGTCTGTCTTGACCGACCAGCCGGTGGCGGTCTGCTGCAGGCTTTGGGCATCACCGAGCACGATGGTGCCGCCGAGGCGCTCGAACAGATCGGCATAGGCCGTGACCAGCGCGCCGGGATCGGACACGGTCCAGGTGTCGAGCCAATGGATCGCGCCGGGCAGGTCGTCGCGCAGGACAGGTTCGGCCTTGGCGAGCTCGGCGCCCGAGAGCGCACGAAACCTCACGCCGAATTCGCGCTGGTCTTCTTCCGCCGCCTTGACGGCGAGATCGAACGAAGCTGCGTCGCGATGCAGGTGCCGGTATCCCGCGCGGCGGATCAGATTGTCGGCGTGGGCTTCGCGAATGAGGATGTCGTGCTCCGCCGTCGCGTAGGCGATCAGCCGCGCCCAGGCGTCGATCGCCTCACGATGCCGCTTCGGCGCCGAATGCCACCAATAGCGAAGCAGGGGCTCGATATGGAGATGAAGCGAAGACAGGCTGTAACGCACGTCATTGGTGCGGCCGGTCGCGATCTTCAGGAGCGTGGCGAGGTCGCGCGGCATCGGGTAGGGGCGCACCGCTTCCGCCTGGATCATGCCGGCATTGCCGTAGCTGGTCTCTCGGCCCGGCTCTCTGCGGTCGATCAGCGTGACGGACCAGCCACGCTGCTGCAGGTGCAGCGCCGCGCTGACGCCGATCATGCCGCCGCCGAGGACGATCGCGCTTTGCATTGAACTGACCTCGCCAAATCAAAACCGCCCGGTTTGGCCGGGCGGTTTCAACTATCTTGTTGCTCTATTCGCCGCCGCCGAAGCGGCGGGACCACCAGCCGGCACGACGCGGTGCGGGCGAGGTTTCGCTTGCCGCTGAGGGCGCGGGCTCCGGAGCGGGTGTGGGCGGGGCAACCGGCTCGGCCGCCTGTGCAACCGGTGCCGGTTCACTCTGGCTGCTCGACAGGAAGCTCACCTTTTCCCGAACCGTCGAACGGCGTCGTGCAGCCTTGTCGTCCGCGTGCTCCTCGTCCGCGGCCGAAGGAGCCGGCTCAGGCTGGGCCGTTGCTTCAATCCGTGCTTCGGCCCGCGGCTCAGGCTGGGTGACCTGAGGTTCTGACGTGTGCTCGGCCTGCGCGATCGAGGGCGCTGCCTCGCCGCCAAAACTGTCGAAATCGGCGACTGCGTTGGTGGCTTCCGACGGCGCATTGGCACTAAGCTCGTCGCTGATGGAGCCGGCGAGACCTTCCTCGCCAGGACCGCGACGGCGGCGGCCACCACGGCGACCACGCCGGCGACGGCGATCGGCGCTGCCCTGCTGCTCGCCACGGGCTGCCTGTTCCTCGCCTTCCTCGCCTTCCGGTTCGGCCTCGGCATCCTCTTCGCCTTCGCCGGCCGCCATGGCCGTCTCGGCAATAGCGGGCGCGCCATCCTCGCGCGTCTCCTCGTCCCGCGGACCACCGCGACCGCGGCGGCGACGGCGACGCTTGCGGCGCTGGCTGTCCTGCTCGGTAGCGGCGTCGCCTGCGGTCTGCTCCTCGATGAGACCTTCGGTCTCCTCGGTCTCGACCTCGGATTCGCTCTCCGGATCGAACTCCTCGTCGTCATAGGCCTCTTCGACCAGGGGCGGCGGGCTTGCGGCCGCCTGGGCCGCCAGCAGAGCCTTGGCGGCTTCCAGCGTATGCACCTGCTCGCCGCGGTCGATGACATAGGCCTGCGGTCCGCTGACGCTCGGGTCGGCGATGACCGACAACGTGACCTTGAAGCCGTTCTCAAGGTCGCGCAGATGGCCGCGCTTGTGGTTCAGCACATAGAGCGCGACGTCGGTGCGGGTGCGGACCACGAGGTTGTGGGTTGCGCCCTTCATCAGGATCTCTTCGAGGCCGCGCAGCAATTGGAGCGCAACCGAGGACACCGAGCGGACATGGCCGGTGCCGCCGCAATGCGTGCAGGGATCGGTTGAGGATTCCAGCACGCTAGCGCGGATGCGCTGGCGTGACATCTCGAGCAGGCCGAAATGCGAGATGCGTCCGACCTGGATCCGCGCGCGGTCCTGCCGGAGGCAATCGGACAGCTTGCGTTCGACCGCGCGGTTGTTGCGCTTCTCGTCCATGTCGATGAAGTCGATGACGATCAGGCCGGCGAGGTCGCGCAACCGAAGCTGACGCGCAACCTCCTCGGAGGCCTCGAGATTGGTCTTGAGCGCGGTATCTTCGATATGATGCTCGCGCGTCGAACGGCCGGAGTTGACGTCGATCGAGACCAGCGCTTCGGTCTGGTTGATCACGATGTAGCCGCCGGAGCGCAACTGTACGGTCGGCGAGAACATCGCATCCAGCTGGCTTTCGACGCCCATCCGCGAGAACAGCGGCTGGCCGTCGCGATACTGCCTCACCGCGCTCACATTGGCGGGCATCAACATCTTCATGAAGTCGCGCGCTTCGCGATAGCCGGCATCGCCCGCCACCTGGATCTCGTCGATCTCCTTATTGTAGAGGTCGCGCAGCGAGCGCTTGATCAGCGAGCCTTCCTCGTAGACGAGGGTCGGGGCCTGCGACTTCAGCGTCATGTCGCGCACCGTCTCCCACATGCGGATCAGGTACTCGAAATCGCGCTTGATCTCGGGCTTGGTGCGGGCGGCACCCGCCGTGCGCAGAATGATCCCCATGCCCTCGGGCACGTCGAGATCCTGCACCACTTCCTTCAGGCGCGAACGGTCCTGCGCGCTCGTGATCTTGCGGCTGATGCCGCCGCCGCGCGCGGTGTTCGGCATCAAGACGGCATAACGGCCGGCGAGTGAGAGGTAGGTCGTCAGCGCCGCGCCCTTGTTGCCGCGCTCTTCCTTGACGACCTGCACCAGCATCACCTGGCGACGCTTGATGACTTCCTGGATCTTGTACTGGCGGCGGGGACGGAAGGTGCGCTCCGGCACTTCCTCCAGCACATCGTCGCCGCCGACGGATTCAACGACGTCCTCTTCGGCTTCCTCGTCGTCCTCGTCTTCGTCGTCATCCTCGGCCGTCGCTTCGGAGTCGTGATGCGGAGCCTGCGCACTCTCGCCCGCGGCGTACACGGCGTCGGCAGGCTCAGCAGCCGATGTCACGGCCTCGGCAAGATCGTCGGCGTGTGCGTCGGAGGCAAACTCCTGCGGCTCGGCAACGGCCTCGGTGGCGACCGCGGGCTCGGCGCCGATCGCTGCGACAGGCGCCGGTGTCTCGTCGGCATGATCATGGTCGTGATGATCGTGCTCGCCATCATGATCGTGGTCGTGATGTTCGTGCACGTGATGATCGTCACCATGGGCATGATGATGGTCGTCGTGGTCATGCCCCTCGTGGTCATGTGCTTCGTGGCCGTGATGATCGTGGCCTTCGTGCTCGCCGTGATGCTCTGCGTCGGCGTGCAGGTGCTCGCCCTCGTGCGAAGCGCCCTCAGGCAGGGCCTCGCCCTGGACCTGCCGGGCCGCGGGATCGCCTTCGACGACCTCGCTGCGGACGCGCTCGCCATGGCTACGGCGGCGGGAATTGCGGTGGCGGGAGCGGCGGCGGCCCTGGGAGCGGTTCTCGCTCTCTTCCTCGGCCTCGCGATGGGCCTGCTCCTCGGCTTCGATCAGCGCCTGCCGGTCGGCAACCGGGATCTGGTAGTAGTCGGGATGGATTTCGCTGAAGGCGAGGAAGCCGTGGCGGTTGCCGCCATATTCGACGAAAGCGGCCTGGAGCGAGGGTTCGACCCTTGTGACCTTGGCGAGGTAGATATTCCCGCGCAGTTGCTTGCGTTGCGCGGTCTCGAAATCAAACTCTTCGACGCGATTGCCGCGGACCACGACGACCCGGGTCTCTTCCGGGTGGGTGGCATCGATCAACATCTTGTTGGGCATGTCTTAACTCTTGGCGGCGGCGGGCGCGATTCACCGTGGGCGCCATCAGCGCTGCCGGGTGACGCGACGGTCCACCTGATTCGGGGGTGAGGGAAAGGCCGAAACACCGTCTCTCGCGCCTTGCCGAACCGAAAGCCGGAGGACCGAAGCGGCGCGCGGAATTGTCACTCCGCAGCGTCGCGAATGGTCCTTCAGAATTGGTCGGCACAGTCTGGCGCATCAAGCGTCGGCCCGTATGAAACATTGGGCGGCGGGGCCGCCCCTCAATCAGTTGCTGTTGGCCAGGCATGGCGCGAGCGCGCTCGCCTTGGGGTATTACGAACCGCTCCCTTGGGATTAAGGGACCGGGTAACGGGTTGCGCCGCTGTCAGAACCGTCCCGGAAACGTGGTGGTAACCGAGGACCGTTCCGCCGCCGGGGCTTGCCCCGCTCCACCTTGCTGCCGCGCACCGCGCTGGACTTAGAGGGGAACGGAAAAACGCTGGAATTCCCAAACCTTGAGAGTTCCGGCGCTGCACCGGGAGGCTGAATGCGACACAACCGGAAATATCGGCCGTCAGCATTCCGTACATACGTGGATTGGGCCATCCGTGCAAGGAGCGTCGCACGGCGGTCACAGTCAGCGAGTTTCGCGTGTCTGTCATTAAGGATCGTTTAACCCTGTGGTTCTATTGCGTTAAAGAGGCTGCTCGGAGGCACGGAATCGGTGGCGAGCCGCGCAAATCAAAGGATCCTGCTGGGATGCGTGCTGCTCTGCGCGGCGGCATTGCCGTGTGCTGATTCCTCGCGCCTGAAGGCCGCGGAAAGTCAGCCTCAACTCCCTGTTGCATCAGCGAATTTCCCAACGGCCTCGGCCGCCCGACTGGCCGGGGACGGCAGGCAGACTCGCTTTGTCCTCGACATCGATCAGACCGTTAGCTTCCGCGCAGTCACTCTGGCCGACCCGTATCGGGTGGTGGTCGACGTTCCCCAGGTCAATTTTCAACTTCCCGCCGGCACCGGGTCCGGCGGACGCGGACTGGTCAAGGCCTTCCGCTATGGGCTGGTGATGCCCGGCGGCTCCCGAATCGTGTTCGACCTGACGGGCCCGGCCAAGATCGCCAATTCCTACGTGGTGGAGGCTGCCAACGGCCAGCCGGCGCGGCTGGTGCTCGAAATGGAGGAGGTCGAGCGCACCGCCTTCGTGCCGTCGCTGGCTCCGGAAAACCGTCCTGAGCTGCGGCCGGCTATTGCCGATCCGCCGCCCGCGACGGTTCCCGCATCTGCCCACCCTGAAGCCGGGCAGAAGGCCGATGGCCGCGCGGTCGTCGTCATTGATCCCGGCCATGGCGGCATCGACAACGGCACGCAGTCGAGCGGCGAGAGCGAGAAGAATCTGGTGCTGGCCTTTGGCCTGGCGCTACGCGAACGGCTGGAAAAGACCGGCAAATATCGCGTGGTGATGACCCGAGACGACGACACCTTCATCCCGCTCAACGACCGGGTCAAAGTCGCCCGCAGCCTCAAGGCGGCGTTGTTCGTCTCGATCCATGCCGACGCGCTGCCGCGCGCTGAGGGCGATGCGCAGGGTGCGACCATCTACACGTTGTCCGACAAGGCCTCCGACGCCGAGGCGCAGCGGCTGGCGGATGCGGAAAACCGGGCGGACGCCATCGCCGGCTTCAACCTCGCGGAGGAGCCGACCGATGTCGCCGACATCCTGATCGATCTCACCCAGCGGGAAACCCGTACCTTTTCAAGCCGTTTTGCCCGCCTGTTGATGGGCGAAATGAAGTCGACGGTGCGGATGCACAAGCATCCCCTGAAGTCAGCCGGCTTCCGGGTGCTGAAGGCGCCCGACGTGCCGTCGGTCCTGGTGGAGATCGGCTATGTCTCCAACAAGGGCGACCTCGAGCATCTGGTCTCCGAGGGATGGCGGTCGCGTGCCGTGGGCTCGATGGCGCAGGCGATCGATGGATTTTTGGCCAAACGGATGGCCACGGCCGGATCGTCGAATTGACGACCGGGGGATCGTCATATTGACGACCCGGGGATCGTCGAATTGAGAGTGATTTTCCGTCCCGCCGCAAAAGCCCTAGTTTGGCCACAGCGGGCGCTTTATAAAAACGCCGCAGGGGGTTCCGGAATCGGCGAGAATCCCGCTCGGCAAGCGCCTTGAGTCCGGCACTAATAGTATTGAGTAAAGCCGGTGAATTCGCGATGGTTTGGTGCCTGTTTCTGGTGCCAGGGCTGATCTTTGGGCTGATCCAGAGTTTGAACGGATAAACAGATAATGCGCTTGCTGGTGCGGTTCATGGGCTTCCTGTTCGCCGCGGGAACGGTGTTGTTCCTTGTCGGGGTCGGTGCCGTCGCAGGCCTGATCTGGCATTTCTCCAAGGACTTGCCGGACTACTCTCAGCTTCAGGATTACGAGCCGCCGGTGATGACCCGCGTGCACGCGACCGACGGCTCGCTGCTCGGCGAATACGCCAAGGAGCGGCGGCTGTACCTGCCGATCCAGGCGGTGCCGAAACTCGTGATCAACGCCTTCCTTGCGGCCGAGGACAAGAATTTCTACGAGCATGGCGGCATCGACTACACCGGCATGGCGCGGGCCGGCGTGGTCTACATCCAGAACTACGGCTCCAACCGCCGTCCGCAGGGCGCTTCCACGATCACCCAGCAGGTCGCCAAGAACTTCCTTCTGACCAACGAGGTCTCCTTCGCGCGCAAGATCAAGGAAGCCTTGCTGGCGATGCGGATCGAGAAGACCTACTCGAAGGACAAGATCCTCGAGCTGTATTTGAATGAAATCTATCTGGGCTTAGGTGCCTACGGAATCGCGGCTGCGTCGCTGGTTTATTTCGACAAGTCGGTGAACGAGCTGACCGTGGCGGAAGCGTCCTATCTCGCGGCGCTGCCGAAGATGCCCGCGACGCTGCATCCTGTCCGCAACCGCGACCGCGCCATCGAGCGCCGCAATTACGTGATCGATCGTCTGGTTGAGAACGGCTGGGTCAAGCAGGCCGATGCCGACAAGGCGCGCAAGGAGCCGCTGGCCGTTACCAGCCGTTCCAACGGCGCCCACACCTTCGCCGGCGAATATTTCGCCGAGGAAGTGCGCCGCGACATCTTCGAGCGTTATGGCGAGAAGAAGTTATACGAGGGCGGTCTCTCGGTCCGCACCACACTCGATCCCAAGATTCAGGTAATGGCGCGCAAGACCATGGTCGCCGGTCTCGTCAACTATGACGAGCAGCAGGGCTATCGCGGCGCCATCAGCAAGCTCGACATTTCTGGCGACTGGGGCGTGAAGCTCGCCGAGATCAAGTCTCTGTCCGATATCTCGCCATGGCGCATGGCCGTGGTGCTGGAGACCAGCGACCAGTCGGCGCGCATCGGCTTCCAGCCGAGCCGCGAACTCGGCGGCGCCATCAGCAAGCAGCGCGAGACTGGCCTCATCACGCTCGACGGCATCAAATGGGCAAGAGCGGCCTCTGGGGCTGCGAAGGGCAGGGCGGCGAGCGCGGTGTCGCAGGTGCTCCAGCCCGGTGACGTGATCTACGCCGATCCGCTCTACAAGGACGCCCAACCTGTCGAAGGCCAATACCGCCTGCGCCAGATCCCCGAAGTCTCCGGCGCGATGGTGGTGATGGACCCCTGGACCGGCCGCGTGCTGGCGATGGTCGGCGGCTTCTCCTTCGACCAGAGCCAGTTCAACCGCGCCACGCAGGCCTATCGGCAGCCCGGTTCGTCGTTCAAGCCGATCGTCTATTCGGCTGCGCTCGACAACGGCTATACGCCTTCGACTGTCGTGCTCGACGCCCCGATCGAAATCGATCAAGGCCAGGGCGCGGGCGTGTGGCGGCCTGAAAACTTCTCCTCGGGCAAATTCCAGGGGCCGGTGACGCTGCGCAACGCATTGCGGCAGTCGCTCAACACGGTGACGGTGCGCCTCGCCCAGGACATCGGCATGCCCTTGATCGGCGAATATGCCCGCCGCTTCGGTGTCTATGACGAACTGCCGAACTATCTGTCCTACGCGCTCGGCGCCGGCGAGACCACGGCGATGCGCATGGTCACGGCCTATTCGATGCTCGCCAATGGCGGCCGCCGGGTGAAGCCGACCCTGATCGACCGCATCCAGGATCGCTACGGCCACACCATCTTCAAGCACGACCAGCGCGAATGCCGTGGCTGTGACGCGCCCGGCGGCTGGAAGAACCAGAACGAGCCGCAGCTGATCGACCGCCGCGAGCAGGTGCTGGATTCCATGACCGCCTATCAGATCACCGAGCTGATGGAAGGCGTGGTCCAGGCCGGTACCGCGACCGTGGTCAAGCAGGTCGGCAAGCCGATCGCCGGCAAGACCGGCACCACCAACGAGGCCAAGGACGCCTGGTTCGTCGGCTTCTCGCCCGACGTCGCCGTTGCCATCTATATGGGCTATGACAAACCGCGTCCGCTCGGCAAGGGCAACGCCGCGACCGGCGGCCATCTCGCAGCTCCCATCGCACGCGACTTCCTCCAGCTCGCGCTCGCCGACAAGCCCGCGGTCCCGTTCAAGGTGCCGGCCGGCATCAAGCTGGTGCGGGTCGTCGCCAAGTCCGGCATGCGCGCCGGTCCGGGCGAGACCGGCGGAACCATTCTCGAAGCCTTCAAGCCGGGCACGGCGCCGCCGGATAACTACTCCGTCATCGGCGTTGCCGATGCCGATGGGCGAGGCGGCGTGCCGGCGTCGCAGCAGCAGCAGCCGGATTCCGGTTTCTTCATGCGGCCGGGCACCGGCGGGCTGTACTAAGGCCTAGGACAAGACAAACGTTCGTCGCCGCGGCGGTTGCGCTTTGCAGCCGCCGCCGCTACATCCCGTTGTCATTAGACGCGGAAAAATTCCGCGAGACCAGAGAACCACATGCGCGCCGAAATCGAACGGTTGGTAGAAGAGATCAAGCAGTCTGTCGGGCTGCTGAGGAGGCATCTTTGACGTCGAGAAATCGACGGCGCGCCTCGCTGAGCTGAACAAGCTCGCAGAAGATCCCAATCTCTGGAACGATCCCCAGAAAGCCCAGAAATTGATGCAGGAGCGCACCTCGCTTGAGGATGCGCTCTCCGGCATCGGCAAGGTCGAGCAGGAGCTCGAAGACGACATCGGCATGATCGAGCTCGGCGAAGCCGAGGGCGATGAGGGCGTTGTCAAGGAAGCCGAAGCCGCGCTCAAGACCCTCAAGAAGGAAGTCGCCCGGCGCGAGCTCGAGGCGTTGCTGTCGGGCGAGGCGGATAGTTTCGATTCCTATCTCGAAGTGCATGCCGGCGCCGGTGGCACCGAAAGCCAGGACTGGGCCCAGATGCTGCTTCGCATGTACTCGCGCTGGGCCGAAACCCACGGCTTCAAGGTCGAGGTGCTGGAAGAGTCCGAGGGCGAAGAGGCCGGCATCAAGTCCGCGACCATCCAGGTCTCCGGCCACAATGCCTATGGCTGGCTGAAGACCGAGGCGGGCGTGCATCGCCTGGTGCGGATCTCGCCGTTCGATTCCAACGCGCGGCGGCACACCTCGTTCTCGTCCGTCGCTGTGTTTCCGGTGATCGACGACACCATCAAGATCGACATCAAGGAATCCGACGTCCGCGTCGACACCATGCGCTCCGGTGGTGCCGGCGGCCAGCACGTCAACAAGACCGAGTCCGCGGTGCGGCTGACGCATATCCCGACCGGTGTCGCCGTGGTCTGCCAGGCCGGCCGCTCGCAGCACAAGAACAAGGCGCAGGCCTGGGACATGCTCCGCGCGCGGCTTTACCAGATCGAGCTGAAGCGGCGCGAAGAGAAGGCCGCCGCCGACCAGGCCGCCAAAACCGACATCGGCTGGGGCCACCAGATCCGCTCCTACGTGCTCCAGCCCTACCAGATGGTGAAGGACCTGCGCACGGGTGTGCAGACCTCCGACACATCAGGCGTGCTCGGTGGCGATCTCGACGACTTCATGGCCGCGACCCTGGCGCAGCGCGCCTTCGGCACTCCCGGCGCCGACATCGAGGACGTCGACTGATGCCCCGGCTCGCCTTCATCGGGCTTGGGCGGATGGGCCATGGCATGGCCGGCCGCTATCTCGATGCAGGCTTCACGGTGACGCTGTGGAATCGCAGCAAAACAAAAGCGGAAGACCTGATCGCACGCGGCGCGCTCTGGGCGACCTCGCCTGAGGACGCGGCGATCGACGCCGACGCCGTCGTGACCATGGTCGCTGATGATGAGGCCTCGCGTGCGGTCTGGCTCGGGCCCGAGGGCGCAGCCAAGACCGCGAAGGCCGGCACCATTGCGATCGAATGCTCCACCGTCTCCTATGACCATGCGCGCGAGATGGGCCGCGAGATGAACGCTCGCGGGCTGATCTATATCGATTGCCCCGTGACGGGATTGCCGGATGCGGCCGCGAGCGGAAAGCTGACGTTGCTCGTTGGTGCCGATGCCGCCGATCTCGACCGCGCGCGGCCTTATCTGACGCCGATCGGCTCGACCATCCGCCATTTCGGCGCGGTCGGCTCCGGCACGGTCTACAAGCTGATCAACAATCTGATGGGCGCGATCCAGATCGCCGGCCTCGCCGAGGGGCTTGCCATTGCCGAGCAGGCCGGGCTCGACATGAACCTCGTGCTGGAGTCGATTCAGGCGGGCGTGGCCGCAAGCCCGCAGGTGCAGCGTCATTCCAAGCGCATGGTCGCCCGCGATTTCTCCGGCGCGACATTCACGGCAGCGCTGCGGCACAAGGATGCCGCCTACGCGGTGAAGCTCGCCGAGAGCCTGCTGGCCGACAAGCCGCTGGTCGCGCGCGCCGCGGTGGAAGCCTACGCGCAAGCGAAGGCCGCGATGCCTGACGACGATGAAGGCAAGATGATCGAACTGGTGTCGCGGCCGAAGAAACCGTCCTAGCGGCCGCATCGACATGGGGCAGCCTCGTTCGGAACGCGGTCTCGGCATTGCCCTCGTCATATCAGCTGCGATTGCCTGGAGCACGGCGCCGTTCTTCACACGTCTGTTGCCGTTCGATCCCTGGACCATTCTGTTCTGGCGCGGCGTGTTCGGCGGCAGTCTGATCTCGGTGTTTCTCGTCGTGATGCAGGGACGCGGCGCGCTGCGGCAATTGGTGGCGCCGGGACGCGGCGGCTTGCTCGTCGCCTCATTGTCCACGCTCGGCATGGTTTCCTTCATCCCCGCGCTCCAGATGACCAAGGTGATGAATGTGGCTGTGCTGATCTCCACGCAGCCGTTCGTGGCCGCGGCGCTGGCGTGGCTGTGGCTTGGCGAAGCCGTAACATGGCGTACCCTGATCGCGAGCCTCGTTGCCTTTGGCGGCGTCGCCATCACGGTCGGAGGCATCGAAGCCGGGGCTGATGTTGGAGGCGTGGCGCTGAGCTGCCTCATGGTACTCGCCATCTCGGCGATGACGGTTGTGATCCGACGCTACCGGGAGACATCGATGGTGGCAGCGGCGGCGTTGTCGAATTTCCTGGGAAGCCTCGTCAGCCTTCCGTTTGCGCACGACCTCGTCCATATCGACAGCGCCAACCTCGCGATCCTCGCGATGTTCGGCTGCTTTCAGGTGGCGCTGGGGCTGACATTCTACATGCTCGGCTCGCGCCTCCTGCCGTCGAGCCAGGCTTCCCTGATCGCGACGCTGGAGACGCCGCTGATGCCGTTCTGGATCTGGATTGCCTTTCGCGAGATACCTGCTGTCCACGCCCTTGTTGGCAGTGCCCTGGTCATTGGGGCGGTGGTTGCGGATATCGCAGTTGACGCGCGAAGTCGCGATCGATCCTGAATCTCGCCCCTTTACCCGGAAATCGGGTGGCAATTCTGGTCGCGCAGTCCTAGCAGGTCGGACCATCGCTGTGAGACGCCATGTCCCCGAACGACAACCGTATCGACGCGCGCGACTGGTCGCTGCTCACTGTGCTCTCGGTGCTCTGGGGCGGCTCGTTCTTTTTCAACGGCGCGGCGCTGCGGGAATTGCCGCCGCTCACGCTGGTGCTTTTGCGCGTTGCACTTGGCGCCGCCATTCTGCTACCGCTGCTCCGTATCCAGGGTATTGGCTTTCCCAAGGGCATCGCCGGCTGGAAGCCGTTCGTCGCGATGGGGCTCCTCAACAACGTCATCCCGTTCTCGCTGATCGTGGTCGGCCAGACCTTCATTCCGAGCGGGCTGGCGTCGATCCTGAATGCCACCACGCCACTCTTCACGGTCATCGTGATGGCGGCGGCAGGCGAAGAGGCTTTGCGGCTGCGGCGCGTCGCCGGCGTGGCACTGGGTCTCGCCGGCGTGATCATCCTGCGCGGATGGGGCGTCGAGACACGGGCGGGGCAGGGGCTGGGCATCCTGCTCTGCCTCGGCGGCGCCTTCAGCTATGGCTTCGCGGCGCTGGCGGCGCGCCGGTTGTTGAAGGACTCCCCGCCGCTGGGGACGGCCGCATATCAACTGATGGCTTCCACGGTGATGATGGCGATCGTGGCCGGCGCAGCGGAGCAGCCGTGGCGTCTCCCGCTGCCGGGCGTGACGATTTGGCTCGCGGTGCTCGGCCTTGCCGGCCTGTCGACGGCGCTCGCCTATATCGTCTTCTTCCAGATCCTGCGGCGGTCGGGCGCGACCAATGTGATGCTAGTGACGCTTCTCATTCCCGTCACCGCCATTCTTCTGGGATGGCTGGTGCTGGGCGAGCCGATCTCCATGCGCGAGATCGCGGGCGCGATCGTGATCGGCAGCGCATTACTGGTGATCGATGGGCGCGTTCTGAACCTGCTGCGGCGCGGCACATAGTTCTGGAACGCTCGTTTCATCTCACGGAAAATCGTGGCGCTTGCCAGCAGAGAGCCACCTTGCGACACTCTCGGCAAAACAAGACTATAAAACACAGGGGAGAGAACGATGCCGGGTCGTCGCAATAGCCTTGCTGCCCTCGCCATTCTAGCTGCCGGCGCGCTCGTCACGACACCGGCCCTGGCGCAGAAAAAGTACGACCCCGGCGCCACCGACACCGAAATCAAGCTCGGCAATATCATGCCCTATAGCGGGCCGGCGTCGTCCTATGGCGTGATCGGCAAGACCGAGGCCGCGTTCTTCAAGATGATCAACGACCAGGGCGGCATCAACGGTCGCAAGATCAATTTCATCAGCTATGACGACGCCTATTCGCCGCCAAAGGCGATCGAGCAGGCGCGCAAGCTGGTCGAGAGCGACGAGGTGTTGCTGATCTTCCAGCCGCTCGGCACGCCTTCGAACTCCGCCATCATGAAATACATGAACGCCAAGAAGGTGCCGCAGCTCTTCGTCGCCTCCGGCGGCACCAAATTCGGCGACCCCAAGAATTTCCCTTGGACCATGGGCTTCCAGCCGAACTACCAGAGCGAGGGGCGGATCTACGCGAAGTATATCCGCGACAACTTCCCCAACAGCAAGATCGCAGTTCTTTGGCAAAACGACGATGCTGGCAAGGACCAGTTCAAGGGCCTGAAGGACGGACTCGGTGACAAGGCCGATATGATCATCGCCGACAAATCCTATGAGGTCAGCGATCCCTCGATCGACTCGCAGATCGTTGCGCTTCACGATTCCGGGGCCGACATCTTCTTCTCATGGGCCGCGCCGAAAGGCTCGGCACAGGCGATCCGGAAGGTCGGCGAGCTCGGCTGGAAGCCAAAATTCTTCCTCGCCAATACGGCTACCTCGATCGCCTCGGTGCTCAAGCCCGCCGGGCTCGACTATGCCAAGGATATCATCTCGACAGCATATTTGAAGGATCCGACCGACCCGACCTGGGACAAGGATCCGGCGGTCGTCGCGTGGCGCACCTTCATGGATAAGTACTATCCCGAAGGGGACAAGACCAACGCCAACAACCTTTATGGCTACGTCCAGGCGGAGGCGATGGCGCAGGTGCTGAGGCAGTGCGGCGACAATCTCACCCGTGACAACGTGATGAAGCAGGCCACCAGCCTGAAGGATTTTCACACCGACCTGATGCTGCCCGGGATCATGGTCAACACTTCGGCCGACGATTATTTTCCGATCGAGCAGATGCAGCTGATGCGCTTCAACGGCCAGGCTTGGGAGTTGTTCGGCGACGTCATCACCGGTGAGGTCGGCCACGAGCGCGGCCAATAGTCAGGGCTGGCTCCGCGGCGGGCCAGTTGCCTGGTGTGATGAAGACGGGGCGAGCCTGCCGAAGCGTTGCGATTGCGAACGAAGCTGCGCACCTCGTCGTTCCCGGCATCCGTCCGCTTATTCGGTGACGAGATCGGCGGCGCGTTTCGCCTTCTTGCCGGTATTCTTGACTGTCTCGTCTCCGACCTTTTCGGCCTTGGCGCGAAGCTCACATTTGGTGCGGATCTCGTCGAGCTCGTCGTCGGTCAAATGCTCAATTCCCACGAAGGAATTTTGCACCGCGCTCACCCGGATCAGTTCGTCGAGCTTCACCTGAATGGCCGCGCTATCGCGATTCTGGGAATTCTGAATCAGGAAGACCATCAGGAATGTCACGATGGTGGTGCCGGTGTTGATCACCAACTGCCATGTGTCGGAGTAATGGAAGATGGGACCGGTGACCGCCCAAACCAGGATGATGCCGGCTGCAATCATGAATGTCAGCGCTCGCCCGGCCGCTTGAGATGTTCGGTTAGCAATATCGCTGAAGAGTTGAGCCGCGTTGTTACGTGGCTGGTCCGCTTTGCCCTTGGCCGGACGAGCTTTCGTATGGATCTGTTGCATCAGAAGATCGCGCCATTGAGGACCTGCGACCTAACGCGAAGGGAACTCCGAAGTTCCGCCATGTACACCTGGGACGAGACGAGCGCGCTCTCAACGAGCCTAGCCCGCGCTGAGTCGCACGCCGGCGCGCAAGAACTTCTGCGGATCGACCGCTTCGCCGTCGATCCGGGTTTCATAGTGCAGATGCGGCCCGGTGGAACGGCCGGTCGACCCGACGAGACCAACGACCTGGCCGATTCTCACGATCTCGCCGACCCGGACATTGATCTCGGAGAGATGGCCATAGCGCGTCGCAAGGCCATTGCCGTGATCGACCTCGATCATGCGGCCGTAGCCGCCGGACCAGCCGGCCGAGACGACCTTGCCGTTGGCGGTGACGCGAACGGGATCGCCGCTCGCGGCGCGGAAGTCGAGCCCGGTATGCATCGCAGGCCGGCCGAGGAACGGATCGCTGCGCACGCCGAAGCCGGAGGTGAACTCGACCTCGCCGATGACGGGCTTGCGATAGGGCACGAGCGCGAGCGTGCGATTGAGCCGGTCCATCTCGGCTCGGGTGTTGTTGATGCGATAGAGCTGCTTCTCGAACGGCCCCGAACTGGCGGTGATTTTAACAGGCACGAACGGCCCGCCCATCGCGGTGCGCGGCACGGCGGCTTCGAGATTTGCGAGGTTCAGGCCGAGATCGCTGACGACGCCGCGCATCCGGCGCATGCGCGAATCCATGCCTTCCTCGACGGCGTTGAGCGCCGCCATCTGGCGACGCTCGACCTGGTCCAGCGAGGTCGTGAGCCGAACGACGACGTTGTCGAACCCCTGGTTCTTGGCGAATTGATTGACGGGCGGAGCTGCGAGGGTCGGCGCGCGCGATTCGAGCCGCGCTTCGCGATCCGGCGGCGCCACGAAGATCACGGTGTCGCTGATCGGCGAGGGCTTTGGCGTGCCCTGCGTCGTCTGGCTGGCATCGCCACGCTGCGGGGTGGAACGTGGAATCGATCCGGTCACGTCCGGCATGGACCCGAGCGCCGTGGCACGGGACTCCAGCGCCGTCTGGCGCTTCATGATCTGGTCGAGCTTCTGGTCGAACTGCTCCTGGTCGAGCAGCTGCCGGCTGGTGGTGCGGTCGACCTTGGCGCGCAGCTCGGCGATGCGGTCCTCATAGGCGTATTGCATCTCGGCCTGCCGGGCGATCAGCCGGGTGAGGACGTCGTCGCGGAAGGCGAAATAGGTCGCGGTTGCGGCCGACCAGAGCCCGAGCAACACGACAGTGCCGACCACGATCCAGAACACCACAGGTCCCAGGCGAACCTGCTTGCCGTGATGCACGATGGTGTAGGCGTCGTCGGTGTCCGGAAGGGGAAGCGCGGTTGCCACTGCGGCGGCACGGCGATGAAAGGCCCGTCCATGGTCGTGCGGGTGATGTTGGGGGTACTGCGAGAGTTGGGCAGAACTTTTCGACATCGGCACTCCCGCGCCGATCGGATGAGTCCGTGCGGCCTAATTGCCGCGGCAATCTGGGCCGGTCATGGTTAATTTTCCGGAAACGGAACCCCTTGAATTTAAATGATTGGTTAAAGGCTCCTTGCGGCTTCCAGCACCTCGTCGGCGTGGCCTTCGACCCGGACATTGCGCCAGATCCGCGCGATCTTGCCGTCGGCGCCAAGCAGCATCGTGGTGCGAAGAATTCCCAGGAAGTTCTTGCCATACATGGACTTTTCGCCCCAGGCGCCGTAGGCCTCCAGCATCTCGTGCGTCTCGTCCGAGATGAGGGGCACGCCGAGACCGTGCTTGTCCCGGAACTTGTCCTGAGCCTTGACCGGATCGGCGGAGATACCGAGCACGGCGGTGCCAGCCTTGGCGAAGGCGCCGGTGAGCCGGGTGAAATCGATGGCCTCCCTGGTGCAGCCCGGCGTGTCGGCGCGGGGGTAGAAGAACAGGACCAGCTTCTGGCCGGTATAATCCGACAGCGCGACGACGCCGCCGCCGTCGCGGGGCAGGCGGAAGGCGGGAGCCTTCTGCCCCTCAGCCAAGCCGGCCTTCGCCGCCGTTTCAGGCGCGGATGCCGATTTGGAAGAATTTAACCGTTTCGATGCGGCCTTATGCGATGCTGTCTTTGCTATGGTCCCAGTTGATTTGCTCGCCGGTGTCCGCTGTGTTTTCGCGAGCTTGGTTTGAGTCGCAGCCCGCGCTTTCACGGGCGTCTTTTTAGCCGTCGGAGTGACGGAGGGCGTTTTGGACGATTTCTTTCGGGATTTCTTGGACATACGCCTTCCTTTCGTCGCTTTCGGCGGGTCAACCAAAGCGGTATTGCAGCCCTTTTCCGCTATGCCGGAATCGTGCCCTCGGCGGGGCGAGTCTGACGACGCGGGAGTCTGGTTACAAGGAATTCCACGCACCACCCACTGCTCGTTGAACGCGCTCCCGGGGCGACATGACGAACAGAAGGAATATTCGAGGTATGGCGGCAATGCCGGCGCGGGAAGCTTCGCTTCCCGTCGACGGCTGCGGCCCCGGCGGCGCTCAATCCCACGACGGGCGCCTGTATCGAGAGGCAATGGCAAGGAATACGTCGCCCCAGGATTACAATCGGGATTTGGATCGGCGCGGCAGCCAACCAGAGCAGCAGCAATGGGACGACGCCGACTGGGATCCGGATCAGGAAGCGGCGGCGGGCCATCGGGCGCGCCGGCTGTTGTCGCGTTCCAATTCGGGCTTCCATCGCTTCGCTGACGGGTTTGGGCCGTTGCGCCGCTGGTTGGGCGGCGGTCGCTGGCTGAAGCGCGTGGCCGTGGTCGTCGGTGTCCTGGTCGTCATCTTCGTCGGCTGTTTCGGCGCGCTGTGGTGGCGGCTCGGCGCCGGTCCCATCAATCTCGACATTGCGACGCCGTGGCTCGCGGCCGCGATCGAGGACAATATCGGTCACGGCAACACCGTGGAGGTCGGCGGCACGCAGATCGAGCGGGCCGGGCGGATCCGCATCGCCGTGCGCATCCGTGATATCGTCGTGCGCGACCACGATCACGTCATTGTCGCGACCGCGCCGAAGGCCGAGGTGAAGCTGTCGGGTGCGGGCCTGCTGATGGGGCATCTGCGCGCCGAAAGCCTCAACCTTGTCGATGCCGAGCTCGCAATCCGGATCGCGCCTGACGGCACCGTCACGGTGTCGGCCGGCGACACCGCAAAGCCGCTCGCAACCGGCGTCGCCTCCAAAAGGGACGCGGGACTGCCGCCGACTTTCCCGCGCAACGGTGTGCCACCGCCGCCATTCGCCACCGAGCCTGCGACCTCCGACGCACCGCAAGCCGCGCCCCAGGCCACGTCCCCGACTGGCATTCTTCAGGGCCTCGACTGGCTCGACAGTCTGAGCATGACCGGCCTCGACGGCCAGAATCTCAACGAGATCGGCCTGAAGAATGGCAATCTGATCGTCGACGACCAGCAGCGCGGCAGCAAATGGACGTTTGAGAACATCACGCTCAGCCTGCGCCGACCGAGCCGTGGCGGCGTCGCGCTCAGCCTCGGTGAAGAGGGCGCACGTCCGTGGTCGTTGCGTGCCACGATCGGCCCCACCGAGAACGGCGTGCGCTCGGTCGATATCCGCGCCGACAAGGTTTCGACCGCCAACATCCTGCTGGCGCTGCGGGTGAAGGATCTCACCTACACCGCCGACCTGCCGCTGACCGGCGAGCTCAAGGGCGAGCTCGGCCGCGACGGCGTGCCGACCTTCTTTCGCGGCAAGATCACGGTCGGTGCGGGCAACATCATCGACACCGATACGCCCGATTATCCGATGGCGATCGACTCGGCCGAGATCAATGTCGAGTGGGACGCCAATCGGCGGGTGCTGGTTGCTCCGTTCAAGGTCCTCTCGGGCGCGAACCGCCTGACGCTTTTGGCTCATGTCGAGCCGCCCAACGGCACCGTCAATGACTGGCAGCTCGGTTTCAGCGGCGGTTCGATCCTGCTCGGCGGCATCGACAACGAGCCGCCGCTGGTCTTCAACCGCATTGCGATCGGCTTCCGCTTCGATACCGACCACAAGAGGCTGCTGTTGACCCAGGCCGATATCTCCAACGGAGAGATCGGCGTCGCCGGCACCGGTGCCATCGACTATTCGGGCGAGCCGCGGCTGACATTGGGTTTTGCGGGAACGCCGATGTCGGCCTCCGCGCTCAAGCGGATGTGGCCGACCCTTGTCGTTCCCGAGTTGCGCGAATGGGTGATCGAGCGGATCGAGCGTGGAACGCTCCAGCGCATCGAGATCGGTGTTAATTCACCGACGAAGAATCTTCCGCGCAAGGGCCCACCCATTCCCGACGACGGCTTGTCGGTCAATATCGTGGCGAGCGGTGTCACGGTTCGCCCCGTCGATGGCCTGCCCGTGGTGCACGATGCCGATTTGAAGGCGCGCGTGACCGGCCGCACCGCGACGGTGAATATCGGGCAGGGCATTGCCGATACGCCGGCGGGCCGCAAGGTCACGATTTCCGACTTTGTTTTCGAGGTGCCCGATATGGCACCCAAGCCGTCGCCGTCGCGGACGAGGTTTCGTGTCGAAGGTCCGGTGCCTGCGGCCGCCGAAATGCTTTCCAACGATCGCTTGAGCGATCTGTCGTCGACCGTCATCGATCCCAATACCAGCAAGGGGACGTTCTCGGCGAACGTCCAGCTTGGGCTGCCGGTCAAGGGCGAGCTGACCAAAGCCGACACCACCTACAGCGTTACGGCCGATCTCAACGGTTTTGGTGCCGACAAGCTGGTGATGAACCAAAAGCTGGAGGCCAACAACCTCAAGATCGTCGCGAGCAACCAGGGCTATCAGGTCAAGGGCGACGTCAAGATCAACGGGCAGGCGGCCTCGCTCGATTACCGCAAGCCGGCCGAGGGCGATGCGGACGTCAAACTGCAGACCACGCTGGACGATGCGAGCCGCGCGCGCCTCGGATTCGATCTGGGTCCCGCCGTCAGCGGATCGGTGCCGATCAAACTGTCGGGCAAGATCGCCGGGGGACCCGACCAGACGACGAAGCTCGGCATCGAGGCCGACCTGACCTCGGTCAAGCTCGACAACATCCTGCCCGGCTGGGTCAAGCTGCCGGGAAGAGCGGGCAAGGCCAGCTTCAAGGTGGTGCCGACGGCGCAATCGACGCGTCTGGAGGACATCGTCATCGAAGGCGGCGGCGCCTCGATCAAGGGGTCGCTCGAGGTCGATGCCAACGGCGAGCTCATGAACGCGAACTTCCCGACCTACGCGCCATCCGACGGCGACAAGGCCTCACTGAAAGTGGAGCGCAGCCAGGACGGCGTGCTCAAGGGTACGATGCGCGGCGACGTATTCGACGGCCGCGGCTTCCTGAAGTCGGCGATCTCAGGCAATTCCAAGGACGATGCCAAGAGCAAGACGAAGAACCTCGATTTCGACATCGACGTGAAGCTCGGCGCCGTCATGGGTTTCAACGGCGAGGCGATGCGCAGCGTCGACGCCAAGATGTCGCGGCGCAATGGTGCGGTCAAAGCCTTCACGCTGAGCGGCAGGATCGGAAAAGACACGCCCGTGGCAGCCGACCTGCGCGGCGGCCGCGCCCAGGGCAACCGCGAGGTCATCTATCTCCAGACCAGCGATGCCGGCAACTTCCTGCGCTTCACAGACACCACCAACAAGGTCTTCGGCGGCCAGATGGTGGTGGCGATGGAGCCGCCGACGTCCGAGCCTACGACACGGGAAGGACTGATCAATGTGCGTGACTTCTCGGTCAAGGGAATGGAGCAACTCGATCGCGTCGCGGCGGGGGCTCCCAACGGCGCCCAGAACGGCGTAGCCTTCACGGCGATGCGCGCGGAGTTCACGCGGCAGAACGGCGCGCTCACGATCCGCGACGGCGTGGTCAAGGGGCCGATGATCGGCGCCACCATCGAGGGCTCAATCGACTTTCCCGGCAACCAGGTTTGTATGAGCGGCACCTTCGTCCCGATGTACGGCGTCAACAACATCTTCGGCCAGATCCCGTTGTTCGGCATCTTCCTCGGCGGCGGCAACAATGAAGGATTGATCGGCGTGACCTACGAGGTCGTCGGCACGCCGGCAGCGCCCGTAATGCGCGTCAACCCGATTTCGGCGATGGCCCCCGGTCTGTTCCGCAAGATCTTCGAATTCAACACCGGCAAACAGAACTCGCCGTTCGAGGAATTCCCGTCGCAGTCGAACGATGGCTCGACCGGATCGACGCGCCAGCTATCGAGCGGCTGCACCCTCGCGCGACGTTAGTGGCGAGGCTACACCTTGGTTTCCGCGCCGCCTTACGCCGCGCGCACGCCCGCCAGGAAAGTCCCGACTTCGCCAGAGAGCTGCTCGGCCTGCTTGGAGAGGTTTGAGGCTGCTGCGAGCACCATGCCTGCGGCATTGCCGGTCTCGTTCGCTGCCGTACTGACGCCCCCGATATTGGTGGTGACTTCCTGGGTTGCCTCGGCCGTCTGGGAGACGCTGCGGGCGATCTCGGCCGTGGCGGCGCCTTGCTCCTCGATCGCGGCGTCGATCGAGGTCGCGATCCGGCTGACCTCCTCGATGGTGGCGGTGATGCCGCCGATGGCGTCCACCGCTTCCTTGGTCGCGCCCTGGATCTGGGCGATCTTGTCGCCGATCTCGCGGGTGGCTTCTGCAGTCTGGCTCGCCAGCGACTTCACCTCCGAAGCGACGACAGCAAAGCCGCGGCCGGCTTCACCGGCGCGTGCGGCCTCGATGGTGGCATTGAGCGCGAGCAGATTGGTCTGCGCCGCGATGCTGGAAATCAGCTCGGCGACGTGCTCGATCTGCTGGGCGCCGTCCGAGAGGGCGCGCACGATGGTGTCGGTGCGGCGGGCGCTGTCCACGGCGCGGCCGGTGACCACGGCGGACTGCGCGACCTGACGGCTGATCTCGGTGATGGAGGAGGAGAGCTCCTCGGCCGCGGCCGCGACCGTCTGGACGCGCTGGCTGGCTTCGGTGGCGGCCGAGCCGACGACGGCGGCGCGGCGGTTGGTGCCTTCCGCGGTCGACGACATCGACTTGGCGGTGACCTCCAGCTCGCCGGAGCCCGAGGCCATCAGGCCGACGAGCTGGCCGACGGAGGCATCGAACCGGTCGGCAAGCGAGATCAGCGCGTCGCGCTTCTCCTGTTCGCTGCGGGTCTTGGTGGCGACCTGCTCCGCCTCCAGCTTGCGGGCCGTCAGCGCGGTCTGCCTGAGCACTTCGAGGGTCTCGGCCATGCGGCCGATCTCGTCGCCGCGACCGGTCTCCTCGACCGCCGTGTCGATGGCGCCTTCGGAAATGGCCTGCATGCGGTTCTTCTGGCGATCGAGCGCGCCGAGCACGTCGCGGGCGATCAGCCAGGACAGTGTCGCCATCAGCAGCATCAAGCCGATGCCAATCGCCCCCAGCTCCAGCGTCAAGGCTCGCACGTCGGCGTCGATGTCGTCGACATAGAGGCCGTAGCTGATCGTCGCGTTCCAGGGCGCGAATTTGCGCGCGAAAACGGTCTTGCGGACGGGCTCCGTCTGGCCGGGGCGGGGGTAGAGATATGAGGTTACGCCGCCCTGAGCAGCCTGGTTGCCGGCCGTTACGATCGCATCTGCGATGAGGACACCGTTGGAGTCCTTGGCGCCCGTGATCTTGCCTTCGAGCTGCTGGTTCGCGCCATTGATCAGGATCGAGGTATCGGCGTTATAGACCACCGGATAGCCTTGGCCGCCATTGAAGCTCATGCGGCGGCCGCGCAGATGGAACTGGATTTTCGCTTCGGCCTGCGTCAGCTTGCCGGCGCCGACCTCCTCTTCGAGTGATTGGGCGAGGTTGTGGAGCATGTCGACCGCGGTCCGCATCTGCTGAACGCGATCCTCCAGCATGCGGCTCTTGCTGAGCACGGACGACACCCCGATGATGGCCGTGACCGTGAGTGCCGAAAGACAGACCATGCTGGCGAGCTTGGTGCGGATCTTGAGGTGACTCAGCAGCTTCATCACGGCCTCGACGGAATGGTTATTGTTGCTCGCGTCGGTAGCATGAAATTCTTACCAATCATGAATGGACGCGTGCGACGGCTGCTGCGCAAGCTGCGTGCGCAGCCGCGTGCGCAAACATGCAGGTCGTCATGCGCTTCTCGGGCGCATGGCGCGTCAACTCGGAGAAAAATCGTGTGGGTCTTTAGTCGCGACCTAATCCGTTGGGAGCGGCAATGAACCGATTCGTTCACCGCCTCATCATGTCGATGCTGCTGGTCGCGGTCCTCGTCCTGGTCTGGAACGTGCTGGGCTCGCGCTGAGATGGCACCCGTGAACATACGGATGCCATCTCTTCATTCGCGAATCAATCGCTGACGCCTCAGCGCCGCGCGAACGCGCCGCTAGTCCTTGCCCATCGCCGCATCGGCGCTGACCGAGCCGCCGCCGGCTGCCGAGAGGTAGAGGCAGGCGAAGCAGAACAGGATCGCCGCGGTGCCACCATTGAGCAGCGGCAGGAACACCGGCGTTTCGCCCTTGAACATGTGCCCCATGAAATAGGCGAAGGCCATCTCACCCGAGAGGATGAATGCCGCGAGGCGGGTAAACAGGCCGATCATCAGCAACGCGCCAAGCACGAGCTCAAGCGTACCGGCTGCGTAGATGATCGGCGGGATGTTTGCGAAGTAGGGAAGCACCGGAAACTTGAACAGCTTGGCGACACCGTACTGGAACAGCAGCAGGCCGGTGATGAAGCGAAACAGGCTCAAGAGAACCGGTTGAAAGCGAACGAGATAGGGAAAGTTCATTGGTTTGTGCCCTCCATCCAATGCTGCGACTAGGACCGCATTCAGTTCCGCCCTGCAAGCCGCCCAAGGGCAATTTGCGCTGACATTTTTGTCATGTCGGACAAAACACCGCAGGAAGGACTTTCAGCCGCGTGCGATCCACATCTTCGTAGCTGTTCGCGTCGTGCCCATCCGTAATTTCCCGGTGACGCGAATGCGCTCAAGTTACCTTCAGGAGACCTACCGCCGCAAGGCGGGCACGACCAGGAACGGGATCATCCCGAGCACCACGCTCGCGAGTGCGAAGGCGAGCAGCGCGTTGTAGCCATGGGTCGCGTCATGGATCAGGCCGCCGCTCCAGGAGCCGAAAGCCGAGCCGAGCCCGCTGCCGATCGAGATGGTGCCGTAGATGGTGCCGACGCGCTTGCCCCCAAAGATCTTCATCGCGGTCGCCGTGATCAGCGGTCCACGTGAGCCCATCATGCTGCCGAAGCAGACCACGAATCCGGTGAGCAGGAGGAAATTGGCGGAGTATTGCAACAGCCACAGCAGGAAGATGCCGAGGATCGAGATCGCGTAGCTGAGCAGCACCGACGGCCGGCGACCGATCAGGCCGTCGAGCGCGGACACGCCTAGCATGCCAAACACCAGCACGATGCCGGAGAAGCCCCAGGCCGTGGCGGCCTGCAGCGGTGGAAAGCCGGCATCGATCAAATAGGCCACGATCTGGGCGGCGATCGCATACATGCCGACCGCGGTGAAGAAGAATGTCGAGAACAGCGCCCAGAAGGCGTGATGGCGCATCGCGCTCGGAAGGGTCCAGCCGTGATCGACGAAATCCGGATCGGTCTTCTTCGCGATCTGCGGCGAGCCCGAGGCGAACAGCCGCCATGGCAGCAGCATGAGCGGCACCAGCAGGCCGAGCGCGGCGAAGCCGAACAGCTGGTAGGTTTCGCGCCACCCCAGATGATCGATCAAAAGCTGCGAGGCCGGCAGCAGCGCCAGCACGCCGCCACCCATGGCCGAGTAGACCACCGCCATCGCGGTCGGGAGTTTTGGGCCGAACCAGCGGCCCAGCAGGATCGAGTTCGGCACATTGCCGATGAAGGCGACGCCAATGCCGACGCAGAGTCCGATCGAGAGCTGGAACTGCCAGAGTGACTGCGCGTGGCTTGCGATCAGGAAGGCCGAGCCGAGCAGCAAAAGGCCCAGTGCATAGACGATGCGCGGTCCGGAATGATCGAACAGGCGCCCGACCAACGGCGCCGTCAGTCCGCTGACGAGCCACGTCAGCGAATAGATCGAGACCACTTGGGCGCGATCCCAGCCAAAGTTTTCCGAGATCGGCTTCAGGAAGACGGTGAAGCTTTCGCTGAGGCCGCGGCCGAGCACGGCGAGTGTGAAGCAGAGCGCGAGCACCACCAGCGCGGTGCGCACGACGCCCTGCGGCGTCGCCGTGACGCGTTCCCTGGTCGCTTGCTTGGACTGTTCCTCTAGCGTGTTCTGGTCCATTGCCGATCAGGGAGCGCGCTTCAGCGCGCCCTGACAAGCAGCGAAAAGCTCATACGCCTATGCAGGCCTCAGGAGGATGTGCTTCTTCTTGCCGAACGACAGCTTGACCACGCCTTCCGGCGTCAGGTCGGCCGCCGACAACGCCATCTTCTCGTCGGTGACGGGCTCGTCATTGACGCGCAGGCCGCCGCCCTTGATCTGGCGCCGTGCTTCGCCGTTGGAGGCAACGAGGCCCGCCTTGACGAAGGCGTTGAGCACGCCGAGGCCGGCGTCGAACTCGCCGCGCGGAATTTCCACGGTCGGCAGGCTCTCGGCCAGCGCGCCTTCCTCGAAGGTGCGGCGCGCGGTCTCGGCCGCCTCGTTCGCTGCGTCGCGGCCATGCAGGAGCGCGGTCGCCTCGGTGGCGAGCACCTTCTTGGCCTCGTTGATCTCGGAGCCTCCGAGCGCCTCGAGCTTCCTGATCTCGGTCATTGGCAGCGTCGTGAACAGCTTGAGGAACTTGCCGACGTCGGCGTCTTCGGTGTTGCGCCAGTACTGCCAGAAATCATACGGCGAGAACTGGTCGGCGTTGAGCCAGACCGCGCCCTGAGCGGTCTTGCCCATCTTGGCCCCCGACGCCGTCGTCAGCAGCGGCGTCGTCAGGGCGAACAGCTGATGCGTGCCCATGCGGCGGCCGAGATCGACGCCCATGATGATGTTGCCCCACTGGTCGGAGCCGCCCATCTGCAAGTTGCAGCCGGTCCGCCTGGCGAGCTCGACGAAGTCGTAGGCCTGGCAGATCATGTAGTTGAACTCGATGAAGCTCATCTCCTGCTCGCGCTCGAGGCGCAGGCGCACGGAGTCCATCGTCAGCATGCGGTTGACCGAGAAATGCCGCCCGACGTCGCGCAGCATCTCGATGTAGTTGAGCTTTGTCAGCCACTCGGCATTGTCGAGCATGATGGCGTCGCTCTTGCCCCCGCCATAGCGCAGCACCTTTGCGAACACGCCGCGGATCGATTCCTTGTTGGCCTCGATCTCGGCGACGGTGCGGATCGCGCGCGTCTCGTCCTTTCCGGAGGGATCGCCGACCATGGTTGTGCCGCCGCCCATCAGCGTGATCGGCTTGTTGCCGGACTGCTGCAGCCAGTGCAGCATCATCATGGTCAGGTAGTTGCCGATGTGCAGCGAGCGGGCGGTGCAATCGTAACCGACATAAGCCGTCGCCTCGCCCTTGGCGGCGAGGGCGTCCAGCCCCTCGAAATCGGAGCATTGGTGGATGAATCCACGTTCCTGCAGCGTATTGAGGAAATCCGATTTGAATGCAGTCATTTGTCGGCGCGCCTGACAATTCTTGGTTTACTGTTTTGGGAGCAATTTAAGGGTCATCCGTGGGAACTCGGTTGCTGCCCGCTACTTTGGCCTGTGGCATTATAAGATGTGTCCCTCTGGCACAAGATCGGCATGCCGGAAGGGTCTCTTGAGGACGCTGATCCATGATGTTGACGGCACTCGGTTTGATGAGCGGCACCTCGCTGGACGGGGTGGATGTTGCGCTGATCGAAACCGACGGAAAGCAGGTGAAGGCATTCGGGCCGTCCGGCTACCGGCCGTATAGCCCGGCGGAGCGCAACCTGCTGCGTCAGGCGCTGAGCGAGGCCGTGCACCTGGCGCAACGCGATGCTAGGCCGGGAGTTCTGGCCGAGGCCGAACGCGCAGTGACGCTCGCGCATGCCGAGGCGGTGGCCGCCTTCGTCGCCCAGAACCGGATGAAGCCGGAAGACATCGACATCGTCGGCTTCCACGGCCAGACCGTGCTGCACCGCCCCGAGAAGCGGCTGACGGTGCAGATCGGCGACGCGCCGGCGCTGGCCAGGGCGATCCATATCCCCGTGATGCATGATTTTCGCGCCGCCGACGTCGAGGCCGGCGGGCAGGGCGCGCCATTTGTGCCGGTTTATCACCGCGCGCTCGCCCATTCGCTGGAGCGCGAAGGGCCGATCATCGTGGTCAATATCGGCGGCGTCTCCAACATCACCTATATCGACGGCAACGACACGCTGATTGCCTGCGACACCGGACCCGGCAACGCGCTGCTCGACGATTTCATGTACCGCACCATGAACCAGGCGTTCGACGCGGACGGAAAGCTCGCAGCCCTCGGCAAGGCGGACGAAGCCTGGATCGCGCGGGCGCTGGAGCTGCCGTTCTTCGTAAGCCCGCCGCCGAAATCGCTCGACCGCAACGATTTTGCAGCACTAAAGCTCGGCGATGTCCTGCCGGCCGACGGCGCCGCGACCCTGACCGCCTTCACCGCGGCGGCCATCGCCCGCATCATCCCGCTGCTGCCACGCAGGCCGCGGAGCTGGATCGTCTGCGGCGGCGGCGCCCGCAACCGGACCATGCTCCAGATGCTGCGGGAGCGCGTTGGGTCCGCCACTGTCGAGGCCGCGGAGGCAGTCGGCTGGGCCTCCGACGCCATCGAGGCGCAGGCCTTCGGCTTCCTCGCCGCGCGCGGCCTGAAGGGCCTGCCGCTGTCGTATCCCGGGACCACGGGCGTGCCGATGCCGATGACGGGCGGGGTGATCGCGCGGCCTTGAGATCATAGGCGGGATGATGCAGATGCATTGATCTTGACAGGTAGATGCACATGCATCTATCTTTGATGCAGTTGCATCTAACCGTCGGGATTCTCGCCATGACCGCTTCACTGAAACTGATCAGCCACAAGCTTTGCCCCTATGTGCAGCGCGCGGTGATCGCGCTCAACGAGAAGGGCGTGCCGTTCGAGCGGGTCGACATCGATCTCGCCAATAAGCCCGACTGGTTTCTCAAACTGTCGCCGCTCGGCAAGGTGCCGGTGCTGGTCGTGACGAGCGAGAAGGGCGAGGTCGCGCTGTTCGAGAGCAACGTGATCTGCGAGTACATCGAGGAGACGCAAGGCGGCGTGAGACTGCATCCGGCGGATGCCTTGGAGCGTGCCGAGCACCGGGCGTGGATGGAGTTCGGTTCAGCAGTGCTCGCCGATCTCTGGGGCCTAGAGACCACGACCGATGCGGCGACGTTCGAGAGCAAGCGCCAGGCGCTGATGGTGAAGTTCGCCCGGGTCGAAGCGGCGCTCGGTGCCGGTCCTTATTTTGCTGGCGAAGCGTTCAGTCTCGTCGACGCCGTATTCGCCCCCGTCTTCCGCTACTTCGATCTGTTCGACGAGCTGACCGACCACGGCATTTTCCGCGATGTGCCGAAGGTCCGCGCATGGCGCGCCGAACTGGCGAAGCGTCCGAGCGTCCGTACTGCGGTGGGCGCGGACTATCCGCAATTGCTGCGCGCCTTCCTCGTGCGCCACGACGCGCATCTGCTCAAGCTTGCGGCCTGAGCCCACGCCGATGTCGCAATCCATGGCCTGGCTGATGCTGGTGATCGCAGGCGCACTCGATGTTGGCTGGGCGATCTCGATGAAATATGCGGAAGGCTACACGCGCGCTGGCTGGAGCGTCGTTTCGCTCGTGCTGCTCGTAGCCTTCGTTGTCCTGCTCGGGCGTGCTTTGAAGGTGCTCGAGGTCGGCGTCGCCTATTCGGTCTGGACCGGCATCGGCGCCGCCGGCACCGTCGTCATGGGTGTGGTGCTGTTCGGCGAGGCGCTGAGCGCGATCAAGATCGCGGGGATCCTGCTGGTGCTGACGGGGATCGCGGCGCTCAAGCTGGCCTAGAGCTCTGCGGCCATTTTCGCGAGCGTCGCGATCGTTTTCATGTTGCGCGCGGTGCCGGTCTTGGCGGCGGGGATGACCAGCTTCGACGTGCCCATGCCGTCGCCGTAATGCACGTAGATCTCGCGGCGGCCGAGGCCGATCTCCTCCTTGTTCTGGCCGCGAATGCCGGCGAGCGCATCCGCCGGCGGCGCCTTGTCGAGGAAGATCGCGACGGTACGGTTGGGGGCGGCCTTTGGAAACGGATTATCGGCCAAGACCTGCGCCATCTCGGTGGCGCTGCGCACGAGCACGCCGACCGGCGCGCCGGCATAGGCGTGCAACCGCTTTTCGAGTGCGGTCTTGATCGCAGATTGCGACTTGCGGCTTGTGAAGACGACGTTGCCGCTTGCAATATAGGTGCGCACGGCGGCGTAGCCGAGCTCCTCGCACATGGCCTTGAGTTCGCTCATCGGCAATTTGCCGGTGCCGCCGACATTCACGGCACGCAGCAATGCGATGAACGCACCCACGGAAAGCTCAGCGCACGTTGGCGAGGCGCATGTCGAGATAGGCGGTGATGGTTTCCATCAGCGGCTCGAGCTTGGCGTCGAAGAAGTGGTTGGCGCCCGGGATGACCTGCTGGTCGATCACGATGCCCTTCTGGGTCTTCAGCTTCTCGACCAGCGTGTTGACGTCCTTGGGCGGCACCACCGCGTCCTTCTCGCCATGCACGATCAGCCCCGAGGACGGGCAGGGTGCGAGGAACGAGAAGTCGTAGAGGTTGGCGGGCGGCGCGATCGAGATGAAGCCCTCGACCTCGGGGCGGCGCATCAGCAGCTGCATGCCGATCCAGGCGCCGAAGGAGAAGCCGGCAACCCAGCAGGCGCGCGCTTCGGGATTGATGGTCTGCGCCCAGTCGAGCGCCGCGGCCGCGTCCGACAATTCGCCGGTGCCGTGGTCGAACGAGCCCTGGCTGCGGCCGACGCCGCGGAAATTGAAACGCAGCACCGAGAAGCCGCGATGCGCGAACGCATAGTAGCACTGGTAGATGATCTGATGATTCATCGTGCCGTGGAACTGCGGATGCGGATGCAGGACCATCGCGATTGGCGCGTTCTTCTGCTTGGCCGGATGGTAGCGGCCTTCGAGGCGGCCGGCGGGGCCGGTGAAAATAACTTCAGGCATGATGATCTCTTGATTGATCCCTTGAAGACGCTCTTCAACAATCAACCGATTGTGCGGATTTCATCGGCTGCTGGGCCGATCAAGCCGCGAATGGAAGGGTGGAGCGGCGCCCTCGGATGATGCGCGAGCGGCGCGCGGCGAACTGACGCGCGCGTTCTAACATGAGCCGAGGGTCAAAAAGCAAGCATCTTGAACATCGCCCAATGAGCTCAAGGCGTTAGCGTCCTGGCCGCGTCGTCGCGCGATGGGGGAATCCGGAATCGAGATTGCCAAGTGCTCCAGGGGAGCCCATGTCGGGTACCAGCGCTGGCGCAGCAATCAGTCTCAGGTAATATAATACTCTATGCCGAGCCGCATCTATCTCGACTGGAATGCGACCACGCCGCTTCGCGCCGAGGCCCGAAGCGCGATGCTCGCAGCCTCCGAGCTCATCGGCAATCCGTCCTCGGTTCATGCCGAGGGGCGCGAGGCGCGGCGCCTTGTCGAGGACGCGCGGGCCCTGCTTGCGACCTCCGTCGGCGCGCTGCCGCGGAACGCGGTTTTTACCTCCACGGGAACCGAAGCCAACGCGCTGGCGCTGTCACCGGGTCTTCGAGGGCCCTCTGGCGGGCCTGTCGAGCGGCTTCTGGTCTCGGCTGTCGAGCATGCTTCGGTGCTGGCGGGCGGCCGGTTCCCGACCGATCAGATCGGTCAGATCAGGGTCACGCGCTCCGGCGTGATCGACCTCGACCATTTGAAGGCGCTGCTCGGCGACGGCCCGCCGGCGCTGGTCTCCATCATGGCGGCCAACAACGAGACGGGCGCGCTGCAGCCCATCGCCGAGGCCGCGGGAATCGTTCACGGGGCTGGCGGCCTGCTGCACGTCGACGCAATCCAGGCGTTTGGAAAAATCTCATTTGATATCAAAGTGATCGGCGCAGACCTTGCGACCTTTTCTGCACACAAGATCGGCGGCCCCAAGGGGGTCGGCGGGCTGGTCGTGGCCGAGGGCGTGGCCGGACTTGAGCCGTTGCTCCGAGGCGGCGGGCAGGAGCTCAACCGGCGCGCCGGAACCGAGAATGTCGCCGGTATTGCCGGCTTCGGCGCAGCGGTGCGGGTCGCCCTTCAGGCTTTGCCCGAGGATGCGGAGCGGATGGCAAGCCTAAGAGATCGCTTGGAAAATGGCATTCGCTCCATGGCGGGTGCAACGGTCTTCTCAAGTGATGTTGGGCGGTTACCTAACACCGTTCTTTTCACGGCTGCCGGGTTGAAAGCCGAGACGGCGGTGATCGGTTTCGACCTCGAAGGTGTCGCGGTGTCCTCGGGATCTGCCTGTTCCTCGGGCAAGGTGCAGCCGTCCCACGTGTTGTCGGCAATGGGGTATGATCCGACCGTCGCCCAAGGAGCGGTGCGTCTCAGTCTGGGCTGGTCCACGGAGCCGGATGACATCAACAGGGCGTTAGAGGCTTGGCGAAAGCTCGGTAATACCCTACTTAAGGGATAAGCGATGAAACACGCCTTGAACGGTTCTAAGCGCGTGCGTCCCGCCAAGAAACATCGTAATAGTCGTCCGAGTTTGATGATCCACCGCGGTCCTTGAAACCGCGAGCGGAGGATAGAATGCCAGCCGTGCAAGAGACGGTCGAGCGCGTGAAGCGCATCGACGTCGATCAGTATCGTTATGGGTTTGAGACCCTGATCGAGTCCGACAAGGCCCCCAAGGGGCTGTCGGAAGAGACCGTCAAGTTCATCTCCGAGAAGAAAAACGAACCCGCCTGGATGCTCCAGTGGCGGCTCGAGGCCTATCGGCGCTGGCTGACCATGACCGAACCGACCTGGGCGCGCGTCGACTATCCCAAGATCGACTTCCAGGACCTTTATTATTATTCGGCCCCGAAGCCGAAGAAGACGATCAACTCGCTCGACGAGATCGATCCGGAGATCCTCAAGACCTACGAAAAGCTCGGCATCCCCTTGCGGGAAGTCGCCATGCTCGAAGGCGTCGAGCCCAAGCCCGGCGAGCAGGATCCCAACAGGCGCAAGATCGCGGTCGACGCTGTCTTCGATTCAGTCTCGGTTGCGACCACCTTCCAGGCAGAGCTGAAGAAGGCCGGCGTGATCTTCATGCCGATCTCGGAAGCGATCCGCGAGCATCCAGAGCTGGTGCAGAAATATCTGGGATCCGTGGTGCCGACGTCGGACAATTTCTACGCAACGCTGAACTCGGCGGTGTTCTCGGACGGCTCGTTCGTTTACGTGCCGCCGGGCGTGCGCTGCCCGATGGAACTGTCCACCTACTTCCGTATCAACGAACGCAACACTGGACAGTTCGAGCGCACGCTGATCATTGCCGACAAGGGCTCCTACGTCTCCTATCTCGAGGGCTGCACCGCGCCGCAGCGCGACGAGAACCAGCTGCACGCGGCCGTGGTCGAGCTCGTCACGCACGACGACGCCGAGATCAAATATTCGACGGTGCAGAACTGGTATCCCGGCAATTCGGAAGGCAAGGGCGGCATCTACAATTTCGTCACCAAGCGTGGTGACTGCCGCGGCAACAATTCCAAGATCTCCTGGACCCAGGTCGAGACTGGTTCGGCGATCACCTGGAAGTATCCGAGCTGCATCCTGCGCGGCGACAATTCGCGTGGTGAATTCTACTCGATCGCGATCTCGAATGGCTATCAGCAGGTCGACAGCGGCACCAAGATGATCCATCTCGGCAAGAATACGTCGAGCCGCATCATCTCCAAGGGAATCGCAGCCGGCAAGTCGCAGAACACCTATCGCGGGCTCGTTACCGCGCATCGCAAGGCGACCGGCGCGCGCAACTTCACCGCCTGCGATTCGCTGTTGATCGGCGACAAATGCGGCGCGCACACCGTGCCCTACATCGAAGCCAAGAACTCGTCGGCGACGTTCGAGCACGAGGCCACCACGTCCAAGATCTCCGAGGACGTGCTGTTCTACTGCATCCAGCGCGGCCTCACGCAGGAGGAGGCGGTCGGCCTCGTCGTCAACGGCTTCGTCAAGGACGTGCTGCAGCAACTGCCGATGGAATTCGCGGTGGAAGCGCAGAAGCTGATCTCGATCTCGCTTGAAGGATCGGTCGGCTAGCGCCGGCCCTCGCGGCGCGCGTCGCGCGCCCTATGCATCATTTGAATAAACTGGACACCAAGATGGCTTTGCTTGAAGTGAAAGACCTCAAGGTTCGTGTCGAGGAGCGTGAGATCCTCCATGGGTTGACGCTGACCGTGAACGAGGGCGAGATCCACGCGATCATGGGGCCGAACGGCTCCGGCAAATCGACGCTGTCCCACGTCATCGCCGGCAAGCCTGGTTACGAGGTCACCGACGGCGAGATCCTGTTCAAGGGCGAAGACCTGCTCGCGATGGCGCCCAACGAACGGGCCGCCAAGGGCGTGTTCCTGGCGTTCCAGTATCCGGTCGAGATCCCCGGCGTCTCCACCATGAATTTCCTGCGCACCGCGCTGAACGCGCAGCGCAAGGCGCGCGGCGAGGGCGAATATTCGACGCCCGACTTTTTGAAGAAAGTCCGCGAAGTCTCGAAGTCGCTGAACATCCCGCAGGACATGCTCAAGCGCGGTGTCAATGTCGGCTTCTCCGGCGGCGAGAAGAAGCGCAACGAGGTACTGCAGATGGCGCTGTTCGAGCCGAGCCTGTGCATCCTCGACGAGATGGATTCCGGCCTCGACATCGACGCGCTGCGGATTGCGGCCGACGGCGTCAACGCGCTGCATTCGCCCAAGCGCGCGATGGTCGTCATCACCCATTATCAGCGGCTGCTGAACTACATCGTGCCTGACGTCGTGCACGTGATGTCAAAAGGCCGTGTCGTGAAGAGCGGCGGCAAGGAACTGGCGCTGGAGCTGGAAGCGTCCGGCTACGCCCAGTTCGAGGACGCCGCGTAAGGAATTTTGAGATGAACGTTGCTGTGGCAAAGACCGGAAACGGCCGCGCGGTGAGCGATCTCTTCGCCAGCGCCGAAGGCCGGCTGCCGGGTTCGCCTTCCGTGATCGCGGTACGCCGCGAGGCGTTCGAGACCTATGAGCGTCTCGGCCTGCCGCACCGCCGGATCGAGGAGTGGAAGTACACCGATCTGCGCGCGCTGGTCGGCGAGGTACTGCCGCTCGCGGCTGCGCCCGATGCGACTGCGTTGAAGCGCGCCGCGGACGCGGTGAAAGCGCATGCGATCACGGGCGCCCGCAAGCTGGTGCTGGTCGACGGCGTGTTCGCTCCCGATCTCTCCGACGTCAAGGCGCTGGCCTCCGAGGCGGGCTTTAAGACATTGCGGGAGACGCTGGAGAAGGATTCCGGTCTGTTAAAGACCGCGGCCACCGATGCGGTGATCGCGCTGAACGCCGCGATGGCGACCGACGGTGTCGTGCTTCATATCGCCGATGGCACGCAGCTGTCCGCGCCGATCCAGATCATTCACATCGCGGTTGCATCTTCCGCGTCGGCTTTCACCCGCTCGCAGGTTGCGGTCGGGAAGGGCGCTCGTGCCACGATCATCGAGAGCTTTGTCGCGGCCGGCGCCAAGGCTTACCAGGTCAACGATGCCGTCATCCTCTCGGTTGGCGATAATGCCGACATCGCGCATATCCGTCTGATGGACGATTCGCCGGATGCTGTGAACATCACCTCGCAGTTCGTCACGGTCGGCGCGAATACAAAGCTGAACTTCTTCAACATGACGACCGGCGCGGCAGTCAGCCGCCTGCAGGGCTTCATCACGCTGGCAGGCGAGGGCAGCGAGCTCTCCGTCAACGGCGTGAACCTGTTGCAGAAGACCGAACATGGCGACACCACGCTGGTGGTCGACCATGCCGTGCCGAACTGCGTCAGCCGAGAAGTTTTCCGCGCCGTGATCGACGATCGCGCCCATTCGGTGTTCCAGGGCCGCATCATCGTTCGTCCCGATGCGCAGAAGACCGACGGCAAGATGATGATCCGCGCGCTGCTGCTCTCGGATGAGGCGGAAGCCGACAACAAGCCCGAGCTCGAGATCTTTGCGGACGACGTCTCCTGCGGTCACGGCGCCACCGCCGGTGCGCTGGACGACAGTCTGCTGTTCTATCTGAAGGCGCGCGGCCTGCCGGAGAAGCAGGCCCAGGCGCTGCTGATCCAGGCCTTCGTCGGCGAGGCGATCGAGCAGATCGCCGACGATGATCTGCGCGAGCACGTGATCGGCATTGCCGAGCGCTGGCTGGAGCGGCGCCAATGAGCACGCATCCAGCAGTCAAGAACGGCGCCTACGACGTTGCGCGCGTGCGCCAGGATTTTCCGGCGCTGGCCACGCAGATCTACGGCAAGCCGCTGGTCTATCTCGACAACGCCGCATCTGCGCAGAAGCCGAGCGCCGTGCTCGATCGCATGACGCAGGCCTACACCTCCGAATATGCCAACGTGCACCGCGGCCTGCATTATCTCGCCAACGCCGCGACCGAAGCCTATGAGGGCGGCCGCACCAAGGTGGCGCAGTTCATCAACGCGCCGCGGACCGAGGAAGTGATCTTCACCCGCAACGCGACCGAGGCGATCAACCTCGTCGCCTCGTCCTGGGGCGAGCCGAACATCAAAGCAGGCGACGAGATCGTCATTTCGATCATGGAGCACCACTCCAACATCGTGCCCTGGCATTTCCTCAGGGAACGCCATGGTGCCGTGATCAAATGGGCGCCGGTCGACGACGAGGGCAATTTCCTCATCGACGAATTCGAAAAGCTGCTGACGTCGAAGACCAAGCTGGTCGCGATCACGCAGATGTCGAACGCGCTTGGCACCATCGTCCCGGTCAAGGACGTTGTGAAGATCGCCCACGCCCGCGGCATTCCCGTGCTGGTCGACGGCAGCCAGGGCGCGGTGCATATCCCAGTCGACGTCCAGGACCTCGGCTGCGACTTCTATGTCTTCACCGGCCACAAGGTCTACGGGCCGACCGGCATCGGCGTGCTCTGGGCCAAGTACGACCACCTGGTCGCGATGCGCCCCTATAACGGCGGCGGCGAAATGATCCGCGAGGTCTCGCGCGACATCGTCACCTACGGCGATCCCCCGCACAAATTCGAGGCCGGCACGCCGGCGATCGTCGAGGCCGTCGGGCTCGGCGCCGCGATCGACTACGTCAATTCGATCGGCAAGGAGCGCATCGCCGCGCACGAGCACGATCTCGTCACCTACGCCCAGGATAAGCTGCGCGAGATCAACTCGCTGCGGCTGATCGGCACGGCGCGGGGCAAGGGCCCGGTGATCTCCTTCGAACTCAAGGGCGCGCACGCCCACGACGTCGCCACCGTGATCGACCGCCAGGGCATCGCGGTGCGCGCCGGCACCCATTGCGTGATGCCGCTTTTAGAGCGGTTCAACGTCACAGCCACGTGCCGGGCGTCGTTCGGCATGTATAATACGCGGGAAGAAGTCGATCATCTGGCACAGGCGCTGTTGAAGGCGCGGGATTTGTTCGCATGAGTGACACGGCCGAAATCAAAGCCAATCCGATGGAAACCCAGTCGGCGCTGCCGCCTGAGGAGACCGAGCGTCTCACCACCGAGATCATCGCCGGGCTCAAGACCGTGTTCGACCCGGAAATCCCGGCTGATATCTACGAGCTCGGCCTGATCTACAAGGTCGAGATCAAGGACGATCGTTCCGTCGATGTGCAAATGACGCTGACGACACCGAATTGCCCGGCCGCCGGCGAGCTGCCGACCATGGTCGAGAACGCGGTCGCCAGCGTCCCCGGCGTCGGCGTGGTCGACGTCAAGGTGGTCTGGGAGCCGGCCTGGACGCCGGAACGCATGAGCGACGAGGCCCGCCTCGTGCTCAACATGTGGTGACGCGTAACCTCGGCTTTAGATCCTTGTTAGATCCTTGGCATTGAATTCGCTCGGCAACGGACCACATCATTGACATGACACAGATATCGTCGGGCTCGACACCAGCATCCACTCCAAAGCCGAGGCGGCCCCGCCCGCAGGTCATGCGGCTGACGGACGCTGCCGCCCAGCGCATCAGCGAGCTGACCCAGCGGGCCGATTCCGAGATCGTTGGCCTGCGCGTCGGCGTCAAGAACGGCGGCTGTGCCGGACAGTCCTACACCGTCGAATACGCCCATGATGTCCGGCCGACCGACGAGGTCGTCGAGGACAAGGGCGTCAAGATCCTGGTCGATCCCAAGGCCGTGCTGTTCCTGCTCGGCACCGAGATGGACTACAAGGCCGACAAGATGCAGGCCCAGTTCGTTTTCAATAACCCCAACCAGATCTCCGCCTGCGGCTGTGGCGAGTCGGTCGAGCTGCGTCCGGCGCAGATCGACGGGTAGTCCGTTTCTCGCAAATCACTCCGCTGTCGTCCTGGCGAAGGCCAGGATCCATACCGAGTGATCTCGCGGTGATCGTCGGTGCCAATACCGACGCTGGCACGACTGGCAGTCTTCGCTAAACTCCCTCCCGTGGAATGGGTCCTGGCTTTCGCCAGGACGACCGTGCGGAAATAGTTCAGCCATGGACCGCGAATTTCTGATCGACCTGTTCGCCGATTTCGGCCCCGTCGCCATCCGGAAAATGTTCTCCGGCTACGGCATCTCCGCCGACGGCGTCAACTTCGCGCTGGCCTTGCGCGCCGGCCTGTTTTTTCGCGCTGACGAGATGACCATCCCGGATTTTGAGGCGGAAGGCTCGAAGCCGTTCCAATACTCGACCCGCGCCAAGACCGTGGTGGTGAACTCCTATTGGGAGCTGCCGGCCCGCCTGTTCGACGATTCCGCGGAACTCGCGCAATGGGCGAGGGCCGCGCTTGCTGCTGCCCAGCGCGCCAAGGTGAAGAAGCCGCCCAAGGTGAAGAAGGCGGCGAAGAAGGTTGCGAAGAAGCCCGTTGCAACGAAGCGGCCGACCAAGAAGAAAACAATGCGCAGGGCGGGCAAAGCGAAGCGTGCCCTCCGCTGAGGTGCTGGTGTGGGAGATGATGGGCATGGCGCTGAGCGCCTTTGCCCACCCGATGGGACTTCACTCCACGGCCTTGGTCAGACCAACCCGCATGTCCCTGGCGGTGAAGACGCAGACGCCGTCGGCCAGCACGCGACCGTCGGCAATTCCGAGCACCAGCTTGCCGCGCCGGACCATCCTCATGGAGACCTCGTAGCGCACGCGTTGCGCGTTCGGTGTGACCTCGCCCGTGCACGCGACTTCGCCGACGCCGATGGCGCGGCCCTTGCCCGGCGAGCCCGACCATCCCAGCCAGTAGCCGACCATCTGCCACATGGCATCCAAACCCAGAGACGCTGGCATCGTGGCATCGCCGTGATAGTGGCAATCGAAGAACCAATGGCCCGGCGCGATGTCGAGCTCGCCGACGATATGGCCCTTGCCGAACTCTCCGCCATCCAGGCTGATCTCCGTGATGCGGTCCATCATCAGCATCGGCGGCGCTGGCAATTGCGCATTGCCCGGCCCGAAATAGCCGCCCTCGCTCGATCTCAGCAGCTCGTCCCTGGTGTAGGACGGTTGCGGTGAGTGAAAATCATGCGGATTGGGCAAGACGACAAGTCCTCCGGATCTTCGCAGTCGGACGCCTCAAGACGGCGAGGGAGATGTCGTTCGTCGGGTCAGAATGTCAAGCGCTGGCGGTGCGCGGCTTCGGCGTCACGCCACCCGGTTATGGGTCTCGACCGTGAATTCCGGATCGGCCTCGCAGATCACGCGGTTGCGGCCGTTGCGTTTGGCGGCGTAGAGGCAGGCATCCGCGCGTTCGATCAGCGCATCGGTGTCGTCACCCTGCTTGAGCATGGAGACGCCGACGGAGATGGTGACCCGGCCAAGGATTTCGCCGGTGGACTTCTTCTTTAGTTCCTTCGCCATCACCGCGCGGCGGATGTGATCGGCCACCGTGAGGGCCTGGCGCAGCGCGGTGTTGGGCAGCACGACCGCGAATTCCTCGCCGCCATAGCGGGCGGTGATGTCCTGGCCCTTGATGGTCTGCTTCAGCGACAGGCCGACCAGCCGCAGCACCTGGTCGCCGGTGAGATGGCCGTAGGAATCGTTGAACGACTTGAAATGATCGATGTCGACCAGCAGCAGCGACAGCGGCTCGCCGGAGGCGAGCGCGCCTTGCACGGCCATGTCGATCATGCGATCGAAATATTTGCGGTTGCCGAGCCCCGTCAGCGGATCGGTCAGGCTCTCGGCGCGGATCGCCTCCAGGCTCTGCTGGAGGTTGCTGATCTCGCTCCTCGAGAGCGTCAGCCGGTCTTCCAGCGCCTTGTTGGTCTCGCGCATCTCGCTGGTCGAATGCAGCAGCGTCTCGACGATCGACTTGATCTGCTCGCGGCTTTCGGCCGATGACAGCTTTTTGGTCGCGTCCGACAGGCTCGCATCGTAGGAGCCGGTCATCGCGAGCGCGTCGCCGAGAACCTTTATGACGTCGTCGATCTCGCCGATGACGCGCGCGCCGACCTTGTCGATGCGCTCGGTGGTCTTGATGTGGGAGAGGTAGGTCTCGTAGATGTGATCGAGATCGGCTTCGGTCAGCTTGCCGCTTCGCGCCAGCGTCTCGTTGATGATCTTGTTGAGCGGGGCGTTGTAGCCGGTGGCGTAGACGTACCAGATCTCGTAATTGCGGGGAATTGCCGTCTGCCGTAGCGATCGGATCTGACCGAGCGCTACCTGGGCGAACGCCATCGTGCGTTCGTGTTCGTCGAGCACCTTGACCACGGAACATACCCCACAGCGATCGGCGTGCCGACGACCGCAGCAATACTTAAATTATGTTCGTAGGCTAACGGACGATCGTGAACGCCCCGTAAATATACGTCCACGAATGCATCCGAAAAAGTGCGCGCCGGCTTGGTTTCAACCAAAGCCGGGCGCGCATCGTGCTTCAGGCGCCGGCGGGGGAGCGAACCGGACGCAGCAGAAATGCCGGCAGATGCGAGTGGTCACCCGGCTCGCTGTCGGCTTCGCGTTGGCGGCGCGGCTCGGGACGGCCGATCGACGGCACATGCGACGGATTGGCCTGCTGGCGCGCACCGTCACGCGGCTCGGATGATGGCTTGGCTTCGCGCGGCGGCCTGGCTTCACGCGAAGGTCTTGCTTCACGCGGAGGCCTTGCCTCGCGCGCGGGCCTTGCTTCGGAAGCGGGCCTTGCTTCGGTCGAAGGCTGTGCCTCGCCACGCGGTTCGCGCGGCTCGTGGCTGCGCTCACGATCGCGGCCGCGCTGCGGCTTGCCGCGTCCGCCGCGTGACCGTTCACGGCCGCGCTGCTCGCGCGGACGCTCGCTCGCGTCGGAAGCATCGGTGCGGACTTCGAAATCGCCCTCCGCGCGTGGAATGCTCTGGCCGATCAGCTTCTCGATCGCCACCATCGATTTCTGGTCGAGCGGCGTGACGAGCGAGATCGCCATGCCGGACCGGCCTGCGCGACCGGTGCGGCCGACGCGGTGGACATAATCGTCGGGATGGTGGGGAACGTCGAAATTGAAGACGTGGCTGACCTCGGGGATGTCGAGGCCGCGGGCGGCGACGTCGGATGCGACCAGCAGGGGCAGCTCGCCCTTGCGGAACTGCTCGAGTGCCGCCGTGCGGGCCGACTGGTCCATGTCGCCGTGCAGCGCGCCGACGCTGAAGCCGTGCTTTTGCAGCGATTTGTGAACGACGGCGACCTCGCGCTTGCGATTGCAGAAGATGATCGCGTTCTGGAGATCCTTGGCCTCGCGCAGCAATCGGCGAAGCAGCTCGCGCTTCTCGTGCGCCTCGCGCCCGGCCGGGACCTGACACTGCGTAACGGTGACAGCGGTGGTGGCGGGCTTCGATACCTCGATCTTCTGCGGATTGTGCAGGAAGGTTTCGGTGATGCGCCGGATCTCCGGCGGCATAGTCGCGGTGAAGAACAGGGTCTGCCGCGTGAACGGGACGAGCTTGCAGACGCGCTCGATGTCGGGAATGAAGCCCATGTCCAGCATGCGGTCGGCTTCGTCGATGACGAGCAGCTCGACGCCGGTGAGCAGCAGGCCGCCGCGCTCCGTGTGGTCGAGCAGGCGGCCGGGAGTGGCGATCAGCACGTCGACGCCGCGCGTCAGCTTGGCATCCTGGTCGCCGAAGGAAACGCCGCCGATCAGGAGGGCGACGTTGAGTTTCTGGCCCGCGCCGTAGCGGTCGAAGTTTTCCTTCACCTGCGCCGCGAGTTCGCGGGTCGGCTCAAGGATCAGGGTGCGCGGCATGCGCGCCCGGGCGCGACCCTTTTCGAGGATGGTGAGCATCGGCAGCACGAAGGCCGCGGTCTTGCCGGTGCCGGTCTGGGCGATGCCGAGCACGTCCTTGCGAGCGAGGACGTGAGGGATTGCCTGTTCCTGAATGGGGGTGGGGGTGGTGTAACCGGTGGCCGCCACTGCAGCGAGGACTTTTTCGGATAGTCCGAGATGGGTAAAAGACATTGAGCCTCTGGTCGAAACCGCCGTTCGGAATCGAGGGTAATAAGGCTGTCGCGTTCCACCCCAAAACGGCGCGCTCTCAAAGAAGCTGGGGGTGCTGACTCACGCGAACAAAGCGCCAAGCTCAGGAATCGCTCTTCGATCTGAGCCGCGTCGCCACGGAACATAGGGGGGAATCGGCCAAAGTCAATGGAGCGGGCGCGGGAAGGCCCTAAAAAACCTGAGGTTTTCGCCCAAATAGTGGGAGCGGCTGCGGTTTTCCGCCCAAACGTCGGCTAGCGCCCCTCCGGCCCCTGCGCGCGGAAGTCGCCGGGCGCGATCCCGTAGGCGGCGTTGAAGACCCGGTAATAGGTCGCGACGCTCTCGAAGCCGCAGGAGGTCGCGATGTCGGCAATCAACCGGTCCGGGGCTTCGCGCATCAGGCGGCGGCTCTGGTTCAGGCGTTCGTCCGTCACGGTTTGCGAAAAGCTCCTTGCCGCGCTTTCGAACAGCATGTGCAGGTGACGCACGGAGACACCGAGCAGGTCGGCCACCATGGCCGGCGCCAGATTTGGGTCTTGCAGGTGCCGCGCGATCAGGCGCCGTGCCTGCGAGAGCCGGGCGGTCCGCAGCGCGGCCTGCCCGCGGCGGCTGCCGGCCCGCAGCATGCCGCGCTCGATCAGCGCCAGATGGGCTAAAGCCTCGACGAGCGAAGCGGCATCGGCGGCGCCGTCATCACCCGCGGCAACCGTACCGAGATCGGCGAAGCAGGCGTCGAGCAGGGGCTTCAAGCCGGGATCGTCGAACGTCCGGGGCGCAAGCTCGCGCATGCGCTTGTCCTGCATGGAGAGGCCGCTCACGGGAATCTTCAGGATCCGCAGGTGGAAGCCGCCCGTGCCCAGCGGCGTGGCGCGATAGGTCTGGTCGGTATGGGTGGTGGCGAAGCTGCCATTGGCGATCGTGAAGTCGCTGCCGCGCATGCCGCCGAACCACGCGCCGCTGCCGAGCTGCTGATAGACGCAGAGGCTGTCGCCCGGCGCGTGAGCGATGTCGGTCACGCTGCGCTCGACCGTGTAATGGGAGGCCTTCAGCTCGACGAGGCCGGCTCCGCCAAGCCGGCGCAGCGAGAATTCGCCGAAGAAGTTCGCGCGGCGTTCGGGCTCGAGTTCGACGGTGACGCCGAACAGGCCCTTGGCGCGCACCTCGCGCCAAAAGTCGAAGCGGTCGTGCGGCTCGACCTCGTCGGTGCACCAGCGATACACGGCGGCCCCTCGCTTCCAGCCGAATTGCCCACAAGAATTGACCGAGAAAAAGCAAATTCCGGTGGCATCTACCATAGGCTGGACAACAGACCTGAGTCCTCAGGGCGGTTGAACCAGCGATGTGGCTGGGCCGACTATCACATCAACGGCGCGGTTCCCATGAACCGCTGTTCGAGGGAACCGGCGTGGGCCGTTCTTGAGGGATTTTCGATGACGCGTCGGCTTCTCAGAGTACTGGCAGCGCTTGGCCTTGCGGCCGGCCTCAGCGGTTTCGCGCTTCCCGCCTGTGCCGAGAAGCGCGTTGCGCTCGTCGTCGGCAACAACGACTACAGGAACGTTCCGAAGCTGCTCAAGGCGGTCAACGACGCCCGCACCATGGGCGATACGCTGAAGCAGCTCGGATTCTCCGTGATGCTCGCCGAAAACCAGAGCCGGCAGCAATTTTCGGAGACGCTGCTCGCGTTCGATCGGACGATCGAGCCCGGCGACACCGCGTTCTTCTTCTATGCCGGCCACGGCTTCGAGATCGCAGGCCAGAACTATCTGCTGCCGACGGACGTGCCCGCGGCCACGGAAGGGCAGGAAGAACTGGTGCGTGACGCCTCCATCCTGGCCGATCGCATCGTCGAGCGCCTCCAGAACAAGAAGGCGCGGACCTCGATCCTGGTGTTCGACGCCTGCCGCAACAACCCGTTCGAGCGCAAGGGTACCCGCGCCGTCTCCGGTGGCGGCGGGCTTGCCCCGATGGTGCAGCTGCCCGAAGGCGTGTTCTCGGTCTTCTCGGCGGGCCCGCGCCAGACCGCGCTCGACCGCCTCTCCAATGACGATGCCAATCCCAATTCGGTATTCACGCGCACCTTCGCCAAGGAACTGCTCCAGCCCGGCGAGAACCTGGTGCAAGTGGCGCAGCGTACGCGCCGTCTCGTGAGCGAGATGGCCGACACTGTCAAGCACAGGCAGGTGCCGGTCTATTTCGATCAGATGGTCGATGACGTCTTCCTCAGCGGCATCGCCAAGGATGCCGCCGCGCGCCCGGCCGATCCGCCGGCGCAGAAGCTCGCGGCGCTGCCACCGGTGTCGGTGCCGCGCGTGCCGAAGGAGGAGACCACCAACGCGCCGATCGCGAGCTTCTCGCGTCACAATGGCGGCTGGAGCGTGGTGTTCTCATTTCCCGATCCGACCCTCGGCGTTTCCTGGCGCATGGCCGGCAACGGCGACTTCCGCGAAACCGGCTTCATCGATACGCTCGACCCGCGCACGCGCAAGAGGATGCCGAACCCGTCGATCGAATTGCCGCCGGACGCGCAGGCCGGCACTATCGAGGTCCGCTATGTCGACCAATCCGGTGACATGCAGGGGCCGTTCCCGATCAGGTTCGATCCCGAAGCCGCGCTGATCCGTGACCAACGCAAGATCCTGGACATGACCGCGACGAGCTGGCTCTCATTCCGCGAGTTCAACGGGCTGCTGGTCTACTACACGCACCTCGTGTCCTACCGCTGCGCCATCCGCGAGGTGCGCATCGGCATCGACACCGCCGTTCCGAACCAGGTGTTGAAGATGCCGGGCTGCGACATGCGCGATCCCAGTGCGATCAGCGCCGGCACGCCGCTCTCCATGAAGCTCGCGCCTGCAACGCAGTTCATCTCGGTGGAGCTGACCTATCGTGACGGCAGCGTGTCGGAGATCAAGAGCTTCCGCAGCGCGAACCGCGGCAACAACTGAGGTGTCGAGCAGGCCGCGTAGCTATTCGCGGCGCTTCCGGATGAAGCGTTTGAGGGCCTCGATCAAGGACGGGGTCAGCGGGAAGAAAGCGCCCATCGCGATCGAGATGATGACTTGGCGCGGCAGGAGCTTGACCTACTCCTCGTACGGATAACCGTTCTGTTCGATGCGCACCGGCGCAAGCGGCGGCCTGCGCGGTGCGATCATGATCAAGACGAAAAGCACGTTGATCAGGATCCAGACGCCGAGCAGTATGAGGATTGTCTGCACTGCAATTTCCCGAATGAGTCGGAATTGGAGGCAAGGCTAACGGCCATTCACAACCGCAGCAAATGAATCTTGCTTGCTGCACTGCACAGAATGCTTGGCTCGTGAAGGAGGACCCGACCGTGAAACCCGATACGTTGCAGCGTCCCCAGGGCTCCTCGCTGAAGGTGCGGTGTTGCATCGTCGGCGGCGGACCGGCGGGCATGATGCTCGGCTATCTCCTCGGGCGCGCCGGCATCGATGTCGTGGTGCTGGAGAAGCATGCGGATTTCTTCCGCGACTTCCGCGGCGACACCGTGCATCCTTCGACGCTCCAGGTGATGGACGAGCTCGGCCTGATCGACGGATTCCTGAAGCTGCCGCATCAGCGCTTGCAAAAGCTGGACGGCCTGTTCGGCAGTACCCCCGTTCGCATCGCCGATCTCAGCCGCCTCCGCACCAAGTACCCCTTCATCGCCTTCATGCCGCAATGGGATTTCCTGAATTTCCTGCGCGAGGCCGGCCAGCGCTTCGCCTCGCTGCAGGTGATGATGAACACGGAGGCCGTCGATCTGATCCGCCGCGGCGAGACCATCGCCGGCGTGCGGGCGAATACGCCTGACGGTATCGTGGACATCGAAGCTGATCTCACCATCGCATGTGACGGCCGGCATTCGACCGTGCGCCAGCATTCCGGCCTCGAGGTCGAGGAGATCGGCGCGCCAATGGACGTGCTGTGGTTCCGCGTCGGACGCAAGGCGAACGAGACCGAGAACCTGTTCGCGCGCGTCGAGCCCGGCAAGATGATGATCACCTTCGACCGCGGCGACTATTGGCAGTGCGCCTATGTCATCGCCAAGGGACAATACGACGCGGTGAAGGCGAGGGGATTGCAGGCGCTGCTCGACGACGTCGTTCGCATGGCGCCGGTCCTGAAGAGCGGCATAGCCGAGGTGAAGAACTTCGATGATGTCAAGCTGCTCACCGTCGCGATCAACCGCCTGCCGCGCTGGACGCGGCCGGGCCTGCTTCTGATCGGCGACGCCGCACATGCGATGTCGCCGGTCGGCGGTGTCGGCGTCAATCTCGCCGTCCAGGATGCGGTCGCGACCGCAAACCTGCTGGCGGACGAGCTGCAGCGCGGCTGCCCGTCGGAGGACGAACTCGATGCCGTGCGCCGTCGCCGCGAATTCCCGGTGAAGATGACGCAGCGGATGCAGATGATCGTGCAGAACAACATCATCAGCGGCGCCTTGCAGGGCGGCGACCGGCCGCTGAAAGTGCCGCTGGTCCTGCGCCTCATCACCGCGCTGCCGTGGCTCCAGGGCATTCCGGCGCGCCTGCTCGCGCTTGGCGTCCGGCCCGAGCACGTGCAGTCGAAGGCTGCGCCGGCACGGTAGCGCAAGGGCCCGGTAGGGATAACGCGGCGTTAAATCGCGCTCGACGCGTTGCCTGCGTGCAACAGCGCAAACGGATTGAAGGCGCGCTGCTTGCCAATCCGACGTCTTAACTGTCTTGATTCAAATTTGAGTAAGACCTGCGTGTGAGCGTGCCACCCATCAAAGGACACGGGGTGTACCATGCGTAACAAGTTGATTGCCGCCTTCGCCTGCACGACCGCTCTGATTTCGACCGGCGCCGCTTCCGCCGCCGATCTCGGTGCTCGGCCCTACACAAAGGCGCCGGCCTATATGGAGTCGATGTTCAACTGGACCGGCTTCTATGTCGGCGGCCACATCGGCGGTGCATGGACCAACGAGCAGTTCATCAACAACGGGACCGGCGCACCGTTTGGCGATCTGACCCCGGGGCAGGGCTACCGTCAGCGCAACTCCGGCATCCTGGGCGGCGCCCAGATCGGCTACAATTGGCAGGCCAACAACTACGTGTTCGGTATGGAAGGCACGATCTCGGGCCTCGACAACAAGGGCTCGTTCTTGAACACCGCGTTCGGCGCGGGTGACGACGTGTTCTCCTGGCGCACCAATGTGCTTGCCACCGTCGTCGGTCGCGCGGGCTTCGCCGTGCAGAACAACCTGTTCTACATCAAGGGCGGCTATGCCGGCGTGAACAACCGTCTGTCGGTCACCGATACGGTCGGTCCGGCCACCGGTTCCGGCGGTCAGACCCATTGGGCCAACGGCTGGACCGTCGGTGCCGGCTGGGAATACGGCATCACCCGCAACTGGATCGTCGGCCTCGAGTACAACTACGCAGCCTTCGCCAGCCAGACCTATCAACTCGGCGGCACCTCCGGCAATTACAGCTTCGATGCCAAGCCGCGCGACCTGCAGTGGGCCGTCGTGCGCGCCAGCTACAAGTTCGACGCGCCGGTCATCGCCCGCTACTAAGTGGGTCAACGAACGACCAAGCAGCCATAAAAGACGATCACTGCCCAAATTCAAAAGCCCCGGCATTGTCCGGGGCTTCTTTTTTGTGTGCAGATTTATTGGTGCGGCCTACGCCATCACCGAGAACCCGCCATCGACGGGGATCGCGGTGCCGGTGACGAAGTTGGAGGCGGATGAGGCGAGGAACACGGTGATGCCGGCGAAGTCGTCGATGTCGCCCCACCGCCCCGCAGGCGTGCGTGCCAGCACCCGCTCGTGCAATCCCGATACCTGCTGCCGCGCACCGCGGGTCAGGTCGGTGTCGATCCAGCCCGGCAGGATGGCATTGACCTGGATGTTGTCGGGCGCCCACGCATTGGCGCAGGCGCGCGTGTACTGAACGATGCCGCCCTTGCTCGCCGCATAGGCCGTTGCGAAGCTCGCGCCGAAGATCGACATCATCGAGCCGATGTTGATCACCTTGCCGTTGCCGGACGCCTTCAGCGCCGGATAAGCCAGCTTCGAGCACAGGAAGGCGCTGGTGAGATTGGTGTTGATCACCGTGTTCCACTCGTCGAGCTCGAGCTCGTGCGGCGGCTTGCGGATGCTCATGCCGGCATTGTTGATGAGGATGTCGATGCGGCCGAAATCCCTGACGACGCGATCGATCATCGCGGCGATGGCCGCCTTGTCGGTGACGTCGGTGGCAACACTGATCGCCTTCACGCCGCGCTGGCTGAGATCAGCGACGGCGGCGGCGGATTTGGTTTCGTTGCGCCCGACCACGGCGATGTTGGCGCCGGCATCGGCGAGGCCACGGGCCATTCCGAGCCCGATGCCGCCATTGCCTCCCGTGACAATCGCGACCTTGCCGCGGAGATCGAACCGACTGGTTGTCATGCTGCTATTCCCTGGTTCTTCTATTGGTTGCTCTGCCAGATCAGCACCAGCCCGAAGCCGGCCATGGCTGCGCCATAGCCGGCCCATTGCAGCTGGTCGACCATAAAGCTCGATCGCGGCCACGCGACGGTGCCCGTACCCTGTCCGATCCAGAGCAGCCCGACGGCAAGGGCAAACAGGCCTGCTATCAGCAGAAATCTGCGCATGCATTCCTCCCCGGCGGTTTGCTTCTGTCGTGACGCGACATGACGATTGCCGCGGCCCGAAAACTTGCCGGGAGACTAGCCGTAGCCGTGGTCGGGATACAATGGCCGCTGATGCAGGCCGCAGGGCGGATGCATGTCCATACGCAAGGTCCGCTGAAGCACCGTACAACGAAAAAGCCCCGGACGATGCCGGGGCTTTGACGTCTGAACTTGCGTTCGGATCAGTACTTCGCGACGACCGGACCGGTCCAGTTGAAGCGGTAAACCAGCGAAGTCGAGATCGTCTGGTTCCAGCTGTTGGCGCGAATGCTCTGACCGACCGGGAGGTTACCGGCATCGAACAGGATGTCCTGGGTCTTGGCATTGTAGAAGGCCGAACGGTACTCGGTCTTCATGAACCAGCCGGGCGACTGGATGCCGAAGATGTTCAGGTTGTTCTCAACGCCGCCGCCGATGAACCAGCCATTGCGGTTGTAGCCGTTGAGGTGAACGCCGGCCGGAGCGCCAGCCAAGGTCATGAAGTTGGTGCTGCCGAAGTGGGCGCCGGAGTAACCGCCGTTGACGTAGGAGAGAACGTTCGGAGCGACCAGCCAGCCGAGGCGCACACCAGCGGCCCAGGAGTCTTCCAGCTTCTGGTTGCCGGTGATGCCGAGCAGGGGATCTTGAATGGTAGCACGGATGCTGCCGAACTGACCGTCAGCGAACACGCCGGCGACCCAGGTGCCACTGAACTGCCAGTCGTAGCCGAGACCGACGGTGCCGAACCAGCCCGAGCCACCCTGGCGCTGATCGATCGTCAGGGGAACTGCGCCAACCGTGGTCTGGACGCGCTGGTCAGAGGCCGAGAGGCCGCCGCCGGCGCCGCCGAAGATGTAGAAGCCGGTCCAGTTGGCGACGGGAGCCGCCATCGGGGCCTTCGCGTAGGGACGGGCGCCAAGGTCAGCGGCCGAAGCCGAAGCGGTCATGGCAGCAACCGCGGTCAGTGCGAGCAAAATCTTCTTCATCTTAAAAATCCCCAAGCTTTGGTCTGTCTGGCAGGCGCGAGCGCACTGAAGTCCGTGTGATCTGTTGTCCCGGACTATACCTGCTTCTCTCCGAAATGCTGTTGCAGAGCAGGCACAGTCGCCGGGAAACGCCGCACGGCAGGGATTCTGGGTGCCGTCGTGGAAATGTGAAATAAGTACGCATTATCAATGCAGTACGTCGAATTTTGCGATTTGCGTTTTGGTAGCTTCTCGTTAGCGAATCCGGCTTTGTGCGAAATGGAGGCAGTCCTGCATCAGTCATGGCTCGGTGAGTCGTTGGCCGAGTCGCGGCGCGATGAGGCCGGGAATCAACGAAATCGAGGCGGACGTTGGCGGGATTGGCGGGAAAGAGCGGTTGTCATCTCCCAAAAAACAAAAGAGCCCCGGGCATCATGCCGGGGCTCTGGATGGATACGACCGGGCAGCGCCTGCGGATCAGACGTCCAGCAGGTCGTCGTTGGCGAATTCGGCCTTGTCCGAGATGAACGCGAAGCGCGCTTCGGCCTTGGTGCCCATCAGGCGCTCCACCGAATCCGCCGTGGTGTCGCGGTCGTCGGCGAGCAGAACCACTTTCAACATGGTCCGCTTTGCCGGATCCATGGTGGTTTCCTTGAGCTGCGCCGGCATCATTTCGCCGAGGCCTTTGAAGCGATTGACCTCGACCTTGGCGTTGGCGTTGAACTCGCTCTTGATCAGCGCTGCCTTGTGCGCGTCATCGCGGGCGTAGACCGACTTCGTGCCGTTGGTCAGCTTGTAGAGCGGAGGCACGGCGAGGAAGAGATGGCCTTCGTCGATCAGCCGCGGCATCTGCCGGTAGAAGAAGGTGATCAGCAGTGAAGCGATGTGGGCACCGTCGACATCGGCGTCGGTCATGATGATGATGCGCTGATAGCGCAGATCCTCTTCCCGATACTGCGCGAGCATCCCGCAGCCGATCGCCTGCACGAGGTCGGCGAGCTGCGTATTCGCCGTCAGCTTGTCCTTGCCGGCGGACGCGACGTTGAGGATCTTGCCGCGCAGCGGCAGCACGGCCTGGGTCTTGCGGTCGCGCGCCTGCTTGGCGCTGCCGCCGGCCGAGTCACCCTCGACGATGAAGAGTTCTGAGCCTTCCAACCCTGCATCGCTGCAATCGGCGAGCTTGCCGGGGAGGCGCAGCTTCTTGCCGGCGGTCTTGCGCGCGGTCTCCTTCTCCTGGCGGCGGCGCAGCCGCTCCTCGGCGCGGTCGACCACGAAGTCGAGCAGCCTGTTGGCCTGGTTCGGATTGCCCGACAGCCAATGGTCGAACGGATCCTTCATCGCCTGTTCGACGATGCGCTGCGCTTCGGCGCTGGCGAGACGGTCCTTGGTCTGGCCCTGGAATTCAGGCTCGCGCACGAACACCGAGAGCATCACGGCTGCACCCACCATCACGTCTTCTGACGTAATGGACGACGCGCGCTTGCCCTGGCCGACGCGTTCGGCGTGGTCCTTGAGGCCGCGCAGCAGCGCGCTGCGCAGCCCGGATTCGTGCGTGCCGCCGTCGGGCGTCGGCACAGTGTTGGTGTAGGAAGACAGGAAGCCGTCGGCATCCGCGGTCCAGGCCACCGCCCATTCGCAGGCGCCATGCGCGCCGTTGCGGCCCGACTTGCCGGAGAAGATGTCGGGATGCACCAGCGTGTCGGCGTGGATCGCGGCGGCCAGATAGTCCTTGAGGCCACCGGGGAAGTGGAACGTCGCTTCCGCCGGCACGTCGTCGACGCCCTTAAGCAGTTCGGGCGCGCAATTCCAGCGGATCTCGACGCCGCCGAACAGATACGCCTTCGAACGCGTCATCTTGAACAGGCGCTGCGGCTTGAACGCTGCCTTGGCACCGAAGATGTCGGTGTCCGGCTGGAAGCGCACGCGGGTTCCGCGGCGGTTGTTGATCTTGCCGAGATCCTCGAGCTTGCCCTTTGGGTGGCCGCGCTCGAACGTCATGCGATAGAGTTTCTGGCTGCGCGCGACCTCGACCTCGAGCAGCGAGGAGAGGGCGTTCACCACGGAGATGCCGACGCCGTGCAGGCCGCCCGAGGTCTCGTAGACCTTGGAGTCGAACTTGCCGCCCGAGTGCAGCGTGCACATGATGACTTCGAGCGCCGACTTCTTCGGGAATTTTGGATGCGGATCGACCGGGATGCCGCGGCCGTTGTCCGTGACGGTCAAAAAGCCGTCCGCGCTCAATTCGACTCCGATGAAGGTCGCATGCCCCGCGAGCGCCTCGTCCATCGAGTTGTCGATGACTTCGGCGAAGAGGTGATGCAGCGCCTTCTCGTCGGTGCCGCCGATATACATGCCGGGCCGGCGGCGCACCGGTTCCAGACCTTCGAGGACCTCGATGTCGGCTGCGGTGTAGTCGGCCTCGGCACCGCCCGCGCGCGGGGCGGCCTTGGCGGCGCGGGGCTTGGGCTCATCGCCGCCGAAAAAATCGTCTTTTGCTTTGGGCTTCAACTGCTTGGACATATATCTTTATGCGTTTTGAGGGCCGCATGAGCGGCGAATCGGTTGGGCCGACTATGCCACTTCTGACTTGGAAAGGTTATCGCGGGGCGGGCCGGGCGGTGTGGTTGGGAGCCAATCCCGGCGATTTTACGCCGCATCCCATCAATTCCCGGCAATGTGACGGTCCGGTCCGGCTGGACCTGGCTTTGTGACTTGATGTCACACAAGTCATTGGCTTACCAGTCCTTTTCATCGAGCAGCACCTTCGGGCAGGACGGAAAGGCTATTTTTGAATGGAGCAGTTTGCGCACGGGCTCGCCGATTTCGTGCGCGCTCACCAGACGTGGGCAGCTCCCATCGTGTTCGTGCTCGCCTTCGGGGAGTCGCTCGCCTTCATCTCGCTGCTGATCCCGGCCTGGGGCGCGTTGGTCGCTATCGGCGCGCTGATCGGCGCGAGTGGCATCAGCTTCTATCCGGTCTGGATCGCCGGTGGCATCGGGGCGGCGCTGGGCGACTGGGTCTCTTACTGGTTCGGCTATCGCTACAAGGAGCAGGTCGCGCAGATGTGGCCGCTCTCGCGTTATCCGGAACTCCTGCCCAGAGGCGAGGCCTTCGTGCGCAGCTGGGGCGTGCCGAGCATCTTCATCGGCCGCTTCTTCGGCCCCTTGCGTGCCTCCGTGCCGCTTGCAGCCGGCATTTTCGAGATGCCCTATTGGAGCTTCCAGGCCGCCAATTTCGTCTCGGCACTGATCTGGTCGGCGGCGCTGCTGCTGTTCGGAGATGTGATCGCCAAGATCATGGAATGGATCTGGGGCGTGGTGTGACGTCGGAACCTTGACGGCGACCGCAACTGGCCTTATAGCACCGCGCCATGATCAACGCCGCGACCATCCTGTTCGCCCGTCGCCGCCGCCGCTCTTTAGCGGTTTGGGCGGTCGATCGCGTTTGAGATCATCGTCTTTGCCGCTGGATCCGATCCGCGGCATTCTCTCTCCTGTCAGTGCGATCTGATCCGGCGGCCACCAAGGAGGCCAGCAGGAGACTACGATGTACACGCCACCCTTTTTCAAGCAGGACCGCGCCGCGAGCCTGAAATTCGCCGACACGCGCGGCTTCGGCACCATGTGCGCCTTCGACGGCCACAAGCCGATCGCCTCGCCGCTGCCGTTCTATTTGACCTATGCCGCGGACGGCACGCCGCAGGCCGCGTTTCATGTCGCCCGTCACAATCCGCTGCTAAAGCTTGCGGACGGGACGACCTCCTGGCTCCTCGCGGTCAACGGCCCCGATGCCTACGTGTCGCCGGACTGGTACGTCTCGCCGGATCAGGTGCCGACCTGGCTGTACCAGTCGGTCCATCTGACCGGGCCGGTGCGGTTGTTGTCGGATGGTGAACTGGCCGTGCAAATCGATACACTCAGCAACAAGTTCGAGAACTGGCTGTTGCCGAAGAAGCCGTGGACGTCGGGCAAGATGACGGCCGGGCGGCTCGAGGCGATGAAGAAGGCGATCGTGGGTCTGGTCATGACGGTTGAGGAGGTCGAAGCCAGCTTCAAGCTCAACCAGCACAAGTCCGACGCCGATTATATGGCGATCGCCAATGCGCTTGGCGCGCAAGCCCATGCCGACGCCAGGGAGATCGCGCAACTGATGCAGGACGTAAGGCCGGAGGCCTTCGCATCCGAAACCAACATGCTCGAAAGGAGCGCGCCATGAGCCTCACTGAAACGACGAAAGCACCGACCACTGGCGCTGCGACAAAGCCGGCCACCGTCTTCGTCGACGGCGGCTCCGGCACCACCGGGCTTGGCATCAACGAGCGGCTGAAGCTGCAGAGCGACGTGGTCGTGAAGACGATTGCCGACGACAAGCGCAAGGATCCCGCGGCCAAGAAGGCGCTGATGGAGAAGGTTGATCTGGTCATCCTCTGTCTGCCCGACGATGCTGCCAGGGAAACGGTTGCGCTCATCGACAGCATGGGGCCGTCGGGCCCGAAGGTGCTGGATGCCTCGACCGCGTACCGGGTCGCGCCCGACTGGGCCTATGGCTTTCCGGAACTGACGCCGGATCAGGCTGGCAAGATCAAGGCTGCGAAGAAGGTGTCCAATCCCGGCTGCTATCCGACCGGCGCGATCGCGCTGCTGCGACCGATCGTCGATGCCGGCCTGCTGCCGCGCGACTATCCCGTCACCATCAATGCGGTGAGCGGCTATTCCGGCGGCGGCAAGTCGATGATCGCGAGTTTCGAGGACGGCAGCGCGCCGTCCTTCGAACTCTACGGCCTCGGCTTCGAGCACAAGCATCTGCCGGAGATGCAGCTCTATTCGAACCTGACGCGGCGGCCGATCTTCATCCCGTCGGTCGGCAACTACCGGCAGGGCATGCTGGTGTCGGTGCCGCTCCAGCTCGACACGCTGCCCGGCAAGCCCAGCGGCGCCGATCTCCAGGCCGCGCTGGCAAAGCGTTACGCCGGCTCGAAATACGTCTCGGTGATGCCGCTGCAGAACGAGACGACCAAGGGTGGCAAGCTCGAGCCGGAAGGGCTCAACGAGACCAACACGCTCGAACTCTACGTCTTCGCCAGCGACAAGTACCATCAGGCGGTGCTGGTCGCGCGGCTCGACAATCTCGGCAAGGGCGCGTCCGGCGCGGCCGTGCAGAACATGCGACTAATGCTGGGATTGCCGGAGGCGTAGGAGCAACATTCGCTGCTCGTCATGACCGGGCTTGTCCCGGGCATGACGGCCGCGAGGGGCGCTTCTCAGTACTTCGCGATGATCGGGCCGCCGAACCTGTAGTTGATGCGGGCCGTGATCAAGTCGACGTCCTGGCCAATGCGGTCGGTACGTGAGAACGTGCCGACGGGTGCCAGCACGCCGTTTGCCGTGAGGGTAACGTCGCGCCGGCCCATGAACAGATGGTCGTATTCGAGGCCGACCGACCAGTTCGGCGCAAAGCCGTATTCGATGCCGACGCCGACCGTGCCGCCCCAGCGGGTGTCGTCGGCACCGTCGAACTCGGCTCCGGCCAGACCGCCGGTTCCGATGCCGCGGTAGCGATTGCGGGTGACGGCGGCGCCGCCCTTCGCGTAAAGCAGTGCGCTGTTCCAGGCGTAGCCGATCTGGCCGGTGAACAGGCCGAAAGCATCGACACGGGTGCGGTTCGCGACGCCGAGCACGGTGCTGGCGTTCCGGCCGGAGAGGTCCGCCCAGTCGCCCTGCGCTTCGAGGCCGAATACGAAGGCGCTGCTCTGCCAGCGATAACCGATCTGGCCGCCGGCGACGGCGCCCGTCGCGTCATGGCAGCCTTCCGCAACGCCGGTCGCGAAACCAACCGTCTGGTCCCAGCAATTGCGTGACGAGCCATATCCGCCGTTGGCGCCGATGTAGAAGCCGCTCCAATCATAGATCGCGGCGATCATCGGCGGCGCCTTGGTGTAGGGACGGGCGGCGAGATCTGCGGCGTTAGCCTGGGTCGCGACGGCAACGAGCGACAACGCGCCGACGGCGGATGCAATCTTCCAATTCATGTTGCCCCGAATCAATCAATTGCGATGGGCAAATATACCTCTGGATGTGCGATCCATCGTGTCAGCCCAAGAGGGCATTGCTGCTTTTTTCCGCACTGTCGTCATTCGGCAACACCGGCAGCCGCGATAGGCCTTCGAGATTTCACCCGTTCGTTGCAGGCGCCAACCCAACCGGGGCCGATCAGAGCACCTTGAAGATCGCGAGCGCCAGCACGGCTTGGGCGAGAAAACCGACGGTGAAGGCGAGGGTGCGGAAGACGGGAATACCCATCGCATAGACGATCAGATGCGCAACGCGCGACCAGAAATAGACGGCGCAGGCAAGCACCGTCCACTTCGAGGAGTAGTCGATCGCATTCAGGATCAGCACCAGCGGCGCGAACAGCACGAGGTTCTCGACGGCGTTGTCATGCGCGAACATCAGGCGGTTCGCCCATTCCGACTGCGGCTTGTCGGTGCGCGAGGGATTGGCCATCGCACCACCAAGCCCGCGAATCTGGCAGCGGTTGATGGTGTAGGGAATCCAGAGGATTCCGGTCAGGACCACCGTCAGTGTCAGCCAGAACAATTCACGCGTCATAACCCGGTCCCCTCATCAATTTCTGCTGCAGGCATGGAGCTTATACGAAAGCGCGGAAGATTCTGCTATGCGCGAACCCTGACATAGCTGCCGGGCGCGTCCTCGATCGGGGGAAACGCCTCGCTGCCGACCGTGCGGGCCGGGACTTCCTCGGGATCGAGTGCGCCCAGCCATTGCCGCCAGTCCGGCCACCACGAGCCCTTGTGCTCGACCGCGCCCTTCATCCACTCGGCGACGTTGGCGGACTTCACGTTGTCGTTGGTCCAGTACTGGTATTTGTTCGAGGCGGGCGGATTGACCACGCCGGCGATGTGGCCCGAGCCGGACAGCACGTATTTCACCGGGCCGCCGAAGAACTGGGAGCCGTACAGCACCGATTCAGCCGGCGCGATATGGTCCTCGCGGGTTGCGAGATTGTAGATCGGCACCATGACCTTGGAGAGATCGAGCAAGGTGTTGTCCAGCACCAACGTGCCGGTCGAGAGCCGGTTCTCAAGGTAGCAATTGCGCAGGTAGTACGAATGGTTCGACGCGGTCATGCGGGTCGCGTCCGAATTCCAGTGCAGCAGGTCGAACGCGCTCGGCTGCTGGCCTTTGAGGTAATTGCTGACGACATAGGACCAGATCAAATCGTTGGAGCGCAGCATGTTGAAGGCCATCGCCATCTTCGAGCCTTCGAGCACGCCCGCCGCCTTCATGTCCTGCTCGAGGGATGCGATCTGCTCCTCGTCGACGAACACGAGCAAATCACCGGCATGGGTGAAGTCGACCTGTGCCGCGAAGAACGTCGCGGATGCCACGCGCTGGCGGCGCTTCTCGGCGAGCCAGGCCAGCGTGGTCGCGAGCATGGTGCCGCCGACGCAATAGCCGGCGGTGTGCACCTTCATCTCGCCGGTGACCTTCTCGATCACGTCCATCGCCGTGAGCGGGCCTTCCTTCATATAGTCTTCCCAGCCCTTGGCTCCGAGGCGTTTGTCGGGATTAACCCATGAGATCACGAACACGGTGATGCCCTGATCGACGCACCATTTGATGTAGGATTTCTCCGGCTTGAGATCGAGGATGTAGAATTTGTTGATCCAGGGCGGGATGATCAGGAGCGGCGTGCGCAGCACCTTCTCCGTCGCCGGCGCATACTGGATCAGCTGCATCATCTCGTTCTGGTAGATCACCTTGCCCGGCGTCGTCGCCATGTTCACGCCGACGACGAGATTGTCCGGATCGGACTGACGGATCTTCAGCGTGCCCTTGCCGGCGGCGATGTCCTCGGCCAGCATCTTCAGGCCGCGCGCGAGATTTTCGCCGCTGCTGGCCACCGTCGCGCGCAGCACTTCCGGATTGGTCAGCACGAAGTTGGAGGGCGATATCGCGTTGGTGACTTGCTGGACGTAGAACTCGGCCTTGCGGCGGGTCTGCGGATCGAGGCCCTCGGCTTCGCGCACAAGCTCCTGCGCAAATTTGGTCGTGAGCAGATAGAGCTGCATCATGAAATCGAAGAACTGGTTCGACTTCCATTCCGGATCGGCAAAGCGCTTGTCGCGCGGCGAGGGTGCGATCGCGGGCGGTGCGTCCTGACCGGCCATGCGGCGCGCCGCCGAGCCCCAGAGGTCAAGATAGTCCTTGGCGAGCTTGGTCTGGAGTGCGGAGGCCCGCGACGTATCCGACAGCCAGTATTCGGCGACGGCGGTGAAGGTCTTGATGACCTCGGTAAGCTCCGCCGGCGGACGATCCTGCACCTCGCCGCTCTCGCGCGGCTTCAGGTACGCGGCAAGCGCCTTGCCGCCGCTTTCCATCGCCCGCGCGACATTCATCGCGAAGGCTTCCGCATCGAACTTCGTCTCGGGTTTGGGCGTATCGGTGGTGGCCATACTCATGAGGAGAACAGTAACGATTCATTCCGTATTCGTCACCGCGAAGCTCGCATGTTTGGCGTTAAACACTCTCGAAGATGTGCTGCAGTGCGACAAATTTTCTTGGTTCCGTCACAATCGAGCCGCACCGCTCGGCTTGATGGACTGGGGCTATTTTCTCGCTCGCACCATTTGGGCAGCAATGGTTTGAGCTTGGGCGCGGACTTGGGTAAGGTTGCCCGGGGCCGTGCTTTGGGACGAAGTGGGGATTTCCCTAGTGTTGGCGTTGAGGGACCTGCAAAAGTCGCGGCGGATCTGTGGCGCGCTGCTGATGGCGACGCTCGCCCTGGGCGGCTGCTCGAGCCAGCTCGCGGATATGACGCCTTCCGATGCTCAAGCGCATCCCAGAGAGGCCGGTAGCTATCTGCCGGTGCACGATCTGCCGCCGGATCGCGATCAGGCCGTCATGCCGCCGGACCAACGCGCCAAGATCGAGGCCGAACTTGCTGCCGCGCGCGACCGTCAGGCGGTTGCCACCAAGGACGCGAAATAGGGCGCCGCAAGGTAATCGCTGGCGCCTCCGCCTCGCCGTGCTAAAAGACCTTAGTTCAGCCGAGAGTCAGGGCGAACGACTTCAGTCAACGTCGTCGATGATTGCTCTAAGTATTTGATCTTGAGTAATTTTCGCGAGAGATGCGGGCGCCTTCCGCCTGGTCTTTATGGCCTGTCGATTCTGTCCTGACCGGTTGCCGGAGCCGAGAGAGCCATGGAAGAATTTTACCGCATCCGCCGCCTTCCGCCTTACGTGTTCGAACAGGTCAACCGGGCCAAGGCAGCCGCGCGGAACGCCGGCGCCGACATCATCGACCTCGGCATGGGCAATCCGGACCTGCCGGCGCCTGCGCACGTGCTGGAGAAGCTGAAGGAGACGCTGGGCAAGCCGCGCACCGACCGCTACTCGGCCTCCCGCGGCATCCCCGGGCTGCGCCGGGCCCAGGCCGGCTACTACGCCCGCCGCTTCGGCGTGAAGCTCAATCCCGACACCCAGGTGGTGGCGACGCTTGGCTCCAAGGAGGGCTTTGCCAACGTGGCGCAGGCGATCACCGCGCCCGGCGACGTCATCCTTTGTCCCAATCCGAGCTACCCGATTCACGCCTTCGGCTTCTTGATGGCGGGCGGCGTGATCCGTTCGGTGCCCTCGGAGCCGACGCCGCAATTCTTCGAGGCTGTCGAGCGGGCGATCGTGCATTCGATCCCGAAGCCGCTGGCGCTCGTGGTCTGCTATCCTTCGAACCCGACCGCCTATGTCGCGAGCCTCGACTTCTACAAGGACCTGGTCGCGTTCGCGAAGAAGCACGAGATCCTGATCCTGTCGGATCTCGCTTATGCCGAGGTTTATTTCGACGAAAGCAACCCGCCGCCCTCGGTGCTCCAGGTGCCGGGCGCGATGGACGTTGCCGTCGAGTTCACCTCGATGTCGAAGACCTATTCGATGGCTGGCTGGCGCATGGGCTTCGCGGTCGGCAACGAGCGCGTGATTGCGGCACTCGGCCGCGTCAAATCCTATCTCGACTACGGTGCGTTCACGCCGATCCAGGTCGCAGCGACCGCCGCGCTGAACGGACCGGACGATTGCATCAAGGAGATGCGCGACACCTACCGCAAGCGGCGCGACGCGCTGGTGGAATCGTTCGGCCGTGCCGGCTGGGAGATCCCGCCGCCGGAAGCATCGATGTTCGCCTGGGTGCCGCTGCCGGAAGCCTTCCGCAGCGTCGGCAGCATGCAGTTCGCGACCCTGATGGTGGAGAAATCCGGTGTCGCGGTCTCGCCCGGCGTCGGCTTCGGCGAGCATGGCGAAGGATATGTCCGCATCGCCATGGTGGAAAACGAGCAACGGATCAGGCAGGCCGCGCGTGGCGTGCGCCGCTTCCTTGAAAGCGGCATCGAAACGTTGCACAACGTCGTTCCGCTCGCCACTCGGCGTTAAGTTCTCTTCCGCAGGTTTTCCAAGGCATCATGGTTGCACCCCTGAAAGTGGGCATAGCGGGGCTCGGCACCGTGGGCGCCGAAGTTGTCCGTCTGATCGAAACGCAGGCGCGGGTGCTTGCCGGCCGCAGCGGCCGTGGCATCCGTGTCGTCGCCGTCACGGCACGCTCGAAGGCGAAGAAGCGCGGCGTCGATCTGCGCGGCATCGAATGGGTCAAGGATCCGCTTGCCCTCGCCACGCATCCGGGCATCGACTGCTTCGTCGAGCTGATGGGCGGCGCGGGCGATCCCGCGCTGGCGGCGGTCGAGGCCGCGCTCGCCGCCCGCAAGTCCGTCGTCACCGCCAACAAGGCGTTGCTGGCAAAGCACGGCCTCAAGCTGGCAAAGGCCGCCGAAAAGCACGGCGGCGCGCTGAATTTCGAGGCAGCCGTCGGCGCTGCGATCCCTGTCATCAAGACGTTACGCGAAGGTCTTGCCGGAACCGGCATCAACCGGGTCTACGGCATCCTCAACGGCACCTGCAATTACATCCTGACCCGGATGGAGCAGGAGGGCCTGTCCTTCGCCGAATGCCTGAAGGACGCGCAACGGCTCGGCTATGCCGAGGCCGATCCGTCATTCGACGTCGACGGCCACGATACCGCGCAAAAGCTCGCCATTCTCGCCAGCCTCGCTTTCGGCACGAAAGTTGCTCAAAGCGCGGTGTATGTCGAAGGTATCTCCTCCATCGCGCCGGAAGATCTCCGTGCCGCTGACGATCTCGGTTACCGGCTCAAGCTGCTCGGCGTCGCGGTTCGCACCGCCACGGGCATCGAGCAGCGCGTGCATCCGACCATGGTTCCGAAATCCTCCTCGATAGCGCAGGTGATGGGTGTCACCAACGCGGTCACGATCGATGGCGAGGGCATCCCGCCGATCACGCTGGTCGGCCCCGGTGCCGGTGGCGCCGCGACCGCATCCGCCGTCGTCGCCGACATCGCCGACGTTGCGCGCGGCATTCGCGCCAATCCGTTCGGCCGGCCGATTTCGCAGCTGCGCGACACCAAGAAGGCGCCGATGGAGCGCCACGAGGGCGGCTACTACATCCGCCTTCTGGCACGCGATTTCCCGGGCACCGCGGCTGCGATCGCGACCCGGCTCGCGGAGCAGAAGATTTCAATCGAGTCGATCGTGCAGCGCCATCCCAATGGCGGCGCTGCGCCGGCAGACGGCAAGGCGGTCCCGGTGCCTGTCATTCTCATCACCTATGCCACGCATGAGGACGCCGTGCGCCGTGCGCTCGCGGCCGTGCAGAAGGACAAGGTGATCAGCGGACGGCCGCAGGTCATCAGGATCGAGAAGAACTGACACGGTTCGAACGAACTGTGGGTGTTACGAGTTGATGCGGCGGAGATGTCCGTCCAAAACTGTTTCGAAGGAGTGAGCCGATGTCGACCCATATTTCAGTCCCGCCGCAAGCATTGCTCGAGCGCATCCTCACGCTGGAGATCGTGCGTGTGACGGAGCGGGCGGCGGTGTCTTCGGCGCGTCTGCGCGGGCACGGCAACGAGAAGGCGGCCGACCAGGCCGCGGTGGACGCGATGCGGCGCGAGCTCAACAAGCTGCCGATCGAGGGCACCATCGTCATCGGCGAGGGCGAGCGCGACGAGGCGCCGATGCTCTTCATCGGCGAGAAGGTCGGCATGAACGCCGGCCCGCAGGTCGACATCGCCGTCGATCCGCTTGAAGGCACCACGCTGTGCGCCAAGAACATGCCGGGCTCGATTGCCACCATGGCGATGGCCGACGGCGGCACGCTGCTGCACGCCCCCGACGTCTATATGCAGAAGCTCGCGATCGGTCCCGGTTACGACAAGGGCGTCGTCGAACTCGATGCGACACCGGCCGAAAACGTCCGCCGGCTCGCCAAGGCCAAGGGCGTCACGCCCGACGGCATCACCGTTCTCGTGCTCGACCGGCCACGCCATGCCAGCATCATCGAGAGCGTGCGATCGACTGGCGCCGCCGTGCGCCTGATCACCGACGGCGACGTCGCCGGCGTGATCCACTGCGCCGACCCCGACAATACCGGCGTCGACATGTATCTCGGCACCGGCGGCGCGCCGGAAGGCGTGCTCGCGGCCGTGGCGCTGCGCTGCATTGGCGGCCAGATGCAGTGCCGTCTCATCCTCGACTCCGACGAGAAGCGCGAGCGCGCCGCCAAGATGGGCGTCAGCGATCCCAAGATGATCTACGGCATCGAGGACATGGCGCGCGGCGACTGCCTGTTCGCAGCCACCGGCGTCACCACGGGCTCGCTGCTGTCGGGCGTCAAATTCCGCAAGGACGGCGTGATCGAGACCGAGACGGTGGTGATGCGCTCCGTCACCGGCACCGTGCGCTACATCAAGGCCGAGCACCGCGAGCTGGCGAAATTCCACCTCGACTGACGACTGCCGTCATTCAGGACGGCGCGACAGCGTCGAGGCCGGAATCTCGTGCCAATAACCTCTGGATTCCGGGGCCGCTCTGACGAGAGTCCCCGAATGACGAACAACAAAAGAGGAAGCGCACATGTCCGACCTCTCCGCCGTCAAAGTCCTGGTCTTCGACGTGTTCGGCACCGTCGTCGACTGGCGCACCAGCCTGATCACCGACTTCATGTGGTGGGCGAAGGGCCGCGGCATCAGCGCCGACTGGACCGCCTTGGTCGACGGCTGGCGCGGCATGTACATGGCTTCGATGGATGACGTGCGCAAACATCCCGAGCGCGGCTACGTCATGCTCGATGATCTGCATCGCCGCTCGCTCGAAAAACTGGTCGCGCAATTTTCGATTCCAAGCCTGACCGAGGCCGATCTCGATCACCTCACCAAGGGGTGGCACCGCTTGCACCCGTGGCCCGACAGCGTCGCCGGCCTGACCCGACTGAAGACGAAATTCGTGATCTCGCCGCTGTCGAACGGCAATGTCGCGCTGCTCACCAACATGGCGAAGTTCGCAGGGCTTCCCTGGGACCTCATCATGTCGGCCGAGCTGTTCGAGCACTACAAGCCCGATCCCGAAACCTATCTCGGCGCCGCGCGCCTGCTCGGCCTCAAGCCGGAGCAGGTGATGATGGTCGCGGCCCACAACGGCGATCTCGCCGCCGCGCAGAAGAACGGGCTGAAGACGGCCTTCGTGGCGCGGCCGACCGAATACGGTCCGCTTCAGAAGGTCGATTTCGAGGCCACCGGCAATTGGGACATCGTCGCCAAGGATTTTGGTGGGATCGCCGACAAGCTCGGGTGCTAGGGCGGCTGACGCTCATCCGAGGCGGACGAGGCCCGGAATGCTGAACATATGGGCCAAGGCTCAGCCTCGCAGGACGTTCCACGGGGCGAAGGCATTGTTGACGCCCTCGAGCGCCGGTCCGAGTTGCGGCATATGCCGCAGCAGCACCGATTTCATTCCGTTGTTGTGGATCCAGTCCAGACCGAAGTTGGTGTAGACTTCCGCGCGGTAGTCATCGGTGAAGAACCGGTCGCTCTTCAGACGCCGCGATGCCATCAGGATGAAAATGCGGAAGGCGGTATCGCTGAAGCCGAAACCCTCCGGCAGGTCCTCGGCCAATAATCCGACCATCAGATCAACGCGATCGACGTTGCCCTTGTAGATCGCGCGCATCTTCCTGGCGGCACCGGGGATGCTGGTGATTTCTTCGAATGTGTTGACCCGCTTCTTGCCGACCAGCTCGCGAAACCGGTTGTAGCGCGGCACGCCGCGCTCGCGATCACGCATGATGTCGATCGCGGCCACGTCGAGCAGCGGCTGGCCGTCTTTCGTGAACCGGCGCAGGAAGTTGGGAAAATTGTGGAGGCGAATGGCGCCGGGATGAGCGGTGCCGAACGAGTACAGCAGGTTGGCGAAGCCGTGAGTCTGCATGAACTTGCGGGAGGCGGGGCCCTGCATTTTGACCAAGTCGCTAGCGGTAATCTCTGTGCTATCGAGCCGCCGTACATCAAGGTTTTCCGGGATCAACGGGTGCAGGCGGTACACGGCGGTGAATTCCTCGGTCATCGCGTAGGGCGCGCTGTGCTGATCCGTCGGAGAGCCGATGATGCCAAAGGCGGCTTCGCTGTTCTTGCCGAGCACGGCGCGCAGCACCCGGCACGGGATCCCCGACCAGTTGGCGTGCATGCTGAAGTCCAGTGCGGGATGGCCGAGGATGCCTGGCGTCCATTCGACGGTGTGGATCTTGGCGATCAGGGCCGCGTTGATCAGGCGCGCATGCTGGAATAGCTCCTCGTCCTTCCAGGTCGGATACCGCGCCTTCAAGCCGTCGCAGATGACATTGTGCTCGCGTGCAAAGAGATTGTGCAGCAGGCTGAGCCCCACCCACCAATTGTCGTTGAAGCCGGTGAGATCGGCGCCGGGATGCACCGGATCGGCTGGAAGCATCCCATCATCGCCGACCGCGATCTTCCCATCTGCCCCGGAACGGATCTGCATCTGCCTTGCGCGGTCGCTGCCGTAGATTTGTCCGGCGTCCCACCAGTGCGAGTTGAGGTTGCGGAACGTGGGGGTCGCGCCGAGCCATGGTTCACGTGGCGTCTCGTCGCAAACGGTCCGACGGATCTTCATGCAGTCGTCGATCCGCTCATCCGCAGGCCATTCGTCGTTTGGCGTCAGCGGAATTTTGAACTCGTTTCCCGACTTAGGGGCCCCATGGCTGAACCAATTATGCGTTTCGAACTGGATCCAGGCGGCGGCCAGCAGATTGAGGCTGGTCGCCGGAATAAATTCGTGGCGCGCCAGCAATTCCTCCGAGATCACGCGCGGACTGGGTTCGAGCAGGTCGTCCAGGCTGTCCGGTACGCATTCTGACAGCGCGAAATTGCGTCCGAACCGGGCGCCAGCCATGCCCATGCGCGGATGGTCGAGGCTGTTGAACGAGCCGTCGGCGGAACGCCACCGGTCATTGCCCGTGTTCCAGCGAGGCGATGTCGTGCCGTAGCCGGTATGGTGCAGATTGCGCTCCCGCAGCCGGTCGCGGAACGCCGAGAGATTGGCGGCTCCGAGCAGGGTCGGCAGTTTGTCCCATGTGACAAAGAAGTTGACGGCCCGATAGATAACATCCGGGACCCATTGGAGCAGGTCGCGATGGAAGACAAAACCATCGTTCTCGCGGGACATTGACGCTCCCAAACGCAATTGAGCGAAATGAACTTAACTTGCAACTAGGAAGTAATGTTCGCCAACGCCGCCGGAGGCATCACGCAATTTGAAGTTCTTTACCGGCCAGTCGGACGGCGGTGATCGTTCGGATGGTCCGGGCGGCGCGTGCGTCGCCCGGACCAGATCCGGCGATTACAAAGTCATCTGCATCGGTTCGGGATAATAGTGGAATCCTTCACCCGCCTTGGCGACATGGCCATAGCCCGGCCAGGCGAAGTGATAGGACATCACGGGCGTCTTGTTCGCAGCAAGCATGGTCAGCAGTTTTACGCGTGACTCGGCCGCCTGCTTCGGGTCCGTGTCGTAGGAGAATTCCATCCGCGGCCGCTCGAGCAGCAGGACGGGATGATGCGACAGGTCACCAAGGAAGGCGAAGGACTTGCCGGCCGACGAGACCATGAAGATGGTGTGGCCGACGGTATGACCGGGCGCTGCGATTGCCTGCACGCCAGGCAGAAATTCCTGGCCGTCCTTGAAGAACACGATGCGGTCGCGGACCGGCAGCAGGTTCTTGCGGGCGTGAACGACGAAATCCTTGGCCGCGCTGCCAAGCTTGCCTTCGTCGGTCCAGAAGTCGAAATCGGTCTGCGAGATGTAGATCTGCGCGTTGGGAAACAGCGGCTTGCCGCCGTCGTCCACGATGCCGCCGATGTGGTCGATATGGGCATGCGAGCAAACCACGGCGTCGATGTCGCCGGGCTTAATGCCGGCCTCGGTCATGCTCTTCTGCTGCCGACCGGTGGTGGCGCCGAACATCTTGGATGAGCCCATGCCGGTATCGAACAAGATGAGCTTGTCGCCGGTGTTGACGATCGGCGAGTTCTGCTCGAGCACGACATTGTCCGGCGACAGGAAATTGTCGACGAGCATCTTCTTCACCTCTTCCTTGGAAACACCGGTGAAGGTGCCCGAGGGATCGCCCAGGGGAAGCGGTCCGTCGGACACGACGGTGACTTCGGCGTCGCCGAGAACGAAGCGGTGCCAGTAGGGCGTCTGGGTGCCGAGCTTGGGAGCGCGCGCCAAGGCGCTGCCGCCGAGCATTGCGCTGGCACCAAGGCCAGCCCCGAGGGTCAACAAGGACCGACGTGAGACATCGATTGTCATGCGTTTCCTCCGCTTTTGTCTTTTGTTTTGCGCAATTGCTTGCGCGTTACATTCGGCCCGCGCCGATGGTCGAATGCTGCGCCGGTTCAGGCAGGCGAGCAAGTGGAATTGATTTAGCGATGATCTCGGTTTGTCGAAGTTGGATGCGCAATTCCGGCGCGCGACAAAAGACGTCCGTTGCCGACGAGCCTCGTCAGCACGATCCGTGCCAGTACAGCCAAAAGCAATCAATGATTGTGTCGTGATTGTGTCTGCTGGCCGCCCGATCCGGCGTGACCGCAAGATTCTTTGTACGTCGCGAACCTATGGCTCACGCAATTCTCGGCGCGAGCTCGCTCCCTTCCGTTTCGGCAAAGCCCGCCTGCAAAACCTCTTCGCGCTTGTGGCGCAAATGCGCTCGCAGGATATGGGCGAGGCCGACGCCGTCGCGCCTCTGCAGTGCGTTCAGGATGGCATCGTGCTCCTTCACGGCGAGCGCCCAGCGTTCGGGCGTCATCGGCGTGACATAGCGCGCGCGGCGGATGCGCGCGGTCACGGACGTATACAGCCCCGCGAGCACCGGGTTTCCGGCCGCAACGACGATGGCTTCGTGAATGGCGCGGTTGCCGCGATAGTACTGGATCAGATCGCGTTCGCGATAATGCCGCACCATGTCCGCGTGCGCGGCGGCGATCGCGTCGATCTCGGCATCGGTGATGCGTTCGCAGGCGAGTTCGCCGGCGAGCGCCTCGAGGCCCTGGCAGACCTCGAACAGGTCGCGCATATCCTTGTCGGTCAGTTTTGCCGCACGCGAGCCGCGATGCGGCAGGAGTTGCACGAGACCTTCGGCGGCGAGCACCTTGAGCGCCTCGCGGAGCGGCGTGCGCGATATCTGTAGCCGCTCGCACAGTTCGCGCTCGGGAATCCGCGCGCCCGGCGGGATCTCGCCGTCGAGCAGGATGGCCCGGATGCGGCCGACGACTTCCTCATGAAGCATGGGTCTGAAGTCCATTTGAATGCAAAAATGGAGCTATATACGCATTAATGCAAGTTCCGGCTTGTAAATCGATCATTTTGCATTCAAAAATGTAGAAAAGCAGATGGACATCGAGGAAATGGACCAGCAGGTGAAGGCGGAAGACCTCGTTTTCGAGCGCCAGGACGGGATCGGGCGGATCACCTTCAACCGCCCGCAGGCGCGCAACGCCTTCACTTTCGCGATGTATGAGCGGCTCGCCGCGATCTGCGAGGAGATCAACGACGATCACGCGATCAAGGTACTGGTGCTGCGCGGGGCCGGCGACAAGGCGTTTGCCGCGGGCACCGACATCAATCAGTTCCGCGATTTCAAGTCGCCGCAGGACGCGATCGACTATGAGAACCGCATCGATCGGGTGCTGACCACGCTTGAGCAGTGCCGCGTGCCGACGATTGCGGCGATCAACGGGTTCTGCACCGGCGGCGGCGCGGGCATTGCCGCGGCCTGTGATCTCCGCATCGGCACCCAAAGCGCGAAAATCGGCTTTCCCATTGCCCGCACGCTCGGCAACTGCCTGTCGATGTCCAATGTCAGTCGTCTCACCGCGCTGATCGGCGCCGCCCGCGTCAAGGATCTGATCTTCACGGCGCGGCTCGTCGACGCGACCGAGGCTGCCAGTGTCGGGCTGCTCGGCGAGGTCGTCGAGGATATCGCCGCGCTCGAAAGGCGCGCGGACGAGGTTGCCAAATTGCTCGCCAGCCACGCGCCGCTGACGCTGAATGCGACCAAGCAGGCCGTGGCGCGCCTGCAAAGGCGCCTGACGCCCGACGAGGGCGAAGACCTCATCCTGATGTGCTACACGAGCCAGGATTTTCGCGAAGGGCTCGATGCTTTCCTCACCAAGCGCGCGCCGCAATGGCGCGGCCAATAGGACGCCCCGATGCAAAGCGATCGCTCGCAATCAACCTCCGGCCGTTCGGGGCCGCTTGCCGGCCTCAAGGTCATCGATCTCACCCATGTCATGGCAGGGCCGACCTGCACCTTGATGCTGGCCGATATGGGCGCCGACGTCATCAAGATCGAGAAATCGCCGAACGGTGACGACACCCGCCATTCGGTGCCGCCGAAGATCGGCGACGAGGCGGCCTCCTTCCTGATGATGAACCGCAACAAGCGCGGCATCGTGCTGGATCTGAAGACCGATGGCGGCAAGCAGGTGTTGCGGCGGCTGATCGCGGGCGCCGACGTGCTGGTCGAGAATTTTGCGCCGGGCGCCATGGAGCGCCTCGGCTTCGGCTATGACGACCTGCACAAGCAGCATCCAACGCTGATCTATTGCTCGCTGTCTGGCTTCGGCCGCACCGGACCCTACAAGCATCGCCGCGGCTTCGATCTGGTCGCCCAGGCCATGAGCGGAATCATGAGCTTTACCGGCGAACGTCCCGATGGTCCGCCCGTGAAATGCGGCCCGCCGCTGTCCGACATCACCGCCGGCCTGCTGGCGAGCATGGGCATCCTCGCGGCCTACACGCACCGTCTCAAGACCGGCGAAGGGCAGTGGGTCGAGACCTCGCTCTATGAGGCCGCGCTGGTGCAGACCTACTGGCAGTCGACCATCGCGCTGGCCGCGGGCACCGCGCCGCGGGCCATGGGTTCGGCGCATCCGCTCAACGCGCCATATCAGGCGTTCGAGGCCTCGGACGGCTGGTTGGTGGTCGGCGGCGCCAACAAGAAGCATTGGCTGTTGATGCTGGAGGCGCTCGGCGCAAGCGAGCTCGCAGCCGATCCACGCTTCGTCACCGGCGCCGACCGCATGGCCAATTTGAAGGAGCTCGAAGCTGTTCTGAGCGAGCGCTTCCGCACCCGCACGCGCGCGCACTGGCTGGCGGCACTGGACGAGAAGGGCGTGCCGTGCGGCCCCGTGCACGACATGCTGGAGGCGCTCAGCGATCCGCAGACGCTGGCGCGCGAGATGGTTGTCGAGGTCGAGCATTCCACGCTCGGGCCCGTGAAGACGATCGGCTTGCCGGTCAAGTTTTCGGAGACCCCAGGCAAAGTGCGCACGGGCGCGCCGGTCTACGGTGAGCATACAAGCGAGGTGCTGGCCGAGCATGGGTTCGACCGGAAGCAGATCGACGCGCTCGAACAAGAAGGCGCAATCGTGTTGGCATCGGGAAGAGGCGAGGAACGGGTCGCCTGACCGGACGTCGAAAACAACAAGAACAAGAGACAAAAATAAGCTGGAGGACATCATGGGTCAGACATCAAAACTTCTGCTCTCCGCAGCCGTAATTGTGCTCGCCGGCACGACGCCGGCGCTCTCGGCCTGGCAGCCGCAAAAGCCGATCGAGTTCGTGGCGACCGCCGGGCCCGGCGGCGGCACGGACAATCTCGCGCGCGCCGTGCAGAACATCATCACCAAGCACAAGCTGGTGGAGCAGCCGATCGTCGTCGTCAACAAGGGCGGCGGCAGCGGCGCGGAAGGCTATGTCTACGGCAAGGCGTCCGCCGGCGATCCCTACAAGGTGATCTTCGGCACGTCGAATGCCTGGCAGCAGCCGCTCGTCTCCAAGGTCGCTTTCAACTACACCGATCTCACCCCGATCGCGGCGATGGCGCAGGACGAGTTCCTGCTCTGGGTCAAGCAGGACGCGCCCTACAAGACGGCGGGCGATTATCTGAAGGCGGCCGCATCAGGCGAGTTCAAGATGGGCGGCGCGCAGTCAAAGGATACCGACGAGGTGCTGACCCGCATGATCGAGAAGGCCGGCCACATCAAGCTGACCTATATTCCCTTCAAGAGCGGCGCCGAGACCGCCGTGCAGCTCGCCGGCGGACACCTCGACTCTCACGTCAACAATCCCAGCGAGAGTCTCGGGCAATGGCGTGGCGCCACCCAGCGCCCGCTTTGCGTCTTCAGCCCGAAGCGGCTGCCGCAGGGCGCCAAGGTCACCGCGACCGAAGGCTGGGGCGATGTTCCGACCTGCGTCGAGCAGGGCCTCGACATCAAGCAGTATGAGCAGCCGCGCACAGTGTGGCTCCCCGGCAAGGTCACGCCGGACCAGGCCGCGTTCTATGTTGACCTGATGAAGAAGGTGCAGGCGACGCCGGACTGGAAGGACTACATCGAGAAAACCTCCCAGGTCGACACGTTCCTGACCGGTGCCGAGTTCGACAAGTTCATCAAGGAGGATCTCGAGCGCGTCAGGCTGGTTGCGAGCGAGCAGGGTTGGTTGGTCAAGTGAGGCGGCGCACGCCTCAAACCCCTCCGCCGGAACGACAGCGAACGCTGGGAAAACACGTGCGCCATAATCGGACACTGTACGTGGCCTGACCGGAGCCCTCGATGATATCGCGCCGCGCTCTCGAACTTGCGACAGCCGTTCTCACCGGCAGCTTCGGTGTGGCGGTCGTCATTTCCAGCCTCGATAACGGCATCGGCTGGTCGAGCGCGGGCGTGGACGCCGGGACGTTTCCGTTCCTGACCGGGATCATCATCGTGCTCGGGAGCCTCTACAACCTGTTTCGAGGTGTCATGCCGGCCGCGACGCTCGCCAGCGTCCCAATTGCCATCACATCGATCGAGCTGCGCCGGCTTGCCGGCCTGTTCGTGCCGGCCGCGATTTTCGTGGCTGCGATCCCGTTGGCCGGGATGTACGTCGCCTCGGCCCTGTACATCTTCGCGGTGCTGGCGATCCCCCGACAACAATCCGTGCCGCGCGCGCTTGGCATGGCGGGGGCGACAGCGCTTGCGCTCTACGTCGTGTTCGAGCGCATGTTCCAGGTGAGCTTGCCGCACGGCGCGCTCGCCGCGGCGTTCGGCTTCTGAGGGAGAGGCCGATGGACAATCTCGGAGAACTCCTTCACGGCTTCAGCATCGCGATCACGCTGCCGCATCTGGCGCTGATGGTGATCGGCGTGCTGCTCGGCATTCTCGTCGGCGTGCTGCCTGGGCTGGGTGCTCCGAACGGGGTGTCGCTGCTGCTGCCGCTGACCTTCGGCATGCAGCCGGTCTCTGCCATCATCCTGCTCTCCAGCATGTATTGGGGCGCGTTGTTCGGGGGATCCGTGACCTCGATCCTGTTCAACATCCCGGGCGAGCCGTCGTCTGTCGCCACCACCTTCGACGGCTACCCGATGGCGCGCGATGGACGGCCGACGACGGCGCTCGCCACCGCCTTCGGCTCGGCGGCATTCGGCGCGCTGATCGGCGTCATCCTGATCACCTTCCTCGCATCATGGGTGGCGCAAGTCGCACTCGCCTTCGGGCCGGCGGAATATTTTGCGGTCTATTTTCTTGCCTTCGCCAGCTTCGTCGGCATGGGCGGGGCTGCTCCGATCAAGACTGTCGTCGCGCTGGCGATCGGCTTTGCCATCGCCGCCATCGGCATCGACACCGTCTCCGGCAGCGTGCGCCTCACCATGGGCGTCGACGAGCTGGTCAAGGGCGTCAACTTCGTCGTCGCGGTGATGGGCCTGTTCGGCATCGGCGAGCTGCTCGTGGCCGTCGAAGAGGAGTTTCATGCCCGCGCGGTCTCGTCGAAGATAGAGTGGCGCGAGGTGTTTCGCGCGATCGGTCGCCTGCCGCGGCATAGCGTTGCGCTGTTGCGCAGCGCGGCGATCGGATGCTGGATGGGGATCACGCCCGGTGGCCCGACTGCGGCGTCGTTCATGAGCTACGGCATCGCCCGGCGCTTCTCGCGCCGTGGCCGATATTTCGGCACCGGGGAGCTTGAAGGCATCATCTCGCCGGAGACGGCCGATCATGCGGCTGGCACTAGCGCGCTTCTGCCCATGCTCTCGCTCGGCATTCCCGGCTCGGCCACTGCGGCCGTCATGATGGGCGGGCTGATGATCTGGGGCCTCAATCCCGGGCCGATGCTGTTCGTCGACCAGAAGGACTTTGTCTGGGGCCTGATTGCCTCGATGTATGTCGGCAACATCGTCGCCGTCGCACTCGTGCTGCTGACCGTTCCGGTCTTCGCGGCCCTGATGCGGATTCCCTTCGTGATCATCGCGCCGCTGATCGTGATCATCTGCGTCGTCGGCGCCTATTCGGTATCGAACTCCTATCTCGATGTCGTCATGATGCTCGGCTTCGGCATCGTCGGCTATCTCTTCAAGAAGCTGTTCTATCCGCTGGCGCCGCTCGTGCTCGCGATCGTCATCGGGGACAAGGCCGAGGACGCGTTCCGGCAGTCGATGCTGATGTCCAAGGGATCGCTCGGGATCTTCTTCGCCAACAAGCTGGTGACATGCCTGATCGTGGCCGGCATCGCACTTTTGCTGCTTCCGCTCGTGCTGCAGCTTGCGCGCCTGCTGCGCAAGCCTGCGCCGTCCACCGACGAGACGACAGCCCAAGAGAGAACGCAAGAGAGAGCTCAAGAGACCGCTCGGGAGAAAGTGATCATATGACCGCAAAGCCGCTCATTGCATTGGCAATGGGAGATCCCGCCGGCATCAGCCCGGAATTGACCGCAAAGCTCGTGGTGCAGGACGATATCCGCGCCAGCAGCCAGATTGTCGTGATCGGCGACCGCCGCATCTTCGACGCGGGCGCGCGCGTTGCCGGCGTCGAGCCGGAGCTGACAACAGTGGAGCAGGGAGCCGATCTGCGCGCGGCGGAGGGCGAGACTCTGTTCGTCGATCTCGGCCATCCCGATCCCGGCGACATCCAGCAGGGGATCGCGAGCCTTGCCGGCGGCAGGTTCGCGCTTGCCAACTACAAGCATGCGCTCGAGCTCGGCCGCGACGGCCGGGTCGATGCCGTCTGCTTTACGCCGTTCAACAAGCAGGCGATGCGGCTGGCCCGCGCAGAGTATGACGACGAGATCGCATTCTCCGCCGAAGTGGTCGGACTCAAAACCCCCGCAAGCGAGTTCAATGTGCTGGACCGGCTGTGGAACGCCCGCGTGACGTCCCACATCCCGCTCAAGGACGTCGCCGCGCGACTGTCCGGCGAACGCATCCATCGCGCGCTGAAGCTGACCGATGCCTGCATGCGCAACGCCGGCTTTGCGCGGCCGCGCATCGCGGTCGCCGGGCTCAATCCGCACGCCGGTGACGGCGGCAATTTCGGCCGCGAGGAGATCGACATCATTGCGCCCGTGGTCGCCGCCGGCCGGCGCGATGGTATTGCCGCGGAAGGGCCGTTTCCCGCTGACACCGTATTCCTGCGCGCCAAGGGCGGCGCCTTCGATGCGGTGCTGACGATGTATCACGACCAGGGCCAGATCGCGATGAAGCTGATGGGTTTTGATCGTGGCGTGACTTTGCTTGGCGGCTTCCCGTTCCCGATCTGCACGCCCGCGCACGGCACCGCGTACGACATTGCCGGGCAGGGCATTGCATCAATCGGGGCCAGCCGCGCCGCGCTGCTGCTAGCCGGAGAGATGGCGGCTCGTCGCCTCGCCTGATTTCTCCGAGGGCGCCTGCTTGTGCCCGCGGTGGCCGTGCGCAGCTTCGGGCCTCCGGGAAAAAGTGGAAACTTCCGCCGTCGTAACGAGTTGCTGTCCCATGAACGTCTCCATCTCGGAGTTGGAACATGGTAGACGACGACCCGCTGCGAACGGCGGTGGATATTGCTTGGTCCGTTTACCGCGCCCGGCATCGCCACGTCGATGCCGCAGATTGCCGTCGCTGCCTGCTCGAGCGTCATCTGCAAGGGAGATGGGAAGCGCGCGGGAGCGATGCCGAAGAACTCACGGGATTCGGGATTGCCTACCTCGATCGGCTTCCCGAGGACGAATGTTAAGGCTCGTGGAAGGGCTCGTCTGCCGGGTCGCGGCCGCAAGTGCCAGGCCGAATTGGACGCTGCTCGCGATTTCGAACCTTCTGTCCGCCGCGATCGTGCTGATCGTGCGTGCGGCGGCTTGACGGGTAGCCTGCCATGCGCATCGCTCAGCTTGCTCCCCTGGCCGAAAGCGTCCCTCCGAAGCTCTACGGGGGCACCGAGCGGGTGGTGGCCTGGCTGGTGGATGGGCTGGTCGAGCTCGGCCACCAAGTCACGCTGTTTGCGAGCGGCGATTCCAGGACGAATGGTGCGCTTCATCCTGTCTGGCCCCGCGCGCTGCGGCTCGGACAAAAGGGGGCGGACCCGACCGCCGCAAGCGCGATGCTGATGGAGGCAATCGCAAGGCGTGCGAAAGAATTCGACGTAATCCACGCGCATGTCGACTGGCTGTCCCTGCCGTTGCTCAGTCGTCTCGGCGTGCCGTTCCTCACGACCATGCACGGCCGCCTCGACTTGCCCGGACTACCCGACGTCGTCAGGCACTTCCCTGAAGCATGTTTCGTGTCGATTTCCGATCATCAGCGGCTGCCGCTTCCGGATGCGAAATGGATCGGAACCATCCAGCACGGGCTGCCGCCCGATCTGTTTCGGCCGTCCTACGAACAGGGGTCCTATTTGGCGTTTCTCGGGCGGCTCACCGCAGACAAGGGTCCGCAGGACGCGATCCGTATCGCGCGCGCAGTCCAGATGCCCCTCCATATCGCCGCGAAGGTCCCGCGCGCCGAGACGGCCTACTTCAGGAACCACATCGAGCCGAACGTCGACGGCAAGGATATCCGGCTTGTTGGTGAAGTCGATGACGCAAAGAAACAGCCCTTCCTTGCCGAAGCCGCTGCTCTGCTGTTTCCGATCGATTGGCCGGAGCCGTTTGGGCTGGTCATGATCGAAGCGATGGCATGCGGAACGCCCGTGATCGCCTATCGCTCCGGCTCCGTCCCCGAAGTCGTCGAGCATGGATTGACCGGCTTCATCGTCGAGAACGAGGAGCAGGCCGTCAAGGCGATCGGCGAACTGGGAAAACTGGATCGAAGGAAGGTGCGCGCCCGCTTCGAGGAGCGCTTCTCTGCGAGCCGAATGGCGAGGCAGTACGAACACCGATACCGCAAGCTCGCTAGCGCCGCGGCTCGGGAGTTGATCACTGAACCGTCGGAAACGTGAAAGGACCCGGCGATGTCGCTCGGAAAAGCGGGGCAGATTTGCATCTTTCTGGTCTTCGCTCTGGCTGCGCCGCCGGCGTTCGCCGCGGAGATCAACGCCGCTGCCATCAACGTCGCCGAGCCGTCGAAGAAAACCCTGTCGAACGATAAGCCGACCGCGGCCGGGGTCCGGTTGCAGGTCCTGCTGGACCGCGCGCACTTCTCGCCCGGCGCGATCGACGGCAGATTCGGCGAGAACGCCAAAAAGGCGTTGCGGGCCTATGCCGAAGCACGGCAGCTGCCGGTTTCGGACGCCGTGACGGACGATGTCTGGACCGCGTTACGGGCGGACGACCGGCCGGTGACGATGACCTATGCCATCACCGAGCAGGACGTGGCGGGTCCTTTCCTGAAAAAGCTGCCGTCGAAGATGGAGGACATGAAGGAGCTTACAAAGCTCGGCTTCACCAGTGCGCGCGAGGCCCTGGCCGAGAAATTTCACATGAGCGAGCAGCTCCTGGCCGCGCTCAACTCCGGGCGCCATTTCGATCGCGCCGGCGACACCATCGTCGTGGTGGACACATCAGGCGCAGGCGAGGGCATCCCCACCAAGGCCGAGAGGATCGAGGTCGACAAGGTCAGGCAGACCGTAAAACTGTTCGACAAAACGAATGCGCTGATCGGATTTTATCCCGCGACGGTCGGCAGCGAGGAGAAGCCGTCGCCCTCAGGCACGCTCAAGGTCACGGAAGTCAGCCGAAATCCGTACTATCGCTACAATCCCGCTTATCGCTTCAAGGGCGTCCATTCCCGCAAGCCCTTCACCATCAAGCCCGGCCCGAACAATCCGGTCGGCACGGTCTGGATCAACCTGTCTGCCGAGGGCTACGGCATTCACGGCACGCCCTCGCCGGAGAAGATTTCCAAGGCGGAATCTCACGGCTGCGTGCGTCTGACCAATTGGGATGCCGAGCGCGTCGCCGGGCGTGTCTCGAAAGGCACGCCGGTGGCATTCGTAGGCAGCCCCGGATGAAATCAACGCCTCGAGGTGGCAATGCCGCTCGCCGATTGTGCGCTATTTCGGGATCGGCATAGTCAGCTCCTTGTCGGCCGTATCCACCACGAAGACGGCCAGCAATTTTGCGGGTTCGGTCTCGCTGGCATTGGCGCTGACGGCATGGCGGTCGCCGGGCTTTTCGGAGAAGTTCTCGCCCTTGTGAAAGACCTTGACCGGGCCGTCATTGACCTGACTGCGGATCGCTCCTTCCAGGACGGTGGCGTAGATGAAAGCCGAGGGCGCGTGGATGTGGGCCGGCGAGGAGCCTCCGGGACCATACTCGACCAGCACGCCCTTCATGCTCTTGCCCGGGACATTGGGCAGCGCCTGGTCGAACACGACCGTCACCTTGGCCGTGGGCGTCGCCGTCTCGGCGGCATGGGCTGTCAGGAATGATGCGGCATAAACAGCGGTTGCGATCAGCAATCTGCGCATGGGGGTCTCCTCAAAGTCTCGCGAGCCATGTTGCGAGCGGCGTCGTGCCAAGCCGCGCCTCGCCAAGAGGGTTCAGCGATGTGTCGTCGATGGGAGCGCCGTAGTACGGCGCCTTTGGGTCTCCCACCACCGGTCGGGGGTCGCCGGACGCCTTCAGGCGGCGTGCGATGAATTCATTAAAGGGCGCCTTCTCAGGTCCTGCGATATCGATCGTGCCGTTAAGCGGCGGGCTAATCGCGACTTCTGCGAGGCGATCGGCCACGTCCTCGGCCGCGATGGGCTGAAACAATGCCGAGGGAACAACGATCCCACCCTCGGCCGCACCCATCTCGGCAATGGCGCTGAGGAATTCGAAGAACTGGGTGGCGCGGACGATCGAGTAGGGGACCGGCGAAGACTTGATGATAGTCTCCTGCGCCAGCTTGGCGCGAAAATAGGAGTTATCGGGCGAGCGCTCGGTTCCGACGATCGAGAGCGCCACATGATGCTTCACGGCCGCTGCGGCCTCAGTCGCAGCGAGGTTTTTGCTCGAACGCTCGAAGAATTCCAGCACGGCCGCGGGCTCCCAGGACGGCGCGTTGGCAACGTCGACGACGACATCGGTGCCCGCCAGCACTGCTGCGAGACCTTCCCCGGTCACCGCGTTCACGCCCGACTTCGGCGAAGCCGCGACCGCGTCGTGGCCTTGCTGCTTGAGCTTCGCCACCAGCTTGGATCCGATCAATCCGGTCCCGCCGATCACGACGATCTTCATGGCCTATCTCCTCGGCACGTTGCGGGCGCGAGCGTTTCAGGGTCGACGGCGCGCGCGTCGCGATGCGATGAGGCGACTCTTACCGGGGAAATGGGGCAGGCTCTTGCCTGTAACCGGCCCGCCTTGTCCAAAAATGATGAAGATGTTTATCGATCGCCGATAGATAAGTTGCATATCGAAATAGCCCGACGCGCGGAGCGCACCGCTGGCGCCAGCCACCACCAGCGGCGCGCGCTAGATTGCAGCACGTCCTTCGTGTCGGCGTTCGGTTACAGACGGCAATCGCACTACGCAGCGGAACCCGACATGGCTGGTCGAGGTATCGACCGGCTCGGCGTGCCGCGCGGCCGGGCGGTATCGGCGGCAATAGTTCGGCGCGCAGAGGTGCGAGCCGCCCTTGAGGACCTTGAGCGGAATCTGGATGTCGGGGAGGCGAGGGTCGTAGCTTGTGTGCTCACCGCCGCCGCGGGGATTTTTGGGGATGCAGCAGGGTTTTGCGGCGTCGGCGGCGTGTTTTGACGACCACCAGTCGGAGGTCCACTCCCAGACATTGCCGATCATGTCGTAGAGGCCGTAGCCGTTCGGCGGGAAGGCCATGACCGGCGAGGTACGCTCGTACCCATCCTCGCCGAGATTCTGGACGGGGAAGTTGCCCTGCCAGATATTGGCCATGTGTTTGCCGCCCGGCATCAGCGCATCGCCCCAGGCGTATTCCTCCGCCTCGAGGCCGCCACGCGCCGCAAATTCCCATTCCGCCTCCGTCGGCAGGCCCTTGCCGGCCCAGTGGGCATAGGCTGCCGCATCGCTAAAGGAGACGTGGACGACGGGATGATCGTCGAGATCCTCGATGTTGCTGCCAGGACCATAGGGATGACGCCAGTTGGCGCCGCGCAGGAATGTCCACCACTGGCTCCAGTCGGTGAGATCGGTGATGCGCGGCAGCGGTGAGAACACCCGCGATCCCGCGTAGAGCATCTCTGCCAGCGCGCCCGGATAGTCCTTCGGATCGGGAACGATCTGCGCCTCGGTGACATGGCCGGTTGCGTCGACGAACTGCTTGAACTGCCGGTCTGGATCACTGCGAGTGGTTGCCGGATGATTTGAAGACCGGCGCACGGGCGTGCGGTCTATCCAGAAGCCGTCGACAGCAACGCGATGGCTCGGCGCTTCCTCGGGATAATGATGGTCGGATCCCATGCGAAAGGTTCCGCCGGGAATGAAGACCATCTCGCAGATCTGCTCGCAACATGGTGGAAGCTCCGATGCTCGTAGTCCACCTGATGCTACTGCGCCAACCTGGCAGACTTCGACGATAGCTCTCTGCCCGGCCCATTAGACGCATTGTCTAGCCCCATTTTTTTGGCACTCGGGGAGAGGAGGACGCTGCGTCAACATCTCTTTCTTTTGCACGCACGTTTTCGACCACGCGGCAAATCCATGCCGCGTGCGCTCTGCCATCCCCAAAGCGCGTCCGCTCAATATCGCTAAGGTTGCAAACGGTACCCGAAGACTGGACGGCTGTGATGTGCAGTTTGTGCCAGTCTGCAGGGGAGTTGGTGAGGCCTCGCCTGCCGCAGAATTGTCGCGCTTCAGTAACAGGGTACAGCCATGGGGCAAGTCCTCCTGGTTGATTCGCGCAAGCTGGACGGTTTCGAAGGACTTCAGCAGGCCGTCCATGGCTCGCATGTCGATGTGATGCAACTCGGCCGCGGTCGGTTGCGCGGAACGTTGTCCCATGTCGGCATCGGCGACTTCTCGCTCAGCATCGGTGCATTCAACGTCGGCATGCGCACGCAGCGGGTTTCCAGCGACGACAGACTGATCATCGGCATGCTGCTCGCGGCTGAAGAGCGCGTCGCCCACTGGTCGTTCGACATGCAGCTCAACGATGTGCTCGTCATTCCGCCGCTGCTCGAACATGACGGGGTTTTTCACGGCGGCTCCGCTTACGCCGCCATGCGGTTCGACCTCAACGAGGTCGCGACGCTGTTCGCCGGAAAAGCACGGCTGAGTGATCCTGACACCTGGCGCAGCCGCGGTCATTTCCGCGCGGACATCGAGAGCGGCGCAATCGCCTCGCGCCGCCTGGTCCGGATCATGTCGCACCTGCGCGACAACAAATACGGACTGACGCCATCAACAGCCGATTTCTGGAAACGATCGATCGCCGAATGCATGGCTGCCAACGTCGCGTCGTCGCTGCCACCCGACGGCAATGGCTGGCTCCCTTCCGCGCGACGGCTGATCCGCAAGGTCGAGGAGTTTCTCGACGACGCCGGCACCCGTCCGGTGCACGTGTCGGAAATCTGCGCGGCGCTCGGCGTATCGCGGCGCACCCTTCACCGCGCGTTTCAGGAGGTATTCGGTCTCGGCCCGGTCAGCTTCCTCAGGCACAAGCGTCTTTGCGCTGTTCATTCGATCCTGCACCAGAGCGCACCCGGCTCGACCACCGTGACAGCGGTCGCCATGCAGCAGGGCTTTTACGAACTCGGCCGGTTCTCGCAATACTACCTGGCAATGTTCGGAGAGCGTCCGTCGCAAACGCTCGGAATTACGTCGCTGCGGGCCGTCGAAGACGATATCACCAGAGCCTAGCGCTCTGAGGCTGGACCGCGAACGACGCCATGATCGCATGCATGCCAGTGTTTTGCCCGCGTCAAACGGCGAAAAAACCGTCATCAAAACAACGAGATGGCTACTGTGCATGGGGTTGTTTTCACGGTTTTGAGTTGGATAGGCGAGCCGCCTGCAGCTTCAGGCCCCGCAGACGATCACGCCATACCAGCCCAGGCCGCGATAGGTCTCGTAGCCGGGCGTCGCATGGAACGCGACCAGCGTGCCCGAGCCGTCCTGGTAGAAGCCGGAACGCTGGCCGTTGAGCGACAGCGAGATGCGTTCGCTGAGAATGCCTTGTCCGTCGGAAGCGGCGATCACGCGAAGATTGGAGTCGACCAGCAGAACGCGCGCCTTGTCGCTGTCGCCAACGCGCACGCCTTGCACGATGGCGCGGGCCTGCGCCTCCCAGTCGAAATGGATGGCGAGCACCCCGATCGGCGCGCCGTTGGCCTGGCCGCCGGCGCGGACGCTGGCGCAATAGGTCGCGACCTGGGCATTGCCGAGCAGCGGCTGGTTCTCGACGTCGCCGGCGACATAGTCGTCGCCGGAGCGCAGGGTCTTGGCCTCGCGAAACCATTTGGTGTGGGCGACGTTCTGGCCGACAGCGCGAAAGCGGTCGGCGCGGCCGTTGGCGATGACGTTGCCGTCGAGATCGCAGAGCCAGAGGTCGAGATAGACGGTGTAGGCTCCTAGGATCACACCGAGACGCTGCGAGGCATGGGACACGGCCGCGGCGTCGGGCGAGGCCGCGCAATCGACCAGCGCGGAATCGGTCGCCCACCAGCGCACGTCGCAGGTCCGTTCATAGAGGTTGCGGTCGATCAGCTCGATGGCGTTGAGCGAGAGGTCGACCATGCGCTCGCCGCGCGAGCGCTGGCTCATGCGGTCGATCGAGGCGACGAGGTCGCCGGTGCGCTTGGTCAGCTGGCTTTCGAGTTCGCGGGCGATAGTCTCGACCTGCTGGCCGACGCCGCGGACCTCCTGCGCCACCACGGCGAAGCCCGCGCCCTGCGCGCCGGCGCGCGAGCTTTCGATCAACGCGTTCAGCGCCAGCATCTTCATCTGGTTGGTGATCTGCTGGATCGCCTTGGTCTTGTCGACCGCGATCTGGTTGACCTCCGCCGTGAGGCGGTTGATCAGCGCGGAGATATCGGAATCATCATCAGCGGGTTCATTTGCGATCGGCTTGGCTTTGAGACCCAGCGCAGCAGACATCGGGGGCTTCCCTTGGCAATGAGGTCTGATCTGCAACGAACCCGGAACAATCACTGACAGATCGAATACGATTCTTTTTCGAAGATTCCGCCTAACGCCTGCTTAATTTGCTGTTTTGCGGAATGCTCAAATGATAGTCAGTCCGGGTAGCAAAGCGGCAATCCACCGCTTTGTGCCGCGCAGACGTTGCAAATCCCGAGGGATTGCGGGCCAATCGTCCGTCGGCCGGACGATGCAATCCCTCCGGCTCCCAGGTTCCTCAAACCGACAGCTGTTCATGACGCCGCCCGCTACCGCCTTGCCCGTCGAAGCGCCCCAGGCGTTCCTGGGAGTGGCGCGCTCGCTCACCGACAAGCTTTGGCGCGACCGGCTGGATGCCCGCGGGGCGGCGAAAGCGCTTGCCATCGTGCAGCGCCACCAACTGCCCGAGCTCCTGGCGCGGGTGCTGGCAGGCCGCGGCGTCGACAGCGACGCCGTCGCAGATTTCCTCGATCCCACCATCCGCAAGCTTCTGCCGGACCCGTTCACGGTGACGGAGATGGAGGCCGCCGCGAAGCGGATCGCGGATGCCGCAGCGAACGGCGAGAAGGTCGCGATCTTCGGCGACTACGATGTCGACGGCGCGACCTCGGCGGCGCTGCTGACCTGGCATCTGCGGCATTGCGGGCTCGATCCGCTGATCCACATTCCCGACCGCATCTTCGAGGGCTACGGGCCCAATACGGAAGCCGTGCGCGCGCTGGCCGAAAAGGGCGCCACGCTGCTCGTCACCGTCGATTGCGGCACCACCAGCATCGAGCCGCTCGCCGAAGCAAAACGTATCGGCATGTCCGTCGTCGTGATCGACCATCATCAGGCCGGCACGGAGCTGCCGGAGGTCGACGCGCTGGTCAATCCGAACCGGCTCGACGATCTCTCCGGCCTCGGCCATCTCGCCGCCGTCGGCCTCGTGCTGGTGACGCTGGTCGCGGTCAATCGTGAATTACGCCAGCGCGGCTTCTGGAATGCGGAGATGCCCGAGCCGGATCTGCTCGGCATGCTGCATCACGTCGCGCTCGGCACGGTTGCTGATGTCGCGCCGCTGATCGGTCTCAACCGCGCGTTCGTCGCCAAGGGCCTGATCGCGATGCGGCGGCGCGACCATGTCGGCCACACAGCGCTGATGGACGTGGCGCGGCTCAACGGCCCGCCGGAGGCCTGGCATCTCGGCTTCATGCTGGGGCCGCGCATCAATGCCGGCGGTCGCATCGGCCGCGCCGATCTCGGCGTGCGCCTGCTTTTGGAGGGTGACAGCGTCGAGGCCGCGCGGATCGCCGCCGAACTCGACCGCCTCAACAGCGAGCGCCGGGTCATCGAGCAGGCGGCCGAAGCGCAGGCCGAAGCCGAGGCGCTCGCCTCGATCGGGCTCGAGGACAAGATCGGCGTGATCGTCACGGCCTCCGAAGGCTGGCATCCCGGCGTGGTCGGTCTCGTTGCGTCCCGGTTGAAGGAGAAGTTCTCGCGGCCCGCCTTTGCGATCGCGCTGGAGCCCGGGGGCATCGGCACCGGCTCCGGCCGTTCGATTGCCGGCGTCGATATCGGCAAGGCCGTGCGGCAGGCGGTCGCCGATGGCATTCTGCTGAAGGGGGGCGGCCACGCGATGGCTGCGGGGGTCACGCTGCGGAAGGAAAAACTCGCCGAGTTTCGCGCCTACCTCGAGAATGCGTTGGGGCGCGACGTTGCCGAGGCGCGCCACGTCAACGAGCTCTACATCGACGGCGCGGTCTCCGCGCGCGCGGTGACGACCGAGCTTGCAGCGACGCTCAACCGCGCGGGTCCCTTCGGCAGCGGCAATCCGGAAGCCGTGTTGGCGCTGCCGGCGCACCAGCTCGTCTATGCCGACGAGGTGGGACAGGCACATTTGAGGCTACGCTTCAAGTCGGGCGACGGCGCCATCGTCAACGGCATCGCGTTCCGTTCGATCGGACAGAAGCTCGGCAACGCGCTCGTTGCCAATCGCGGCCAGCAATTGCATGTCGCGGGATCATTGTCGGTCGATCGCTATCAGGGCGCCGAGCGTGTGCAATTCCGCGTCATCGACGTCGCGCTACCCGATCAGGGACCATCCATGATTAGATAGGCCCGGCAAACAACAAAAAAGCTAACAGCAAAACTGGGAGTGAACATGGCAGGGCAGGTTGAGGGTAAAGTGGCGCTGGTGACGGGCGGCGCCTCCGGCATCGGCGAAGCCGTCGTCGAGCTATTCGCGCGCGAGGGCGCCACCGTCATTGCCACCGACATCGACGAGCTGCGCGGCCCCGAGCTCGCCAATCGCATCACCAAGGCCGACGGCAAGGCGATTTTCCTGGAGCAGGACGTCACCAGCGAAGAGCGCTGGATCGAGATCACAGCCGAGATCGCGAAGCGCTTTGGCCGGCTTGATATTCTCGTCTCCAACGCCGGCATCGGCATCGCCGTGCCCTCGATCGTCGACATGACGCTCAGCGACTGGCGCAAGCAGAACGCGATCAACCTCGACGGCGTCTTCCTCTCGGTCAAGCATTGCCTGCCCTTGATGCGCAAGACCGGCGGCGGCTCGATCGTCATGATGTCCTCGCTCGCGGGCCTGCGCGGCGCGCCTGGGCTGTCGGCCTATTCGGCGACCAAGGGCGGCGTGCGGCTGTTCGCGAAGTCAATCGCGATGGAGTGCGCGGCCGCCGGCGACGGCATCCGCGTCAACTCCGTCCATCCCGGCATCATCGACACCCCGATCTGGGGCAAGATCCCGACCGGCGCGACCGGCAACCAGGGCAATGCACCGATCGATCCCGAGGAGCGTGCGCGCCTCGTCACGCCGCTCGGCCGCGCCGGCCATGCTTCTGAGATTGCCTCCGGCGTGCTGTATCTGGCCTCCGATGCCTCGTGCTACGTCACCGGCAGCGAGCTCGTCATCGACGGCGGCATGAATGCCGGCGGCGTGCCGCGGCGGCAATAGACCGCCTCGCGGGCTGCGAAGGGCAGGGTGGCGCCCGCGGGGGCTGACGCGCAGGCGTCGGACCTGTACAACGCGGGCGTCTTCCGATCGACAGAGGTGTCCTTCCGCCATGGCGCACAGCCTTCACTCATCGTCCTCCACGCCAGCAACGTTCCGCTCGAACCGTCCGGACCTCGTCACCGACGCGATCCGCAGCGCGCGCGAGGATCTTGCCGCCTGCTTTCGGATGGCTGCGCGCAACGGCTTTGAGGAGGGCATCTGCAACCACTTCTCGGCCGTGGTGCCGGGCCATGACGATCTCTTCCTGGTCAACCCTTACGGCTACGCCTTCCGCGAGCTGACCGCGTCAAAGCTGCTGATCTGCGATTTCCACGGCAGCGTGCTCGACGGCGAGGGCGTACCCGAGGCGACCGCGTTCTACATCCATGCCGAGATGCACAAGCGCCTGCCGCGCGCCAAGGTCGCCTTCCACACCCACATGCCCTACGCCACGGCGCTGTCGATGACCGAGGGCGATCCGCTGATCTGGGCCGGCCAGACCGCGCTCAAGTTCTACGGTCGCACCGCCGTGGACCGCGACTACAACGGCCTCGCGCTCGACAACCGCGAAGGCGCGCGCATCGCATCCGCCGTTGGGGATGCCGATATCATCTTCATGAAGCATCACGGCGTGATGGTGTTGGCACCGACCATCGCGGAAGCCTGGGACGATCTCTACTATCTCGAACGCGCCGCCGAGGTGCAGGTGCTGGCGATGTCGACCGGGCGACAGATGCTGCCGGTCGATCCCGCGATTGCAGCCGAGACCTACAGGCAGATGCGCGAGGGCGATTCCGAATCTGCACGGCTGCATCTTGCGGCGATCCGGCGGCAGCTCGATGCGGAGGAGCCGCAATACCGGCATTGAGCCGGCCTAAGACCCCTGGCGTAGCTTCGCCAGCACCTTCAGCCCGCCATAGCCGTCCGCAGGCACGATACCGGCCCTCTGCTGAAAATCCTTGATTGCCTTCATCGTGTCGTTGCCGACGCGGCCGTCGGTGCCGCCGGTGTCGAAGCCCGCCTTGGTCAGGCGCGTCTGCATCTCCTGCACCTCGGCGAGTGTCAGCGCGCGCTCGGAGCCGGGGAACGGCTGGGTGAAAGGCGGGGCGCCGAGGCAGCGGTCGCCGAGATGGCAGATCGCCAGGGCATAGTTCATCGAGGGATTGTAGCTCTTCACCGCGTTGAAATTCGGTCCCAGCAGAAACGTCGGCCCGCCCGCAACCGGCGTCCACATCTGCGCGGATGCGGAGGCTTGCGGGAATGGCTGGCCGTCGGCGCGGGTGACGCCGGCCGCCTGCCAAGCCGCATAGGTCCGGCTGCCGCTCATCTCACCGGGCGTGCGCACCTCGTAGCCCCAATGCTCGCCGCGGTGCCACTTGCCGCGATTGACGAGATATTTTGCCGTCGAGCCCAGCGCGTCGTCGGGCTTGCCGAACGGCGACACCTTGCCGTCGCCATCATAGTCGATGCCGACATTGAGCCAGACTTCCGGCATCCATTGCGAATGCCCCATCGCGCCGGCCCAGGATCCCTGCATCTGCTCCGGCGTGCTCCAGCCCTTGTCGACGATGCGTAGCGCGTTGATCAGCTCGGTTTCCCAATAGGCCTTGCGTCGCGGTTCGTTCCAGGCGAGGGCGGCGAGCGAGGGAAACACCGGCGTCATGTGGTTCTGCTGCACCAGCGGATCGCCATAGGCGGACTCGACGCCCCACAGCGCCAGCAGCGTGCCGCGCTCGACGCCGAAATCGCGCTCGATGCGCGCGAGCAGCGCCTCGTTGTTCTTCAGCGCGATCTTGCCGTTGATGATGCGCCAGTCGGAGACGCGACGGTTGATGTATTGCCAGACCTGCTCATGAAATTCGGGCTGGTTCCGCATCTGCTTGAACACGCTCATGTCGGGCTCGACCCGCGCCATCGCACGCTGCCATGTCGCAGCCGAGATGCCCTTGGCCATGGCACGAGCGCGAAAACCCTCACGCCATTCGTCGAAGCCTGGAGGTGCGGCGAAGACATGCGTCGGGAAAGCGAGCAGGGTGGCGGCGCCGATCGTGAAGGCGCGGCGGGTATGATGGATCGAGGAATCAGCGTGTTTCATCGACTTATTGTAGCGGGAAATGCGGCTCCTGTGAGTCGGTTCCTGGAGGGTCGGGAACGGGACGTCCGTCCTGTTCCTTCCGGAACAAATTGTCGCACTCACGCATTCCCTCCGCATGCAATCGAGGAGGACGAGATGAGGAAATATCTGTTTGCGGCCGCCATGGTCACCGCTATCGCAGCCCCCGCATTCGCCGACGAAGTCGGTGTTCATGTTGGTCCGGTCGGCGCCGGCGTGACCGTCGGACAGTCCCCGGAATATCGAGAGCGTGACCGCGATCGTGATCGCACCACCGTGATCAAGGAGCGCGAGCCTGCCGACCGCACCACCGTCATCAAGAAGGAAGATGAATTCGGTAACCGCGAAAAGACCGTGATTCATCACGACAACGACTAACGGAGCGGGGCCCCGGCCGATGGTCGGGGCCCGCCTTCCGTCGAGAATTCGGGGTCGAATGAAGATACGCGCGCATGCAGAGAGCCACGTCGTCGAGCTCGACGACGGATCACAATGGCAGATTTTCCCTGGCGATCTCGCCACCACACTGAGCTGGAAGCCCGAAACCGATCTGCACCTGGAGCGAAGCGGCGAGCGGGTGAGTTCGCATGAGCTGGTGAACGACGCCGATCAAAGCCGCGTGCGGGTGATCGCAGCGGGCGAGACCTGGCCCGATGGCGAGGTTAAGAAAGTGTTGAAGGGCGGGTAGGGCGCGCCTGCAACGGGTCGGATATCCCCAATTTTGAGCCTGTCACTTTACGGTCGATTCGCTTCCGTCTGCGCACAATGCGTGAATGCAGGAGCTGTTCGACATCATCCGCGCCAATCCCTGGCCGTTCGGCGCCGGGTTGTTCGTCGTCGTCCTGATGATCCTCGCGGAGAACTTTGGGCGCGGTATTCAAGGCCACGGCGCCGTCAGTGACTTCCCGGATTCGGACGGTGGCGACGGCGGAGGCGGCGACTAGGTCCCGCCAGCGGCAAGCGCGCTTCGCCTAGTCCTCCTGCAAATCGGCCGCGATGCCTGCGAGCCAGCGGCGAATGCTTGCCTCGGCCTTGACATCGAGCCCGGCGGCCAGCCGCTTCTCCAACGCAATCACCCTTTCCCGGCACGCTTTCAAAAGCGCCGTGCCGCGCGGCGTCAGCGTCCATTGCTGGATGCGGCCGTGGACGGGATGCGGCGTCATCACAATCGCGCCGTCACGCTCGAGATTGCGGATGATGACGCCGACGGTCTGGGGCGTCAGAAAGGTGAGGCGGGCAACGTCGGCGCCCGAGAGGCCCGGATAGGCGTTGAGCATGGTCAGCACCGCGAATTGCGGTGAGGTGACACCGAGATCGGCGAGCGACCGCTCCATCGTCAGACGGACTGCGGCGTGGGCCTGGCGCAAGAGATAACCGAGATAGCCTTGCTCGCCGCGCTTGCCTTCCCCTGGGGCTGGCACGCGCACGGCGTCAGGCTTGGCAGTCTTGCGCCGGGATTTCGATCTCGTGATACTGGGCGACTTGCGCAACATGTAAGTGCTCTTATAAGATGTAAGCGGTCTTACAATACCACGAGGTGAACGGCAATGTCACACGCCCGCAGCGAATACGAGGATTTCAAGAAGATCGCGCCGGATGCGTATGAGCTGGTGCTGGCGCTCGGCCAGGTGGCGGCCAAGGCCGGTCTCGACAAGCAGCTTCTCGAACTGGTCAAGCTCCGGGCATCGCAGATCAACGGCTGCGCCTTCTGCGTGCAGCATCACATCCTGCTTTCGGAGCGGATCGGCGTGCCCGTCGACAAGCTCAATTTGGTCGTGGTCTGGCGCGAGGCGCCGATCTTTTCCGCGCGCGAACGTGCCGCGCTGGCCTGGACCGAGGCGCTGACCTGCCTGCCCGACGGAGTCGGCGAGGGCGTGTATGCCGAGGCGAGCCGTGAATTCTCCGAGACCGAACTGACGTACCTGACCTCTGCGGTTGCCTCGATCAACGTCTGGAATCGTTTCGGTGCGGCGTTTCGCTGGACACCGGCGAAGCGACCGGTCGCAGCGAATGCGGCGGCATCCTGATTGCAACGAAGGGAGATCGTGATGACGGTAGTAAGTTTGCCCACCACATTGGCGCCATCGCGTTCGATGGCGATCGCCGTCGTCGGCGGGCTTGCGTGCGCGCTTGCGATCGGCAAGGCGTTGCCGGTGACGATGGACACCATTTCCGGCGCACTCGCGCCGCTCTGCGCCACCGCCGCCGAAAGCTCGCCGCTGGACAAGGTCGAGCCGATCGACTCCTACGCGCTGCCGAACGTGCCGGGCAAGCGCGTCACCATCGTGCGCGTGTTCTACGGCCCTGGCGGGTTCTCGCGGCCGCATCGTCACGCAGGATCCGTCACCGCCTACATAACCAAGGGCAAGATCCGCTCCCAGCTCGGCGGCGGCCCGGTCGAGACGTTCGGCGTCGGCCAGTCCTTCTTCGAGCCGCCCGGCTCGACGCATCTGGTCTCGGCCAATGCCAGCACCACGCAGCCGGCGGAATTGATTGCCGTGTTCGTGGCGGACGAGGGCGCGCAACTCACGACGTTGCTGGAGTAGCCGGCACCCGCAATCTGCAGCCGCTTTTGTTCAGGTCGGCTGCGATCGCTTCAGACGTTTCCATAGCGGTGAAAGACCGTATGTGACGGCCGGTATCGCAACTGCGCCGACAAGGAGCCCAATAACGCCTGAAATGGCTGCCTCGACCGCCCATCCGACGGTGCCGGCAATGGAGGGAAGGCGGTGCGCGGCAGCCTCGGTCGCGGCATGAACCGTATGGCCGACTACCGGTGGGCCGTATTGTTCGATGCCGTGCAGGATGATGCCGCCACCGACCCAGATCATCGCGGCGGTGCCGATGGTGCTCAGCACCGCCAGGAAGACAGGCATGCCGCGGACCAGCGCACGTCCAAGCAATCGGATTGCGCCGCCAACAAGCGAGGCGCCGTCATACCGCGCAAGGGCCAGGCCGACATCGTCCGCCTTCACGATCAAGGCGACCACGCCGTAGACTCCAACAGTGATGAAAATGGCGACGAGTGCGAGCACGAGCGCCTGGGTCCAGATGCTGCCCGCCGGGACGGCCGCCAGCGTGATCGCCATGATCTCCGCCGACAGGATGAAATCCGTTTTGATGGCGCTTGCGACTTTCTTGTCCTCGACCGACCGCGCGTTCAATGCAATTGGCTGGGGCTGGGCTTCGTGGTGGCGCGCATCATGCGGCATCGCGGCTTCGAGCACCTTCTCGGTGCCCTCATAGCACAGAAAGGCGCCGCCCAGCATGAGCAGCGGCGTGACCGCGGCGGGAAGGAAATAACCAAGCAACAGGGCAATGGGCAGCAGGATCAGCAATTTATTGCGCAGCGACCCAACCGCAATCTTGCCTACGATCGGCAGTTCGCGTTTCGAGGCAAAGCCGATCACGTAGTTCGGCGTGACGGCTGCGTCATCGATGACCACGCCAGCCGCCTTTGCTCCCGCCTTGGCCGTTTGGCCCGCGACATCGTCGAGCGAGGCTGCCGCCACCTTTGCGATCGCTGCGATATCGTCGAGAAGACCAATCAGTCCGACACTCATCAACCCAGTTCCTTCGGCCTTCCATCGGGCGGTGTGTGCGACAACACGCTTTTGCACTGCCTGGCAATGGAAGGAGCAAGCCGTTAGTTCTCGTCGCCGCCCGATCCCTCGCGCAGGTCCGGCTTGAGCACGTCCTCCGGCAGCGCATGCGCCACAGGCTGTGGCGTGCCGGCGATCTCCGGGCCGACCTCGCGGCCGCGGGCGTGGATCAGGCGCTCATAGGCGGAGACCAGCGTGACGTAAGGACTGACCCAGATCCAGCCGTCGCGGGTGAACACTTGCACGTCGAAATGCAGGTGCATCGAGGTGCCGGCGGGATGGTCGAGATAGTTCGAGACCACGCCGATCTTCTCGCCCTCCGATACGATGCGGCCATTGAGCAGGCCATCGGCATTCAGCGCCTGCGGGTTCATATGCATGTAGCGGAAGCGAATGTGCTCGCTCCGGCTGTTGATTTGCAGCGTCACAGCCTGGTCCTTGGAAGCGCGTATAACCCTCGCATCCCGCACGGCGACGACGGCGCGCTGCTTGGGATCACAGGCTTGGCGGCCTTCACCAGGCGGTGGGCACTCGGCCGCGCGGATGTCCTCGCCCTGATGGCCATAGCCGCCGCCGCATTGCCAGACCTCGAAACTCCGGGATTCGCAGAAATTGTCGCGCCAGGGATAGGCGGTCGTGCTCTCGATCTTGTCGCGCTTGGCATAGGATTGCGAGTGCACGAACGCGGGCGCCTTCTCGAGAGGAAACCGGATCTGTGCGTAGGCCATCACGTCGGGATGGCCGCCCTGCTTGCGATAGCCGGTGTTCGGGATGATGTCGCCGCTCGGCCTGTAGGTGAAGTCCGGGGAGCGTACCGTGGGACGATCGAGAATGTTGGAAGCGATGTCCGTGAGCGGCCGCATGCGCTGGCCGCCCGCCACGCGCAGCGCCTTCAGGAAGCGCTCGGCGATCGGATAGGCCTCCTTGCAGGCAAGCCGCCGCGGCTTGGCAACGCTGTCGAGGCATTGGATCGACACCACATAGGCGACGCCGAAACGGGTGAAAGCGTAGCGCATATAGCCTTCCCGGATGAACTTGCGCAGGTCCGGGTAGAGCGCCGCGAGCGGTTTGACCGGCTCGCCCTTACCGCCCGAGGGATCGGCAATGTCATAGACCAGCGCCGAGCCCGTGATCTGCACCTCGACCGGCCTTGCGAAGACCCGGCTCGGCATGCCGTCTCCGGTACCAGGCTCGAACGAAAAGGTCGCGCTGTAGCCGGCGGGACCTGCATCGAACAGGTCGACGGAATTGAAGTCAGCCTGGTAGCGCGACAGCGCGACGGTCGCCGGCGCGCCATTGCGCCGAGCTTCGAGATACGCGGCAGCGTCGAACGGCAGCAGCACGGGCACGGAGCTGCGGGCGATGCCGGTGAAGAATTGCGAGGAGATCGCGTTGAGCTGCACCAGCGCCGGCATCGCGCGCGGATCGTAGCGCGGCACCGAACGACGGGGTGCGAAGATGAAGTCTTCCGCGGCCCGGGGATGGACGTTGATTTCGGTGCGGAGCTGGTCAAGCGCCGCGCGCCAATCGACGCGCAGCGCCGTGAGTGAGGGGCTGCGGAACTCATCCGCAGCAAGTGGAGAGGCAATGAGGAGCGAAAGCGACGCCAGAAGTTGCGAGACGAAGCGGAAACTTTTCCCAACCACTGTCTCGCCCCCCGGCGGCACCTGTTGCGCTCGCTTTGGTCCCGTCAGTCCTTGGCACGCTCGGAGTAGGAGCCGTCTTCGGTCATCACGACGATTCGGGTGCCGACGGCGATGTGCGGCGGCACCGTGGTGCGAACGCCATTCGAGAGCACGGCGGGCTTGTAGGACGAGGAGGCGGTCTGCCCCTTGGTCACGGGCTCGGTCTCGATCACTTCCAGCGTCACGCGCTGCGGCAGGGCGATCGATACCGGGTTGGAACCGTGCAGCGATAGCTTGACCGTCATGCTCTCCTGAAGATAGGCCGCCGCATCGCCGATCACATCCTTGGACACCTGGACCTGGTCATAGGTCTCCGGGTTCATGAAGTGATAGCCGTCACCATCTTCATACAGGAAGGTGTAGTTGCGCTCTTCGATTGTGGCCTTCTCGACCTGATCGGTGGTCTTGTAGCGCTCGGAGATCTTTACCCCGTCCGAGATTCGGCGCATTTCGATCTGGCTGACCGGGGTGCCCTTGCCGGGATGGATGTTCTCGGCGGTCACGACGACATATAGCTTGCCGTCTTGCTCGATCACGTTGCCCTTGCGAATAGAACTGGCGATGACTCTCAAAGCTGTATTTCCTGCTTGCTTGGCCCGGCTCGGGCCAGGACGTGGTCAAATTGATGGGGGACCTGGGGCCCCAAATCAGACCGCGGCACCCGTTTCGGGCCGCAACATACTGGTTTTGCCGTTGGATGCCAGCATTTTGCTGGCTTGCGGGACAGCCGGTTAATGGCTGGGGACAAGCCGATGTCGCCGTTCTGGTCCCCCTCGCGGCATCTCGACCGCCGGCCCTTCTTGCAGGCCAGGGGAGCCATCACTGGGGCTCTACGGGGATTTTTCGTCGAGCAGGGCTTCGTCGAGGTCGAAACCTCCGTTCTCCAGGTCTCCCCGGGCAACGAGACCCACCTGCACGCCCCCCGGACCGAGATCATGCGGCCCGACGGCAGCCGTGTGAGCCGATATTTGCGGACCTCGCCGGAATTCGCCTGCAAGAAGCTGCTGGCGGCCGGGGAGACCCGGATTTTCGAGTTCGCCCGGGTGTTCCGGGACCGTGAGCGCGGCGACCTGCATTTGCCCGAATTCACCATGCTGGAATGGTACCGGGCAGGCGCGCCCTATGACGCCATCATGGCCGACTGCGTCGTCCTCATCGCCCGCGCGGCCCAGGCGACCGGTATCGGCACGTTCGCCTTCCGCGGCCGGACCGCCGATCCCTTCGCCGAGCCGGAACTTGTAACGGTGGCCGGCGCCTTCGAGCAGCTTGCGGGAATCGACCTGCTTGCGACCATTTCCGGCGGCGAGGGCGACCGCGCCGCGCTCGCGCGGTCAGCTGCCGGCAAGGTCCGCGTGGCCGAGGACGACACCTGGTCCGACATCTTCAGCAAGGTTCTGGTCGAGCATGTCGAGCCGCATCTGGGGCAGGGCCGTTTGACCATCCTGTTCGAATACCCATCTCCAGAGGCGGCACTGGCGCGCGCGAAGGCGGGCGATCCCCGAGTCGCCGAGCGGTTCGAGGTCTATGCCTGCGGTGTCGAGCTCGCCAACGGTTTTGGCGAACTGACCGACGCCGAGGAGCAGCGCAAGCGCTTCACGCAATCCATGGCGGAGAAGCAACGCCGCTACGGCGAAGCCTATCCGCTGGACGAGGACTTTCTGGTCGCGGTCGCGGCGATGCCGGAGGCAAGCGGCGTCGCGCTCGGATACGACAGGCTGGTGATGCTGGCGAGCGGCGCGTCGCGAATTGATCAGGTGGTGTGGACGCCGCCTGCAGATGAAACGTTGAGCGAGACATGATGAAGAGCAATCTTGCGCGCACATTGCGCGAGCCGGCCGAACTTGTGGCCGAGCAGCTGGTGTCAGCCACAGCGCTGCCGGTGCTCGATCGCATTGCCGCACGCTATGCGGTTGCGATCACGCCGGCGCTGGTCGATCTGATCGACAGGTCCGATCCCGACGATCCCATTGCGCGCCAATTCGTTCCGACTGCCGCAGAGTTGGAAATGCAGCCGGGCGAGAACGCAGATCCGATCGGCGATCATGCGCACTCGCCGGTTCCCGGGATCGTGCATCGCTATCCCGACCGTGTGCTGTTCAAGCTCGTTCACGTCTGCGCGGTCTATTGCCGCTTCTGCTTCCGCCGCGAGATGGTCGGACCCGGCAAGGAGAACGCGCTCTCGGACGCCGCCTATCGCGCGGCGATCGACTACATCCGCGCGCACAGCGAGATCTGGGAGGTGATCCTGACCGGGGGGGATCCCCTGATGTTGTCGCCGCGGCGGATGGGCGAGATCATGGCCGATCTGGCCGGAATCGATCACGTCAAGATCATCCGCCTTCACACCCGCGTGCCGGCGGCCGATCCCGCGCGCATCAGCGACGAGATGGTGGCTGCGCTCAAGGCCGAAGGCGCCACCACCTGGGTGGCGCTGCATGCCAACCATGCGCGCGAACTGACGGGGCCGGCGCGTGCCGCCTGCGCGCGGCTGATCGATGCCGGAATTCCCATGGTAAGCCAGTCCGTGCTTTTGCGCGGGGTCAATGACAACGCGACCGCTCTGTCGGATTTGATGCGAGCTTTCGTCGAATGCCGGATCAAGCCCTATTATCTGCATCACGGTGATCTCGCGCCGGGCACTGCGCATCTGCGAACGACACTCGCCGAGGGGCAGAGTTTGATGCGGCAGCTGCGCGGACGGCTGTCAGGACTGTGTCAGCCCGACTATGTCATCGACATTCCCGGCGGCGCCGGCAAGTCGCCGGTGGGACCGAATTACGTGTTGCCGATGCAAAATACCGCACCTGATGCGGGTGATGCGGCATCGGAAACGCGCTATCGTATCGTGGATTATTGCGGCGACGTTCACCTCTATCCGCCCGAGACCTGATTGGTCGTGATGGAGATGCTGGCTCGAGGAATGGAGAAGCAAAATGAGAAGCATCATCCTAGCACTGTCGCTTCTGACGGTGTTCGGCAGCGCCGGCTTCGCGCAAACGGGAAGCAAGGGATCGACGACCTCGGGACAATCGGCGGGTTCTTTGCCGCCTGCGCCCGTCGGTCATCGGCAGCCGCGCGCTGGCGACGTGCCAAGTGAGAAGAACCTGAGCGACCCGAACGATCCCCTCAGCAAGGAAAATCAGGCGCTCGACAAGAAGATCAAGAGCATCTGCCGCGGCTGCTAGGCGCCGGGAAAGCGGGCAGGGTGCGACAGCCTCACCCCGCCCGCAATCGTTTGGTCAGGCGGAGCGCTCGTGCAGCCCTGCGCGCTTGATGTTGCGCCGGATCTCGACCGCGTCAGCGAGCTGCTTGAGCACGGTTGCCGTGGTCGCCCAGTCGATGCAGCCGTCCGTGATGCTCTGGCCATAGGTGAGCGGCTTGCCCGGCACCACGTCCTGGCGTCCGGCGACGAGATTGCTCTCGACCATCACCCCCATGATGCGGTTCTCGCCGCCGGAAATCTGCCGGGCGATGTCGGCCGTCACGAGCGGCTGGTTTTCCGGCTTCTTGCTCGAATTAGCGTGGCTCGCATCGACCATCACGAGCGGTGCGACGCTTGCTTTCGCCAGATCGTTGCAGGCCGCCGCGACGCTTGCCGCATCGTAGTTCGGCGTGCTGCCGCCGCGCAGGATGATGTGACAATCCTCGTTGCCCGCGGTTGAGGCGATCGCCGAGCGGCCGAGCTTGGTCACCGCCATGAAATGATGCGGATTCGAGGCCGACTTCACCGCGTCCGCCGCAATCCGCACATTGCCGTCGGTGCCGTTCTTGAAGCCGACCGGGCAGGACAGCCCCGAAGCCAGCTCGCGATGGATCTGGCTTTCGGTCGTGCGCGCGCCGATCGCGGCCCAGGACACGAGGTCCGCAATGTATTGCGGCGTCGTCATGTCGAGGAATTCGGTGCCGGCGGGCAGGCCGAGATTATTTACCGCCGAGAGCACGTTGCGCGCCAGCCGCAGGCCCTTGTTGATGTCGAAGCTGCCGTCCAGATCAGGATCGTTGATCAGGCCCTTCCAGCCGACCGTGGTGCGCGGCTTCTCGAAATAGACCCGCATCACGATCTCGAGTTGGTCGGCAAGCTCTTCGCGCAAGCTCGCGAGGCGCTCGGCGTATTCGAGCGCGGCCCTGGGATCATGCACCGAGCAGGGGCCGACCACGACCAGAAGCCGGTCGTCCTGGCCATTGAGAATCGCATGGATGGCGTTGCGTGCGGCCATCACCACGCGCGTCGCGGTGAGCGTGTGCGGGACTTCCCGCATCACCTCTTCGGGCGTGCTCAGCTCTTTCAGTTCGCGGATACGAAGATCGTCGGTCGTGCTCAGCACGGCGGGCTCCTGTCATTTTGAGACCCTGCCGGCCAATAAAAAAGCCGCCAGGTCTGGCGGCTTGTTCGGACGTTTGCTGCAATGTTTCAGATTGAGCGCGATCCTCCTGCCGCCAGCGAGCTGTCGTAGCTAAAGTACCAAATATAGCTGGTGACGAGGGTGATCATCGCCCGTCATATAGCGTGCGATCGGCGGCTTGTCACCCCCCAATAGACGTGACGGCCACGCGGCGCCTCAACTGTTGCTTTTGCGTGCCGCCAGCGCCATGCCGATCAGGGTGGCGCCGCCGAACAGCAGGTTGATGCCGACGAGGATACCGATCGCCCATTCCGCCGAGCTCGGCAGTCCCGTGATCACCATGAACGAGATCGCGATGTCGACGAGGCCCGAGATCAGGAGCCACGACCAGCGGCCGCCCGGCTCGCGGCGATGCTCCAGCGCGTACATGATGGTGGCGACGCCCTCGGCGAGGAAATAGGCGCCGAGCACGATGGTCAGCGTCAGCACGGCCTGGATCGGCCGCGCCAGCAGCAGCATGCCTGCAAGCACGGCCAGCGCGGCCGAGATCAGCGACCACCAGAAGCCCGGCGTGCTGCGCGCCCAATAGGTGGCGATCAATCCGCCGATGCCGCTGATCAGGAACATCCAGCCGAGGAAGATCGCAATCGCAAGGCTTGCGAGCGGCGGCAGGATCAGCGCGGCGACGCCAAGCACCGCAAGCAGGATGCCTTCGAACAGAAAGGCCTTCCAATGTGCCTTGACCGTCCCGCTCATGGCGGATTGCAGCCGGGAAAAATCCTCAGGCGATGTCATGGGCAGGCTCCGGATCGAGAGGTGTGTCCTCAATCTAGTCTAGTACGTGCACACCGCGCTTGCCATCCCGCGGCTCAGCCGCCGCCGTGCGCCGACGAAAAACCTTCGCCGCTGGTGCGGATGCGGTTGCGGCCGAGAACATAGATCGCGGTCGTGACGATCAGAAGTGCGAGGCCGAGCAGGATCGAGACCAGGCCGATCGGGATCAGGGCCAGCGTCAGATTGCGCTCGGGATTGATGAGCCAGTGATGGATCGAGGTCAGCACGAAGGCGAGCCCGAGAAAGCCGACGCCGCCACCGGCAAGCAGCAGCGCCCACATCCGGCGGAGCTGGCTGAGGCGCTCGCGCGCGACGTCGGTTCGGGGCGCGTGATGGCGCGCGACGCGCCGTACCAGGCGGATAGCGAAGGCGATCGAGCTGAAGCCGATCAGCAGGCTCGCGCCGCCCAACCACATCCGCAGCGCCGGATCGAGATCCGGCATGCGCTGAAGCGTGAGCAGGGGGAAGTCGAAGGCCGAATGCAGGGCGAGCGGACCTGCGAAGATCAGCAGCCGGCTGGAGAGACGAGCCCAGTCGCGATGATGGCGGTTGGCACCCAGCGCCGTGCCGGCGCGCGCGATGGTCAGATAGGCGCCGGCGATGATGCCGAGCGCGCCGTGGAACGGCACGGTCAGCACGCTGCGCAAGGCGGCCAGCGAGCGCCACATCTCGGCGTGCTGGACGAGATAGGCGAGGTTCTCGTAGGCGGCGAAGCCCAGGCCAACCGCGGCGCCATAGACCACGGTGTCCATCGGATTGGCGAAGGTCCGCCGCTTGGTCGAGGCGACCAGCACGATCGCGATCACCTTGACCGCTTCCTCCGGCAGCGCGACGCCGAAGATCGAATGCATGGCCAGTGCCGCCCACGGGTTGTCCGGGGCCGCAACCATCTTGGCGAAAGGGGCGCGGGCCAGGCCCAGCAGCGAAATGCTGGCCGCGCCGAGCAGGAAAGCGGTCCAGACCTGGGCCGGCGGTCCGGGGCGTTCCTCGGCGGCAATGACGAGCCACAGCATCAGCAGCGCCGGGGCAATGGCGGCCGTTCCGATGACGGTGGGTAACGCTTCAATCAGGTACATCGGCGCCGAAAATAGGTTCCCTTGATCCGCTTATCTACATTCCCTGATGCGACCTTGTGTCATGCGCTTGCTGTCGCGTCTCTTAACAAGCGTGACAGCCTGCGTTCATCAGGACAGTCGCCGAGGTGCAGAATAACGAGCGCAATCAATTGCATGACAGAACCACCTCGTCATCCCATGACAACGGTCGCGCGCCCGTCATCGGATCGCGATCGGTAAGTCAGATCAAGGCAATGTGCAGGTTTCTTCGATTGACGATGCACGTGTCGCCGCGGCAAGTCCAGAGCCGGGATTGCCCCGTCCGGGCTACGCACGGCCGGCCGAGCCGGTCTAGTCACGCTTGATCGCGCGGGATGGGGACGCGGTGCGGCGGCCCCGGAGTTGCTCCACCTCCCAGAAGGCGCGGATAAGGCACGTACCAAGGCAGAGCACGATGAGCAACAGCAGAAAGGCCTGATCGAAGGCGGGGATGTGAGTCATGGCAATGATAAAGCAACGGGCGTGCCACGCGTTCCCGCCACGCGCCCTGCCGCGGCGGCTGGCTGCCGATCGTAGCCCGCTTTGACTGTCTCAATGCGTGGTGAGCGGCGGCGGCGCGTCGGGCGCGACGTCGAAGGCGCCGAGATGGAACTCCTCGCCGGTGGACGCGTCCGGCTCGGAATGCTGCGCCATCAGCGTGAACGCGGCCTGCGGGTATTGCTTCCAGATATCGAGATCGTCGGCGGTGATGGTGAGCCAGCCGAACGTGTACATGTAGCGTCCGGGCTCGGTGACCCGGCCGACCCTGTCCCAGGTGATCTTGTCGACTCTGACTTTATCGACTGTAATTTTCTCGACTGCCATTCGGTCCCCCGATCGCAAGTCTGCAAATGACGTCCGGAACGAGGCGCGGACCTTCAAAAGCTTATCTCGAAATAGGGCTGCGATAGGGCAGCGCGGCCGGAGGATCAGGCCGATTGCAGCATGGCCGTGCGGACGATCAGCCGGACGACGTCGTCCCGCGACTGCTTTTCGGCGAATTTGACAGCAAAGCCGTTTTCGAATTTGCGGATCACGCGCCCGACGCAAGCGCCGACCGCAAGCGGGGTTCCCACTGGCGGATCGTATTCGCAGGATATCGCGACACCGGCCGTGGAGACGTCGATGATGAAGCAGGCATGGGTGCTGCCGTCGGCGAGCGTCAGGAAGGTGTGCGCGACCTGCGGAACGAAGCGCGCGTCATTCCGCAGCTCCTGGACGCTGGCGTCCTTTTGCTTCTTCTCGAGCCAGGTCAGCTTTTCCGACATCCAGGCGCGCCGGGCCCGCGTCATGTCGAGCTCCATCAGGAAGCCCGATTTCAGCGTCGCGCTGATGGTGCATTGGAATTCGCCAAAATCCTGGAAGTAGGAGGTCACGCGCTCGCCGACCTTTCCGACTACGGGAACGTCGACCATCATGCGGAACGGTGAAACGCGGCTGGTGCGGCAGGCGAAGGTACGGAGCTTGCCCTCGCAATCGTACCAACGCGGCAGCGAGTAGCTGCCACTCACGGTGACATGCACGGCACGCTGTCTGAGGAACTCTGCGACGGACATGGGCGCCAATCGTGTTTCGGAGGTTTTCCGTAATTCCACGGTAGCAATCAAATTCTAAGCAAATGATACCGGCGCTCACGAGCAGGGGTAAATTTCCGGTAAATGCGCAGATCGGGGCGGGCGGCATAGCGCCGCGATTGTCAGGCCCGTGACCTCACGATCGCGTCATCCGAGCAGCACCAGCAGAGCCAGCACGCCAAGGGCCATAGCGAGCTTGATCGTCGCGCAGGCCAGGCCGCTCGGTCGCCTCTCAAATCCGAACCACGGCAATGCATGCTGCATCGCGCGCGTTGCGAATGCTTCGACGATGGCGAACAAAAGAGCGATTCCGGCGAGCAAGGACCACGATGTGTCTGGAAGCATCCATGTCGCGAGCCAGGCGGGGACGGACGCTTTCAGCGATGCCAGCAGCGCGAACCATCCGAACAGGGATACGAAGCCCTTGATGATGTCGGGCCCGATCGTACCAAGCTCGAGACGGATGCCGATCTTTGCAAGAGCGAGTTCGATGCGCTCGCCATCGGTGAAGAAGAGAAAGGCGCCGAGGTAGAGAGGAACGCGCGACTGAAACAGCAGCGCGATGATGCCGAACAGGACGGCGTAGCCGCAGGCGTCCCCGAGAATGTTCGTGCCGGCCGTATGCGACGGCTCCGACGCAGGCGTTGCCCGAGGCAGCGACCTGGCGCGCGCCATGTGCTCCAGCATTCTGGCGCGCCGCTCCGGCACGTAGGCTGCCGTGCGGTGGATCCATGGCGGCAGCGCCGGCGAGGCAATCCCGGCCTGGTCATCCGAGGGAGATTTGTGCTGCGCCATCGGCCTGCATCCGGTTCAGTCTGGACATTGGTCGGAGGCGAGGGGCAGGGAGGTTCATGCGGGGCGGCAGATTCGCCCTGTCATCTAACGCCGGATGATGGCGCTCCCTAGCGGAATCGAACCGCTCTCTCCACCGTGAAAGGGTGGCGTCCTAACCGATAGACGAAGGGAGCAAACCCAGGGCCCCGCCGCTTTTCGCGGCACGGCCGCTGGCCGCCCGAGTCATGCCCGGCGGCTGCAGCGGGCGAACCTATAATGGCCTTTGGCGCCCTGGGCAAGCGGTTCGGGAACGGTCTTTTGGCACCGGTGGATAGCATCCCACCCAAGGATCGGTCGGCCGAATTCAACGGTTTCTTAGGTTCCCTGAGCTAGCGCTGGACTGGGAGAATTTAAGCCGATGCCACCGCCCAAGAAGCGCGCAGCCCGCAAGTCGCTGTCGCAGCATGCCTGGATCACGCTCGACGGCGGATTCGCAGCGCGGCAATGCCTGGTCCAGGACATCTCCGCCACGGGCGCCAAGATCACGCTGGACGAGGATGCGAGCCAGCTCCCGGGCGTGATCCGGATGGCGTTCGCGCGCGATGCGCGGACCGGGCGGAGCTGCCAGGTGGTGTGGCGCCGCGGCAAATCGGCCGGCATCAAGTTCATCTGATCCCCGGGCAAAGCGACCCCGATGGCGCGCGACGCCGGTCCGGGCTAGAACGGCCTGCATGCGTGCGCCGCTCCTCATCCTGATCTCGTTGCTGACGACGTCCGCGGCCGCGGCGGAAGCCTTGCGTCTGCCGCCTCCGGAGCGCCCACAGGCTGGCAAGGCCTTGCCGCTGAAGGGTGCCGGCGGGAGCGCGAAAGCGGGCTCCTGCGCCGCCTATGGCCGCGGCTTCCATCTGGTCGAGAGCACCGGCACCTGCGTCAAGATCGGCGGCTCGATCAGCGTCGAGACCACGGTCAGGCGCTGAGCCCCCATGCCGCCGGACATCATGCGGCCCGAGATCATCGTCCCGTTCGTGATGTATTGCGCGCTGCTGTGGTGGGTCGGCCGCGGCCTGAGCTGGACTGCGCGGCTGGCCACCGCGGCGGTCACGCTCGTGCTGATTTTCTGCGTGCTGCTGTTCGAGCGCGGCTGGCCCTAAACAAAAAGACGCGAAAACAACCCCATGCACAGTAGCCGCCATCTCCCGGCGCCGCGCGGCAAAATGCCGATTCATCGTGCTCGTAACGGACTTTAAGCCGCGCCACCGCTCACGACATCGGCGGTGCCACAAATTGCGCAAAACCGGGCCGTTTGCCGAGTTCGGCGAGCCAGCGCGTCAGATGCGGCTGCGCGGGCCGGGTGATGCCCTCGACGCCGAGCCAGCGCCGCGCATAGGCGCCAACCGCGATGTCGGCGAGCGTGAACGCATCGCCGTCCATGAACGGACGCGTGGAGAGCAGGCGGTCCGCGATGGCCCAGACCTCGGCGGCGGCATCGGCATCCTTTTGCACCTGGATCATCTCGCGCTCGGCGGGCGGCGTGCGCACGATGCCCCAGAACACCGGGCGGTCGACCGGCTGCACCATCGACAGCGTCCAGTCGAGCCAGCGGTCGACGCTGGCGCGCAGCCTCGGCGCCTCGGGATAGATCGGCGTGCCGCGCCCATGCGCGAGGCAGAGATAGCGCATGATCGAATTGGATTCCCACAGCGTGAAGTCGCCCTCAACCAGCGTCGGGATCCGCGCATTGGGATTCATCGCGAGATAGTCGGCGTCGCGGGTCTTGCCGAACGCCATGCCGGCGTCGATGCGCTCGTAAGCCAAGCCGAGCTCGGTGAGGCACCACAGCACCTTTTGCACGTTGACCGAATTGGCGCGGCCCCAGATCGTCAGTTTTTGGTCCGGCACATCATCCTCCCGCGGCGCTTCTTTCGGCGCGGGTAATAGCGGAATTCACTGCGGCGAGCGACGGGCGATTGCGCCGATCCTCTCATGCAAAAGGTCCGCATGCAAAAGGTCCGCATGCAAAAAGCTCCGCCCGAGGCGGAGCTTTCATTGCAAGGCAAAGCCTGGTCAGGCGATCAGCGGCCGAAGAACAGCCACAGCAAGATGATCACCGGGATCGGCACGCCCAGCATCCACAACAGAATTCCGCGTCCCATCGCGTCCTCCTCCAATTGCATTGTCGAAGAGAGAACGCTTAGGAGAGGGGCTGGTTCCGGCAAAAAGGCCTACCAATGGCCGATGTTGGGCATCGACGACCACGGCTCCTGCGGCGGCTTCGGATCGCCCTTCTGCAACAGCTCGATCGAGTGCAAATCCGGCGAGCGGACGAAGGCCATGTTGCCGTCGCGCGGCGGACGGTTGATGGTGACGTCGGCCTTCATCAGCTTCTCGCAGGTCGCGTAGATGTCGTCGACTTCATAGGCGAGATGGCCGAAGAAGCGATCCTCGCCGTATTTTTCCTCGTCCCAATTCCAGGTGAGCTCGACCAGCGGCGCGCCGCGCGTCTGCGGCTGCTTCTTCAGCGCCTCGAGATCGTCCGACGAGCACAGGAACACCAGCGTGAAACGCCCCTTGTCGTTCTCGATCCGCCGAACCTCCTTCAGCCCCAGCGCATCCTGGTAAAACTTCAGCGCGACATCGAGATTGCGCACGCGCAGCATGGTGTGGAGGTATCGCATGGTTGTTGCTCCCTGGGTGGATGGAGGGTTTTTGGTTCGGCCGAGCCGAAGGGAGTAGGAGATAGCAGGAAAATCCGGGGAGGGGCAGGGGGCGGGTGCACATGTGCATGAGGGTGAAGCCGGCTGATGAAGTAAATCAGCCGGCGAAATTTCAATGCACTCTCACCGAAAATCCAGTGCCGCACACGCGCCATTGGCTGTGTGTGCGGGGCGGTCTGCTGCCGCGACCTATTGCGCCGCGAGGCGGTGTCCGGCCTGCTCGATCGGCGGCATGAGGAGCGATACCGCCGTGCCTTCGGGGTCGCGAAACTGGAACGTCCTGTTGCCCCATGGCATCGTTTTCAACTCGTGCACCAGCGTAACCTTGTCTTTCAGGCGCTGATAATCCGCATCGATGTCTTCAACCTGAAACTCGATCACGGCGGTGCGGTTCGCGCCGGGCTCGGCACTGTTTTCTTTCCAGAGCGTGACCGTCTCGGCTGCGCCGATTGCGAGGTTGGCGCCCGGCGTCACGATCTTGGCGAACACCGGCGCGAGCCATTCGGCGGAACATCCGGTCACCATTTCGTAGAACGAAACCATGATTTTGATGTCAGTAGCGATCAGGCGAGTGGAGGCGAACTTCATGGCATGTCCTTTGGTTGACCGCAGATTTGAGCGGCATCGCGGGGCTCGTCGCACACCGCTGCTGCCACCCTGATGTCAGCAGTCACGATGCCGCGCCGAGCGCGCCGTGAATGGCGATGGCATTGCTCAAGCGCTAGAAAACGAGCCCTTCACGAAGCCCCACAGCGCTAACCGGGTCCTCAGAACGTGACGCAAATCGCAGAACTGGGCCACCTCACTCACGGGGGACACGGGGTTGTTTAGCCGTTGGCAGATGAACTCCCCGCGGAACTGACGCGACTAACCGCTATGGCCAATATTCTAGGCGAGCTTCTGTTTGCACTTATCCGCTCGATTGTTGCCGGATGGGCGTATGCGCTCTGGGTCAAACTGGCGACATGGCTCGAGCCGAAAATTCAACGGCGTTGGGTGAAGATTGCCGTAGGAGGCCTCCTCGGCCTGGCAGCCTTTTTTATGATTCCGATCGTGATGGCGCTGTTGGGCCTTTGAAGACAATGAAATCCGTTCTCACCGTCGCACTGGCAATCGGGGCCCTCGTCTCGACGGTGCTGCTCGTCATGGAGCAGCTAACCGACTACTCCACCCCTGTGATGGCATGGGAGATGCCGGGTATATCCGCAGCTTACCTTTTCTGGGGAGCTGTCGGCAGTTCCGTTTTCTTGGGCGTCGCCATCACTTGGGCCGTGAACGCCATCGTTTACGGGGCGCCCGCTTTCGTTGTCCTTACAGTCATCAAGCTGGCAATCCGCGATCTGCCGAAGTGACAGAACTGAGCTCGGCGCGGAGCCGATGCTCAGCGCGCTCAAGAAAATGAGCGGCAGCAGGTCATGCAAGGCGCCTGACGCGCCTTGCATGATCGTCTGAAATTTCGCCTGCCGGCGAGCGGCCGGACGGCCGACATCATGAACCACGACGGAGTTCGAGGCGACGAATGCCCGTAAACGAAGGTCTCTCGTCGTGAAATGGTTTAGACGATACGCAGTTGGCTGCCTGATCGCGGTGCTCCTGTTCTCGGGCCGAGACAGTTACAAACGGCCCGGCGAAGACATGCGCTACGGGGCCATCCTTATGGTAGCCGCCGGTTGGCCTGTTGTTGCCGCGATTGTCGTGGGAAGCACCATCGGTGACATCGTACATGACGGGAAGCAAGGCAAAGCAGGATGAGTGCCCGGCTCGCAAAGCGACAGGCCGCGATCCCGGCATTGAAGTTGTGGAATCGACATTGCGGGATCGTGCGCTCAATCGACGCTGTCTGTGCCCGACGAAATGCAGCGCGCTCAACGTTTGTGAATGCAGCGTTGGCCGAACGCCTGCAACCTTCCCGCGACACTTCTGATCATCGGTGAGTCATGTTCTTCCGTCTCGCAGGGGCGGGGCGTACATGCCCGCTGTCTACTTCTCGAGCCCGGCCTTTTGCCGCATCGTGTCGATCAGCTCTGACGCCTCTGCCTTGGTCAGATCCTTCTTGGGGAGGGGCTTGTGCGCCTGCTCGGCGAGGGTCTTGAGGTAGGATTCCTGGGCGCCGGTCATCGGGTCGTCGCCGGAAACCCAATCCTTCGGATCCTTTTGTGTGTTGTCCCCGGTGTTGTCAGCTGTCTTGTCAGCCATCGCGATCTCTCCTTTTCCACCTAACGTCGGCGCGCGCTTGTCGTTCCTCATTTGTTCGTCAGTCGAAAACGTGCGGAAATTGAACGTCTCGAGATCTGCCATGAAGAACCGACCTACTGGCCAGCGCGGAACAAGCGCTCCCGCCAAGCGTAGGTTCTGCATGAGCGAGAACCTGTCCCATCTCATCGAACATTCCGTGCAGATCGCCTGGGATTATCTGGAGCGCACCGGACAAGTCAGCGACGCGCCGTTCACCAGCCGCTTTCTCTCGGCCGCCGTCGAAGAGATGGTCCGCAAGGGCGAGCACAGACGCCTCATGCTGGCCAACCGGGCCATCACGGCGTTCGAGCGGCTTTCCAATAGGCAAGCTGCATAGATCGGTCCCCGGCCTTCGGTCGTCACTGCGCGGCGGTCCTGCAGTTCTCCGAGTGCAATTTGTTGAACCCCGGCGAAGCCCGGCGCGACCAACCGCCATGCTGCAAAGCCTGCTCGGCATCGGAATTGGCTTCGCGGCCTATGTGCTGAGACACCAAAGAGGAAAGTCGTGAAGGCGATCACACTGCTCGCGGTGGCGGCCATGCTGCTGGTGGAAATCTTCGGGTCGAAGGCGAGCGTCGGCGGCTCGATGAGCTTCATGCTGGTCTTTGTGCTCGTGATGCTGGCTGTCGCGATCTACGAGGCTTGGTCGAACGAGCGCGGCGCGATCGGATGGATCGTCAACCTGTTCGCTTCGGCGGTTGGCGGGCTGGTTGCGGTTGCCCTGATCGGGATGGCCGTGGAGGCGATGCTGCCATACCTTCACCTCGAAGGTTCGCTCGCGTCCTCGCAACATCCCCTGAAATACGTCCTAGTCGCAGCCATTGCGATCTGCATGGTGCTGGGATCATGGCTGCCGCTGTTGGCCGTCAACCGGTTTCGTCACTGAAGGGCACCCGGCGTCGCGCTCCCTAGCGCTTTCCTTCCTGCTTGCCACGCCTGATTTCCTCAGCCTCGTCCACCAGCTTCAAGGCGGCGCCGTCGTAGCTCAGCTTGAGCCCACGGCCGACAGTCCATATCCATCCGTCCCGGGCGTCCCTGGTTGGCTGGGCGTTGAACTGGTCGGAGATCGATTTGACGGCAGCGTCTTGGGGACCCGGATTGTTCAACTCCGCAATGACGCGCCAGATGGGATGTTTGGGATCGGGATTCCCAGGGTCAACGTCGTCGGCAAAGATCGTGACCTTGGCGCCGTCGACTGCGCACTCCAGGACGTAGGAATCGCGAATCTGACGGCAGCGGTAGCGACGTTGCGTGACGAGCTTGTTGGTTTCGTCGAATGTCATCCATGGCGAAAAGCCGAGGATGTCGGACTTCTTCACGAGCGCCATAGACGCAGGCTTTAGAAAGCCGGGCTGTACCGCCACGAGAACGGCGGCAACAACAACGATCAAGCCGGCGACAACAATGGCAATCTTCATCAGCCCCTCACAAGAAACGTTCGACCATACAACAGCCGGAGCGTTCTACCAGCCATCGCCCTGCATGCTTCGAGCCTCCGGCTATTTTTGTAGGACTGCACCTTCGGAGGATCACAGCTTCGGAAGATCGCATGGGCACGTATCGGCTGGTCATGAACGTGAAAAACCGCCCCTGACATGACCAGGGGCGGCTTTCACCAAACGGGGTTTCGAACGCGATCTAGTGACCGGTGCCCGGCTTCGTCGTCTTCGGCGGCTTGCCGTCTTCGATCCGGCCTTCGTTGCGCAAGTCGCGACCTTCCTGGGCCTTCTTCTGGCTCTCGGGGGACTTGCCGTGTTCGTTCATCTCTTCTTTGATGAATCCGGCGCCTTCCTTCACTTTACCTTCAACGCTCATGACGATCTCCTTGCTGGAGATGGGCAACTCGCGGCAAGACCTGACCGTTCCGGTGCGCGCACGATTGTGAGGAGTGCATTCGACAGGTTCCAAAGACCCTTCTCATGAAATGGCCGCGCCGCTTGTGGAAGCGACGCGGCCGGGAAGCGAGCCGTACAGGAAACCGGCTTACTTCTTGTTGCTGCGGGTCTTGGTACCGCCCTGGTCGCTGCCCGGGCCGGAGCCGCCCTGGCCGGAGGCGTCGGGCCTCACCATTCCGCCCTTGCTCATGCCGTCATGGCTCACGCCGGTCGTGCCGCTGCTCATCGTGCCCTTGTCCGTGTTGGTCATGCCGGGCTTCTGCATGTTGTCGGACTGCGCGGCGGGGCCGGTCTGGGTCTGGGCCAAGGCAGAGCCGCACATGAGGCCGAGGGCGGCGGTCGCAATGACGAGCTTCTTCATCTCAAACTCCTGGTTGGTTGTGTGGGCCAACGGGAGCGCAGAAACCGTGTTCCTAAAACAAGGCGTTCCGGAGTGCAAAAATTCTCGTCTGCAACGAGGCGTTGTCGGTTCTGCTTGAATCAGAACCGCTCCAGATTGTTGTGACGCGTTTTCGTCGCGCGAACTTGAAAACGCTCTAAGCCGCAAGCCGCTGATCGGCCGGGCCCGTCAGGTGCTTGAGCACTTCCGCGTGCTCCAGGTCGGGAACCGCAATGGCCGTGTGGCTGTAGCTCGTATTGGTTCGTGAGTTTGCAATCCTGTCCAGGATCTCGCCGCCCTTGATGACGTGGAGACCCATGCCCTCTCCCGACGGGAAGATCGCGAGCACCACGTCATAGGCTGTGATGACGGCGCGAAGCGCTTCGGCCTTGTCTTCGGCAATGTCGACGAACACGCGAACATCGGCCGCGAGTTCACGCAGCTCGTTAAAATCCAGCACTGTGGGGTACTCCAACGCAACGATACTAAGAGGAGTTTGGAGGCGTTAGGTTACTGAAGTCTCAACGGCGCATGCCCAGCCAAAGGTTTATCGACCAGGCGCTCCCGTCCAGCCGATAGGACGCGCGGGCGTTGCCGCTTGCTCGGCAAGGCGCCGGCACGGAAAGAACCTATGGAGCGGGAGGGACGAAGCGCGCCTCATACCCATACGGGCGTCACGCGATACGCGCGTGACTCATGTGCGGTTTACTTGGCGTATCCCTGGGAGCGGAGCCACGCGATCTTGCGGTCGCCATTGATCCAGTCGTCGGCGTCTGCCTTGCTGGTGAAGCCCTTGATTTCGCGCTGTTCGCTGTCCGGGTAATCCGCCAGGATTTTCCAGTCGTTGTCTGCAATGCGGACGGTTTTGAAGGTCACTTTTGTTTTTGCCATGCCGCATTATGCAGGAGATGGCCGAAAAAGAGAACCTGCCTTGTGACGGTCACCGGGGTGGCCGGGCGCAGACCTCGGGGGCCAGCCTGATCGGCAGTGCGGGGCCGGGTCCAGGCAAAGACGAAAGCCCCGCCTGGGGGAAGCGGGGCTCTCTGATGGGGGTGAAGCTTGGGGACTTCAAAGAGTTAGACGGCTCAGGGAGAAAATGGTTCAACGCGAAAACGGCGCAAGCTGCGGCATCTTTGCCGGGGCGTCCGGCCCTCCGCAGAACCCCTGCTTGCGTTTTGGGCGTCGATGGGTTCTAAGCCCCGTCACTTCATGAAAGTTGGCATGAAACAGAAGCGCGTTGCGCGGTCGGATCGCGTCTTGAGCAAAGCCTGCTCGCGCGCACAGAAGGAAATTCAGACATGGCGAAGATGACCAAGACTCAGTTGATCGATGCAATTGCCGAGGGCACGCAGCTGTCGAAGAACGACGTGAAGTCGGTCATCGAGTACATGGCGACGGTCGGCTACAAGGAGCTCAACGAGTCCGGCGAGTTCGTCATTCCCGGCTTCGTGAAGATGTCGGTGGTGAACAAGCCGGCGACCGAAGCCCGCATGGGCGTCAATCCCTTCACCAAGGAGCCGATGCAGTTCGCCGCGAAGCCGGCGAGCAAGTCGGTGAAGGCCTCGCCGCTGAAGGTGGCCAAAGACTCCGTCTAAGGGCTCGCGTTTTCGTTGCGGAGGCTTCTTTTCGCGGAGCGCTGCAATGATTGCTTGCTTGTGCTGAACCAATAAGGAACTCTCTTAAGGAACTCTAGGGCGTCGTCAGGCTTTGCTTCCGAAAGGGAGAAATCACATGACTGGTCTCAGCGAAGAAGAGATTCGAAATCGGGCCTATCACCTCTGGAAGGAGGCTGGCGAGCCCGCAGGCACGATGGACACCTTCTGGTATGAGGCCGAAAAGGAGCTTCTCGCCGAGCGGACCAAGCAAGGCGAAGTCCCACCCGGCATGACCGACAATTTGTCGGTCTGACTTTGCTGGTCTAACAGGCGGACAGGGGCGAGCGTCGACAGTTCTCAAAGCAGCCACCCGGCATAACACCCGGGTGGCTGCTTTGCTGTTCGGGCCCTCGTTCGAATCGAGTCGCCTCCGTGCGGCCGCCTCAAAGAAAAACCCCGGTCTTGGGGACCGGGGCTCTTCAAGCTGGTCGGCCGCGTTGCGACATGCCGCCAGCACCACCGAATTCGACCTGACAACGCGGGGCGGGAAAACTCGTTCCGGCCGCTAGTCCGGCGATACGGACACGTCGATGATCGCCGGCGTATCGACCTGGCGCTCGCGCCAGACGATGAGATCGCATTTGGGATTGAGCCACTGATATTCGGAGCCGCGCGCCTTCAGGTGCGCGAGCGCTGCATCATGTGCGGCGGTCTGATCCGGCGCTTCGACCATGATCTCCACGGTCTCTTCGATCTGACGCACCACTTCGACGGCGTAGTATTTTCTGGTCACGATCCCTAGCTCCGGAATGACTAACGGGGAGGGCGGTGGCGCGTTCCCCAAAAGAAAAACCCCGCGCTTTCGCACGGGGCCTTCTTGGCTGGCGGGGAAGGGATTTCAGCGCCTAGCCGCCGCGCCGTGGCTCGAACTTAAGGTTGAAAACCTAAAAAGCAACCGTCGGCGCGCGGAAGGCTCAAGGCGATGTGCCCGGCGAATTTCACGGGAGGGGCTGGACTTGTTGTTCCCATTTTGTTCTAGTGAGGCATCTCTTTTGGCAGCGACATTCTTTGGAGGTGCCCATGACTGTCGAGAAACAACGCGAAGTGATCAGGCTCTGGAATCAGCTCAGGAAGCTTGATGGTCCGGCCGCGGAAGAACTCCGCATCCAGATCCTCGAATGCTTTTCGGAGAAGGCTCTATCGAAGGATACGGCGAAGCGAGCGGCGTGATGAGCATCGCACTATCTCGATGCAATCGCGCGCGCCTTCACCGATCGTTAGGGATCGTTTTGCGCTGGATTTCTCGACTCCGATTCGTTCCTTGCGAACGAAATGGAGTCGGATGCAGAACAAGTCGTGGCTTCTGTGTCGATCCGAGACACGCCTTTCCTGACCAAGCCGGCGTGATGCTTCGCACAGTCCCGTTCGCCTGTCCTCGCTACGAGTGAGGCGAGGGAGACGCGACATGGATGCGTGCTGTTGCTCGAGATGTTCGCCGAGATCGCAAAAGTGTTTTGGTACGACCGGCACCCGCGCTTGCGCAACGACAGGCCCTCGGTGTCGCAGGTGCCACCGCGGTCGAAGTCCGAAGACGCCATGTGAGCGCGCGATCGTTGGCGACGGCGCTCGTTTGCATGCGAACAATATATTAAGACTTGCTTCCTGCCGATTTCTGCGATTCCGATTCGTTCTCCTAGAACGAAAGGCAGGCGAAGCTGGAACAATGCCGGACGACGGATCACCACACCTTCGCTTCACTCTCTCGACGCTCTCCGTCTCCGGCGCTATCGTTGCCCCGGCGGACGCAACATGAAGAACGGGCTTTATTCCATCCACATCCACATGCTCGACGGCGTGAAGGGCCGCGACAGCGGCGTGCTGATTCTGCGTGACGGCGTTCTGCTCGGCGGCGGGCCGTATTTCTGGTCGCGCGGCGCCTACACGATCCGGAACGGCAATTCGAACAACGGCCCTTCGAAACACGGGACCTGGAAGGGCGAGCTTGTCACCAACCAGCACACGCCGTTTGCGGATGGCTTCGCCCGGCCGCTGTTCGGCGGAGTGGAGGCAACGAGCGGCTTCTCCGGGACGTTCAGCGACGACACGGCCGAGGTGTTCGGCACCGTGCTGGTCGCAGGCCATCGCAGCCTCGGTTTTCGCGCGAGCCTGAAGCGGCTCGCCGAGTTCTGAAGACGCGTGTTCTGAAGACGCTTGTTCTGAAGAGGCTTGGCGAACTCCTAACGGAAGCTTGCCGCGAAGCCGATAACCCTATTCGGTTAGGTTAAAAGCGCAATCGCGTTGCACTTGCCGCCACTTGCGATAGGTGTCTGGCGAAGACGCGATCCGACTTTGGCCAACAAGCGACTTTGGCCAACAAGCAATTTTGCCAAGAACGAATTCATGACACCTTTTTCAGAACCGTCCTTTTATCAGGGCGACCGCCACACCTACCGGCGCATCGCCATCGTCGGCACGCTCTTTTGTCTGGCTTTCGTGGTGATCAGCGTCTCGCTGCGGCCACAGCTCGAGGACACGCGTGTCGCGGTCAAAGCCGACAGGCTGATGCGTACGGCGGGCCAGCTACCGCACACGAATTAACGGTCGTCGGTGGAGGTCTGATGGTCGGCGCAATTGCTTGGGCACGCGGTGCCGTGTGAGGCGAGCGCCACGAAGCCGGCATAGCCGGACAGGTTGAGCAGGATTTCGAGCCAAACGGGCATGTCGGCCTCCTTTCTCCTTGAAGGCTACGCCAACGTGCGCGCGAAGCGCATGTTCCCGGACAAAGGCGGACCGGCGCCTCAAAGTGGGGTGGTGGGGTCGAGCCGCCGGCCGAGGGCGCCTACGGACTCGCTCGACGGCTGTTCCTTAAGGAACTCGGCAATCGCCCGCGCCAGTTCGCCGTCGCTCATCGGGGTCGGCGGCGGGCGCAGCGTACCGACACCGAAACTGCGGACGATCTCGTCGTAATGCTGATCTCCGGATCTGGGAACGAGCCTGCGGATACGGGCCAGCAACGTGGATATCGGCACTTTATCCTCCTCGGCTCCCCGCTGGCAGCAATTGTGGCGCATTGCCAATGCTGTGCGTGGAACTGAAAACCCCGCCAGCATCGGTGATGCTGACGGGGTCTTCGTGCTGTTGCCTCAACCGGACGGCGGAGGCTTCCGCACTTGAGCAAACAATTCGCGGAACGCGTGCCCGTTCCATGCGTGGCCGGATTTATTCCGAACTCGGTTCCACAGGCTTGCGCGCAACCATAGCAACGCGCCGGCGTTTTCTGTGCGAGATACGAAGGAGGAGATTCATGATGAGGAAGACACTGGCAGTTCTGGCTACCGTCGCGGCCGTTGGCGTGACCGCGGTCGCGGCGCCTTCGCCTGCCGAGGCGCGCGGCCGCGGCATCGGTCCGGGCCTCGCGTTCGGTCTTGCCGCCGGCGCCATCACCGCGGGCGCCGTCGCCGCGTCGCATCCTTACGGCTATGGCTACGGCCCGCGGTATGGCTACTATGGCGGCCCCGCTTATGCCTACGGCCCTGGTCCCTACGCTTATTACGGTGATGGACCATACTACCGCCGCCACCATTATTACCGTCACTGGTAACGGCTGAACAAACGAAAAGCCCGGAGCAATGCTCCGGGCTTTTTTCATGCTCGGTGATCCGGTGTCGTTACGGCCAGAGCGAGGGCCGTTCCGCCTTGCGCGCGTTGTCGAGCGTCGACACGAAATACTCTTCACGTTCGCGCTTGAATTTTTCCTGGGTGGCACGGAAGGCGGCGACACGGGCGGCGATCTCTTCGCGTTCGCGGATTTTGCGTTGTTCGTCCTCGGTCATGTTAAATCCCCTCTGCACGTGAGTATGTGTCCTACTGAACCCAAGCACTGCCGCCGCAATCACGTTGAGTCGCGTCAACATATGCATTGGCGCTTCTGATTGGGGCGTCAATGGGGAGGAGGCATTGCAGGATTGTGATAAGCGAGGGTCGGAAAAAATTGCCGACCATGTCTTGCGTGGCGGTGGAGAACAGCGTCAATAATCTTGTCGCTTGCGCATGTTGCAGCTAGCGCAAAAACAAATCAGTAAAACAAAAGCAAAACGGGAGGCGGCGTTGATTGCATCGGATCTTCGCAGCGGCGTCGAGCGTCTTGGCGACATGATCGCCGAAGCCAAACGGATCGTGCCGTTCACCGGCGCCGGCATCTCGACCGAATGCGGCATCCCCGACTTTCGCTCGCCGGGCGGAATTTGGACGCGCAACCGCCCGATCCCGTTCGACGAGTTCGTCGCCAGCCAGGAGGCGCGCGACGAATCTTGGCGCCGGCGCTTCGCCATGAAGGAGGTCTTTGCGGCGGCCAAGCCCGGCCGCGGCCATCGCGCGCTCGCCTCACTCTACCGCGCCGGCAAGGTTCCCGCGATCATCACCCAGAACATCGACAATCTGCATCAGGCCTCCGGCGTCGCAAGCGATCACGTGATCGAACTTCACGGCAACACCACGTATGCGCGCTGCATTGGATGCGGGCAGGCCTATCCGCTTGATTGGGTGAAGCGCCGCTTCGACGAGGAGGGCGCCGCGCCCAACTGTACCGTGTGCGACGAGCCGGTGAAGACCGCCACGATCTCCTTCGGCCAGACAATGCCCGAGGACGAGATGCAGCGCGCGACGGCGCTGTCGCAAGCCTGCGATCTCTTCATCGCGATCGGTTCCTCGCTGGTGGTATGGCCGGCCGCGGGCTTTCCGATGATGGCGAAGGAATCAGGTGCACGCCTGGTGATCGTCAATCGCGAGCCAACCGAGCAGGACGACATCGCCGACCTTGTGATCCGCCACGACATCGGCGAAACGCTGGGGCCCTTTGTCGGTAATTGAGGCAGCAATTTGATTCGCGGCTGTGCAAGCTGTTCATAGGTTCCGCCGAATCTCTTTTTTGTCTATGCGTCGCAACCGGGAGTGTTATCTTTTGAGTCGAAAGATTCGCGTCGCGTCGAGTTGAGAAGATTCTCTAAAGACGCGTGATTCGGCGCCGCCATTCAGGCGGGTTGCATGGCATGTGTGGGGTCCGGGGTTATGGGGTCGTCGGACGGATTTGAGTCCAAGAAGGTCGGAGTTCCCGCGGTGGGCGAACACGGCGGTGGCGGTCGCGACAGTGCACTCAGTCCGTTCACCGGACTTGGTGAGAGCAGCGCCAACCTCGTCGAGGTTCACGGCGTCATCAAATGGTTCGACGCCTCAAAAGGCTACGGCTTCATCGTTCCCGACAATGGCTGGCCCGACGTGCTCCTGCACGTCACCGTGCTTAGGCGCGACGGCTTCCAGACCGCCTACGAGGGCGCCCGCATCGTCGTCGAGTGCATCCAGCGCGCCAAGGGCTACCAGGCGTTCCGCGTGGTCTCGATGGACGAGTCGACTGCGATCCATCCGGCGCAGATGCTGCCGCCGCGCACCCATGTCACGGTGACGGCGACCAGCGGGCTGGAGCGGGCTCAGGTCAAATGGTTCAACCGGCTGCGCGGTTTCGGTTTCCTGACCTGCGGCGAGGGCACCCCCGACATCTTCGTGCACATGGAGACGCTGCGCCGCTTCGGCATGACCGAGTTGCGGCCCGGCCAGTATGTCCTGGTCCGGTTCGGGCCCGGCTCCAAGGGCATGATGGCGGCCGAGATCCATCCCGAGACGGGATCGCCGGTTTCGTCCCACTAATTCCATTCCCGCGATCGTGAGCAGAGGCGCGCTGGCTGGCCGGCGCGCCTCTGGCTTTTCCGGTGACCGCCACGTAAGGACTGGTCCAGTCCCACGCCTCGAGAGCCATCCATGAATTTCGATCGAAAGGCCGTCTTCGCCCTTGCGAAGGGCTGGCTTGCCGCCATCCTTGTCATCGCCGGCTGTGCCGTCGCGAGCGCACCCGTGCGCGCCGCCAGCTTCCAGCCCCTCGAGATCGTCACCAGGAACGGCGTGCAGGTGTTCTCGGTCGAGGTCGCGACGACGGAGGAAGAGAAGCAGACTGGCCTGATGTACCGTAAGGAACTGGCGGACGGCAAAGGCATGCTGTTCGACTTTAATCCCGAGCAGGAGGTGTCGATGTGGATGAAGAACACCTACGTCTCGCTCGACATGATCTTCATTCGCGCCGACGGCCGAATTCTGCGCATCGCCGAAAATACCGAGCCGATGTCGACAAAGATCATCTCATCCAGGGGGCCCGCGCGGGCTGTTCTGGAGGTGGTGGCAGGCACGGCGCAGAAATATGGCATCCGCGCCGGCGACCGCGTGGGCCACCCGCTGTTCGGCAGCAAGTAGGCGGGAGGGCTTATTGCCCCGTCCTGGCGGTCTTTTGGGAAGCTTGCTCGCGCCTTTGGAAGGCTTGCTGGCGCTTTGGGAAGCGTGTATCGACGGGGCTCGCCGGACATTCGGGGTATAGCGCAGCCTGGTAGCGCGGCAGTTTTGGGTACTGCAGGTCGTTGGTTCGAATCCAGCTGCCCCGACCAGTCCGAGGTGGGCCAGACCCGCGCCTCAGAACAATAGCCAATCGGCGAGGCGCCAGGCGAGCGCAGCTCCAGCCGTGCATGGCGCGCGTTCGATGCCGATGCCCGCAGCCGCCAAAGCCTTCCTAACCCTCGGCGCTCATTCCCTGCGCAACGCGACTTTCCGCGCGACATTTCAAGGCATTGGGGCGGGTCGGGTGGCGCGGAATGCGTAAAACTTTGTCGAACCTTTAGGCGTCGTCCTAGACATATTGGTGTTGGGGATTTCAGCGCCCAATGCCTAGCGGACGCCACCAAGCGATGATATTCCGCTTGCGCGGCGTTACGCTTTTCCAAACCATCAGTTCGTCGCGTACCAGCCGAACGGAAACGGCAGGAATGGCCAGGCCAGCTGATTGTCGTTGGCGACCTTCCGCGGCTCCTGCTCCGGCGTCTTCGCGGGCAGAGCAGGCGGCGTCGAATGCAGCGCCAAGCGCAGACATGCACATTGCAAATTCATCGTGGTGGCCCCCGCCCATCAATCGTTTTCAAAAATTCGCGTCAGCCTGGAAATCAATGCGCGTCCTCAAAACGACGCGCTCATTCTCAAATCGCACACAGTCTAGGAAAATCGGCGGCCGCTTTCAACCGGTCTCGCCACGCGCTCACAGGAGGTAAGGTTGATCGGTTAGGTTAAGAGCGAGCGGTTGTTGCGGGCGCCTTCGCGACTGTTATCAGATCGGTTCGGCTTGCGACGGTCTGCCTGAAATTCGTGCTCACACGACATCACAGTTCGTCGCAGCGCTCGTATCCTGTGAGTTCTGTATCATGTCTCTCGATCGCAACGTCCGAACCGTCGGTCCGCAGGCGAGCTGGACCGAGATCTGGCACCTCTGGACCGTGTTCGTGCCGCGCCGCTCGATCAACGGGCAGCTCGTTTACGGCAAGGTCTGGCGCCGCCACGACGGCCGTGACTGGATCTACAAGAAGTTTACCGAGTACGACAGCGAAGCGGCGGCCTGAAGCGGCGGCGCTGTCGTCCGGCGGGATCGGAGCTGCCCGTTCAAGCGGCCTTTGCGGCCGCAGTCTTGGGCGGCGGCGGCTTCAGCGGCTTGTCCTGCTTCTTCGACCAGGAGATGTAATAGGCCACCGTCGTCATGATCGCGATCCCGGCGACGCTGACGAAGATCTGCGCGAACAGCGAGCCCGAGCTCATCGACAGCTCGAAATGACCGACGAAGGACAGGAACACGCCGACGCAGAACACGGCGAGCGACTGCTGGCCGCACACGATGATGGGGTCGAACCCTTTCCATTCCAGGCCCGGCCAGTCCTTGGGCACGAAGCGGATCACCAGGATCACGATCACGACGAAGTGGATAAAGCGGTAGGGCGCGAGGTTGGTCTTGTCGTTCGGGTTGAACGCCGAGAACAGCCATTCCGGGAACATGCCGCCGAGGGTCGGGAAGCGGCCGGCCATGGTCATGACCAGCGCAAACAGCATGTAACCAAGACAGAGCCACAGCGTGACCGGTGCGTTGATCAGCGTCATCGAGCGCCGCGCGCCGCCCATGGCGCACCAGGCGCCGAACACGAACAGCACCTGCCAGCAATACGGGTTGAAGTACCACTGTCCGGCCGGATAGGCGTTCAGGTTCAGGCCGAAATGGCGCGCGGTCAGCCACAGCACGATGGACAATGCCATCGTCAGGTCCGGCTTGCGCAGCATGAACCAGAGCACGGGCGGAAACAGCCCCATCAGCACGATGTAGAGCGGCAGCACGTCGAGATTGAGCGGCTTGAAGCGCAGGAACAGGCCCTGGCGCAGCGTCTCGGTGGCGTTGTCCACCAGGCCGGCGACGTTGAACTCGTTGATCATCTCGGAATCGCCGAAGCGCAGCGCCAGATAGCTGATCGAGGCGATGTAGATCACGAACAGGATGATGTGGGCGACGTAGAGCTGCCAGACCCGCTTGGTCAGCCTCGTAGCACCGACCAGGAAGCCGCGCTCGAGCATCATCCGCGCATAGACGAAGGAGGCGGTGTAGCCGGAGATGAAGACGAACAAATCCGCGGCGTCGGAAAAGCCGTAGTTGCGGGTGGTGATCCAGTTCACCACGTTGTCGGGGATATGGTCGAGGAAGATCGCCCAGTTCGCAATGCCGCGAAACAGGTCGAGCCTGAGGTCACGGCCCTTCTCGGGGAGCGTGGCGTTGATGTTCAGGAAGGACATGCGACGGGAGCTTTCGGAGGGGACGGACAGGTAGATGTCAACGAAGCAGGGCCACCGGGCGAGACCCCGGCGCGGAAGGCGGGTACGCAATTGTCACGATGCAGCATAATGATTATACCCATCGGCGAGCCATCCCGGGGGGCCGGAATCACCGATCAGTTCCCTAAAGGTGTCTCTATACTATGCCCGCGGTTTCCACCAACTGCTACCGTGACGCATCGAAATCGAACGAAAAGACGAACAAGAGGCCCGGACCGTCCATGACCGCACGCATTTTCAAGCCCGCCAAGAACGCGATGCAATCCGGCCGGTCGAAGACCAAGGAATGGCAGCTCGACTACGAGCCCGAGCAGCCGCGCGCGGTCGAGCCGCTGATGGGCTGGACCTCGTCCGGCGACATGAAGCAGCAGATCACGCTGCACTTCCACAGCAAGGAAGAGGCGGTCGCCTATTGCGAGCGCAAGGGCATCGCCTACCAGGTGATCGAGCCAAAGGAATCGGTGCGCCGTCCGGTCGCCTATGCGGACAATTTCTCGTTCCGCCGCGGCGAGCCGTGGACGCATTGAGGGCGGGCAACGAAACTCTCGTCATGCCCGGGCTTGTCCCGGGCATCCACGTTTTAGCGTCCACGTAAAAAGCCCGCGGTTTGCCGGGACAAGCTCGGCCAACCACGCCGGTTCTTCCCATCGTCCTGCCCTTGGCAGCCATTCCGCCCCGTGCTTCGCTGTCTCGCATGATGCGACCATGACGAGGTGGGCTATGGCGGGGCGTGACCAGCTCGACGGCGTCGATCTGAAAATACTCTCCGAGTTGCAGCAGGACGGGCGGGTTCGCAATAACGAGCTGGCGCTGCGCGTCGGGGTGTCCGGGCCCAACTGCGTGAGGCGGCTGAAATCGCTGTTCAGCCGCGGCGTGATCCGGGCGGTGCGCGCCGTTATCGACGAGCGGCTGCTCGGCTACGAGGTGGTGTCGTTCGTCTCGATCCAGCTCGGCAGCCAAGCCCAGCCGGTGCTGGCGGCATTCGAGAGCTCGATCGCCGCGATCCCGCGCATCCAGCAGTGCTGGCGGATTTCGGGAGACACCGACTATCTTCTCAAATGCGTGGCGCCGAGCGTCGAGAGCATGCGCCAGCAGCTCCTGCATTTCGCCGCGATGCCGAACGTGAAGAACGTCCGCAGCTTTCCGGTGCTGGGCGTGGCAAAGGACGTGCCGCTGCCATTGCAGGAGATCGCGGCGGCAGGATAGTTCGGCGGCGACGGGTCCCAAAACGTAGCTCGCGTAACGACGTCCAGACATCCGAAGGCGCGGGAGTGACTCCCTTACCGGGATACAGGTTCGGATAAGGCGGATATAAACATAAGTAACTCACCTAACTGTGACATGTGATTTGCGAAGTTCTGCAATGCGCCGAAGCGTGATTGCCGGTTCCTGGTGCTGGCCTACATGCGAGGTGTGAACCTCAGCCTGCCTCGCATGCCGAGGCCTCTTTTGTGGGACCCTGAAGCAGGAAAAGACAACATGACCTCGATCTCGAAGACGTTCGTCGCATCCGCTGCGACGCTGTTTGCATCTGCGTTTCTCATGATGACCGCGCCGGCTGCCCAGGCAGAAGACTACTGCATCACCAATGGTGCCCAGGCCGCGCATGGCTGCGGCTATCCGACGATGGAGGCCTGCCGGGCCGCGGCCGGCGGCATCGGCGGCTCGTGCTCACAGAGCGGCGGCGCGAAGACGTCGGCCGACGCGCTGGCCTTCCAGCCGAAGCAGACGCACTCGCGCACCAAGCTGCGCCCGGGCGGGCAGACCAACTCGAACTGAGCGAGACCGTTTGGAAATGTTGCGGCCTCCGAGTTGGATCTCGGAGGCCGCAACAGCATGACAACCCGCGCTTCAGCGATACCTGCCGCGAAACTCGCGCGGGGAGGCGCCGGCCCAGGTGCGGAAGGCGCGAGAAAAGCTCTTCTCGTTGCGGAAGCCGGCGATCTCCGCGATCCGCTTGATCGGGCTGCGACCGCGCATCAACTCCTGCTTGGCGAGCTCGAATTTGGCCTCTTCCTTGAGATCCCGCAGTGAGGTCGCTTCATCGCGCAGGCGCCGATGCATGGTGCGGGTGGAGAGTGCCAGCTCGCTTGCGACATCCTCGGCGCCGAGACTGCGTCCGCGCGCATTGCGGAGTACGCGGCGAACGCGCTCGACCAGCAGCCGGTCGCGCCGATAGGGCAGTACGGTCAGCCGCAGCGCGCCCTTGAGCATGTTGTCGAGGTCCGCCGCGCTCCGGGTGAGCGGCAGCAACAGGTAATGCTTGTCGAAGGTGATGGAAGCGCGGTCCGCACCGAAGCGGATGTTTCGGCAAAAGATGGTCGGATAGACCGAGACGTGGCCGGGCTCGGGGTACGGAAATTCCGCGGCGCGGAGCGCGATTTGCGAATCCACCGCCCAGCAGGAGAAGCCGAGAACATAGCGGAGCAGGGTGACCAGGCAGAATTCGCGTAGAGGTCCGAGGTCGGCCAGTTCGCGGATGGACACGACCGCGGTCTCCTCGCCGACGGCGAGATCGAGCAGCACGTCCTCGGTGAGCAGACGATGGTGCCGGCACCAGCGCTTGAGCGCGACCTCCAGCGTCGGGGCGGTGATCGAGGCGCGGCACAGCATGCCGTAGGTGCCAAAGGGCAGCCGCCGCGAGAACCAGCCGAGCGCCTCGTCATCGAGTTCGCGCATGGCATGGCCCGCCAGCGCCTCGAACTGGCCGGCCGTGACCCGCCCATCCGGAGAATTGACAAGGTCCGGCGTTACCTGACCCCGGCTCAGCGCCTCGGTCGGATCGCGGCCGTAGCGGTCGTAAGCGGCAACGACGCCGCGGACGAAGGCGGCAGGGGTCACGGCACGGCGCGGGATCGCGGTTGCGACTTGAAAAGGCATCGGAAAATCCTCTGGGAAAATCCTCGCCAAGTTTGGCGGAAAATGCAACCTTTTCGACCGCAGAAGGGCCCCGATGCCGCTAGGTTCGGTCCCCAAAATAGGGAGGAATCGCCTTGAATATCCCGAGCATCGATTTCGATCTGGGCGAAGACATCAGCATGCTGCGCGACACGCTGCGCGCCTTCGTGGAGGCGGAGATCGCCCCGCGTGCCGCCGATATCGAGAAGGCCAATCTATTCCCGGCGGACCTCTGGAAGCGCCTTGGCGACCTCGGCCTGCTCGGCATGACCGCGCCGGAGCAATATGGCGGCTCCAACATGGGCTATCTCGCCCATATCGTCGCGATGGAGGAGATTTCGCGCGGCTCGGCCGCGGTCGGGCTCTCCTATGGCGCCCACTCAAATCTCTGCGTCAACCAGATCCGCCGCAACGGCAATGATGCGCAGCGCGAGCGCTATCTGCCAAAGTTGATCTCCGGCGAGTATGTCGGCGCGCTCGCGATGTCCGAGCCCGGCGCCGGCTCAGACGTCGTCTCGATGAAACTGCGCGCCGACAAACGCGGCGACCGCTACGTGCTCAACGGCTCGAAGATGTGGATCACCAATGGCGGCGATGCCGACGTGCTGGTGGTCTATGCCAAGACCGATCCGGAAGCGGGCCCGCGCGGCATGACCGCCTTCCTGGTCGAGAAGGGCACGAAGGGCTTCAGCCACGGCCAGCATCTCGACAAGCTCGGCATGCGCGGCTCCAACACGTATCCGCTGTTCTTCGACGAATGCGAGGTGCCGGAGGAGAACGTGCTTGGGAAGGTCGGGGAGGGCGTCAAGGTGCTGATGTCCGGCCTCGACTATGAGCGTACGGTCCTCTCGGGTGGACCACTCGGGATCATGGCGGCCTGCATGGACGCGGTGGTGCCCTATATGCACGAGCGCAAGCAGTTCGGGCAGCCGATCGGCGACTTCCAGCTCATGCAGGGCAAGCTCGCCGACATGTACGCGACCTGGCAGGCCACGCGCGCCTATGTCTATGCGGTGGGGCGTGCCTGCGACCGCGCCGATCACGCGCGCAGCTTGCGCAAGGACGCCGCCGCTGCGATCCTCTATTCCGCCGAGAAAGCGACGTGGATGGCGGGTGAGGCGATCCAGGCGCTTGGCGGGGTCGGCTACACCTCCGAATTTCCGGTCGGACGCCTGTGGCGCGATGCAAAGCTCTACGAGATCGGCGCCGGCACCTCGGAGGTCCGGCGCATGCTGATCGGTCGCGAATTGATGGCTGAGACGGCTTAAAACCTTCACGCAATTGGAACCAACATGCCGCTCCATTCCAGCATCGATACGTCTTCTTCGGACTTTGCGCGCAATTCCGAGGCCATGCGCACCCTCGTCGCGGATCTGCGCGAAAAGCTGAGCCAGGTTGCGGGCGGCGGCGGCGAGGTCTCGCGCAACCGCCACACCTCGCGTGGCAAGATGCTGGCGCGCGAGCGCGTCGACCTGCTGGTCGATCCCGGCACCGCGTTCATGGAGCTGTCGCCGCTCGCGGCCTATGGCCTTTACGGCGGCGACGTCCATTCGGCGAGCGTCGTCACCGGGGTCGGGCGCATCGCGGGCCGCGAATGCGTGATCGTCGCCAACGACGCCACCATCAAGGGCGGCACCTATTATCCCATGACCGTGAAGAAGCATCTGCGCGCGCAGGACGTGGCGCGGCAGAACAATCTTCCCTGCGTCTACATGGTCGATTCCGGCGGCGCCTTTTTGCCGCTGCAGGACGAGATCTTTCCGGACGAGCGGCATTTCGGCCGCATCTTCTACAACCAGGCGCAGATGTCGTCGCAAGGCATCCCGCAGATCGCCATCGTGATGGGCTCCTGCACGGCCGGCGGCGCCTATGTCCCCGCGATGTCGGACGAGAGCATCATCGTGCGCAATCAAGGCACCATCTTCCTGGGCGGGCCGCCGCTGGTGAAGGCGGCGACGGGCGAGGTGGTGACCGCCGAGGAGCTCGGTGGCGCCGACGTGCATTCGCGACAATCAGGCGTGACCGATCATTACGCCCAGAACGACGCGCACGCGATCGGCATCGCCCGCCGCATCGTCGGCACGCTGAAGCCATCGGTACGGCCAAACCTCAACATGCATCCGCCGCGTGATCCCTTGTTTGCGGCCGAGGAGATCTATGGCGTGGTGCCCGTCGACGGGCGCAAGCCGTTCGACGTGCGCGACATCATTGCGCGCGTGGTTGATGGTTCCGAGTTCGACGAGTTCAAGAAGCTGTACGGCACGACGCTGGTGTGCGGCTTCGCCCACATCTGGGGTTTTCCGGTCGGCATCATTGCCAACAACGGCATCCTGTTCAGCGAGAGCTCGCTGAAGGGGGCGCATTTCATCGAGCTGTGCTGCCAGCGCGGCATTCCGCTGGTGTTCCTGCAGAACATCACCGGCTTCATGGTCGGCAAGAAATACGAAGCCGGCGGCATTGCGCGTGACGGCGCCAAGCTGGTGACGGCGGTCGCGACCGCGTCGGTGCCGAAATTCACCGTGGTGATCGGCGGGTCCTACGGCGCCGGCAATTACGGCATGTGCGGCCGCGCCTACTCCCCGCGCTTCCTGTGGATGTGGCCTAACGCGCGCATCTCGGTGATGGGCGGCGAGCAGGCCTCGATGGTGCTGAGCCAGGTCCGCCGCGACAATATCGAGGCCAAGGGCGACAGCTGGTCGAAAGAAGACGAAGATAAATTCCGCGAGCCGATCCGCGCGCAATATGAGAGCCAGGGGCACCCGTATTACGCGACGGCGCGGCTTTGGGACGACGGCGTGATCGACCCGGCCGATACAAGGCTGGTGCTCGGCCTCGGCCTCTCGGTGGCGTCGAATGCGCCGATCGAGCCGACGAAATTCGGCCTGTTCAGGATGTGATGCGATGGACCGCTCAAAGCTCTACCGCCGTTTTCGCACCCTCCTGATCGCCAACCGCGGCGAGATCGCCTGCCGCGTGATCCGCACCGCGCGCGCCATGGGCCTGCGCACGGTCGCGGTCTATTCCGAGGCGGATCGCGACGCAATGCATGTCGCGCTCGCCGACGAGGCCGTGCTGCTTGGGCCTGCGCGTGCCCGCGACAGCTATCTCAATCCCGAACGGCTGATCGAGGCCGCGCGCAAGACCGGCGCGGAGGCGATCCATCCCGGCTATGGCTTCCTGTCGGAGAATGCCGAATTCGCCCAGGCGTGTTTCGACGCCGGCCTGGTCTTCGTCGGCCCGACAGCGGCAATGATGACTGCCATGGGCTCGAAGTCCGGCTCCAAGGCGCTGATGGAGAAGGCCGGCGTCCCGCTGGTGCCCGGCTATCACGGCGAGGCGCAGGACGATGCGACGTTGGCGAAGGCGGCCGAGAAGGTCGGTTTCCCGATTCTGGTGAAGGCGTCCGCCGGCGGCGGCGGCCGTGGTATGCGCATCGTTCGCTCCGCGGATGAACTTGCGCCTGCGATCGTCAGCGCGAAGCGCGAGGCCAAGGCCGCGTTCGGCGACGACCGCATGCTGATCGAAAAATATGTCGATAACCCCCGGCATATCGAGGTGCAGGTGATCGGCGACAGCCACGGCAATCTGCTCTCGCTGTTCGAGCGCGAATGCACCCTGCAGCGCCGCCACCAGAAGGTGATCGAGGAGGCACCGTCGCCGACGCTCAATCCCGCCCAGCGCGAGGCGGTCTGTGCCGCCGCGCGAAAGGCCGCGGGGGCCGTCAACTATGTCGGCGCCGGCACCATCGAGTTCGTCTCCGACGGCAAGGACGTGTTCTTCATCGAGATGAACACTCGTCTCCAGGTCGAGCATCCCGTGACCGAGCTGATCACGGGGATCGACCTGGTCGAGTGGCAGTTGCGCGTCGCTTTCGGCGAGGCGTTGCCGCTGAAGCAGGACGAGATCAAGCTTCATGGCCACGCCGTGGAGGCGCGGGTCTATGCGGAGAACCCGACCAAGAACTTCATGCCGTCGGTGGGCAAGATATCAACCTGGCGTCTGCCCGCGGAAACCGGGGGGCTGCGCATCGACTCCGGCTATCGGGAAGGCGATACGGTCTCGCCATACTACGATGCGATGCTGGCAAAAATGATCGCATGGGCGCCGACGCGGGATGTCGCGATCGAGCGGCTGAACCGCGGGCTGGAAGAGTCCGACGTCCGCGGCATCGTCACCAACATCCCGTTCCTGTCGGCGCTGATGACGCATCCGAAGGTGAGGGCGAACGCGATCGACACCGGCTTCATCGAGCGCGAGCTGGCGGTCCTGACGCAGGCGTCGCCGGCACCAGGCGAGCTCGAGCTGTGTGCCGCGGTCGCCGCTGTGATCAACAACGAGCGGCAGGCTGCACAGGCGGACGCGAATTCGCCCTGGCAGACCTTTGGCTGGATGCCGGTCGGCCGCCGTCAGCGCGGCTTTGCTTTCCGCGTTGGACACGGGCCGGAGCAGAAGGTTGTGCTGAACTATGGCAGCGGCCCGTCGACGCTCGTGATCGGCGAGCGCGAGCTGGCGTTTACGATGGTAGCGAAGGACGGCGGCTTCGATCTGACCCTCGACGGCGTCAAAACGTCGGTCGCGGCCGTGATCGACGGCCATGAGCTGTATTTGCGCACGCGCAACGGCCGCTTCGATCTGCATTGGGTTGATCCGTTCGGCGGCGAGATGGAGGAGCAGGTCGGCGCGGACAAGATCGCAGCGCCCTTGCCGGGCACGGTCGTCGCCGTGCTGGCGGAGGAGGGCGCCAAGCTCGAGAAGGGGGCGCCGATCCTCACCCTGGAAGTGATGAAGATGGAGCAGACGCTGCGTGCGCCCTATGCCGGCGTGCTGAAATCCATCAAATGCAAGGTCGGCGACATCGTCCAGGAGGGCGTCGAGCTCGCCGTGGTCGAGCCTTCCGGAGAATGAGATGAGCGATAAGGTCCGCATCATCGAAATGGGGCCGCGTGACGGCCTCCAGAACGAGAAAACGGCGGTCAGTGTCGAGGCCCGGATCGCCTTCATCGAGGCGCTGGTCGCGGCCGGCCTCAATACAGTCGAGGTCGGCGCCTTCGTCTCGCCCAAGGCGATCCCGCAGATGGCGAGCTCGGACGCCGTGCTGCGCGGCGTTCGCCATTTGACCAGTGCCGAATTCCACGTGCTAGTGCCGAACGAGAAGGGCTATGACGCCGCGTGCGCGGCCGGCGCAAAGATCGTCTCGGTGTTCGCCGCGGCCTCCGAGGGCTTTTCGCGGGCCAACATCAATTGCACGGTCGCGGAGTCCATCGAACGGTTTAAGCCGGTGCTGGCGCGCGCCAGGGTCGATGGTGTCAAGGTCCGCGGCTATATCTCCTGCGTGCTGGGCTGTCCGTTCGACGGCGAGATCAAGCCGAAGGCAGTTGCCGATCTCGCCACCACGCTGTGGGATCTCGGCTGCTACGAGATCTCGCTCGGCGACACGATCGGTGTCGGTACGCCTGATAAGGCCAAGGAGATGCTGCGGGCGGTCAGCGCCAACATCCCTCCCGCCAATCTCGCGATGCATTTTCACGACACCTACGGCCAGGGGCTCGCCAATCTCTATGCGGGGCTGGAGGAAGGCGTCCGCGTCATCGACGCCGCCGCCGGCGGCCTCGGCGGCTGCCCCTACGCGCCGGGCGCGACCGGCAACGTCGCGACCGAGGACGTCGTCTATATGCTCGGGGGCATGGGGATTAGGACGGGTGTCGATATGGACCGGTTGCTGGCGGCAACCAACGAGATGAGCGGCGTGCTGGGCAAGCCGCCGGTGAGCCGCGTGGCCTCCGCACTGAACGCGAAGAGGAAGCGCGCCAGCTCCTAGTTCTCCATTATTGCGAGCGCAGCGAGCAATGATGGTGGACGCAGCTACCTGCTCCCGTCCGGCCCCATCACCAGGTCCGGCAGTGCGGTCGAGATGCCCGGCACGAAGCAGAGCAGCAGCACCGCGAGCATCATCAAAAGCACGAACGGCAGCGTGCCCCAGATCACCTCGCGCAGGGGAATATCCGGCGCGACGTTGCGGATGACGAAGATGTTGAGGCCGACAGGCGGATGGATCAGTCCCATCTCCATCACGATGGTCATGACGACGCCGAACCAGATGATGTCGAAATTGGCGGCGCGGAGCGGCGGCAGGATGATCGGCGCGGTCATGAGAATAATCGAGACCGGCGGCAGGAAGAAACCGAGCACGACGACCATGACGAGGACCGCGAACAAGAGCCCCCAGCGCGGCAAATGCATCGCGACGACGGATTCGGCGGCCGATTGCGAGATGTGCAGATAGCTCATCACGTAGGAATAGAGCAGCGACATGCCGATGATCATCATCAGCATGGTCGATTCCCGGATCGTCGATTTCAGGATCGGGGCAAGGTCGCTCGGCCGCCACACGCTGTAGATCGCCGCGATCAATGCCAGCGCCAAGAGGCCGCCGAGGCCGGCGGTCTCCGACGGCGTGGCGTAGCCGCCATAGAGCGCGATCATGACGCCGGTGAGCAGCAGCACGAAGGGGATCACGCGCGGCAGCACGCTGAAGCGTTCCGCGAGCGTGTACTCGTCGCGGGCGAGGATCGCAGCTTCCGGGCCGCCGTTCTTGTAGATCGCTTCGGCCGCGGCGTATTCCTGGCGGAAGCGGATCACGGCGTAAACGCCGAACAGCGAGACCAGCAGCAGGCCGGGCCCGATACCGGCGAGGAACAGCCGTCCTAGCGATTTTTCGGCGGCGACCGCAAACAGGATCATGGTGATCGACGGCGGTAGCAGAATGCCGAGCGTGCCGCCGGCGGCGATGATCCCCGCGGCAAAGCCGCCGGAATAGCCGCGCTTGCGCATCTCGGGGATGCCGGCCGAGCCGATTGCCGAGCAGGTCGCGGGCGAGGACCCCGCCATCGCCGCAAACAGCGCGCAGGCGAACACATTGGCGACGCCGAGCCCGCCGGGGACGCGGTGCAGCCAGGCGTGCAGGGCCGAGTAGAGATCCTGGCCGGCGCGCGACTTGCCGATCGCGGCGCCCTTCAGGATGAAGAGCGGGATCGACAGCAGCGTGATCGAGGCCATTTCCTCGTAGACATTCTGCGTCACCGTGTCGAGAGAGGCGGCGGGCATGTAGATGCCCATGAACACGACTGCGACCGCGCCGAGCGCGAACGCGATCGGCATGCCCGAAAACATCACGACGAGCGTCGCGATCCCGTAGGCGAGGCCGATACCGAAAACGCTCATGAACGCCTGGCTCCAGCGAAAGGCAGCGCAAGCTGCACGAGGATCTGGACGCAGAGCAGACTCATGCCGAACGCCATTAGCGAATAGGGGATGGCCAGCGGCGGCGACCACATCGAGTTCGAGACCTGGCCATCGACATAGGCTTCATGCGCCAGTGTCCAGGACTTCCAGGCGAAGAAAGCGCAGAACAGAAGCGTCACGGCATCGACCAGCCAGAGCCTGATCCGGTTCGCCAGTGGTGAGAGCAGGCCGACGAAGGCCTCGATGCCGATGTGACCGCGGTTCTGCTGCACGTAGGCGGCCGTCATGAAGGTCGCTCCGACCAGCAGGAACACCGCGGCCTCGTCCTGCCAGTAATTGGCAGCCTTGAACAAGGCGCGGCTGAGCACGCTGTAGCTCAGGATGGCGCAGGCGGCGATCAGCGCAATCGCGGCGAACACGACGATGATGTTGTTGAGGATGGCGAGACCGCGATCGATCGCTGCCGCAAGGCCGGTCCTTGCGGCAGCGTTTACCTGGCTGTCACGATCCGGAAGCGGACCGTGGCTCATGCGGCGACGTCGGTCGCGAGCTTGAGCAGGTTGGCAGATGTCGCGGTCTTGGCGCCGTAGTCCTTCCATGCGGTGTCGCGGGCGATGTCACGCCACTTGCCGACGGTCGCGGCATCAAGCGCCGAGACCTTGGCGCCGGCCTTCTCGTAGACCTTGGCGACCTCGACGTCGTCGTCCTGCGCGCCCTTGCGGCCGAAGGCTTCGAGCTCGGTGCCGACCGCGAGCAGGACGTCCTGCTGGTTCTTCGGCAGCTTGTCGAAGATCGCCTTCGACATCATCAGCGGCTCGAGCATGAACCAATAGGACGCGCCTGCGCCCGAGGTCAGCGATTTCGCGACCTCCTCAAGCCGGAACGAGATCAGGCTGGTCGAGGAGGTGATGCCGGCATCACACGCCCCCGTCTGCATCGCTGCGTAGATTTCGTTCGAGGGCACCGACAGCACGGATGCGCCGGCAGTCTGCAGCACCATGTCCATCTCGCGCGAGCCGCCGCGCACCTTGAGACCCTTGGCATCTTCGGGGGCCACGATCGGCTTGGAGCGGCTGGCGACGCCGCCGGCCTGCCACACCCAGCTGAGCAGGATGATGCCCTTGTCGGCGAGGAAGTCGGTCAAGGCCTTGCCGACCGGCTCCTTCTTCCAGCGCATGCCCTGGTCGTAGGTGGTGACGAGGCCCGGCATCAGGCCGATATTGGTTTCCGGCAATTCGCCGCCGGCATAGGGCATCGGATAGAGGCTGATGTCGAGCGCGCCCTTGCGCATCGCGGAGAACTGCGCGTTGGTCTTGATCAGCGAGGAGTTCGGATAGATCTCGGCGGCGATGTCGCCGTTGCTGCGCTTGCTGACTTCGGCGGCGAACACGCGACAGAGCCGGTCGCGGAAATCGCCCTTGTCGACGGTGCCGCCCGGGAATTGATGCGAGATCTTCAGCGTGGTCGCGGCATGCGCGGTGCCGGTGCTGAAACGGAGAATGGCGGGTGCGGCGACGGCGGTCGCGATCAGGTGGCGGCGCGTGAACATGGCGTGATTCCCTTGGACGGTTCTTGGAAGGTCTTGTTTGCTTTGCCGTGATTTTGGGCCGGTCTTGGAGACCGCGCTGAGGCCCATCCTAGCCGGTCTTTCAGACAATGTTCTCTAGTCTGATAGTTCGAGACCGAATGCCGCGGCAAGCGTCGGTGATGCTGCATTGCACACTCCTGATCTCCTACATCCGCAGAACCAAGGATGGCGGCGGGCTCGCGGAAATTTATCAGCGGCCGCGTAACAACGCCCCGTGGCAATCCGTCGAGATCAGATAGCGGCGTCCGTCGCTGACCAACATCCATCTCGAAGGGAAGACCAGTCATGACCATTCGTACCCGCATCGCGCTCGGCGTTTCGGCGGCCGTTCTCTCGCTCGGCCTCGCGCTGTCGCCTGCCGCCTTTGCCCAGGACAAGATGGGCAAGGATGACGGCATGATGAAAAAGGACACGATGTCCAAGGACGGCATGAAGAAGGACACCATGTCCAAGGACGACGGCATGAAGAAGGACACGATGTCGAAGGACGGGATGAAGAAAGACGACGGGGTGATGAAGAAGCACTGATCTTCCAACGTCGAGGAGGCGCTTGCGACAGGCAGACGCGCGCCAAAAATCCGGGGGCGGTCACGTAGACCGCCCCCAGAGCATTTGTTTCAGTCCAAATTCAATTGAACGTGACTTGCGCGCGTTAGACTTGCAAACGTTACTTGCGCTTCGCCTTGCGGGCGGCGTAGCGGGCGTCCCGCTTGGCTTTTTGCTCGGCCTCGGCTTCGGCCGCCTTCGCGACGGCTTCTTCGGCCTCGCGGGCGATCCGCGCGGCCTCGAGCGCGGAAGCTTCTTCTTGAAGGCGCTTCTGCTCGGCCTTTTCCGTGTCGCGCGCAGCCTTTGCTTCGGCGCGCTTGGCCGCAAGGGCCTCGCGCTCCGCACGCTTCGCCACAACCGCGGGATCATCCGGCCCCGGCTGCGACTTGAATTTGTTCAAAAGGTTCTTGCGTGCTTCCTGTGCCGCCTTTTGCCGGTCGGAGAAGCCTGGTTCCCTAAATCCACTCATCGGCGAACCTTGTCATCCTCGCTTTCGATCCTACATCACTGCCTGTTGGTACGTCGGCTGGGCATAGCGGGCGCCGCGCGACGCAGATGCGTGTACATCGGCGCGCGCCGTGATGCCACCTATAATCGCAGCCGATCAGGTAGACGAAAATCGCCGCCCCCGACGATCTCTCGTAGCCCGGAAAAACTGCCGAATTGTGATGTCCCTCATAAGGGGGCACCAGGGCGGTGCCTAGCGTCCGCCTGGTATGAGACGCGGAGCACGGGTATGACGATCTCACGACTGAGCCTGAAGGCGCTCGCAATCGCCGTTGTGGTGGCAGCCTTGACCACTGCCGCGCTGCTGCTCGCCCGTCCGCAACCAATCGAAAGTGCCGTCCTGGGCACGGATTGGGAATGCACCCAGACCGCGTTTGTGCTTACGACCTGCGCTCCGCGCGTCCAGCAGGCGATCCCGGCGGCCGAAACCTCCCGCAAGGAAGCGATCCGGCCGACCCGAGGCTAACCGGGAGAAGCTGGACGGGATGTGACGCCACGCCGCAGAGGTGATAAAGCCCGCTCGCCCCCGTGATCGGTCAGCCATGTCCAAGCCCGAAGCCAGTTCCGAAGCCAACTCCGAAGCTAAGCCCGAACCGGGCGCGAAGCCGAAATCCACTCCAAAACCTCAATCCGGTGACAACCGCCGCGGCGCCATCGCTGGCTTGATCATCGCGATCCTGATCCTCGGCGTCGGCTGGTGGCTCGCCCGCGATCTCACCTCCGCGAGCAAGATGCAGGACTGCCTGATGTCCGGGCGAAGCAACTGCAATGTGATCGAGCCGGCCCACTAGAGGCATGCCAGAGCGACCCGCGCGGACGAAAAAATGTCGTGATCTTAATCATTTGTAACGGGACTTAGCCGACCAAAGCAGGTCAGTCATGTCAGCCGGCATCAGCTCAGCGCGAGCCGAATCGTCTATCGCGCCAGGCATCACGGCGGTTGACGGCAATCGAAAGAGTAGGGGGCAAGCACGCATGAGTGTGTCCAGTCGCATCAAGATCATCATTCCCTTGGTTTCGGCGATGTCATTGCTCGCCGTCCCGGCGCAGGCTCAGGACGCCAGACCGCCTAGAGACGCCGCCCAGCCATCGGCCGGGCCAGGCGCCGGCGCGCCGCCGCAGAACATGCGAAAGGGGCCGCCGCCGCAGCAGGCTGCCCGGCCGGCGCCACAGGCCGGCGTCCAGCCCTACGCCGGCGGTCTTGGTCATGCTGGTCCGGGTCCAAATCCTGCTCTCGCGAGTCCAGGTCCTGGCCCTCGCAATGCCGGCGGTCCGCCGCCCGGACGCAATTACGCCAGGGGTCCCGCACCGGCGCGCGACTGGGGCGGACACACCTATCGCGGCCATCTCGCCTGGGATGGCGGACGCTGGCGCCACGAAGTCCACAACGGCCGCTCTGGCTGGTGGTGGGATGTGGGCGGCGCGCGGTATTATTATCCGCAGCGGATGGACGGGCCTCCGGCCTATATCTCGGAGGATTATTACGACGACGTCCCCGTGGCCTATGCTCCGCCCGTCGCCTACGAACCGCCGCCGCCGCCGCCACCGGCCGATCCCGGCGCGAGCGCGCTTGGCGGCGCTATCGTCGGCGGCGTGCTGGGCGGCCTGATCTCGGGCAACGCCTCGGGTGCGGCCGCCGGCGCGGTGATCGGCGGTGCCACCGGCGCGATCGCCGGCGCGACGGCTGCTTCGCGCCCGGGCTACTATCTGGCCCAAGGCAACTGCTACTACCGCTATCCGAGCGGCCAGTACGTGCAGGCTGATCCACGGGGTTGTTACTGAGCACGCCAGGCGAGGGCTGAAGCGAAGAGGCGGCGAAAAGCCGCCTCTTTTCGTTTTGGCGCTGGCCCTCAGCTGGCCGGGAATTGATTCAAGGGGATCGCCCCGCGCGTCAGGACACTAGCCAGCTGAAGAACGCGATCGCGGCCCAGACCAGGCCTGCGATCCAGGCCAGCATCACGATGCCGATGGTCGCAAGATAAGCGATGCCGAGCGGGTCGGATCTTTCGCCTCGCGTCGAGACGGGAATTTCGGCTGCGGCTTCTTGCGTCATGACGGGAATATCTCCCAAGCCTTCTCGCTCTCTGGGAGCGCTGAGGACTGTTTAGCGGAGGCGCCGTGCGCCGGCTGTGACGCACTTCACAGATCGGTACGCATCAAGCCCCCAATCGGGGCGGGTCGTTCGACAGATGCGTGAATTGGATTGCGTCGCAAATCCGCGAGGACGGCATTACCCCGCAATCATACGGACGAAATTGCCACGCGCTTGTCCAGATCGTCCGGCTAGAATTGGCTTCATGTGTACCAAGTACGATCCACAGCATGAAGCCGAGACGGCGATGAAGCGCGCCGTGGCGGCCGAAGGTCCTGACCGGCAACGTCTCATCGAGCTGGCCCTGGCCTGGCATCAACTCGCCCGCGACCGGCGCGAAGAGCGGACGGACTGAGCTCTCTCTGTTACGAGAGAACTGGTATTCACAGAAAAACCCCGTGCTCGGGGGACAAGCACGGGGTTCTCGAGAGCCGATCGGGGCTGGCAAATCGGCACCACTGGATTTCGAACGCGCCGATCGCAAGTTCGTTCCGCGCCCCCTTCAATTCATTTCGCGCGAGAACGCCGCCATCGGCGCCTATGCTCGTGACACTCGACGCCTGACGCGAGCCGCCGAAACGCTACGTTAAGACTCGTTCGGACGACGATTTTCCGATCGCGATTCGTTTCGGGCAACGAAGCGGAGCAGGACCGTGAACAAACAAAAAGTCCCCGAAGGGCTGCACTGTGTCAGGCAGCTTCCGACTTCGGCACCGCGTCGGCATTGACCGAAAGCTTGACGACATCGCCTTCGACGGCACCGACATATTTCGTGTCGATGTAATGATGATGGTCCTTGTGACCTTCCGGGTTGTCCTTCCGCGTCAGCTTGATACGGTTGCCCTCGACGCGGTCGACGGTGCCGACATGTGCGCCGTCCTTGCCGACGATCTTCATGTGCTCTCTGATCTCGCTCATGATGTTCTCCTTGTGCCGTGTCAACGGCGAGGACCGGTCTTCGTTGCAAGGATAGGCGGGCCCGGCTGTTGGAGCCAATGCGCTCGCCGAACGTTGAATGGCAGTCGCAATTGCCAAGATCCGCATCAAGACGCTCATCAAGATCCGCATGGAGACCTCCGAGGCCTATCTCGATCGAAAGCACAGGGAAATCGGGCTGCTGAACGATTGCCTGAGGAGCCCGCTGCATTTGGCTCGGCCGCAATCGGTCGACGAGGTTGTGGTCTCCAAGTTTCAGCTCGCCGCCGCACTACGCGCGGAACATGCGCTGCAGGACTGGAGAGCGACGGAGACGGCCTGGTCGCATGCGGCGTCTCCCCGCAGCGGTCCGTTCGTGTTCAGCTACGACTATCAGCGCGCGGACCTCAAGGTGAGTGGTCCCTCGTTCTATGAACTCGAGCGGGGCTGCAGGGGCGAGGCGATCTATACCGCCTCCGGCATGGCCGCGATCTCCGCGCTGCTGCTCGCGTCCGCACGGATCATCGGCAAAGCAGACGTCGTGGTGCTGCCGGGCACTTACGGCGAGACACTGGAGCTGATCGAGAGCCTCGTTCCCCATTTGCGGCTTGTCACCGCCAGCCTCCCGCTGGGCGAAGCGTTCGCTGCGGCAGCCTTGCCACGCTTTCTCCTGCTCGATTCATGCGCCCCTGCCGGGGCGTTCGAAGCGGCTCTGCGTTGCGACGGTTCGGGGCTCGATCTCTTGATTTTCGACACGACATGTTTCGCTGGCAGATCGGGGCGCATCCGGCGCGTCCTGAGATGGGCCGCGCGATGGGACATTGCAGTCGTGTTGGTGCGAAGCCATAACAAGCTGGATTCGCTCGGGGTGGAATACGGCCGGCTCGGCTCTGCCGTGTTCGTGCATTGGAGCCGGAAGGACCTCAAGGCGGGCCAGCTGCTGTCCGAAAGCCTGGCGGCGGAAACCCGCAATGCCGTCCGGCTTCTCGGTGGCGCGGCGTTGCCGGCGCACTTCCCGCCATTCGTGGGCTCTGTGGCCTATTGGGCCCTGACGAAAAGGCGCGTCGCTGCGATTCTGCGCAACGGTCGCCACGCGGCGCGATATTTCGCCGCCGAGCTCGCTTCGCTCTCGGCCGAGCTGCATTTCACCCACGGCCTCTATGTCACGCTTCGCGGCAGGCGCGCCCTCGATGAGGCGACCGCGCGGCAGGCCGCCGAGGACATGAGCCGCGACCTGAGCGGCAAAGGGTTCCCCATTCGCCACGCCGGCAGTTTTGGTTTCGATTTCGCGGCGACCGAGTGGTTTCACGACGCGACGACGGATCGGTACAGCGTCCGGGTGGCGGTGCCGGATTTGCCGACTGAGTTGTGGAAGGATCTAGCAGCGGCGATTGCCGGGTGGTGGGCGCGACATCAAGGCGACACTGAAGGGTGAGTGCGGTGCAAGGCCATGACAGAGCGACCGAAAGCGTTTCCTTACAGGGAATGCACGTGGCATGTTTCAGACGAACAGTCCCGGCAATGGCTTGCGGTGCTTGAAAAGACGGGTGCAGCCAACGTCCGAGCGCGCCTTGCCCAGACCGACGCGGCATCCGCAGGAGCGATCGCGATCGGAACCGCGCCCGTCATGACGATCGGGTTCGCCCAGGAATGGCTGAACTGGAAAGATAATCAAAAATCCGAGGCGGATATCGAACGGCACGAGCGGCAGATCTGGTGGACTCGGACCGCGGCAATCGCCGCATCGGTCGCCGCCTTGAGCGCACTGTTCGGCTGGATTTGGACGATCTTCATCCGGGGGAATAACGGCCTATAACAAACATGATTGTTACGTTGCGCATACATCCGCCAGACGAGAGGGGCGACAAACTGCGCTGTTTCAATCGATCGCCAGGCATTCTTCCACGGCCGGCTTCTGGTGGCCGCGACGCGCCCACGCTTGAACGGCGAAGGCGAGTTGGTGCTGACTCGCTGCCGCGTCCGCGATGGTGGCCCGGGCCGTCGCGATCGGCTTTGTGACCACACCGGAGTTCACGACTCCCGCGTCAACTGCCAAAAACGATATTGCTACAACCGCCACCGCCGACGCGATCGCCATTCTCGTCAAGTCGGATAGTGGCATCGAAGTCCTTATCGGGCGCACGTCGCTCGGCGAATAGATAGGGCTCGTTTGCCCGGATCAAAGGCCGGAGCGAGGCGGCCCACGCGTTCGTGAAGGACGGATTCTGCAGGTGCGCGCCGTAGATCGGGCTCACGATGAACGGATGAGACCGAAATTGGCGATCCCGGCAGGAATCGAACCTGCAACCCTCAGAGTAGAAATCTGATGCTCTATCCAGTTGAGCTACGGGACCGTCTTGAGCCGCCCTGGTTGGGGGCCGCTGTTCATCTACCATGCCATTATGAAAAATATCGTCTTTCGCCAAGCCTGAACCGAACCGTTTTCGTCGAAGCCGCGACAAAGCGGAACGGTGGGGTGTCAGGGTGCCGGGTTGAGCGGCAGCAGACTGGACGATGGATCACATCGCCGGGAATGCTGATCAGCTTCCGGGACACGGCCGCCGGACGACTGGTCGGATATTGCTGCGCCATCAGGACGGCGTGCGCGGCGGTAGCTTGATCGGTCTCCTCTGGGCGTGCCTTGTCATGGCGAATGCGACGGTTTGCACCTTTGGTTCCATCGCCTTGAGTCCGTCACCTTTCCGCGCATTTCATGCGACAAGCGGCGTTCGTCCGTGATTTCCGGGAGTCCATCCATGATCGGTCTTGTTCGCGCCGTCACACTCTGCGCCACGCTGGCGTTCGGCCTTAGCGTCGCGCAGGCCGCCGACAAAGCCTTCAAGCGGGACGACCTCGCCGATTCCGCGATCAAGCTGGAGGCGCAGATCAAGGGCGAGGCGGGGCCGGTCGCCAAGACCGGCGCGAGCTTGCGCACCGACGCCGATGCTGCCTTCCGGCGCAACGACTATCGCACCGGCCTGTCGGTGCTCGGCCAGATCGCGGCGACCACGCCGGAGGACGCCGGCAACTGGTTGCGGCTGGCAAAGGTCATCTTCCAGATATCGCCGAAGAGCTCGAGCGAGCAGACGTTCCTGCTGGAGCGCGCCTCGACCGCCGCCTACATCGCCTACCAGCGCGCCGGGAATGCGGGCGAGGAGGCCGACGCGCTCGCGGTGCTCGGCAAGTCTCTTTCCGAACGCAAGCTGTGGCGGCCGGCGCTGGATGCTCTGCGGCTGTCGCTCGACATGCGCGAGGTCGCCGACGTCCGCGGCCAATATGAGAAGATGCGCGACGAGCACGGTTTTCGGCTGCTCGACTACACCGTGGACTCGGACTCCGCCAGTCCGCGCGCCTGCTTCCAGTTCTCGGAGGAGTTGGCAAAACGCACCGATTTCGCGCCGTACCTCGCACTGGCCGGCCAGGACAAGCCGGCCCTGTCGGCCGAGGCCAAGCAGCTCTGCGTCGACGGGCTGAAGCATGGCGAGCGCTACAACATCAATTTGCGCGCCGGCCTGCCGTCCACCGTGAAGGAAGGCCTTCCGAAATCGGCCGAGTTCAACGTCTATGTGCGCGACCGCAAGCCCTTCGTGCGCTTCACCAGCCGCGCCTATGTGCTGCCGAGGACGGGCCAGCGCGGCATTCCCGTCGTCAGCGTCAACACGCCAGCCGTCAACATCAACGTGTTCCGGATCGGCGACCGCAATTTGATCAACACGGTGGTCGACAGCGATTTCCAGAAGACCCTGTCGAAATACCAGCTCAGCGATCTCGGCGGCGAGCGCGGCGTGAAAGTCTGGACCGGCGAGCTTGCCACCGCGATGACGCTCAACCAGGACGTCACCACGGCATTCCCGGTCGACCAGGCGCTTGGTGAACTCCAGCCCGGCGTCTATGTGATGACGGCCGCGGCCAAGGGGCCGGGCTCGGACGACGACTATCAGCTCGCCACCCAATGGTTCATCGTCTCCGATCTCGGCGTCACGGCCTATTCCGGCAATGACGGCGTCCATGTCTTCGTGAATTCGCTGGCCTCGACCGATCCGGTCGGCAAAGCCGAGGTGCGGCTGGTCGCGCGCAACAACGAGATCCTGGCCACCCGCAAGACCGATGAGAGCGGCCATGTGCTGTTCGAGGCGGGGCTTGCGCGCGGCGAGGGCGGCCTGTCGCCGGCGATGCTCACCGTGACCGGCGAGAAGGCTGACTATGCCTTCCTCAGCCTCAAGTCCTCCGCCTTCGACCTGTCGGACCGCGGCGTTTCGGGCAGGGCCGTGCCTGCGGGCGCCGACGCTTTCGTCTATGCCGAGCGCGGCGTCTACCGCTCCAGCGAGACCGTCTATCTCACCGCGCTGTTGCGCGACGGGCAGGGCAACGCCGTCACCGGCGGGCCGATGACCCTGGTGATCGAGCGTCCTGATGGCGTCGAATTCCGCCGCGCCGTGCTGTCCGACCAGGGCGCGGGCGGGCGCACCTTGTCGGTGCCGCTCAACTCGGCCGTCCCGACCGGGACCTGGCGGGTGCGCGCCTTCACCGATCCGAAGGGCTCTTCGGTCGGCGAGACCACTTTCATGGTCGAGGACTACGTCCCCGATCGGATCGAATTCGACTTGTCTGCCAAGGACAAGCTGATCAAAGCTAACGCTCCAGTGGAGCTTAAGGCGGACGGTCATTTCCTCTATGGCGCGCCGGCCTCGGGGCTAGCGCTCGAAGGCGACATGCTGGTCGCGCCCGCGTCCGAGCGGCCGGGCTTCGCCGGCTACCAGTTCGGCGTCGCCGACGAGGAGACCACCTCGAACGAGCGCACGCCGCTGGAGAACCTGCCGGAAGCCGACGCCAACGGCGTTGCGACCTTCCCGGTCACGCTCGACAAGCAGCCGGCCTCGACGCGGCCGCAGGAGGCGCAGATCTTCGTCCGCATGGTCGAGACCGGCGGCCGCGCCGTCGAGCGCAAGATCGTGCTGGCGGTCGCGCCTGCTGCCGCGATGATCGGCATCAAGCCGCTATTCGGCGACAAGAACGTCGCCGAGGGCGACAAGGCCGAGTTCGATGTTGTGTTCGTCTCGCCCGAGGGTGAGAGGCTTCGCCGCGACGGCCTGCGCTACGAGCTCCTGAAGATGGAGTCGCGCTACCAATGGTATCGCCAGAGCAATTACTGGGAGTACGAGCCGGTCAAATCGACCTCGCGCGTCTCCGACGGCGACGTGACAGTTGCCGCGGACAAGCCGTCGCGGATTTCGCTGACCCCACAGCCCGGCCGCTACCGGTTGGACGTGAAGTCGAACGACGCCGACGGGCCCGTGACCTCGGTACAGTTCGACGTCGGCTGGTATTCCGACGGGAGCGCCGACACGCCGGACCTCCTGGAGACCTCGATCGACAAGCCGCAATACGCCTCGGGCGACACGATGACCGTGTCGGTCAACGTCCGCAGCGCCGGCAAACTGACGGTCAACGTGCTCGGCGATCGCCTGCTGACGACGCAGACCATCGACGTCAAGGAAGGCACCGCCCAGGTGAAGCTCCCGGTCGGCAAGGACTGGGGCGCCGGCGCCTATGTTGTGGCAACGCTGCGCCGTCCGCTCGATGCGGCCGCGCAACGCATGCCGGGCCGGGCGATCGGACTCAAATGGTTCGGTATCGACAAGCAGACCCGTACATTGCAGGTGAAGCTGACGCCGCCGGCTCTGATCCGGCCGAATGGGTTGCTGAAGATCCCCGTCAAGCTCGACGGGCTCAATCCGGGCGAGGACGCCAAGATCGTGATCGCCGCGGTCGACGTCGGCATCCTCAACCTCACTAATTACAAGCCGCCGGCGCCAGACGACTATTATCTCGGCCAGCGCCGCCTGAGCGCGGAGATCCGCGATCTCTATGGGCAACTCATCGACGGCATGTCGGGCACGCGCGGGCAGATCAAGTCCGGCGGCGACGCCGGTGCCGCCGAGCTCCAGGGCTCGCCGCCCGCGCAAAAGCCGCTCGCGCTCTATTCGGGCATCGTCACCGTTGCCGCCGACGGCACGGCCGAAGTGAGCTTCGACGTTCCGGAGTTCGCCGGCACCGCGCGCGTGATGGCGGTGGCGTGGACCGCGACCAAGCTCGGTCGCGCCAACACGGACGTGGTGATCCGCGACCCTGTCGTGCTGACCATGACCTTGCCGCGCTTCCTGCTCAACGGCGACCACGGCACGGTCAATCTCGAGATCGACAATGTCGAGGGGCAGGCCGGCGATTACGTCATCAACGTGAAGACCGGCGGGCCGGTGAGAATGACCGGCAATCCCGCGACCACGGTCAAGCTTGCCGCCAAGCAGCGGAATTCGTTCACGCTCGCCATCGACGCGACGGCGGCGGGGCAGGCGACACTCGACGTCGACATCAAGGGGCCGAATGGCCTGGCGCTGGCGCGCCATTATGCGCTCGACGTCAAGGCGGCGACGCAAGTGCTGGCGCGGCGCTCGATCCGGACGCTGGCGAAGGGTGAGAGCCTGACGTTGACCTCGGATATGTTCGCCGATCTCGTGCCGGGCACCGGTAGCGTCTCGGTCTCGGCCAGCCTGTCCACTGCGCTCGATGCGGCGACGATCCTCAAAGCACTTGACCGCTATCCCTATGGCTGCTCGGAGCAGATCACCAGCCGCGCCATGCCGTTGCTCTATGTCAACGAGCTCGCGGCCGGTGCGCACCTGGCCATGGACACCGAGGTCGACCAGCGCATCCGCGACGCCATCGAGCGGCTGCTGGCCCGCCAGGGCTCGAACGGCTCGTTCGGGCTGTGGTCGGCAGGCGGTGACGATTCCTGGCTGGACGCGTATGTGACGGACTTCCTGACTCGCGCCCGCGAAAAGGGCTTTGTGGTGCCGGATGTGCTGTTCAAGACCGCGCTCGACCGCATCCGCAACTCGGTCGTCAACGGCAACGAGCCGGAGAAGGACGGCGGCCGCGATCTCGCCTACGGCCTCTATGTGCTGGCGCGCAACGGCGCGGCGCCGATCGGCGACCTCCGCTATCTCGCCGACACCAAGCTGAGCAACCTCGCCACTCCCATCGCGAAATCGCAGCTCGCCGCGGCGCTCGCGCTGGTCGGTGACCGCAACCGCGCGGAGCGGGTCTATGGCGCAGCCCTCGACAGTCTCGCCCCAAAGCCGGTGCTGGAGTTCGGCCGCACCGACTACGGCTCGCAGCTCCGCGATGCCGCAGCGCTGGTGTCGCTTGCCAGTGAAGGCAACGCGCCGAAGGCAACGCTGACGCAGGCGGTGTCGCGGGTCGAGACTGCGCGCGGGCTGACGCCCTACACCTCCACGCAGGAAAATGCGTGGCTGGTGCTGGCGGCGCGCGCGCTCGCCAAGGAGAACCTGTCGATGGAGGTGGACGGCCAGCCGGTCAAGACCGCGCTGTACCGCAGCTACAAGGCCGCCACTCTGGAAGGCAAGCCGCTGAAGATCACCAACACCGGAGACGCGCCGGTGCAGGCGGTGGTCTCGGTGTCGGGGTCGCCGGTGACGCCTGAGCCCGCGGCATCGAACGGCTTCAAGATCGAGCGCAGTTTCTTCACGCTCGACGGCAAGCCCGCCGATATCAGCAAGGTCAAGCAGAACGACCGCTTCGCCGTGGTGCTGAAGATCACCGAGGCCAAGCCCGAATACGGCCACATCATGGTGTCCGACTATCTGCCGGCCGGCCTGGAAATCGACAATCCAAAACTGGTGTCGTCGGGCGACAGCGGCACGCTGGGCTGGATCGAGGATGGCGAAGAGCCCGAAGATACCGAGTTCCGCGACGATCGTTTCACGGCTGCCGTCGATCGGGCCTCGGATTCCAAGGCGGTCTTCACGGTGGCCTACGTCGTGCGTGTGGTCTCACCCGGCAAATACGTGCTGCCGCAGGCCTATGTCGAGGACATGTACAATCCCTCGCGCTACGGCCGTACCGGGACCGGCACGGTCGAGGTGCGGGCGGCGAAGTGAGTGGTGATGGGATGAGCGACAAGGAGCCACATGCTCCGCCGTCATGCCCGGGCTTGTCCCGGGCATCCACGGACTTTGGTGCGAGAGGCAAGAACGTGGATGGCCGGGACAAGCCCGGCCATGACGGAGCAAGGGGCAGGGGCCCGCGTGTCCTCTCCGCGCTGGCATTCTCGCTCATCCTCACCATCGTCGGCGTCGTCGCGTGGGTTTACTCCCTCGGTCCGCTGCCTTTCGACGACGCCCGCCAGGTTTCCACCACCATCGTCGATCGGAATGGCAAGCTGCTGCGCGCCTATGCGATGGCGGATGGACGCTGGCGACTGCCGGTCGAGACAAAAACGAACGTCGATCCGACCTATCTGAAGCTGCTGCTCGCCTACGAGGACCAGCGCTTTTACGCACATGACGGCATCGACCCGGTGGCGCTGGGGCGCGCTGCGTTTCAGCTTGCGACGCGCGGCCACATCGTCTCGGGCGGCTCGACCATCTCGATGCAGCTCGCGCGGCTGATGGAGCCTCGGCGGCAGCGCTCGCTCCATGCAAAGCTGCGGCAGATCGTGCGTGCGATCGAGATCGAGCGCAGCTTGAGCAAGGAGCAGATCCTCGACCTCTATCTGGCGCTCGCGCCTTACGGCGGCAATCTCGAGGGCATTCGCGCTGCCTCGATCGCCTATCTCGGCAAGGAGCCGAAGCGGTTGTCGCTGGCTGAAGCCGCGTTGCTGGTCGCGCTGCCTCAATCGCCGGAGACCCGCAGGCTCGATCGCTATCCCGATGCGGCGCGCAAAGCACGTGACCGCGTGCTCGACCGCATGGTCGAGGAGCAACAGATCAGCCTCGACGATGCGAAGCAGGCGAAAGCCGTTCCTGTGCCGAAACTGCGCAAGCCGATGCCGATCCTGGCGCCGCACGCCTCCGATGCGGCGCTTGCGACGGTCAAGGACGCGCCAGTCATCAAGCTGACGCTCGATGCCACCCTCCAGAAGGTGCTGGAGCCGCTAGCGCGCGATCGTGCCATTGCGTTGGGGCCGAACATCTCGGTCGGCATCATCGTCGTCGACAATGAGTGCGGCGACGTGCTCGCGCGCGTCGGCTCGGCCGATTATTTCGACGAGCGCCGGGCAGGGCAGGTCGACATGACCCGCGCCATCCGCTCGCCGGGCTCGACGCTGAAACCCTTCATCTACGGGCTGGCCTTCGAGGACGGTTTTGTTCATCCGGACAGTCTGATCGACGATCGGCCCGTGCGCTTCGGCTCCTACGCGCCGGAAAATTTCGACATGACGTTTCAGGGCACGGTGCCGGTGAAGAAGGCGCTGCAGCTGTCGTTAAACGTGCCCGCGATCGTGCTGCTCGACCGCGTCGGCGCGAGCCGGCTGGCCTCGCGGCTGCGTCAGGCCGGTGGCAATCTGGTTCTGCCCAAAGACGAGGCGCCGGGACTTGCCATGGGCCTTGGCGGCGTCGGCGTGACGCTGCAGGACCTCGCCCAGCTCTATGCGGGCTTCGCCCGGCTCGGCACCACCAAGCCGCTGCGCGAGATCATGAGCGACGGGGACGAGCGCGAGCCGCTGCGGCTGCTCGATCAGGTCGCGGCCTGGCAAGTGGGCAATGTGCTGCTCGGTACCCCGCCGCCGGCGAACGCGGCTCATAACCGCATCGCTTTCAAGACCGGCACCTCCTACGGCTACCGCGATGCCTGGTCGATGGGCTTCGACGGGCGCATGACCATCGGGGTCTGGGTTGGCCGGCCCGACGGCGCGCCGGTTCCGGGCCTGACCGGTCGGGTTGCCGCCGCGCCGATCCTGTTCGACGCCTTCGCCCGCACCGGCAAGACGCTCCTGCCGTTGCCGAAGCCGCCGAAAGGAACTCTCGTGGCCAGCAACGCCAAGCTGCCATTGCCCTTGAGGCGGTTCCGCCCGGTCGGGGATCTGGTGCGGACCGGGGGCGAGCAGGCCCTGCACATCCAGTTTCCGCTGAACGGCTCGCGGATCGACGTCGATCGCTCAGGTGGCGAGGGGGGCGCAGCCATGCCGGTCAAAGTCGCCGGCGGCGTCCTGCCCATGACCGTCATGGTTAACGGAACGGCGCAGGGTGAGATCGACGGACGTCGTCAGCGGCTGATCGATCCGCCCGGTCCCGGCTTTGCGCGGCTGACCGTCATCGACGCCACGGGCGCCGCGGACACAGTTGTCATTCGAATTCAATGACCCTGCCTCAAGCGGTTGTGGCGATGGCGGTTTCAGCGTAAGCGGAACCGATGGCCGAGACCTACCCAACACCCCGTTTTGGAGCTCCCCGCGAGCCGAAATCCCCGGTGAATCCGGGCAGCCGGCTCGTGTCCATGTTCGACATCGCCACGGCCAGCCACGTCCGCGCGGTCGCCTTCCTGCTGCTGTGCGCGCTGCTGCTATTCCTGCCGGGCTTCTTTACGATTCCGCCGGTTGATCGCGACGAGGCGCGCTTTGCGCAGGCCACCAAGCAGATGGTCGAGAGCGGCGATTATGTCGACATCCGCTTCCAGGAAGACGTCCGCTACAAGAAGCCCGTCGGCATCTACTGGCTGCAATCGGCCGCGGTCGAGACGGCATCGGCGCTCGGTCTGCCGCGGGCCGAATTGCGCATCTGGGTCTATCGGCTTCCCTCGCTGATCGGCGCGATAGGCGCCGTGCTCATGACCTATTGGACGGCGCTCGGCTTCGTCACGCGGCGCGCCGCGGTGCTTGCGGCTCTTCTGATGTGCGCCTCGGTGCTGCTTGGCGTCGAGGCGCGGCTTGCGAAGACCGACGCCATGCTGCTGTTCTGCGTGGTCGCCGCGATGGGCGCGATGGCGCGGGCCTATCTGTCGTGGCAGCGCGCCGAGGACGAGACGCATCCGCCATGGAGCTGGCCCGCGATCTTCTGGACGGCTCTCGCTGTCGGCATCCTGATCAAGGGCCCGCTGATCCTGATGTTCGCAGGCCTGACCATCATCGCGCTCGCGATCCAGGACCGCGATGCCTCCTGGCTGTGGAAGCTGCGCCCGCTCTGGGGCCTGATGTGGATGCTGGTGCTGGTGCTGCCCTGGTTCGTCGCGATCTTCTGGCGCGCGGGCGATGCCTTCTTCGCCGATTCCGTCGGCGGCGACATGTTGAGCAAGTTGGGCGCGCAGGAATCCCACGGCGCGCCGCCCGGACTGTATCTGGTGCTGTTCTGGATCACGTTCTGGCCCGGCGCGCCGCTCGCGGCGATGGCCGCGCCCGCGGTCTGGCGCGCGCGGCGCGAGCCCGGCGCGCAATTCCTGCTGGCCTGGCTGGTCCCGTCCTGGATCGTGTTCGAGGTGGTGCTGACCAAGCTGCCCCATTACGTGCTGCCGCTGTATCCTGCGATCGCGATCCTCACCGCGGGCGCGCTCGAGCGGCGGGTGCTGTCGTGGTCCTGGCTGATGCGCGGCTCGGCATGGTGGTTCGCAATCCCCGTGGGCGGCTCGATCATCGCGGTCGTCGGCGCGGTGATGCTGACGCGGCAGCCTGCTTTCGTGGCATGGCCGTTCATCGCGGCCTCGCTGATCTTCGGCCTGTTCGCCTGGTGGCTTCACGACAACAATCACGCCGAGCGCTCGCTGCTCAACGCGCTGGTCGCAGCCCTGATGCTCGCGCTAACGGTCTACGGCATCGTGCTGCCGTCGCTGACGCCGCTGTTTCCGAGCATCGAGATCGCACGCGCGCTTCGCAACGTCACCTGCGTGGGCCCGAAGGCGGCCGCGGCCGGCTATCACGAGCCGAGCCTGGTCTTCCTGACGGGTACGCAGACGGTGCTCACCGACGGTTCGGGTGCGGCGGATTTCCTGCGGCAGGGGAGCTGCCGTTTCGCGCTGATCGAGCAGCGTTCGGAGCGCGGCTTCGTGCAGCGCGCCGAGGCGATCGGGCTGCGCTACAAGGTTGGCACCCGCATCGACGGCTACAATTTCTCGCAAGGGCGCGCGATCTCGATCTCGATCTTCCGCTCGGAAGGCACCGAGTAGGATGTCGGCACCAACCGACATCTCGCCGCGCGCGAGCTATCGCGCACAATTGCTCACGCTCTCGGGGCGCGCCCTGGCACAGCTCGTGCGCACGCCCTCGCATTCGCGCCGCGCCGAGGCCGCGCGAAAGCTGGCGCGGCATTCGCTTTGGCTGAGTGCGGCGGGCGCAGCCCTGGTCATCGCGCTGATGGTCGTGTTCGACCTGACCGAGATCCAGCTGATGCCGGCACGTGGCGCGCCCGGACTGTGGCCGATCCGCATCCTTACCGATTTCGGCAAGGACGAGTATGTGCTCTCGGTGCTCGGGGGCCTGCTGGTGGTCCTAGCGCTGGTTGCGGCGGGATTGCACGGCACCAGCCGCGCGCTTCTGCTCGGCCTCGGCACGCGGCTGCAGTTCATGTTTTTGTCTGTTGCCGTGCCCGTATTCGTCGCCGAGATCCTGAAATATCTCATCGGTCGAGGACGTCCGTTCGTCGGCGGCAAGGCCAATCCGTTCAACTTCGTCCCATTCGAGGGGACCGGGGCCTATGCCAGCCTGCCGTCGGGTCATGCGGTGACGGCGTTCGCGCTGGCGTTCGCGGTCTCGGCGCTGTGGCCGCGCCTGCGCGTGTTCATGTTCACTTACGCGATCGTGATCCTGCTAACGCGATTGGTGCTGCTTGCGCACCACCCGAGTGACGTGGTGGCCGGCGCCCTGGTCGGCTTGGTCGGCGCCTTGGCGGTGCGCTACTGGTTCGCGGCCCGCAGGCTCGGCTTTGCCATCCGTGCCGACGGCACCATTGTGCCTCTTGCAGGGGCGGTCTCGGGCCGCCTCAAAAGGGTTGCCCACGGGGCATCCGCCCCATAAAAGCGGCTGCCTGCCGGGACCGCCGGTTCCTTAAGGCAAGCCAATTCCAACCACGAGCTTCGATTTGTCGTCCCAGCCTTCGGTTTTCCAGCCCTCGGTTTCCATCGTCGTTCCCGTGCGCAACGAAGCCGACAACATCGTGCCGCTGATCGAGGAGATCGGCGCGGCGCTCGACGGCCGCTGGGCCTATGAGATCATCTACGTCAACGACGGTTCGACCGACGCGACCGGCGAACGGCTTGGCGCCGTCATGAAGCAGCGGGACAATCTGCGCCAGCTGCGCCACGCCAAATCAGGCGGCCAATCCGCGGCCGTGCGCAGCGGCGTACGTGCGGCACGCGGCGCGATCGTGGCGACGCTCGACGGCGACGGCCAGAACAATCCGGCCTTCCTGCCGGACTTGATTTCGGCTGTCGAGAACGGAAGCAAGGTCGGACTTGCGGCTGGACAACGCGTCGGCCGCAAGGATACCGGCTTCAAGAAATTCCAGTCACGTGTCGCCAACGGCGTCCGCAACGCGATCCTGAAGGACGGTACGCGCGACACCGGCTGCGGCCTGAAGGCGTTCCGGCGCGAGGTGTTCCTGATGATGCCCTATTTCGACGGGCTGCACCGCTTCCTGCCGGCGCTGGTGCGCCGCGAGGGTTACGAGATCGCCTATGTCGACGTGATCGACCGTCCGCGCCGCTCCGGCGTGTCAAACTACGGTTTCTTCGACCGGCTGTGGATCGGGATCATGGATCTCGTGGGCGTCTGGTGGCTGATCCGCCGCAAGAAGCCGACGCCGGATGTGACTGAGGTGACGGCATGATCATCCAATACGGTCAGGCGCTGAGCAATTATTTCTACGATGTCTTCGTGGCCAAGTTCGACTTCTGGCTCGCGTTCGGCCTCGTCGCGCAGCTGTTCTTCACGGCACGCTTCCTGGTGCAGTGGATCGCGAGCGAGCGCGCCGGCAACAGCGTGGTGCCGATGGCGTTCTGGTTCTGCTCGATGGGCGGCGGGCTGATGACGCTGGTCTATGGCGTCGTCAAGCGCGAGCCTGTCATCATCCTCGGCCAGGCGCTCGCGACCGTCATCTATATCCGTAACATCATGTTGATTGTGAAGAACCGCGGCCGCGCGTCAAAGACGCTGGAGCGCTGATCCAGGCTAGCGCGGCAACGCGGACGCCGCGCCCGGCGCGGGCAGGGCGGCGGTCTCCGCTTCGTGCCTGCGATGGGGCTCCCCGGCCGCGTCGAGCACGGGATAGGCGACCGAGCAGATATGCGAGTGGATGCGGCGCAGGTCCCGCAGCACGTCGAGATGCAGCGACGTGGTTTCGATTGTCTCGGGGCGGCCCTCGCGCAGGCGGTCGAGGTGGCGCTCGACGGCGGCAAGCTCGGTATTGCGCAGCGCAGTCTTCTCCACCAGCAGCTTGCGCGCCTCGTTGGCGTCGCCCGACATGAAGACGCCGAAGGCGATGCGCAGCGAATCCATCGTGCGCTTGTGGAAGGCGGCGAGCTCCTCGGCGCCCTCGGGCGAGAACTGGAAGCGACGCTTGATCTTCTTGGTCGCGAGCTCGCTCAGGCTCTTGTCGATGATATCGCCGATATGTTCCAGATTGATGGCGAAGGAGATGATCTCCATCGCGCGCCGGCCCTCGCTCTCGTCGAGGCTGCCGCGCATGAGTTTAGTCACGTAGAGCTTGATGGCTTCGTCGAGGCCGTCGACGATGTTGTCCATCTTCGAGACCTGGTCGACCAGCGCACGGTCGCCGCTCATCATCGCCGCCATCACCTTGCGCAGCATGATCTCGACGAGATCGCCCATGCGCAGGGTTTCGCGGCCGGCATCGGCCAGCGCCAGCGACGGCGACTCCAGCGCGGTTTCGTCGAGATAGCGCGGCCGGGCCGGATCGGCCTCCTGAACACGATCGGGCAGGAGCCGGGTCAACAGGCGCGACACGGTATCGAGCAGGCCGATGAAGATGATGGCCGTGCCGACGTTGAAGGCGATATGAAACGCCGCCGTCATCCTGGCGAGATCGGGCTGCCAGGCGTGCATGTGCTCGGCGATCGGGCCCAGGAAGGGCAGGACCAAGGCGATCCCGATCACGCGGTTGACGAGATTGCCCACCGGCAGGCGATAACTGGCGGGATCGTCACGCTTGGCGCCTTCGAATACGGGATTGATGGCGCTGCCGAGATTGGCGCCAAGCACCAGTGCGAGCGCCGCGTAAGGCGAGATGAACTGCGAATAGGCGAGCGACATGATCAGCAGCACGCTGGCGACGCTCGAATGCACCGCCCAGGTGACGAGCGCCGCGATCACGATGCACAGAACGGGATCGCCCGTGATGGAGGACATCACGATGCGGACGCCCGGCGCGTTCTCGGCCGGCGCCAGCGTGTCGAGCAGGATGTGCAGCGACAGCAGCATCAGCCCGAGGCCGATCAAGACACGGCCAACGTCCTTGATCCGTGAGCGTGGACCCACGCGGAAGGCGACCAGTCCGAGCACGAACAGGACCGGCGCGACGGCGGCGATGTTGAACGACAGCACCTGCACGATCAACGTCGTGCCGACATTGGCGCCGAGCATGATGGCGAGCGCGGTGACCAGGCTGAGCAAGCCCTCGGCTGCGAACGAACTCGTGAGCAGCGCGGTCGCGGTGCTGCTCTGGAGCAGGGCAGTAAGGCCGAGACCGGCGGCGAACGCGTTGAAGCGGTTACCAAGCGCCTTGCCGAGGAGCCGTCGCAAGTCCGGGCCAAAGGCGCGCAGAATCCCGCTGTGGACCATGTGCAGGCCCCACAGCAACAGCGCCACGCCGCCCATCAGATCGAGCAGTACCAACGTTCCCATGCTCCGTGTCCGGATTGGAGTCGATTGGTGAGGCTAGCGCCAAATGCTTGAGGTTCAAACCATTTGTTGGCGCGTCGGCGTTAACGTTTGCGGCTTCTGCACGTTCCCACGGCGTGATGCCTTGTGAGCAGGCTCACATTGCTGCCTTGAGGGCAGCGAAGCCGCGATCGAGGTCGGCCTTGAGGTCGTCGACGCTTTCGAGCCCGATATGCAGACGCAGCGTCGGGCCGCCCGGCGACCATGTCGTGGCGGTGCGATAGGCGTCGCAATCGAAGGGAATCGCCAAGCTCTCGAAGCCGCCCCAGGAAAAGCCCATGCCGAACAGTTTGAGCGTATCGAGCATGGTGTCGACCGCCTTCTGCGGCGCCGGCTTCAAGACGATGCTGAACAGGCCCGAAGCGCCGGTGAAGTCGCGCTTCCAGATCGCATGACCCGGATCGGTCTCGAGCCCCGGATGCAGCACGCGCGCGACCTCGGGACGGCTCGCAAGCCAGCGCGCCATGTCGAGCCCGGAGCGATGATGCTGCGCCAGCCGCACCGACAGCGTACGCAGGCCGCGCAGTGCCAGGAAGACGTCATCGGGACCGGCACAGACGCCGAGCAGGCGGATGCCTTCGGCGATCTGCGGCCATGCCCTGGCATTGGCCGAGATGGTGCCGAACATGATGTCGGAATGACCGCCGATATATTTGGTGGCGGCCTGCATGCTGATGTCGACGCCCTGTTCGAGCGAGCGGTGATAGAGCGGCGTCGCCCAGGTGTTGTCGTCGATGACGATCGCGCCGCGGGCATGCGCGACCTCGGCGATGGCGCGGATGTCTGGCATCTCGAACGACTGCGAGCCTGGCGCCTCGACCAGCACAGCGCTTGTGTTGGGCCTGAACAGCTTGTCGATGCCGGCGCCGATCATCGGATCGAAATAGGTGGTCTCGACGCCGTAGCGGGTGAGCATGCCGTTGCAGAAATTGCGCGAGGGCCGATAGACGTTATCGCAGACCAGGATGTGGTCGCCGGCCTTCAGCACCGAGAGCAGGGTGGTCGAGATCGCCGACAGACCCGACGGCACGATGCCGACGCCGGCGCATTGCGGCCCCTCTAGCGTCATCAGCGTCTCCTGGAACGCCTTGGTGGTGGGGGAACCATGGCGGCCATAGGTGAACTCGCCGCGATGGGCGTGCAGGTCCTCGGCGGTCGGATAGAGCACGGTCGAGCCGTGGAACACCGGAGGATTGACAAACCCCTTCTGCGCCTTGGTGTCGCGGCCGGAGGTGACCAGCCGGGTCTCGGCGTGCTGTTCGGAGGGGGGTGAGGAATCCATGCGTCTGCTTTCAAAAGCGCGTTTCCACCAGGCACGCTGCGCCCGCGGGCTGGCCGAAAGGCCGCTGTCGTTAATAACAGAACACAGAAGAGTCCCGTCAACCCCTTGACCCGGCAGGCCAGTCGTTCTGTTATCGCAGGTGCTATTCAGTCGCCGCATGTTGAGGGGCCTGCCGCGACCTTCGATCCATCGCCTGACCGGACCAAGCGCCACAGCCGTAACGGCGGGCGCCTGTCGGCGGGGATTAAGGCAGGGCCTCCCGGGATCGGCGGGTGATCGGCAAGGATTTCCAGCATGACTCTTGCAGGGCTGGTCTTGAGACGGCTAGCCCTGGCAGAGGCGATCGCAAAGACAACGTTCCTGACCTTGAGACGACTTTGAAAGGCCCAAAGCCCATGAAACGCGTAACCCTGGCTCTCTCTCTCGCCCTCGCCGCCGGCCTGTCTGCCCAAGCCGCCGATGCGCAAACGCTCAAGACCGTCAAGGACCGGGGCATGCTGTCCTGCGGTGTCAGTCAGGGTCTGCCCGGCTTCTCCTCGCCGGACGACAAGGGCAACTGGACCGGGCTTGATGTCGACGTCTGCCGCGCGATCGCCGGGGCGATCTTCAACGATCCGACCAAGGTCAAATACGTGCCGCTCTCCGCCAAGGACCGTTTCACGGCGCTGCAATCCGGCGAAGTCGACGTGCTGTCGCGCAACACCACCTGGACCATTTCGCGCGACACCTCGCTCGGCGCCAACTTCACCGGCGTGACCTATTATGACGGGCAGGGCTTCATGGTGAAGAAGTCGCTCAAGGTGAACTCGGCGCTCGAGCTCAACAGCGCGTCGGTCTGCGTCCAGACCGGCACCACGACCGAGCAGAATCTCGCCGACTACTTCAAGGCCAACAACATGAAGTACGAGGTGATCGCGTTCGGCACCAACGACGAAACGGTCAAGGCCTACGAGGCCGGGCGCTGCGACGTCTTCACCACCGACCAGTCGGGCCTGTACGCCAACCGCCTGAAGCTTGCCAATCCCGGCGATCACATGGTGCTCCCGGAAATCATCTCGAAGGAGCCGCTCGGTCCGATGGTGCGCCACGGCGACGACCAATGGTTCGACATCGTGAAATGGACGCTGTTTGCCATGATCACCGCCGAAGAGCTCGGCGTGACCGCGAAAAACGTCGACGAAAAGGCGAAAGGGGAAAATCCTGAACTGAAGCGCGTTCTGGGTACCGATGGCAATTTCGGTGAACAGCTCGGCCTAAGCAAGGATTGGGTGGTGCGCATCGTGAAGGCCGTCGGCAATTACGGCGAAGTGTTCGACCGCAATGTCGGCGCAGGCTCGCCGCTCGGTATCAATCGGGGTCTCAACAATCTCTGGAACAAGGGCGGTCTCCAATACGCCCCGCCGATCCGCTGATCCCGCCTGACCCGCGCTCGCGGCGATGAGCATCGAGGCTCGCAAACCCCCGCCCCAGATCGCGCTGAAGATCAGGCGCGTGCTGGGGGGCAAGACGGGCTGGAACGGCATCGCCGTCCAGTTTGCCTTCGCTGCGATCCTGGGCTGGATTGCCTATGAAATCGTCTCCAACGCCCGCGCCAACCTCGAGAACCAGCATATTGCCGCCGGCTTCGGCTTCCTCGCGAACAACGCCGGTTTCGACGTCAATCAGACGCTGATCTCGTATACCGGCTCGGACACGTTCCTGCGCGTATTCCTGGTCGGGCTCCTCAACACGCTCGTGGTCTCGGTGGTGGGCATTGTGTTCGCCACCTTGATCGGCTTCATCGTCGCGCTGTGCCGGCTGTCGCCCAACTGGCTGCTCGCGCGCATTGGCGAAATTTATGTCGAGATCATCCGCAACTTGCCGCTGCTATTCCAGATCCTGTTCTGGTACCTGGCGGTGCTCGCGGCCTTGCCCAATCCACGACAGAGCATTTCGCTGCTCGGCATAGCTTTCGTCAGCAATCGCGGTCTCGTCATTCCCCGCCCGATCGGCGAGAGCGGCTTCGAGGCGTTTCTGGCGGTGCTGGCGCTCGGCATTGTGGCTTCGGTGGCGTTGCGCATCCATGCGCGCCGGGCGCTGTTCGAGCGGGGTCAGGTGATCCGGATCTGGCCCTATATGCTGGGCCTGCTGTTCGGACTGCCGCTCGTCACCATGCTGGTAGCGGGTCTGCCCTTCAGCTTCGAGCTGCCGCAGCTCAAGGGTTTCAATTTCGCCGGTGGCTCGCGGATCATCCCGGAGTTCGTGGCGCTCACGTTGGCCTTGTCGACCTATACGGCCGCCTTCATTGCCGAGATCGTGCGCGCGGGCATCCTCTCCGTCCACAGCGGACAGATGGAGGCGGGATCGTCGCTGGGCCTGAGCCGCGGCACGACGCTCCGCCTGGTCGTCGTGCCGCAGGCGATGCGTGTCATCGTTCCGCCGCTGACCAACCAGTACCTCAATCTCACCAAGAATTCGTCGCTGGCCGTCGCGATCGGCTATCCCGACCTCGTCTCCGTGTTCGCCGGCACGTCGCTGAGCCAGACCGGGCAGGCCATCGAGATCATCGCCATGACGATGGGCGTGTATCTCCTGATCTCGCTGATCACCAGCGCCGTCATGAGCGTCTACGGTTGGCGCGTCAGCCGGAGTCTCGGCGCATGAGCGATATCACCTCGTCCAGTTTCGTTCGCCGGGATCTTCTGGATGAGCGTCCCGCGCCGGTGAAGACCACGGGCTTCGTCGGCCTGGTGCGGACGCGCCTGTTCAACTCGCCGACCAACATCCTGCTCACGATCGTCGGCGCCTTGCTGCTCTGGTTCACCATCATTCCTTCCGTCAAATTCCTGATGGTCGATGCAGTCTGGACCGGCAAGGATCGCACGGCCTGCCTCGCCGAGAACGCCGGCTTTACGGTCGGCGCCTGCTGGCCCTACATCCAGGCCAAGCTGCCGCAACTGATCTACGGCTTCTACCCCGAAGCCGAACGCTGGCGGGTCAACCTCACGCTCGTGTTGTCAGTAGTCCTGTTGGTGCCGTTGCTCATTCCGCGACTGCCGTCGAAAGGATTGAACGCTGGCCTGTTCTTCCTTGCGTTTCCGGTGGTCGCATTCTTTCTGCTGCATGGCGGCGGCATCAAGGGATTTGGCCTGAGCTGGACCGCTGACCTGCTGCAATTGTTCGACGACAGCATCATCGGCGCCGGGCAGGCTCTGCTCGGTCTCGGCAAGACCTCCTCTGCCGCACCGCTGTTGTGGGTCGTCGGCAATGTCATCGTGCTCGTGGGTACCGCGATCTACTGGCTGATCTTTCCGCTGACCTGGCTGCGTGACCAGTTGCAGGGGACAGGCCAGTCGGTCTGGGCCGATTTCGCCATCACTGCCGCGATCGTCTCACTGATCGCCTTCGTTCTCGGCGGCGGCCTCCGCACCGGGGGGCGGGCCCTCACATCCAGCATCGTCACCTTCGCCGCCATCGCAATCGTGATCAAGCTGATGGGGCTCGATCACGGCGGACTGCCGATCGTGCAGACGAACCTGTGGGGCGGACTTCTGGTGACGCTGGTGGTCTCCGTCACCGGCATCGTCACCTCGCTGCCGATCGGCATTGCGCTGGCGCTTGGCCGCCGCTCGACCATTCCGTTGATCCGGATCTTCTCGATCGCCTTCATCGAGTTCTGGCGCGGCGTGCCGCTGATCACCGTGCTGTTCTTTGCCACCTACATGCTGCCGCTGTTTCTGCCGGGCAATTTCACGGTCGATGGTCTCGTGCGTGCGCTGATTGGAATCTCTCTGTTCACGGGCGCCTATCAGGCCGAGAACGTCCGCGGCGGGCTGGCTGCGATCCCGCGCGGGCAGGGCGAGGCGGCCGCGGCATTGGGGCTGTCCTGGTGGAAGACGACCTCGCTGATCGTGCTGCCGCAGGCGCTACGCCACGTCATTCCGAACCTCGTCAACAGCTTCATCTCGCTGTTCAAGGACACTTCGCTGGTCTCGATCGTGGCGCTGTTCGATCTCCTCGGCTCGCTGCGGGCGTCGTTCTCGGATCCGAAATGGTCGTCGCCATCGACCGCTTTCACAGGGTTCGCCTTCGCCGGGATCATCTACTTCATCTTCTGCTTTGGAATGTCACGCTACTCGCTCTTCGTTGAGCACCGCCTCAACGCTCACCGCCGCAACTGATCGAGGTCACCATGTCCGACCCCATCGTCAAGATTTCCGGCCTGAACAAATGGTACGGCGAGTTTCACGTGCTGCGCGACATCGACCTTACGGTCGAGAAGGGCGAGCGCATCGTGATCTGCGGCCCCTCCGGCTCGGGCAAGTCGACGCTGATCCGCTGTATCAACGCGCTCGAGGAGTTTCAGGAAGGCGAGATCGTCGTTGACGGCATCGAGCTCGGGCCGAACCTCAAGCACGTCGATGCGGTGCGGCGCGAAGTCGGCATGGTGTTCCAGAGCTTCAACCTGTTTCCGCACCTGTCCGTGCTGGACAATTGCACGCTGGCGCCGATCTGGGTGCGCAACATCCCCAAGAAGGACGCCGAGGCTGCGGCGATGAAGTTTCTGGAGCGGGTCAAGATCCCGCACCAGGCCAACAAGTTTCCGGGACAGATGTCCGGCGGTCAGCAGCAGCGCGTCGCGATCGCCCGCGCGCTGACGATGAACCCGAAGGTGATGCTGTTCGACGAGCCGACCTCGGCGCTCGACCCCGAAATGGTCAAGGAGGTGCTGGACACCATGGTCGACCTTGCCGAGGAGGGCATGACCATGCTGGTGGTCACCCACGAGATGGGCTTTGCCCGCGAGGTCGCCAACCGCGTGGTGTTCATGGACGCGGGCCAGATCATCGAAGCCAACACGCCCAACGAGTTCTTCGCGGCCCCACAGCACGCCCGAACAAAACTGTTCCTGAGCCAGATCCTGCGCTGAGCACCTGCAATCCGGTGGCGTCGCGGGTCTAACCGGCCCGCCAGCTTGGCACCATGCGAATCGGCCAAGCTCTTTTCGGGCCATCCTCCGGAGAGAGACTTTGCAGAGCAGCGCCGGCGCGCGCGCATTCCAGAACGCGCGATTGCAAAAGAAATTGAAGAAGCAGGCGGACGCACTCATGTCCGCCGCGGTTCAGGCACTCGGCCAGGGCAGATACGCGGAGGTCGAGACACTCTGCCGCCGGATTTTGACGGAGGTTCCGGATCATTTCGACGCCGCGCACTTGCTCGGTCTGCGCGCGTATGATGGCGGGCGGCTCGATGAGGCGCAACAACTGCTCGAGCGCGCGACCGTGCTCGATCCGCGTTCGCCCGATGCCCATGGTAATCTCGGGGCGGTGTATTTCACCCTCCAGAAGTTTCAGGAGGCTCGCGCATGCCAGGAGAAGGCCGTTGCGCTGAAGCCGAATTCTCCGATCGCCTTGACCAATCTCGGCAATACGCTGCTGCACATGGGCCTTGCCGAGCAGGCTATCGAGCTGCACGATCGCGCTATCAGGCTGAAGCCGGACTATGCCGATGCATTTTGCAATCGGGGCATGGCGGAGCTGATCGAAGGCCAGTCCCAGCGCGCCAAGGAGAGTTTCGATCGCGCCCTCGCGTTTCAACCGCGTCACGCGGAAGCGATCGCAGGCAGGGGCATGGTATGCATCGAGCTCCGGCACTACGAAGAGGCGGCCGCGGCGATCGCGGCAGGGCTCGCGATCAAGCCGGATTCGCCGAAGATTCTGGCGCAGCGCGGACGGCTCAATCTCGATCTGTTGCGGCTGGAGCAGGCGCTCGCGGACTTTGATGCGGCGCTGGCGCTTTCGCCGAGGCTCGAAGTGGCCTTGCAGGGAAAGGCGCAAGTCAACCTTGTCAAGGGCAACACGGCCGAGGCGATTGCGGCCGTCGAGACCTTGCTGGAGGAAAATCCGCGGTCCGACATCGGAATTGCGCTCCTTGCTTCCTGCTATGCGAGCCAGAGAGACATCGCGACGGCGCTCGAACATCTCGACGCCGGGCTGGCAATGGCGCCTGATTATGCGGACTTGATCGGGCGCAAGATATTCTTCCTGGACTATCTCCCGGAGGCCGATTTTTCGGTTCAGCAGGCTGCGCGAAAACAATGGTGGGACGCGATCGGCGCCAAATTGGCGCAAAGGGCGTTGGCGCCCCGCACGCTTGATCCGGACAAGCGGATTTTGATCGGATATGTCGCTTCCGAATTCAGGAACCACTCGGCAGCGTTCGCTCTGTTGCCGGTGCTGCGCCATCATGATCACGCCAGGTTCGAGATCGTCTGCTATTCGTGCTCGCCGGTAAGAGATGAGATGACCGCCGCATTTAGGTCCTCGGCGGATGTCTGGGTCGACGCCTGGCAGATGTCGGATGACGAGTTGGCCGATCGCATCCAGGCCGACAAGGTCGATATCCTGATCGACGTATCCGGGCACACGACCGGCAACAGGCTCCATGTCTTCGCCCGCAAGCCGGCCCCGATCCAAGTCTCCGGGTTTGGTCACGCCACGGGCACGGGCCTTCAGACCATGGACTACGTGCTCGCGGATCCGGTCTTCATTCCGCAATCGGCGCGCCATCTGCTGGCTGAAAAGGTCTACGACCTGCCGTGCCTGATCACGATCGATCCCATTTTGGATCTACCTGCATCGGAGCCGCCCATGCTCCGCAACGGCCATGTCACCTTCGGCGTGTTCAACCGCATCTACAAGATCTCAGACGAGGCCATCGGGGTGTGGTCGAAAGTGATGCGCGAGGTGACGGGTTCGAAGATCATCATCAAGCATACTCTGCTTGACGATCCCATGTTGCGCGACAATCTGGTCGCGCGGTTCGTGGCACAGGGCGTTGCCGAGGAGAATGTCACCTGCCTGGGCTCGTCGCCGCGCCCCGAGCACCTGCGGGCGTTTGCGAACGTCGACATATCGCTCGACACATTCCCGCAAAACGGCGGCGTCAGCACCTGGGAATCGCTCTATGCGGGCGTTCCGGTCGTGGCCAAGCTTGGCAACGGCGCCTCGTCGCGTGCCGGTGGTTCGATCGTGGCTGCGGTCGGTCTCGACGACTGGGTCGCCGAGGACGACGAGGGCTATGCCGCGATCGCCTGCAAATATGCGGCGCAGCCGGCGTATCTGGCGAGGTTGCGCAGCGACTTGCCGGCCCGGATCGCAGCGTCTCCCGCCGGCAATGTCGAAATCTACACGCGCAAGGTCGAAGCGGGCTATCGCCAGTTCTGGCGCGACTATTGTGCCGCGGCTGTCGAAGGCAGCGAGGTTGCGTAGGGGACCGGCAGCGCCGGGCCGCTGAGCCCCGGGAAATCCCGGGGGTGTCACCGTGCCAGCTGACCGGCAGGTCGGGCTTGCGAATCAGTTAGACTCTGCCCCGGGCCATCTTCCGGAGAGACACCTTGCAGAGCAGCGGCGGCGCGCGCGCATTCCAGAACGCGCGATTGCAGAAGAAATTGATGAAGCAGGCGGACGCCGTCCTCTCCGCCGCGGCTACCGCCTATGGCCAGGGCCGATATGCTGAGACTGAAGCACTCTGCCGGGAGATCCTTAAAGCGCTGCCCGATCATGTCGACGCTCTGCACCTGCTCGGCATGTGCGCGCATGACGGCCGGCGCCTGGAGGAGGCGCAACAGCTGCTCAAGCGCGTGATTGTGCTCGATCCGCGCCTGCACGATGCCCATAACAACCTCGCGACCGTGCATTTCGATCTCGGCAATTACGAGGAGGCGCGGCGGTGCCAGGAGAGGGCCATCGCGCTAAAGCCGAATTTTGCGGTCGCGCTGACCAACCTCGGCAACACGCTGATGCATCTGGGGCAGTACGAACAGGCGCTCGAGCTGCATGAGCGCGCCATCAAGATCAAGCCGGATTATGCCGACGCGTTCTGCAATCGCGGTATGGTCGAGATTGTGCTTGGACAGATCATGCGCGCCAAGGAAAGCTTCGACCGCGCCCTGCTGTTTCAGCCCCGTCACGCCGAGGCTATCGTCGGCAGCGGCATGGTCAGCATGGAGCTGCGGCACCACGACGAGGCGGCCGCCAAATTTGCCATGGCGCTGGCGATCAAGCCCGGCTCGCCGAGGATCGTGGCCCAACGCGGGCGGCTCAGTTACGAGTTGCAGCGCCTGGAGCCCGCGCTTGCGGATTTCGAGGCGGCGCTTGCGATCTCGCCCAAGCTCGAGCTGGCGCTACGCGGCAAGGCCCAGGCCTGCCTCGTCATGGGAAAGACCGCGCAGGCGATGGCAGCCGCAACGGCCCTGATCGAGCAAAATCCGCGCTCCGAGGTGGGGCTGGCGCTGATGGGCTTCTCTTATTCGAACCAGGGGGACATGGACGCAGCGATCGAGTATCTCGATCGCGCGCTGGCAGTCCGGCCGGACTATGGGGATGCGATCAGAGGAAAGATCTTCCTGGAGGACTACCGCGCCGAGGCCGATTTCGTGGTCCAGCAGGCGGTGCGAAAATCCTGGTGGGACCAGATCGGCTCCAAGCAGCCGCGAAGGGAGTTGCCGAAGCGGCCGCTGGACCCGGAAAAGCGGATCGTGGTCGGCTATGTCGCTGCCGAATTCCGGCAGCACTCCGCGGGGCTCACGCTGCTGCCAGTGCTGCGCCATCATGATCACACTAAATTTGAAATCATCTGCTACTACTCATGGCCGGGCGCGGACGAGTACACCGCCATGTTCAAATCATTGGCCGACGTCTGGGTCGATGCCTGGGGGATTTCGGACGACGAACTCGCCGATCGTATCCAGGCCGACAATGTCGACATCCTGATCGACGTTTCGGGCCACACGACCGGTAACAGGCTGCAGTGTTTTGCGCGTAAGCCGGCCCCGATCCAGGCCACTGGCTTCGGACACGCGACGGGCACAGGCATGCCGATTATGGACTACGTGCTCGCGGATCCCATTTTCATTCCGCCGTCGGTTCGGCATCTGTTTGCCGAGAAAATCTACGATCTGCCGTGTCTGATCACCATGGAGCCTGTCTCGGATCTGGCGCCTTCGGATCTGCCGATGCTCCGCAACGGCTACGTCACCTTCGGCGTGTTCAACCGCATTTACAAAATATCGGATGATGCGATCCGTGTGTGGTCGCGCATCATGCGGGAGTTGCCGGGATCGAAGATGGTCCTCAAGCATGGTCTGCTCGATGATCCCCTGCTGCGCGATAGTCTGGTCGCGCGTTTCCTCGCGCAGGGCGTTGTCGAGGAGAACATCACCTGCCTCGGCACCACCTCGCGCGACGACCATCTGGCGGCTTTCGCCCAGGTCGATATGTCCCTCGACACGTTCCCGCAAAATGGCGGCATCAGCACCTGGGAATCTCTCTACAAGGGCGTTCCCGTCGTGGCCAAGCTCGGCATCGGGGCCTCCTCGCGTGCCGGCGCCTCTATCGTGACTGCCGTCGGCCTCGGCGACTGGGTGGCCGAAGATGACAATGGCTATGTCGAGATTGCTCGCAGGTTTGCGTCACAGCCCGATTATCTGGCGAAATTGCGCACGGAATTGCCGGCCCGGATCGCGGCTTCGCCCGCCGGCAATGTCGAGACCTACACGCGGGAGCTCGAGGCGGGTTACCGAAAGTTCTGGCGCGACTATTGTGCCGCCGCCGCGGATAACGCTGACGTTGCGTAGGCGAGGCCCGGGTTGGGCACCGGCATCTTCCGGGGGATTGCCGGGCCGCCTAAACCGGCGGCTCTGGCCGCGAATCAGCTAGAATCGTCTCGGGCATCCTCCGGAGAGAATCCTTGCAGAGCAGCGGCGCCGGCGCGCGCGCGTTCCAGAACGCGCGATTGCAGAAGAAATTGAAGAAGCAGGCGGACGCGATCATTTCGACCGCGAATGCGGCCTATGGCCAGGGCCGGTATGCGGAGACCGAGGCGCTCTGCCGCCAGATCCTGAATGAACTTCCGGAGCATTTCGGCGCCTTGCACCTGCTTGGCTTGGGCGCGTTCGCGAGCCGACACTTCGAGGCAGCGAAACAGGCCCTCAAATATGCCGTGACGGTCGACCCACGCTCGGCACAGGCTTTTTCCGATTTGGGAGCCACGCATTTCGCACTTGGGGAATATGAGGACGCGCGTACGTCCCTGGAGAGAGCCATCGCGTTGAAGCCCAGCTTCCCGATGGCCTTGGCCAATCTCGGCAATACCTTGTTGCATCTAAACCGCGTCGAGCAGGCTATCGAACTGTACGATCGCGCCATCGGGCTGAAGCCCGATCATGCCGATGCGCTTTGCAATCGCGGCCTGGCAGAGCTCGCGCTGCGCCAGCTTGATCGCGCCAAACAGAGCTTCGAGCGCGCACTGTTGTTTCAGCCGCGAAACGTCGAGGCGCTCGTCGGCAAAGGTTTGGTCAATATCGAGCTCAAAAACTTCGACGAGGCCAAAGGCGCGCTGGAGGCGGCGCTCGCGATCAGGCCAGGCTCGGCGAAAATCCTGGCGAACCGTGGACGGCTCAATCTTGAGACGTCGAGGTTGGAACAGGCGGCGGCGGATTTCGACGCGGCCCTTGCGCTTGCGCCCAAGCTCGAGGTGGCCTTGCAGGGGAAGGCACAAGTCGCGCTCGCCATGGGAAACACGGCGCAAGCGATTTTAGCCTGCACCATGTTGCTGGAGGAATATCCACGCTCAGCGATCGCGATGGCGCTGCTGAGCGCTTGTTTTGCAAATCAGGGAGAGATCGCATCGGCGATCGAGCTTCTCGATGCGGCGCTGGCCATTGTGCCGGATGCATCCTTGATCGGCCGGAAGATCTTCTTCCTCGACTATCTCTCCGAGGCCGATTTCGCGGTTCAGCAGGCCGCACGAAAGCAGTGGTGGGACGCGATCGGCTCGAAGTTGCCGCGAAGGACTCTTGCCCCCCGGCAGCTTGATCCCGACAGGCGGATCGTGGTCGGCTATGTTGCTGCCGAGTTTTGGCATCACTCGGCGGCGTTCGCTCTGTTGCCGGTGCTGCGCCATCATGATCACGCCAGGTTCGAGATCGTCTGCTATTCGTGCTCGCCGGTAAGAGATGAGATGACCGCCGCATTTAGGTCCTCGGCGGATGTCTGGGTCGACGCCTGGCAGATGTCGGATGACGAGTTGGCCGATCGCATCCAGGCCGACAAGGTCGATATCCTGATCGACGTATCCGGGCACACGACCGGCAACAGGCTCCATGTCTTCGCCCGCAAGCCGGCCCCGATCCAAGTCTCCGGGTTTGGTCACGCCACGGGCACGGGCCTTCAGACCATGGACTACGTGCTCGCGGATCCGGTCTTCATTCCGCAATCGGCGCGCCATCTGCTGGCTGAAAAGGTCTACGACCTGCCGTGCCTGATCACGATCGATCCCATTTTGGATCTACCTGCATCGGAGCCGCCCATGCTCCGCAACGGCCATGTCACCTTCGGCGTGTTCAACCGCATCTACAAGATCTCAGACGAGGCCATCGGGGTGTGGTCGAAAGTGATGCGCGAGGTGACGGGTTCGAAGATCATCATCAAGCATACTCTGCTTGACGATCCCATGTTGCGCGACAATCTGGTCGCGCGGTTCGTGGCACAGGGCGTTGCCGAGGAGAATGTCACCTGCCTGGGCTCGTCGCCGCGCCCCGAGCACCTGCGGGCGTTTGCGAACGTCGACATATCGCTCGACACATTCCCGCAAAACGGCGGCGTCAGCACCTGGGAATCGCTCTATGCGGGCGTTCCGGTCGTGGCCAAGCTTGGCAACGGCGCCTCGTCGCGTGCCGGTGGTTCGATCGTGGCTGCGGTCGGTCTCGACGACTGGGTCGCCGAGGACGACGAGGGCTATGCCGCGATCGCCTGCAAATATGCGGCGCAGCCGGCGTATCTGGCGAGGTTGCGCAGCGACTTGCCGGCCCGGATCGCAGCGTCTCCCGCCGGCAATGTCGAAATCTACACGCGCAAGGTCGAAGCGGGCTATCGCCAGTTCTGGCGCGACTATTGTGCCGCGGCTGTCGAAGGCAGCG